>CANPTW010000004.1 GCA_947577075.1 uncultured Oscillibacter sp. | reverse complement strand
CTCGCTACCTCCACCTTGGCAAGGTGGCGCTCTACCAGATGAGCTATGCCCGCATGTGGGGCACGCCGCATTCGTAAGGCGGCAAGCCGCCGACGACTGCGCAGTGCCCGCATAAATGGTGCCCAGAGCCGGAATCGAACCAGCGACACGTGGATTTTCAGTCCACTGCTCTACCAACTGAGCTATCTGGGCAGGTGGCGACCCGGAACGGGCTCGAACCGTCGACCTCTAGCGTGACAGGCTAGCGTTCTAACCAACTGAACTACCGGGCCATCTGCAAAACGTGAAACGGGAACGGGAAAAGCTGGTGGGAACAACTGGACTCGAACCAGTGACCCCCTGCTTGTAAGGCAGATGCTCTAACCAGCTGAGCTATGCTCCCGGGTCGCCGCTCACGTCAAACGGCAAGGATTAGTATACGAAAAGATTCCCGTTTTGTCAAGGTGTTTTTTCAATTTTCTTTCAATTCTTTTGAAAAATCTGCCGCCTCAGCATTGGCCGGCCAGCTTCCGGAGCTGGGCTTGAAATTCCTCCGGCAGGGGGCAGGAGAGCTCCAGCCGCTCCCCCGTCCGGGGATGGGTGAAGCGCAGGGCCGCGGCGTGCAGGCACTGGCCCTGAAGGCCGGGGACGGCCTTTCCGTACACCGGGTCCCCCAAGACCGGATGGCCCAGGGAGGCCATGTGGACCCGGATCTGATGGGTCCGCCCGGTTTCCAGGCGGCAGCGGAGGTGGGTGCGGCCGGGGAAGCGGGCCAGCACCTCCCAATGGGTGACGGCGGGACGGCCGCCGGGAACCACGGCCATCCGTTTCCGGTCCGACGGGTGGCGGCCGATGGGGGCGTCCACGGTTCCGGCGTCCTCCCGCAGCCCCCCCACGACGATGCACTCATAGGTCCGGGCCAGGCTGTGGTCCTGGAGCTGGGCGGCGAGGCGGAGGTGGGCAAAGTCGTTCTTGGCGGCGATGATCAAGCCGGAGGTGTCCCGGTCGATGCGGTGGACGATGCCGGGGCGCAGGGCCCCGCCCACGCCGGAGAGGCTCCCGCCGCAGTGATAGAGCAGGGCGTTGACCAGGGTGCCGTCCGGGTGGCCGGGGGCGGGGTGGACCACCAGCCCCTTGGGCTTGTTCACCACGATGACGTCCCCGTCCTCGAAGACCACGTCCAGGGGGATGTCCTGGGGGCGGGCGTCAATGGGCTCCGGGTCCGGCAGGGAGACGGTCAGGACCTCCCCTCCGGAAAGCCGGCAGTTTTTCGCCAGGGGCTTCCCGTTCCGGGTAACCCGGCCCTCCTCCAAAAGGCGCTGGACGGCGGACCGGGTCAGGTTTTCCAGCCGGGCCGCCAGCCACACGTCCGCCCGGGTCCCGGCGTCAGCCTCCGTGGGATGAAGCGTCAGCGTTTCCATCGGATTTCTCCCTTTTGTCGTACTTTTCATAGAACCACTGGTAGTAGATAAGGCCCAGAACGCAGCCGGAGACGATGCAGACGTCCGCCACGTTGAAGACGGGATAGCGCTCGTAAAACTGGAAGTGGAACATGTCCACCACGTACCCAAGGCGCACCCGGTCCAGGATGTTCCCCAGGCCCCCGGAGACAATGAGGCAGCAGGCCAGGGTGCCCAGGGGATGCCGGACCACCCGCCGGACCAGCAGGGACAGGATCACCAGGACGATGAGGCTGGTGGCGGCCACCAGCAGCCAGCGCGCCCCGGAGAAGCTGGACCAGGCCGCGCCGTAATTGTGGACGGTTTTCAGCTCCACAAGGCCGGGCAGGAGGGGGCGTGTCTCCCCCAGGGGCAGGGTGAGGGTGATATGGCGCTTGACCCACTGGTCCAGGGCCAGCAGGGCCAGGGCCAGCAGGGTGGACAGGGCGGTGAAGGGCATGGCGGGTCCTCCTTTGGGGGAAATGGTGTTCCCTGACAGTGTACACGCTTTTGGAGAAAAAGGCAAGGGCGGTGTTTTAAGGGGATAGCTCTTGAAAAAGGAGCGCGTTTGTGGTAGAATTTCTGCAAGAAATTTCAGGAAGAGGAGAGAAAACCTTCGATGGCTGAGGAAACAACCAATCCCGTACAGACGGCTCCCGCAGAGGAAGCTCCCCCGGCAGCCCCGGCGGCCCGGGAGGCGGTTTTGACGGCGGCCCTGACTGCGCCCCCGGCGCGCCCCGATACGGCCCCGCGGAAGGGCAGCCCCCTGCTGGCGTTCCTGACGGTGCTGCTAATCCTGGTGGGTGTCGCCGATCTGGCCTTGTGGGGCCTTGCGGGCTTCTATTTTCTCGGGGGCCCCTGACACGCCGACGGAATACGGAAGGGAACCGGAATATGGCAAAGACGGCGTGGATCTTTTCTTACAAGCTCAAAAAGAACGTGACCCCGGAGGAGTTCATGGAGCGGACCCAGCGGCTTCACGACGCGGTGATCTCCAAGGCCAGGGGCTTTCTCTCCTGGGAGCACTATGTGCAGGACGAGACGTGGACGGACTTCGTCCTCTGGGAGACGGAGGAGGACGCCCGGAACGCCACCACGGCGGGCCAGGGCACGGAGGAGGCGGAGGCGTTTTACGCCTGCATCCGCATGGTGACCTGCCGGGCGCTGATTTCCCGGTTTGTAAAGAAGTATTTGAGGGCAGGACAAGGCCCCGCCGTTCCGGCGGGGCCTTTGACTTTGCTCAGGCGGGGATATCCTCTTTCATCACCAGGAGCTTGCGGTCCTCCACGGTCAGGGCGGCGGTGTCGCCCTCCTTCAGGGTGCCGTCCAGCATCCGCTCAGCCACGGCGTCCTCCACCTTGCTCTGGATGCAGCGGCGGAGGGGCCGGGCGCCGTACTTGGGGTCGTAGCCCTCCCGGACCAGCTCGGCCACGGCCTCGTCGCTGGCGTTTAAGTGCAGGCCCATGGCCTCCATCCGGGCGGAAACCGTCTCCAGCATCCGGCGGGCCACCTCGTGGATGTCCGCCTCCGTCAGGGCCCGGAAGACGATGATGTCGTCGATCCGGTTCAAAAACTCCGGCCGGAAGGTCTGGCGGAGCTCCGCCATGACAGTCTCCCGGGCCTGGAGGAACTTCTGCTCCGCGTCGTCGGCGGGGGTGTCCTCGTGGTTGAAGCCCAGGCGGGTCCCGGCGGTGGTGAGGCTCTTGGCCCCGATGTTGCTGGTCATGACGATGACCGCGTTTTTGAAGTCCACCGTCCGGCCCTGGGAGTCCGTGATGCGCCCGTCGTCCAGGATCTGGAGAAGGATGTTCCACACGTCCTCGTGGGCCTTCTCAATCTCGTCGAAGAGGACCACGGAATAGGGCTTGCGCCGGACCCGCTCCGTGAGCTGGCCGCCCTCCTCGTGCCCCACATACCCCGGAGGGGAGCCGATGAGGCGGGACACCGTGTGCCGCTCCATATACTCGGACATGTCGATGCGGATGATGGCGCTCTCGTCGCCGAACATGGCCTCCGCCAGGGACTTGCACAGCTCCGTTTTCCCCACGCCCGTGGGGCCCAGGAAGAGGAAGGAGCCCGTGGGGCGCTTGGGGTCCTTCAGCCCCACCCGGCCCCGGCGGATGGCCCGGGCCACGGCCTGGACGGCTTCGTCCTGCCCGACAACCCGCTGGTGGAGGATGTCCTCCATCCGGAGGAGGCGGCTGCCCTCGTCCTCCGTCAGGCGGGTGACGGGGATGCCCGTCCAGCCCGCCACCACGGCGGCGATGTCCTCCGCCGTGACGGGGCGGTGCTGCCGGGGGCTGGTGCGGCGCTTCTCCCGCTCCTGCTCCACCTGGTCCTGATAGTTGCTCTCGATGTCCCGGAGCTGGGCGGCGGTTTCGTAGTCCTGCCGCTGGATGGCGGCCTCCTTGTCCTTGGCCAGGGCGGCGATCTTCTCCTCCAGGGATTTCAGCTCGGGGGAGATCTCCTCCTGCTCCATGCGGACCCGGGAGGCGGCCTCGTCCATCAGGTCGATGGCCTTGTCCGGGAGGAAGCGGTCGGAGATATACCGGGCGGAGAGGGAGACGGCGGCCTCCAGGGCCTCGTCGGTGAGCTGGAGCTTGTGGTGCTGCTCATACTTCTCCCGGAGGCCCTTCAGGATCTCCAGGCTGGCCTCCTGGCTGGGCTCGCCCACCTGGACGGGCTGGAAGCGGCGCTCCAGGGCGGCGTCCTTTTCGATATACTTCCGGTACTCGTTCAGGGTGGTGGCCCCGATCACCCGGATTTCGCCCCGGCCCAGGGCGGGCTTGATGATGTTGGCGGCATCCACGGCCCCTTCGGCGGACCCCGCCCCCACGATGGTGTGGAGCTCGTCGATGAAGAGGATCACGTCCCCGGATTTTTTCACCTCGTCCAGGGCCTTCTTGATCCGCTCCTCAAACTCGCCCCGGTACTTGGTCCCGGCCACCATGCCGGAGAGGTCCAGGGAGAGAATGCGCTTGTCCAGCAGGTCCTCGGGTACGTCTCCCATCACGATCTTCCGGGCCAGGCCCTCGGCGATGGCGGTCTTGCCCACGCCGGGCTCGCCGATGAGGCAGGGGTTGTTCTTGGTCCGGCGGGAGAGAATCTGGATGACCCGCTGGATCTCGTCGTCCCGGCCCACCACCGGGTCCAGCTTGCCGTTCCGGGCGTCGGCGGTCAGGTCCCGGGTGAACTCCCGGAGGGTCTTCCCGCCGGCGCCTCCGCCGGAGGAGGGGCCCTTGTCTTCCCGGGGGGAGGCGCCCTGGCGGCTCTGGGGCCGCTGGTTCAGCTTCTGCATCAGGGCGGCGTAGAGGGGCCGGGCGTCCACCCCCGCGGTGCGGAGAATGCGGACGGCCATGTTGTTCCCCTCCCGGAGGAGGCCCGCCAGCAGGTGCTCGGTGCCCACATAGGGGCTGCCGCTGCGGACGGCGTCCTCCACGGCGATTTCTACCACCCGGCGGGCCCGGGGAGTCAGGCCCTGGGCGGGGTTCCCCCCGGGGAGGCCCGCGCCCACGCTGCGCTTGATAATCTGGACGATCATGTCGTCGGTGAGCCCGGCCTCCAGAAGCACGTCGTGGGCCGCGCCCTGGTCCTCCCGGAGGAGCCCCAAAAGCAGGTGCTCGGTGCCCACGTAGCCGTGGCCCAGCTCTCCCGCGGCCTCCTGGCTGAGGCGGAGGGACTCCTCCGCGCCGGGGCTGAATTTTTTCTCATTCATATGCGGTACACTTCCTTTCGTGAAGCTTTGGTTTCAGTTCTGTTCCATGCTGTGGATCTGGTCCCGGAGCTCCGCCGCCCGCTCGAACTTCTCCTCGCTGACGGCCTTTTGCATCTCCATCCGCAGGGCGTTGAGTTGCCGCTCTCGGGAGATCTTGTTCTGCTCCTCCTGCTCCAGCAGGGTGTCCTGGGACTTCGGAGCTTCCTGCTTGGCCTCCGCCGGGGCCCCCAGGGCGGGCATATCGGCGAAGAAGTCGTCAAAGGGATTCTCCAGCATGCGGCTCAGGCCGCCCAGCAGGGAGGGGACGGGGGTGAAGAAATCCTCGAACAGCCCGCCGCCGAAGAGGTTCCGGGTCATCCGCTGGCTGTAGGCCGCCAGGCGCTGGGTATAGCCCAGCTTCTCGGCGCACTCGGCGCACAGGTGCTTCTCGGTGACCTGGCCGTTGACGTTGCTCTGGTAAACAAAGGTGACTTCATTCTTGCCACAATGTTCGCATTTCATAATAAAACCTCCTGTATATCGCAAATGTTTTTTGACTGACAAATGGAAACCGGGGCCCGCTCTATTCTATGAGCCGCTAGACCTGGAGAATCAGGACGTTTTTCAGGACGTCCGCCCGGACCTGGTCCCGGAGGTCCCGGGGCACGGCCCCCAGGGCCTTGTCGCCCACGGCGGCCAGCAGCGTCCGGGCCAGGGATTCCTCCAGCGCGCCGGATTCCGCCAGATTCCCCAGGATGGCCCGGGCCGAGGGCAGGTCCACCCGGTTCCCCAGGGAGTTGATGACGTGCATCAAAAGCGTCTCCCGGTCCACCCGGACCCGGGTGATGCGGATGTACCCGTTGCCGCCCCGGCGGCTCTCCACAATGTAGCCCCGCTCGGGGGAGAAGCGGGTGGACATCACATAGTTGATCTGGCTGGGCACGCAGTTGAACCGCTGGGCCAGCTCCCCCCGCTGGACCTCCAGCACGCCGTCTCCCGTTTCGTCCAGGCAGTCCTGCAAAAAGCCGGCGATCAAATCGGAAATTCCCATGGGAGCGCCTCCTTTGACTTTGACTATCTTTGATGTTTTGGATGATGCCAGTATAGCACCTCTCCGGGAAATGTCAAGGGGGAATCTTTGACTTTCTTTGACGTTTGTGAAAACAAATTGTAAACGGCAAAAATTTTTTGTCAGGGGTTTCACATAGCTCTTGCTTTTTTCCCAGAGTATGCTACAATGGGGATACAATTCTAATGGAGGTGCTACCCATGGCCTATAAGATCACGTCTGCCTGTGTGAGCTGCGGCGCCTGCTCTGACGCCTGCCCCGCCGGCGCCATCAGCCAGGGCGATGATTCCTACGTCATCGACGCTGCCGCCTGCCTGGACTGCGGTTCTTGCAGCGACACCTGCCCCAACGGCGCCATCGTCCCCGAGGAGTAATTTACTGCAAAAGGGATACATAAAAGCCCCGTGAGCTTGGCTCACGGGGCTTTTTGTCAGACTCCCGACAGGTCGAAATCCGGGGTGTACTCCTCCCTGGCGGAGGTGCGCTCCTGGGTGTAGCCGTCTGCAATGCCGCAGTTTGCCATGTACTCCGCCGCCGCCCGGTACTCCGCCCGGGTCACATGGCGGCGGAGATTCCCTTCGGCCCCCGGCTGGGGGGTGTACTGGCTCATGAGGGAGAAGAGCACGTCTCCGGGGCGGAAGGTCCTCGCAACCCAGTCGAGACAGCGGCGGGTGTTCTCCAGCTCCCCGGGGAGGAGGAGATGGCGGATCAGCACGCCGGACTTCAGAAGTCCGTGTTCCATCCGGTAAGGCCCCGTCTGGCGGAACATCTCCAAAATCGCCGGGGCGGCGCGGTCAAAATAATCCGGGGCGGCGGAATACCGCCCGGCGGGGCCCGGCAGGGCGTATTTCAGGTCGGGCAGGTAGACCTGGACCTTGCCCTCCAGCTGCTGTAAAGTGGATACGCTTTCGTACCCGCCGCAGTTCCAGACCACCGGGACGGGCCAGGGCTCCTCTCCCAGGGCCTTCAGGACGGCAGGGGCGAAGTGGGTGGGAGTCACCAGATCCAGGCAGGCCGCGCCCCGGGCGGTGAGCTCCCGGAAAATCTCCCGGAGGCGGGAGACGGAGACGGGCTTCCCCACGCCGCCCTGGGAGATGGGCTTGTTCTGGCAGTAGCCGCAACGGAGATTGCAGCCGGAGAAGAAGACGGCCCCGGCTCCATGCTCCCCCACCAGGCAGGGCTCCTCCCACCGGTGGAGCATGGCCCGGGCCACCACGGGGAGGGAGGGCATGCCGCACACGCCGCCGGGGCGGTCCGGCGTCCGCTCCGCCCGGCAGCTCCGGGGGCACAGCGTGCAGGTCATAGGACCCCCACGTCGAAGTCCGGGCCGAGGTTGCCCTCCATCCAGTGGCGGCGGCAGAGGCCGATATACTGGTCGTTGGCCCCCAGGACCACCTGTTTCCCCTCCTTCAGCACATGGCCGTGCCTGTCGAAGCGGGCGTTGAAGGTGGCCTTTTTGCCGCACCAGCAGATGGTCTTGACCTCCTCGATCTTGTCCGCCATGATCAGCAGGGCGTGGCTCCCGGGAAAGAGGTCCCCCTTGAAGTCGGAGCGGAGCCCGTAGCACATGACGGGAATGTCCTGCTGGTCCACCACGTCCACCAGGTACATGACCTCCTCCTTCGTCAAAAACTGGGCCTCGTCCACGATGATGCAGGCGTTCTGCTGAAGCTCCATGACGGACATCTTCTGCATCTCGTCGAAGTAGACGCAGGGGTATTTCAGGCCGATGCGGGAGTAGACCATGTGATCCCCGTCCCGGGAGTCCATCCGGGGCTTCACCATCAGGGCCTTCTGGCCCCGCTCCTCGTAGTTGAAGCGGGCCATCAGGGCGTTGGCGGACTTGCTGGAGCCCATGGCCCCGTACTTAAAGTATAATTTCGCCATAAATATACAAAGAGCGATCGAATCCGACAGATTATTCCGCGCTCTCTTCCTCCTCTTTTGTTTCTTCCTTCTCCGCCTGGGGGGCGAAGGGATCATCCGTATATGGCTCCGGCATGTCGAAGACCGCTTTCTTGCAGTCCCGGCAGAGCCAGGCGGTCTTATAAAAGCCGCCCCAGATGCCGCCCTCGTCCAGCACGTCGATTCGATTGATGGCGTCCAGGCCCCGGATGGGGTCAAACTTGTAGACGCCGGGATACCAGCGGACAGCGTCCCGCCCGCCCGTTAAAAAGCCCTGCTCCATCTCCCTGCCGCACCAGGGGCAGGGCTCCGGGGGGAGGCGCCTGGCCTCCTCCTTTTCCTTGGCCCTGGCCCTGCGGCCCTCGTTCCACTGCTTCAGGCTGTCAAGGGGATTTGCTTGCGGAGCCTTCTCCTCCCTGGGTTCCCGGCGTTTTTCCGGCTTTTGGTCCCAGGGGTCCTCGCTCTTCTTCCAAAATGCCATGCTCGTTCTCCTGTTCTCCCAGCGCCCGCTCCGCCTCCTCCCGGCAGCGGGCGAAGGCCGCGGGCACGGCGTGCTGTTCCAGATTGTCCACCCAGACGAAGCCCTCCGGCCCCCGGCCCCGGACCTCCAGGGTGTAGCAGGTCATGTGCCATTCCGCATGGCTGAAGATGTGCCTGGCCGTCAGGCGGTTTCGCCAGGCCCTGGGCGCCAGGCCCCAGGCCCGGACCGCGGCCGCGGCGGCGGGCTCGTCCAGGGCCCCTTCCACGTTGGGGAACTCCCACAGCCCCGCCAGCAGGCCGGAGGCCGGGCGCTTCCGCAGGGCGGCCTCCCCCTCCCGGAGGAGGAGGAAGACGGTCTTTTCCTCCACCCGGCGGGATTTCTGCGGGGCCTTGACGGGCAGGCGCTCCGCCGTGCCCCGCTCCCGGCCCAGGCAGAGCTCCCGGACGGGACAGAGGAGGCATTTCGGCGGGCCGCCCGGCACGCAGACCGTGGCCCCCAGCTCCATGAGGGACTGGTTGAAGATCCGCACGTCCGCCTCCGCCTCCGGGAAGATCTCCTGGACCCGGGCGCGGATGTTCTGTTTCGTCCGGGGGGCGGCAATGTCGCTGTGGTCGTCCGTCAGGCGGGTGACGACCCGGAGGACGTTGCCGTCCACGGCGGCCTCCCGCCGGGCAAAGGCCGCGGAGGCGATGGCGGCGGCGGTGTAGTCCCCGATGCCGGGGAGCTTCAGGAGGCCCGCATACGTGTCGGGGAAGCCGCCCCGGTCCGCCACCAGCCGGGCCGCCCGCTGGAGGTTCCGGGCCCGGCTGTAATAGCCCAGGCCCTCCCAGAGCTTCATCAGCGCTTCCTCGGGGGCGGAGGCCAGGGCCTCCACCGTGGGGAAGGACTCCAAAAACCGGGCGTAGTAGCCCAGCACCGCCGCCACACGGGTCTGCTGGAGCATGATCTCCGAAACCCATATCCGGTAGGGGTCCTGTGTGCTTCGCCAGGGGAGGTCCCTGGCGTTCCCCCGGTACCATGCCAGCAGCGGAGGGGGGAGCCGGGATAGTTTCATAGCGTTTTCGTTCATGGGGAGATTATAGCACAGATCTCGGGAGAAGGACAGAGTTTTTTCCAAACCCGGAGAACGGTTTGTGCCCACAGGGGCTTGACATACCTCGTGATACTATGTATAATAAGCATAGAAATTCTAGGTATAAAGGAGGCCGCTTATGAAGAAGAAGGCCATGGAGCACACCCGCCTGCTGGCGCTGTCTTTATTGGGAGGGGAGGACATGTACGGCTATCAGATGATCATCGAGCTGGCCCGGCGGTCCAACCATGTGTTCGACATGAAGGAGGGAACGCTGTACCCCGTTCTCCACGGGCTGGAGCAGGAGGGCTTTGTGGAGGCCTATCGGAAGGAGGCCCCCACGGGGCGGGAGCGGAAGTATTATCACCTGACCCGGAAGGGCCGGGAGGCCCTTCGGGAGGAGGAGCGGAGCTGGAAGCGCTACGCCGGGGCGGTGGACGCCGTGCTCCGGGGCGGCGCGGGGGTGGAGCCGGTATGACCCGGCGGGAGTTTTTGGACCAGGTGCTGGCGCCCCTGGGGCGGCTGACGGCGGAGGAGCGGGAGGCCGTTCTGCGGGAGCTGGAGGAGCATCTGGAGGACCGGATGGAGCCCATGCTGGAACGGGGCTGGGAGGCGGCAAGGGCGGAAGAGCGGTGCCTGGAGGCCATGGGGAACCCGGCGGAGATCGGCCGGGAGATGGCCAGGCAGTACCGGGGAAAGGGCTGGCTGTGGCTGGGCCGGGCGGCGGTGGTTTTGACGGCGGTGGTGTGTATTCAGGCGCTGCTTGGGATTGGGCTGCTGTCCAACGCCTGGGACAGCCTGGCGGTCAGGATCAGCCCGCCCACGACAATTGCCGCCGACAAGCTGAAGAACGTGGAGGCCACGGAGGACCTGGACATCCGGGCGGAAGTGGGAAACGATGTGCTGAGGATCTACCGGGTGTCCGTGGGGGAAAAGGAGGGCCGGCGGACGGCCATGGTGCTGGCCTGCATGTATGACCGGCTGCCCTTCGGCATTGTGGCGGGGGACCTGAACGCCAGGAGCCGTCTTTTTAACCAGCGGGGCGAGGCGACGGGAAACGGCAGCGGGGGCACGGGGAGCTACGGGGCGGCATGTGTTGCCCGATGGACTTCGGTGGAGCCGGGCGACACCTATGTGGTCTGGGAGTGCCGGGCCATTGGGGAGACTATCCGGCTGGAGGTGCCCCTGCCGGGAGGAGAGGGAACGCTATGAAGAAGACAAAAACGCTCTCCCGAAAGAGGCGGGCCCTGCGGCGGGTCCTTATCGCAGCGGCCGCGCTGTTCCTGGTGAACCGGATTTTTGTGGTGGGCCTCCTGTTCCCCATCCAGGCCGTCCGCCATAACGAGGAGCTGATGGGCACAGGACGGACTGAGGTGGTCCGGCGGGACTGGGACCCGAGCTTCCACTGGGACTTTGTGGCCTATCTGACTAAGAGTGAAAACATCGTCATGCTCAGCGGGGCCCGCCTGACGCTGTATGGCTGGATGAGTGGCTTCGGCAGGGTGGTGGACTGTACGGAAGAGTCCCCGATCCACGGCGGTACATGGTTTTTGAACTGGGGGGCGAGGTCGGTGATCTACGTTTTCGGCAGGGTGGACGACCCGGACATCACCGAGCTGAACGTCCAATGGACCATTGCGGGCGATGCGGACTCGGACATGTGGATTGCCTCCAAGACCGGGGAATGGATTGAGGAGGACGGGCGGCGGTACTTCCTCTGTTCCTATACAAACGCCAACGCCGCCGACTACAGACTGCCCCAGGTGGTGGGCCGTGATAAGGAAGGGAATGAGATCGCCCGGGTGAAGCTGGAGCAGGGCGCGTCTTCTTCCTACAACTAGAGCACTTCTCAAAAATACTGAGAAAAGTTCAGCGGTTCGGAAATTGCATGGCCGCGTTGTCGTCCTTGACGGGCGCCAGCCCGCCTGCGTCCTCCGCCTTGCCCTGCAATTCCCGCCCTCGCTTCCTTTTTTCTCATTATTTTAGAGAACTGCTCTAGGGCCTGTTCCCATAAGCCCAAACGCACGTCTTTCCGGCAAATTTTGCTCGGAAACCCGCACACACATTTGGTTTATGTGAACAGACCCGAAATGCACCGAGCCGGGAGGCGTCGCCTCCCGGCTCGGTGTTCGTTCAGTCCTTCTTTAAATGCGCGTACCAGAGCAGGACCGCCAGTCCCGCGCCACCCAGGACGTTCCCCAGGGTGACGGGGAGGAGGTTGCCCAGGAGGAAATTGGGGACCGTCAGGGCGGAGAGGTCCACCCCGGCCTCCCGGGCCAGCTGGAGGTACTGGGGATTCCGCATCGCCAGCAGCCCGGCGGCGATGTAGTACATGTTCGCCACGCAGTGCTCGAAGCCGCAGAGGACGAAGTAGCTGACCGGAATGAAGGCCCCCATGAGCCGCCCCGCCCCGTCCGTGGCCGAGAGGGCCAGCAGGACCCCCAGGCACACCAGGACGTTGCAGAAAATCCCCAGGCCGAAGCCGTTCAGGAAGGAAATTCCGCACTTCCCGGCGGCCAGGCGGATGGTGTAGACCGCCAGCCCCCCGGCGGAGTAGTTCAGCTGGCCGAACCACACGCAGCCCGCCGCGACCAGCAGGGCCCCCAGGAAGTTCCCCAGGTAGACCAGGCACCAGTTCCGCAAAAGGCCGGGAAGGGTGCACCTGCGCTCCAGCAGGGAGAGGGCCAGGAGGCTGTTCCCGGTGAAGAGCTCCGCCCCGGTGACGAGGACCATGCACAGGCCGAAGGGGAACAGGAGGCCGGAAACCGTCCGGGCGAGGCCGACGTTCTCCATGCCGTGGACCGCCGTGTTGGTGGCGGCGCAGCCCAGGGAGATGAGGGCCCCGGCCAGGACGGAGAGGGCCAGGAGCTTCCCGGCGGGCTTTTGGGTTTTCGCCGTCCCTCCGGCGGCGTAGCGCTCTAAAAATTCCTTAGGGGAAAGATAGCTCAATATTCCACCCCTCTTTCGTTGCCGTCGCTCCGGCCTGGATAATTGCCGGACTGCCGGAGCGAGTGAAAGCTTTTTTGGTTACTTTTTTCTCGAAAAAAGTGACTTAAAACAAACCTGTAATCTTGCCGTTTTCGTCCACGTCGATTTTCTCGGCGGCGGGGACCTTGGGCAGGCCCGGCATGGTCATGATGTCCCCCGTCAGGGCCACCAGGAAGCCCGCCCCGGCGCTGACTTTCAGATTGCGGACGGTGATGGTGAAGCCCTGGGGAGCCCCCAGCAGGGCCGGGTCATCGGAAAAGCTGTACTGGGTCTTGGCCATGCAGACGGGGAGCCCGCCAAAGCCCAGGGCCTCCAGCTCCGTGAGCTGCTTCCTGGCGGCGGGGGTCAGGACGGCCCTGTCGGCGTGGTAAACCTTTTTCGCAATGGCGTTGATCTTGTTTTCAATTGTGTCTTCCGTGTCGTAGGCAAACCGGAAGTCACCCGGCTCCCCGCAGAGGCGCAGAACCTCCTCGGCCAGGGCCGTGCCGCCCTCGCCGCCCTTGGCCCAGACCTCGCTTAAGGCCGCGTTGACGCCCAGGGCCTTACACCTGTCCTCCACCAGCTTGAGCTCGGCGGCGGTGTCCGTGGGGAAGGCGTTGATCGCTACCACACAGGGCAGGCCGTAGACGTTTTTGATGTTGTCCACATGCTGGAGCAGGTTGGGAAGCCCCTTCTCCAGGGCCTCCAGGTTCTCGGCGTTCAGCTCCGCCTTGGGGACGCCGCCGTGGTTCTTCAGCGCCCGGACCGTGGCCACCACGACGACGGCGCTGGGCCGGAGCCCCGCCAGGCGGCACTTGATGTCCAGGAACTTCTCCGCCCCCAGGTCCGCGCCGAAGCCCGCCTCCGTGACGGCGTAGTCCGCCAGGCGCAGGGCCAAGCGGGTAGCCATGACGGAGTTGCAGCCGTGGGCGATGTTGGCGAAGGGCCCGCCGTGGATGAAGGCGGGGGTGCCCTCCAGGGTCTGGACCAGGTTGGGCTTCAGCGCGTCCTTGAGGAGGGCCGCCATGGCCCCCTCGGCCTTCAGGTCGTGGGCGGTGACGGGCTTTCCGTCGTAGGTGTAGGCCACCACCATCCGGCCAAGGCGCTCTTTCAGGTCCAGGATGCCGGAGGAGAGGCAGAGGACCGCCATGATCTCGCTGGCCACGGTGATGTCGAAGCCGTCCTCCCGGGGAACGCCCTGCATCCGGCCCCCCAGGCCGTCCACAATGTTCCGAAGCTGCCGGTCGTTCATGTCCACACAGCGCTTCCAGGTGATTTTTTTCACGTCGATTCCCAGGGCGTTCCCCTGCTGGATGTGGTTGTCCAGCATGGCGGCGCAGAGGTTGTTGGCCGCGCCGATGGCGTGGAAGTCCCCGGTGAAGTGGAGGTTGATGTCCTCCATGGGCACCACCTGGGCATAGCCGCCCCCGGCGGCGCCGCCCTTCACGCCGAAGACGGGGCCCAGGGAGGGCTCCCGCAGGGCCACCAGCGTGTTCTTCCCCAGGCGGCGGAGGGCGTCGGCCAGGCCCACGGTGGTGGTGGTTTTGCCCTCTCCGGCGGGAGTGGGGTTGATGGCGGTGACGAGAATCAGTTTCCCGTCGCCCCGCCGGCTCTCCTTAAGGAGGCGGGGGTCCACCTTGGCCTTGTAATTGCCGTAGAGCTCCAGGTACTGGGGGTCCACCCCGGCGGCGGCGGCGATCTCCGTGATGGGGCGCATCTGGCAGGACTGGGCGATTTCAATGTCGGACGGAACGTGCATGGCAGGGCCCTCCTTTGTATGATAGAATCTGAGCCGTTTTGCCCACCGCCGGGGATGGCGGCAGCCGCAAAACAGGGCGCGGGTTCCCTCCGGCCGGAAGGAACATAAAGGTATGACTTATTTTGGACAGGAAGATAATATCATACTCCGGGAGGAAAGGGAAGTGGGAGATTTCACAAGGAAAAGGGATTGTTTTTTGCCGGATTCTATGTTATGGTAAACATAAGGCGCCAAAGGGCGGAGCGGTTGGCCATATCCTCCGAAAGGGGGTGAGGCTGCATGCGGATCACATTACATATCGGGTCCTTCACGGTCACGATCATTGTGAAAAGCAGAAACCGCCACCCCGGCAGGTGACGGTTTCTATTGCTGAATAGAAGCCAGTAAACGCGGGCCAGCCGCTCCGCGGCGCCTTTATCAAAAGTATACCCCGGATGAGGGGAATTGTCAAGCCCCGCACGGGGCGGATAAAGGAGGAAGGACCATGGAACTCAGTGTCAGCGGGCGGCAGCGGCGGGCCGTGCAGACTGCGAAGGCCGCGCCCCAAACGGAGAAGCAGCCCCAGGCGGCGGGGAAAAGCGCCCCGCGGAAAACGAGGACCGACAAGCTGTCCTGGTCCCGGCAGGCGCTGTCCTTCCTTGAGGAGCTCAACCGCCAGGACCTGGAGAAGCAGCGGAAGCTGCTGGAGGCCAAGCAGAAGGGGAACGGCGAGCTGGACGCCATGCGGGAAGCCCTTAAGAAGATGGAACGGTGCCAGAAAATTGCCTCCCGCATCATGAAGGGAGACAAGGTGCCGCCCCAGGACGAGCGGTATTTGATGGAGTGCGACCCGGACGGCTATAAGCTGGCCCTGGCCTGCCGCCAGCCCAAGGAGAAGCCCAAGGAGTGGGAGTCCGTTTTGAAGGAGGAGGAACAGGAGGGCGGTTCCGCCCCCTCCGGCGGAGAGGCTCCGGAGGCCCCGGAGTCCTCCGGAGAGACGGCGGAGTGCTGAATAAGGGAATTGCCAAGGCGGCGGGGAAGCTTCCCCGCCGCCTTTCCGCCGCGTCAATTGCGTTCGCTGATGAATTTTTCCAGCAGGCGGGAAACCTCCCGAATGTCGATGGGCTTGGCCACGTGGGCGTTCATCCCCGCGTCCAGACACTTCTTGATATCCTCGGAGAAGGCGTCCGCAGTCATGGCGATGATGGGAATGTCCTTGTCCGGCCTGTCCAGGTTCCGGATAGCCTCCGTGGCCTCGTAGCCCGTCATCACCGGCATGCGGAGATCCATCAGGACCGCGTCGTAAAAGCCGACGGGCGAGTTCTCAAACTTGTCCACGCAGATGCGGCCGTTTTCCGCCCACTCCAGCTCCAGCCCCAGGTCGGAGAGGAGCTCGTTGGCAATTTCCCAGTTTAGGTCGTTATCCTCCGCGAGGAGGACGCGGCGGCCGGTGAAGTCGGCGCACTTCTCCTCGTGGTGCGTCTCCTCCGCGGCGTCCGGGGAGCTGATGAAGGGCTTGAGCCCATAGAAGAGGGTGGAGCGGAACAGGGGCTTGGAGATGAAGCCGGTGATGCCGGCGTCCTTGGCCTCCGCTTCGATTTCGCTCCAGTCATAGGCGGAAATCAGCATGATGGGGGTGTCGCTGCCGAAGCGGCGGCGGATTTCCTTGGCGGCGGTGATGCCGTCCATGTCCGGCAGCTTCCAGTCCAGAAGGATGATGTGATAGCTGTCCTGGATTTTGGCCCGGTGGTCCAGCATATCCAGGGCCTTTTCCGCGTTCAGGGCCCAGTCCGCCTTGACGCCGATGGATTTCAGGGAGGCGGTGGTGCTCTCGCAGAGCTGCTGGTCGTCGTCCACCACCAGGATGTTCCACTCGGGAAGAATCATCTCCTCCTCCGGAGTCTCGGCCCGCTGGAGATCCAGGGTGACGTGGAACTCGCTGCCCTTGCCCAGCTCGCTTTCCACCGTGATAGTGCCGCCCATGGTGTCCACAACGTATTTGGTGATGGCCATGCCCAGACCGGAGCCCTCGGTCCGGCGGACCCGGGCGCTGTCCTCCCGGACGAAGGACTCGAAGATTTTCGCCTTGAACTCCGGGGTCATGCCGATGCCGTTGTCCTTGACGGTGATGTGAGTCCGGACGTAGTCCTCCCCCCTGGGGGAGCTCTCCTCATAGAGGGAAACCTGAATCAGCCCGCCCTCCGGCGTGAATTTCAGGGCGTTGCCCAGGATGTTCAGCAGAACCTGGTTCAGCCGCACGCTGTCGCAGCAGACGTTCTCCGTGGAGATGTCGTGAATGAACACGTCGAACTGCTGGTGCTTGGAGCGAACCTGGGGCTGGGCGATGCTGACGATGCTGTCCATCACCTCCCGGAGGGAGACCTGGTCCATGTTCAGCGTCAGCTTGCCGCTTTCGATCTTGCTCATATCCAGCACGTCGTTGATAAGCCCCAGGAGGTGGCGGCTGGAGAGGGTGATCTTTTTCAGGCAGTTCTGGACCTGCTGCTTGTCGTCTATGTTGGCCGAGGCAATGGCCGTCATTCCCACGATGGCGTTCATGGGGGTCCGGATGTCGTGGGACATGTTGGAGAGGAATTCGCTCTTGGCCTTGTTGGCGTGGACGGCCTCCCTCCGGGCCTGCTCCAGCTCCGCCATCTGTTCCCGGAGGAGCCGGGAGTACTGCAGAAACACCAGGAACAGGGCCGTCAGCACGACGGCGCAGCCCAGAAAGGCCATATACAGCCAGGTGCGGCTGAGGTCGCTGACGGATTCGTCCAGCTGGCCGTAAGGCAGCACGGTGATGAGGAACCACTCGGAGTAGGGGAGCTTATTGCACTGCAGGTGCCGCCGCTCACTGCCGAAGGTGAGGAGGGCGGTGTAGTCCTCCCCGGTGTCCATGGCGGCCTCCAGCTCCTGGATGTACTGCGCCCCGTTTTCTCCCTGTTCTTCAAAGAGGGCCTGGATGCGGTCAAAGTAGTTTTCCCGGAAGGCGTCGCCGCTGCGGATGACAAAGGTGCCGTCCCGGCGGATGATGTGGGAATAGACCAGCGTGTTCTCGCTGTAAAGGGAGAGGGTGTCGGCAATGTAGCTGGCGGGGAGGCTGGCCACCAGGGCGGTGGCGGTCTCCCCGCCGGACATGCGGTACTCGGCGGAAACGCCCAGGACGATGTCCTTCTCCCCGTGGTCGGTGCTGGCCACAGCCACCTTTTTGTCCCCGTTGTTCATGGAGGCCAGGAAGGGCTCCGGGTCGGCCAGAACGGGCTCGTCGCCGTAGATCATGTCGAACTCGCCGGTGGGGGAATAAAAGGCCAGGGACTCGAAGCCCCGGATTTGGGCGCTGACGGCCAGCGAATCCCGCAGCTCGCCGGCGGGAGCGTCCTCCGGGTGAAAGCTCTCCACCAGGGATTCCACCTGGGAGAGGCGGAGCTCGATGGTGGTGGCGAAGTGCTGGGTGACCTTTTCGCCCATGCCGACCATGTAGACGCTGCCCACGTCGCTGATGGTGTTGGCGCTCTTCCGGGACATGAAAAAGGCCAGGAAGGAGAAGATGCACACCGTCAGCAGGAGAACCAGCGCCAGGCTGACGGTGAGGAAGCGGGTGGCGCTGTTCGGAAGCTTTTTCATCCCATGCTCGCTTTCTGGAAGGTCTGGATGGCGGCCACGGTCTGGGCGTAATCCGCCTGCACCTCCTCCGCCAGAGCGTCGGCTTCCGGCGTGTAGCCGCCCCGCAGGGCCTCGCACAGGCGGCCGCTGGAGCCCTGAAGCCGGTCGATGCTCAGGTTCTGGCACACGCCCTTGATGGTGTGGGCGGCCCGGAAGGCCTCCTCGTAGTTCTTCTCCTCCAGGGAGCGGCAGAGAAGCGCATAGCTGCCGTCGTCCAGGAACTTCAGCACAAATTTCTGCACCAGCCGCTCGCTGCGCAGACGGCCGATGGCGTCCTCATAATTGCCGCCCATGGCGGCGTAACACTCCTGCAAAGTCATGTGAATGCTCCTCCTTCTATATCTTTAAGCGTCCTCGTGGGGGGCCTCTCCGTCCTCGATGGGGGAGATGACGGAGAGGGTCTGGCGCATCGTCTCGTCGTAGAACCGGTAATGGCCCCGCTCACTGCGCTTGACGGTGTAAAGGGCCGCGTCCGCCGCGTGGAACAGCGCGTCGTACCCGCCGGGGACGGCGGTCGTCAGGGCGACGCCCATGCTGACGGAGATGGGGAAGTGCTCATACTGTCCGCAGAGGGACTGGAAGATGCGGGAGATGACCACCTCCACGTCGTCCTTGTACTCGAGAAAGATCAGGAACTCGTCTCCCCCGGCCCGGGCGGCGATGTCGCCCCCCCGGATGCACTGCCGGAGCTTTTCCGCCAGGTAAATCAGGACCTGGTCCCCGAAGGAATGGCCGTAGGTGTCGTTGGCGGTCTTAAAGTGGTCCAGGTCGAAAATGACCAGGGCGTAGGAAGCGGCGGGGCGGGTTTCGATCCGCTCCAAGATGCGCTTCTTGGCGTAGGAGTGGTTCAAAAGGCCGGTGAGGGAATCGTGGGAGGCCATGCGCTCCAGGGCGTTCAGCTTCATCCGGGAGTCGTGGATGTCGATGGCCTTGCCGATGGCGCCGGTGTAGCGGGGGGGCTCGTCGCTGGACCAGGTGGCCCGGGCCACGATCTGGGTCCAGCGCCAGGCGCCCTTGTAGTTCAGCTTGCAGTCGTAGGTGACCACGGGAAGCTCCGGGCTGGTGCTCCGCAGGGCGTCGGTCAGGTTCTGGAAGTCCACGGCCTCCATGACGCTCTGCGCGTCGGGCTGGTGCATGGGGTCCATGATGATCTCGTCCAGCCCCAGGTGCTCGGCGCCCCAGTTGGAGAGGGTGATCATGGGCGGCGAGACGGTGAACTCGAACTGAATCTCCTTGCTCATGTCGGCAAAGAAGCTGTACTTCATCCGCTCGTGCTCCAAAAGCTGGAGGGTCCGCTCGGAGGCGGTGAGCTCCTCGTGCCGGCGCATCTCCTGGGCCACGTTCCGCATCTCCCGCCGGTCCCGCTGGGCCACGGAGTTGCTGTCGCTCATCAGCGTGGGAAGGTCCGGGGCCAGCTCCTGGAGGCACTCCATCAAAAGGGGGTTGAAGGCGCCGCACTGGCCGGCCAGAATCATCTCCACCGCCTTCTCATGGGAGAAGGAGTCCTTGTAGCAGCGCTTGGAGGTCAGGGCGTCGTACACGTCCGCCAGGGCCACGATCTGGGCGGCAATGGGGATCTCATCCCCCTGGAGGCCGTCGGGATAGCCCCGGCCGTCCCAGCGCTCGTGGTGCCAGCGGCAGATGTCATAGGCCACCTTTACCAGGGGGTCGTCCTGATGGATGGGGAGATTCTCCAGCATCTCCGCGCCGGCCATGGAGTGGGTTTTCATGATGGCGAACTCCTCGTCGGTGAAGCGGCCGGGCTTGTTGAGGATTTTTTCGTCGATGGAGATCTTCCCGATGTCGTGCAGGGCCGAGGCCGTGCAGATCATGGAAATGTCGGAGGAAGAGAGGCTGTACTGGTCCGTCTTCTGCACCAGGTGGTTCAGCATCAGCTCCGTCAGCGTGCGGACGTTCAGAACGTGGAGGCCGCTTTCGCCGTTGCGGAATTCCACGATGTGGCTGAGAATATCAATGAGCAGGCTGCTGCGCTGCTCGTTCTCATAAATCTGGTCCGCCACCATGTTGGCCAGGCGCTTCTGCTTGGCGTAGAGCATGATGGTGTTGACCACCCGGCGGTGGACGATCAGCGCGTCAAAGGGCCGGGAAATGAAATCGGTGACGCCCAGCTCATAGGCCCGCTCGATGTGGCTGGAGCCGGTCTCGGCGGAGATCATGATAACGGGAATATCCTCAATCCAATGATTCTGGGTCATGACCTCCAAAACGCCGAAGCCGTCCATCTGGGGCATGACGATGTCCAGCAGGACCAGGGAAATCTCGGCTCCCCGCTGCTGGAGCAGCCCCACGCCCTGAAGGCCGTTCTCGGCTTCCATAATCTCATACTCGTCGTCCAGCATATCGGCCAGAATGGCACGGTTCAGCTCCGAGTCATCCACAATTAGAATTTTCTGTTTTTGTTCCATGCTCAAAAGACTCACTTCCTTGTCCTGGGCTCTTCTGCGGCGGAGGGCCGGGCCCTCCGGCCGCCGGAACGGCGCGGGAAAATCAGGCTCCAGGGGGGCCTGTTGCGATAACAACCTGATTTTACCACAGCTGATCGCAAATAGCAAGAACGAAGAGCGAGAAGAGGGCGCGGGACATAAAATTTCCAAAAAATTCTAAAAAATTCCAAATCGGAACCATATAAACAAAAATGGACAAAATTCCCCCCAAAAAATTGTAATAAGCGTCAAGCGGGGCGGGGCGGGACAAAAGTGTGGCGGCGAATTTTGGATAAAACGGAAAAATTAGCGAAAAACGTTGCCGATTTCTTATAAATGGAAGATGAGCCCGGCAAAAAAGTACTTGATTTTTTTGGGAGAATGGTTCATAATGGGGGTTACCCAATTAGGCGGAACAAACAATAGTGTTGCAAAACGCACATAAAAATGGAGCGTGAGACAGCGGCCGGAGGAAGATCCGGCCCGGCCCGGAGGAATGGATGCCGCCGGCGCCGAATAGGCTGGAGGGTCCGTTTGCACAGCAGGCGGGGCCCGCGCCTTTCCGGCGGGTACCGCAAGACGCGGGATGGAAGCAAAACCGGGAGGATCTGCGCTGCCCGGATGGGCGCGGACCTTTGGCCGGACCTTGGACAGGTTTGGCCGACGACCCGCGCGTTTGTCCTGCCCGGAGGCCGCCCGGCCCGCGGACGCTCCGCGCTTTTCGCGGGAGAACGGACGGTTCCGCCCCGGTGCGGCGGGACGAGGTTTTGGAAGGGGAAGGATCATGGATTTTCTTTCAAGCAACTCATTTCTGATGCTGGAAAAGTCCCTGGGCTACCTGTGGACGAAACAGGCCGCCATTGCGGACAACATTGCCAATGCCGAAACGCCCGAGTACAAAGAGAAGGTCGTGACGTTTGAGGACAGCCTGAAAAGCAAGCTGCTTCTGGCGTCCAGGAGGTCCGCGCCGGTGAAGTCCATGCGGCGGGTGCTGGAGAGCACGCCGTTCAGCGTGACGGAGCAGATGGTTCAGACCCGGATGGACGACAACGGAGTCAACGTCACCGCCCAGGCGGCGGAGGCGGTCCGCAACGCATATCAGATGCGCTATGTGATCAGCTCGATCAATTCGGATCTGGCCATCCTGAATTCCGCGATACGGGGCCAGTGATTCGGAGCGGCCCCTCAGGGCGGAGCGTTTTTTGCCCCGTCTTTGTTAAATTATCGTCATAATCGCCAGCCGCCGCCGGGAGCATCCGCGCCGGGGGGCGGCGCTTCCGGGGCCGGGCTTCCGGCCCCGCAGAAAACTGCCGGGACACGCCCGGCGGGAATGGAGAGTTTGCGCAATGGCATTTTTGAGCTCTATGAACATCACGGCTTCCGGGCTGACGGCCCAGCAGCTGCGGCTGGACGTCATTTCGGAGAACGTAACCAATTCCACCACGACGCGGGTGCAGAACGGGGAAGGCTCCTACCGCAGGAAGATGGTGGTCTTCGAGGCCAAGACCGGGCGGGACGGGTTCCGCCGGGCCATGGCCCGGGCCTCCAGCGGCATGGTGCCCAACGGCCGGGCCTCCGGCGGTGTGCGGGTGGCCCAGATTGTAGACGATCCCTCGCCCATGAAGCTGGTCTATGACCCCACCCATCCCGACGCCAACGAAGACGGCTATGTGGAGATGCCCAATGTGGACATGGTAAAGGAAATCACGGACGCCATGGCCGCGACCCAGGCATACTCCGCCAACGTCACCATGTTCAACACCATGAAAGCCGTCATCAGCGACGGGCTCCAAATCGGCAAGTAGCCGGGCGGGGACTGAAATTTTCGGATGAGGAGATGATTTTGCCATGCTGACTCCCATGGAACGGCTGGAACCGCTGGCACCCATTGGCACGGATAAGGCAAAGAAGGCACAGGACGCCTCTCCCAGTGCGGGGGAGAGCGTCTTTGGCGCCATTTTCCGCTCTGCGATAGACAATGTGAAGGAAACGGACGCGGATTTTAAAGAATCACAATATCTGCTGGCCACGGGCCAGCTGGATAACCCCGCCATGACGATGATCGCCGCAAGCAAGAGCCAAGCCGCGGTGAACCTCTTGATTCAGCTCCGGAACAAAGCGCAGGACGCCTATTCCGAGCTGACGCGGATCAATCTGTAAGAAGCGGCAGACGGGGAAGTCCCTTCCCTCGTGCTGCCTGGCCCCCCGGTCCGGGCAGCACGAATTTATGTGGGCAGAACGCCGCGCGGCGGCAGAGAGAAGGAGGTGACAGCGGTTGAACGACGTGAAGGAAAAGGCCAAGGCGTTTCTCGGCAAGACGAAGGAGCGCCTGAAAACAATATCGAAAAAGGTCTGGATCGCCATCGCCGCTGTTTTGGTGGTCCTCATCGTGGCCATCGCCATTGTGTTGACGCTGAACAAGCAGGACTACGCCGTGCTGGTCACCCAGGTGAGCAACACCGAGGCGTCCACGATCCTGAACTTCCTGAGCGAGCAGGGCGTCACGGACTATAAGGTGGAGGAGGGGAACACCATCCTCGTGCCCGCCGGGCAGGAATCGTCCCTGAAGGCCCGGGTCCTGATGGCGAATCTGAACCAGACCGGAAAGTACTTCGAAAGCCTGGGCAGCTTCTCCACCAATGAGGAGCGGAGCGTCGCCGAGCGGAAGGACCTGGAGCTGGATATGGCGGCGACCATCCGGAACTTTGAAAACGTGGTGGACGCCACGGTGAACATCACGCCGGGAGAAAACCGGGCGTACATACTGGACAGCAACAACGTGGTGGAGGCCAGCGCCGCCGTCAATGTGACGATGGTGCAGGGGACCATGCTCACCGACGAGCAGGCCGAGGCCATCCAGCAGTTCGTGGCCCATTCCGTTCAGGGGCTGGAGTTCGAGTCCGTCAGCATTACGGACAAGGTCGGCAACATCTACCTGACGGGCGCCGCCCTGGACGGGGAGGCGTCGGCCCTGAAGATCCAGCTCCAGCGGACCTGGGAGAACCACATCCGCACCCAGGTCATGAACGTGCTGAGCCCCCTTTTCGGCGAGGACAACGTGAAGGTGGCCGTCACCTGCGAGGTGGAGGTGGACCGGACCACGGAGCAGAGAACGGAAGTCCGCCTTCCGCCCTATGCGGAGGGCGGCTCCACCGACGGGCGGGGCATCGTCTCCTCCGAGCAGGGGGAGGCCTATGTGGGCCGCCCGGGAGACAATCCCGCGGGCGGCATTCCGGGCACCGAGTCCAACAGCGACCTGGTGGAATATGTGGAGGACCTGACCGATCCCCAGGACGGGGACAATATCATTGCCGCCAGCAAGCGCATTGACTACGAAAATTCCCGAAGCGAATATCAAATCGACAACAACGGAGCGGCCAGGGTGACGGACTGCTCCGTGGCCGTGTCCATCAACTCCCGGACGGCGGGGGACTTCAACGTGGACTCCATCCGCCAGCATGTGGCCCGGGCCGCCAATATCCAGGGCGAACGGGACCCCGTCACCGACGAGGAGCTTCTGGAAAACAAGATCTCCGTGGTCGCCATGGAATTCTACGATCCCAGCGTGCCCGGAATCGACGGCGGCGGCAGTGAGCGGACGGTGCCCCTGTGGGTGCTGATCGCGGCGGGCGCCGGGCTGCTCCTGTTCCTCATTCTGCTGGTTGTGATCCTGCTGCTGCGCGGGAAGAGGCGGAAGAAGCAGGAGGCCGAAGAGGAGGCGCGCCGGCGCGAAGAGGCGGAGGCCCTGATGCGCGTGGCGGGCCTGGGTCTGGACGGCGAGATACCCGAGACCGGCGCCGACGTGATGGACCTGGAGCTGGAGAAGAGTATGGAGCTGCGGAAGGATATCCGCCAGTTCGCCAGCGACAATCCGGAAATCGCGGCCCAGATGATCAAGGTTTGGCTGAAAGGGGGCGACGGCAATGGCTGAAGCAGCAGCGGCGGCCGCCCCCCAGGCGGCGGCGAAGAGCACGAAATCCAAGATGGAGCTCAGCACCGCCCAGAAGGCGGCGGCGGTTATCATCGCCCTGGGAGCGGAAAAGGCGTCCCTGCTCTATAAGTTCATGGAGGACGAGGAGGTCGAGCAGCTCACCCTGGAGGTGGCCCGTCTCGGCGTGCTGAGCACCCAGCAGACGGAGGACGTCCTCAACGAGTTTTACCAGCTGTGCCTGACCAACAAGGCCGTCACCGAGGGCGGACTGGAATACGCCCGGGCCGTCCTGGAGAAGGCTTACGGCGAACAGGCGGCGGCGGAGCTCCTGGGCAAGGTGACCAAGAGCCTGAAGAACCGGGAGTTCTCCTTCATGGACAAGGCGGACGTCAAGTCTCTGTACTCCGCCCTGCGGAGCGAGCGGCCCCAGACCATCGCCCTGGTCCTCTCCTATGTGGACGCGGACAAGGCGGCGGGCGTGGTGGCCCAGCTGGAGGAGAAGAAGCAGATCCAGGTGGTGGAGAGCATCGCCAAGCTGGACAGCGTCTCCCCCGCGGCCATCAAGATTGTGGAGGCCGAAATGCACAACCGCTTCTCCAACATCATGACGGATACCAATATCAAAGTGGGCGGCATAGACTATGTGGCCGACGTGATGAACAACCTGGACCGGACCAGCGAGAAAAACATCTTCGACGGCCTGGCCGACCAGGATCTGGCGGACGAGATCCGCAAGCGGATGTTCGTGTTCGAGGACATCATCACCATGGACGACCGCTCCGTGCAGCGCTTCGTCCGGGACTGCGACCCCAGGGACCTGGTGCTGGCCCTCAAGGCCGCCAACGCGGAGGTGGCAAACAAGCTCTTTGCCAATATGTCCACCCGTATGGCCCAGAGCATCAAGGACGACCTGGAAATCACCTCCAACGTCCGCATGAAGGACGTGGAGGAGGCCCAGCAGCGCATTGTCGGCATCATCCGCGGACTGGAGGAAAAGGGTGAGATCATCATCCTGAAGGGCGGAAAGGACGATATCATTGCCTAGTATTTGGAAATCCATTATGCGTCCCAAAGCCGAGCCCTATCGGTTTCCCAAGGCGGAGGAGCTGGTTCTGGAAGAGGAGCGGCCCCCCGCCCCCCCGCCTCCCGGCCCTGAGGAGAAGGGGGAACCCCCGGAGCTGGATATCCGGATTGAACCGGAGCAGGAGGAGGAGGAACCCCCTCCGAAGGAGCCGGAAGAAGACCCGGTGAGCTACGCCCAGATACAGGCGGAGCAGATTTTGGCGGACGCCCGCCGCCGGGCGGAGGAAATTGTGGACCAGGCCCGGCTGGAGGCGGAGATAAAGTCCCAGGAGCTCTATGAGAGCTCCCGCCAGAGCGGGCTGGAGGCCGGACGGGCCGAGGGCGTGGCCCAGGGTGTGGCCCAGGCCATGGAAGAGGGCCGGAAGGCCCAGGACCGGCAGGCAGCCGCCCTGAAGGCCGAGTTTGACGAATTCTTAGAGCGTGCCGGGGCCGCCCTGGACCGGCAGATGGAAGACAATGTGGAAGAGCTGCGGGACCTTGCCATCGCCATTGCGGAGAAGGTGGTCTGCGTCAGCCTGAAAAGCAGCAGCGAGGTCATCTGCCGGATGATACAGACCGCCATCGACAAGCGGAAGCGCCGGGAGTGGGCCCATATCTATATCGCGGAATGCGACGCGAAGCATCTGAGCAAGGTTCCCGCGTCGCTGATGGCGGCGCTGTCCGCCCTCAGCGACCGGGTGCGCATCATCCCCATGGCGGACGACGAGGCGGGGACCTGCATCATCGAAACCCCCGACGAAATCGTGGACGCCAGCGCCGCCACCCAGATGAACAACATCCGGACCCTGCTGTCCGACGCCGGCCCCGTGGAGGAGGGCGGCGGCTTCAGCGGGCTGAACTTGGGCGGAGGCGTGTGAGACAGAAGGAGAGGCTATGTTCCGGCAAATGATCCGCCAGGTGTACAACGCGGAAACCTACAGCCTGACGGGAAAGATCGAGAATATCGTCGGAATGTCCATTGAGGCCTCCGGCGGCCGGGCGGCCGTCGGGGACATCTGCCGGATCTACAACGGCGATTCCGGCGGACAGGTCACCGCCGAGGTGGTGGGCTTTAAAAACGACCACATCCTGCTGATGCCCTACTCCGACATGGCGGGCATCTCGGCGGGCAACTTCGTCCGAAACACCGGGCGGCAGCTGACACTCCGGGTGGGCGAGTTCCTCCGGGGCCGCATCATCAACGCCATGGGCCAGCCCATTGACGGGAAGGCCCCCTTTGAGGGGGGCGACGCCTACTGTGTCGGTGGATCTTATATCAACCCCCTCCGCCGCCCCCCGATCCGGGAGCGGATGGAGTTTGGAGTCAAGGCCATCGATGGGACGATTACCATCGGAAAAGGCCAGCGCATCGGCATCTTCGCCGGCTCCGGCGTGGGCAAATCCACGCTGATGGGCATGATCGCGAAGAATGTCAAGGCGGATATCAATGTCATCGCCCTGGTGGGCGAACGGGGCCGCGAGGTGCTGGAGTTCGTCCAGAAGGACCTGGGCGAGGAGGGCATGCGCCGTTCCGTGCTGGTGGTGGCGACCTCCGACCAGCCCGCCATGCTGCGGATGAAGTGCCCCAGCGTGGCCACGGGCATCGCGGAGTACTTCCGGGATCAGGGGTACGACGTGCTTTTGATGATGGACTCCCTGACCCGGTTTGCCATGGCCCAGCGGGAAATCGGCCTGGCCATTGGCGAACCGCCGGTCTCCCGGGGCTACACGCCCTCCATGTACGCGGAGATGCCCAAGCTGCTGGAGCGCAGCGGCAATTTCGACAAGGGGTCCATCACCGGGGTTTACACGGTCCTGGTGGAGGGCGACGACACCAACGAGCCCATTGCCGACACCGTCCGGGGCATCCTGGACGGGCACATCGTCCTCTCCCGGGCCCTGGCCAACAGCAACCACTACCCGGCCATTGACGTCAGCGCCAGCATCTCCCGTCTGATGGTGGAGATCGTCTCCCGGGAGCACCGGCAGCTGGCCTCCCGGCTCCGGGACATTCTCAGCACCTATGAGAAAAACGCGGACCTGGTGGCCATCGGCGCCTATAAGCCGGGGACCAACCGGAACCTGGACTACGCCCTTTCCAAGATCGACGCGGTAAACGGGTTTTTGACCCAGGACATTGACGAGGCGTTCAGCTACGACCAGTGCGTCGAGCAGCTGAAACAGATATTGAACTAAAGGAGAAACCGCCCTGTGAAGAAGTTCAAGTTCGCGCTGGATACCGTTCTTTCCTACAAGCAGCAGGTGCTGGGCGCCCTGCAGGGGGAATACGCCGAGGCCATGGCCCGGGTCCGGGCCCAGGAGGCGCTGCTGGAGGAATGCTGGCAGGAATACCGGACGTGCAATGAGGAGTATCGTGAGAAGGCGGCGGAGGGCCTTGCCATTACGGACGCGCTGATGTACCAGAGCGCCCTCCGGGCCGCCGAGCTGGAGATTCAGCGGGAAACCAAGCGCCTGGAGGATCTCCAGGCCGAGGCGGAGAAGCGGCGGGAGAAAATGGTGGAGGCCAAGAAGGAGACGGCTTCCATCGAGAAGCTGCGGGAGAAGAAGCTGGACGCCTATCACAAGGCGGAGGCCAAGAGCGAGGAGCTGTTTATCGAGGAATTCGTCAGCTCCACCAGGGCCCACGCCGGCGTCAGCGCCTGAACGGTTCCTCTCGGCGCGTAAGGCGCCGTTTGGAAATAGATCATATCGACATGACAAGGAGGTGAAGAAGAAGTATGGAACAGCTGATTAATACCATGCTGGCAAACGTGAAGGCGACCGTTCCGGTGGTCCGGAAGGGCGAGTCCTCCGCCCAGAAGGAGGGCTTCCAGAAGCTGCTGGAGCAGAAGCAGGCCGACGCCGCTCCCGCCCCCCGGCCGGAGAAGGCCGAAACGGCGGAAAAGCCCCAGGAGGCCCAGAACACCCAGAAGCCTCAGGAGGCCGAACAGACCCAGCCGGCGGTCCAGACCGCGCCCGAGGACGGCAAGGTCCTGGAGGAGCAGATGACCCTGGCGGCCATGCTGATGATGCAGAACCCGCTGGCGGCCGAGATCGTCAAGGAGATTCCCCAGGCGCCCGCAGATCCCAATGGGGGGGAGGGCCTGGTTCCCGTGGAGGGCGCCGGCAGCGAGGAGGGCGGCCTTCAGATGGTCTCCTGGATGCCCCAGGAGGCGGAGGGCGGAGAGAAGCCCGACGGGCTGGACGCCGCGGCGCCCGAGTGGATCGAGGGCCAAACCCAGGCTGAAGGAGAGGCGGAAGTCCTTCCGAAGGCACAGATTGAGGTTCCCCCCGAGGCGGAGGCAAAGGCCGAGAGCCCCGTGATGGAAATCAAGGTGGAGAGCGGCAGAGCTGAAACCCGGGACGCGGACACGTCCGAAGGGGAGGAGCTTCCCGAGCCCCAGGGCGCGGAGGTGGAGGCCCCCGTGTTTGAGGAGGTCAAGGCCGTCCCCGTGAAGGTGGGCGAGGCCCCCAGGGCGGCGGAGACTGCCGAAACCGAGAACATCGGCGAGCAGATCGGACCCAAGCTGATCGAGATCACGTCCGTGACCGGCGAGGCCGGAGGACAGAGCGTCACCATCGACCTGGACCCGGCGAACCTGGGCAAGCTGCAGATCGAGGTGGGCCTGAGCAAGGACGGGACGCTGTACGTCCACGTCAACGCCGAGAACAGCCGGACCCAGAACCTGCTGTCCCGGAACAGCGAGAGCCTGGCGGCGATCCTGGGCAAGTATACCCAGCAGGAAGTCCGGGTGGAGGTCCCCCGTCAGGAGGAGAGCCAGCGCCAGGACCTTTACGAACAACAGCAGCAGCAGAACCAGCACCGCCGGCAGGAGGAGCGCCGGAGACAGCAGAGCAGCGGCGAGGATTTCCTCCAGCAGCTGCGGCTGGGCCTGATCCCCATGGACGGGGAATGAGCTTTTTGGAAAGGAAGTGAACGAATGAGCAGCTATATGGCCGACCTGAGCGGCGTGCTGGGCACCCGCAAGGTGGGCGACACTGAAATCAACATCAGCAAAAAAGGCAGCAATATGGACCTGGACATGACGGACTTCATCACCCTGATGATCACACAGCTGACCAACCAGGGGATTGACAGCAGCATGGACACCTCCGAGATGCTGAACCAGATGGTGCAGATGCAGATGATCCAGTCCATGGTCAACATGACGGACGCCACGATGATGGGCTATTCCGCGTCGCTGGTGGGCAAAAACGTCACCGTGGGAAAGTACGGCGAGGACGGCAAAATCCAGGAGATTTACGGCCCCGTGACCGGCACCGGCACGATGGACGGACAGCCGGTGATCTTCGTCAACGACGAGTATTACTACCTCAGCGAGATCATGGCCGTGGGCAAGCTCCCCGAGAAGAAGGAAGAAGAGGGCGACAAGGTGGAGGGCGCCGGCAAGCCGGGCGAAACACAGAAGCCCTCTGAAACGGAAAAGCCGGAGGAGACTCAGAAGCCCGGCGAAACCGTGGAGCCCGGCGGCGAAACCGGGAACCCGGAAAACAGCGGCACGCCGGAAAACAGCGGGGAGTGATCCTTCATGATCGAACGCGTAGCAGGAAAAAGCCAACTCCAGCAGATACCGGACGCAGGGAAGCGGACGGCCACTGGCGGCTTCGCGGCTGCGCTGCAGCAGGAGCTGACAAGGGCCGGACAGGATGTCCGATTTTCCAAGCACGCCATGACCCGGGCCGAGGAGCGGGGCATCGAGATCACACCCGGCCTGATCGACCAGATCAAGGGCAGCATGGTGCGGGCCCAGGCCAAGGGCGCCACCAACATCCTGGCGATGGACACGGAGAAAGCCTTTATCATCAACGTCCCCCACGCCAAAGTCATCACGGCCATTACCCAGGACGAGATGAAAGACAGCGTATTTACCAATATTGACGGCGCCGTGTTCCTGTAAAACAGATGGCAGGACCGGTTTTCGGAGGCCATTGGGCCCCGCCCGACTGACGGGGCCCAGGCGGCGCCAAAATTGAAAGGAGACCGAGATTCCCTATGACCGGATCAATGTACGCATCGGTTGCGGGCCTGCGGGCCCATATGCAAAAGCTCAGCGTCATCGGAAACAACGTGGCAAACGTCAACACCCAGGGCTATAAAAAGCAGAGGACCGTCTTCCGGGACAGCGTGTACAGCATGTACTCCAGCGGTGGAAACGGAACGGAAACCGTCGGCGGCATGAACCCCTCTCAGATTGGCTACGGCTCCATGGTGGGCAGCATCGACCTGAACATGTCCTCCAGCAGCTACAACCCGGGCAACCCCACGGACTGCGCCCTGGTGGGCGACGGCTTCTTCCTGGTGGGGGACAAGGACGTGAGAAAGAGCATCGACGGAAGCAACCCCGAGACGTTCAAAGCCCTGACCCTCACCCGGGTGGGCGACTTCGAGTTCGGCCCGGACCAGTATCTCACGGACGGAAACGGCAACGTGGTCTACGGCTTTATGGTAACCGGCTATGACGCGGTCAACAAAAAGCCCATCGTCAGCGACCAGCTGGTCCCCATCCGCAAGCCCCGGTGGGAGAAGGTTCCCACCCAGGTGCCGGTGGAAAACGACGACGGCACGACCACGATGGTGGACGATTACAAGTATGAAATCCGCTATGCCACCGACAAAACCGGAGCGGCGGGAGCCGACGGCGGCGAAAAGACCGTCGGGCGGCTGGAGGACAGCAAGAAACCGCAGCATGAGTCCAACCGGATCGACGCCATCACGGGCGAGAAAACGGACGACGAATCGAAGATGGCGGACCTGTCCTTTGCCGAGTTCTCCAGCATCACCATCAACGAGGTCAGCGGAGCCATCACCGGCATCTGCCGGGAGGGGGGCGAGATGGTCACCATGGGCTATCTGGCCATAGGCAGCGTGACCAACCCCAACGGCGTGACCCATGTGGGCAACTCCTACTACAAGTGCCAGGAGGGCGCCGGCGACCTGCGGATCTGCATGCTGGGCGGCGTCCAGAAGGACCTGGGCATCGACCATGTCAACAGCTATATGTGCAAAAAGACCAATGCCGACGGGACGACCGACCCGGATGCGACCACCGTTTATCCCCCGGGAAGCGAGATCGTCTCCACCGGCGGCACCGAGATGATGGCGGGCTTCCTGGAGGCCCCCAACGTGGACCTGGCGGAGGAGATCTCCGAGCTGATCACCACCCAGCGGGGCTATCAGGCCAACACCCGCATCATCACCGTTACCGACTCCATGCTGGAAGAGCTGGTGAACATGAAGCGCTGATGACGGCGAATGCGCCGGAGCGTCCGCGGACGCTCCGCGGCGCGTTTCCGTGAAGCCTGACGCAGGGCCGGGGCTCCGGCTCCCCGGGGCGGAGGCCGCCCCGGGCGTGAGAAGAACCGCGTGACGTTCGGGCGCGTCCCCCCCGGGGGGAAGGCGCGCCCTGCTGCTGAATAAAACAGTAAGCCCGCCGGGGCCCAAGGCCCTGGCGGGACAGGAAAGGGCGGTCTGTTATGATCCTTTTGACCAAGAGAAATCACGACAAATTCCTGGTGAACCACCTGCAGATTGAGCACATTGAGTGCATTCCCGAGTCCAAGATCACCATGATGAATCACGACTACTATCTGGTCCGTGAGAGCGTGGAGGAGATCATTCGTAAAATCGCGGAGTACAACGCCAAGGTTCAGGATATCCATCGCGAGATCGTGGTATCGGACAAGCGTTGATCGAATATAGATAAAATTCACAGGCCGGGGCCCGGCGTCCGGCCGAGGGAGCGAGGCATTCTTCATGAATATAAACTATATCATCGGCATCGTCGGCGCGTTCGGCGTGTTCCTGCTGGGCTGCGTCATGGGCATCAACATCGGCCCCGGCGCCGCGGGAAAGCCCCCGGTTACCTTTGAGCTGTCCAACCTCTGGAACTTCTTCGACGCGGCGTCCATCTTCATCACCATCGGGTGTACGATTTTCGTCGTGCTGGCCAGCTTCCCGGGGTCCATGCTCAAGGCCATGCCCAAGCACTTCAAGATCATTCTGAACAACAAGATGTATGACCCCAAGGGCTACATCGACCAGCTGGTGGAGCTGGCCCAGATCGCCCGGAAGAACGGCCTTTTGTCCCTGGAGGAGAAGGCCAACGAGCAGTCCGACCCCTTCTTCAAGCAGGCCATCATGCTCATCGTGGACGCCAACGACCAGGATAAGGTCCGAGGCATTTTGGAAAACGACATCGAGTGCATGTCCGCCCGGCATGAGGACGCCGCGGCGCTGTACGACAAGGCGTCCAGCGTGGCCCCGGCCTTCGGCATGGTGGGTACGCTGGTGGGCCTGATCAACATGCTGAAATCCATGAACCTCTCCGGCGACGGCGGCGCGGACTCCCTGGGCACCAGCATGGGCACCGCCCTGATCACCACCCTGTACGGCTGCCTGCTTGCCCACGTGGTCTTCGGCCCTGTGGCCCAGCTCCTCCGGGGGCGGGACAGCGAGGAGGTCCTGTGCAAGCAGATCATCGTGGAGGGCGTCATGGCCATCCAGGCCGGCGAGAACCCCAAGTCCCTGCGGGAGCGGCTTCTGACCTACATGTCCCAGAAGCAGCGCGAGATGGGCGGCGAGGCTGGCGGCGAGGCGAAGTGATGAACCCGTCGGCCCGAAAGGAAAGGTGAGCGGCAATGGCGATCAAAAAAAAGAAGAGCGGGGGCGGCGGCGCCAACTGGATGGATACATACGGCGACATGGTGACGCTGCTGCTGTGCTTCTTCGTGCTGCTGTACTCCATGTCCACCATCAGCGAGGATAACTGGAAGGCCATCGTCCAGAGTTTCAACCCCTCGGCGGTGGAGACTCCCACGGCCACCACCGGCGCGGGGGGACCGATTGCCGACGACCAGGGGAACACCGGAAACATCGAGGAAATGCAGGAGCAGGTGGAGCAGGATATGCAGTCCCTGCTGGAGGCGATTCAGGACTTCGTGGAGCAGGAGAGCATGCAGGATACCGTCAGCGTTCAGCAGGACGGCGGCAAAATCTTCATCACCTTCAGCCAGTCCGTGTTCTTCGACGGGGACAGCCCCGTGCTGCGGCAGGAGGCCTATCCCATTCTGGACGGGGTCAGCGCCATGCTGGACAATGTGGCGGACTCCATCGACGAGGTCCGGGTTCAGGGGCACACCGCCCGGGTGGGCAACGACCCGAACCGCACCTATAACGACCGCACGCTGGCCAGCCAGCGGGCTACAAACGTGATCATTTACATTCAGGACCACGGCATCGTGAATCCGGCGCGCCTTGTCAGCGAGGGCTTCGGCGAGTGGCGCCCCATCGGGGATAACCGCACCGCCGAGGGCCGGGCGAAGAACCGCCGGGTGGAGATGATCATCAGCGGCCGGGACATTCAGGCCGAGATCGACGGCAAGAGCACCCTCAGCGAATTTGAACAGCAGTACGAAATTATCGTTGACTAATACGGCCTTTGGCCAGTACGATGCAGAATAGGGGGGATGACATGGCAGACGTATTGTCGCAAGCACAAATTGATGCTTTGCTGAACGCGGTTCGAAGCGGAGACAAGGACCTGGAGCAATCCAGTGAGAACCAGGAAAAGAAGTATCAAAAATACGACTTCAGCAGTCCCCGTAAGTTTACCAAAGACCGCATTAAGATGCTCAACGGCATCTTTGACAATTACTCCAGAGTGATCAGCTCCCGCCTGAACGCCCGGCTCCGCTCCACCTGCGAGGTTACGGTGGAGAGCATCGAGGAACAGCGCTATTACGAGTTTTCCAACGCCCTGACGGAGGGCGACGTGCTGGGCATGATCGACGTGGAATTAAAAGGGCAGATGCAGGAGACTCCCGCGATGCTCTTCATCTCCACCAGCACGGCCCTGAGCATGATGGACCGGATGCTGGGCGGCGAGGGCTCGGTGGACGACGATCTGGAAGACGACTACAGCTACACGGACCTGGAGCTGAAGCTTTACGAGGACCTGGCGGACGACACCGTCAAGGTGATGGACCGGAGCTGGGAAAATTATGTGCCCATTCACTTCTCTTACAGCCGGACCGAGGTCAACCCCACGCTGAACCAGGTGATCGGCCTGGACGAGACGGTGGTGATTGTGGACCTGAAGCTGATGTTCCCCAATATGGCGGGGCGGATGAGCATCTGCCTGCCGGGGGAGGTCCTGGCCAACGTCTTCGCGGAGATCAGCCGGGAGAGCCCCCTGCGCCGGACGGCGGCGGAAGACAAGTCCGAGGAGATCTTCGACAAGCTGCGGGACTCCAAGCTGGAAATCATTGCGGAGCTGGCCAGCGCCCAGCTTTCCCTCAGCGATATCTACCACTTGAACGTGGGAGACGTGATTGACCTTGGTCAGCCCAAGGAATCGCCCATCTACCTGGAAATCGGCGGCTATCACTGGTTTACCGGAAAGATGGGAACCCATAAGAAAAACATGGCTGTGAAAATAGATGAAGTATGCTATCAGCTTGAGCAAAGGAGCGAGTAGACGGAATGGAGAAAAAATTGTTTAGCCCGATGGAGATTGACGCCCTCGGGGAAATGATGAATATCAGCCTTGGCTCCTCTGCCACCGCGGTATCCAACCTTCTGGAGCACAGAGTAGATATTACGACGCCCAAGGTCACGTCCATCCGAACGGAGGATTTTGCCCTGGGCAACCTGGAACCCGCCATGGGCATCGAAATCAAATACGTGGAGGGCCTGGCGGGCAGCAACATCATGCTGCTCAAGCGCAGCGACATCAAGGTCATCGTGGACATCCTCATGGGCGGCGAGACGCCGGATGAGGAATTTGAGCTCAACGAGCTGACCATCAGCGCCGTCTGCGAGGTCATGAACCAGATGATGGGCGCCGCCGCCACGGCCATGAGCGACTTTTTGGGCTACCAGGTGGATATCTCCACGCCCCAGCCCTTCGAGCTGGAGGATTTGAACGCCTTTAAGCAGAACCATCTCCCCCAGGGGGCGGAAACCATTGTCATTGTCCGCTTCTCCCTCAAGATCGAGGGGGCCCTGGAGAGCGAGTTCATGAATGTCATGAGCGTGGAACTGGCCAAGGAGCTGCTGAAGGGCCTCGGCCTGGAGGAGGACGCCGGCGCGGAAGAGGAAATTCCCGCCCCGCCCCCGGTTCCCGAGCCGACGATGGAGGCCGCCTCCAACCGGAAGATGAGCCAGGAGGAAATCGAGGCGATGCTGGCCGGCATGGCCGGAGGCGCCCCGGAACCCGCCCCCGAACCCGCCCCGGCGCCTGCGCCGGAACCGGAACCGGAGGCGGCGTCCAACAAGAAGATGAGCCAGGAGGAAATCGAGGCGATGCTGGCCGGCATGGCCGGGGGCGCCCCGGAACCCGCTCCGGCTCCCCAGCCTGCGCCCGCCCCCCAGCCCGCTCCCGCTCCTCAGCCCGCGCCCGCGCCGCAGCCGGCCCCCGCTCCCGCGGCCCAGGCCGCACCTGCCGCGGCCGCCGCCCCTGCGGCCCAGCCTGCAACCGCGGCGGATCTGGGGGCCATGATGGCGGCCATGATGACGGCCATGACGACGGCCATGGCCAACAATGCCCCGGCTCCCGCCCCTGCGCCGCAGCCGCCGGAGCCCAAGGTGATCAATACCAGGCCCGCCCCCCTGCGGGAGATGGATCCCGCGGACGTTTTGGGGAAGGAACAGGCCCAAAATCTGGACCTCATCATGGAGGTTCCCCTTCAGGTGACGGTGGAAATCGGCCGGACCCAGCGGAAGGTGCAGGATATTTTGGAGTTTTCCAAGGGCTCGCTGGTGGTGCTTGACAAGCTGGCGGGCGATCAGGTGGACCTGTTTGTCAACGGCAAATGCGTGGCCAAGGGCGACGTGGTGGTGATCGACGACAACTTTGGCGTCCGTATCACGGAAATCGTCCAGGACCCTGTCATTGAACTGGTGAAAAAATAAGACGCTGGACCTGAGCAAAGCCGGCGCTTTAATATATGGCATATAATAGATGAATTTATTTGGATAAGAAGGAAGGAATACAACAATGGCTAAGAAGATTCTGCTGGTCGACGACGCCGCCTTTATGCGGAAGATGATTAAGGACACGCTGAGCAAAAACGGGTATACTGAGCTGTTCGAGGCCGTGGATGGCGCTGACGCGGTGGAAAAATTCAGCGAGATCGGCCCGGACCTGGTGATTATGGACATCACGATGCCCAATATGGACGGGCTGGAGGCCCTGAAGGCCATCCGCGCCAAGGACAGCAGCGCCAACGTGGTCATGTGCTCCGCCATGGGCCAGGAGAGCATGGTTATGGACGCGGTGCGTTCCGGAGCGAAGGACTTCATCGTCAAGCCCTTCAAGCCGGACCGGGTGCTGAAGACCGTCAGCACGATTCTGGGCAATCCCTGAGCGGATGCTGGAAGGGGATACGGCCCTGGCCTCCTTCTCGTGGCTGATTATCTGCGTAGTCCTGATTATCGGCCTGGCCTACTGGTTCACCCGGTATGTGGCGGGCCGGGGGGCTTTCGGCGCTTTTCAGGGCGGGCGGCAGATGGAGGCGCTGGACCGGCTGCCCCTGGGGCGGGATCAAAGCGTGATCCTGGCCCGGGTGGGAGAGCGGTATCTGATTCTGGGCGCCACACCGGCGGGGATTTCCCTGCTGGCGGAGCTGACCGCGGAGGAGGCCGCCGCCTGGAAGCGGCCCGCCGGGCCGGAGAAATCGGGCTTTCAAGAAGCGCTTACCACCATCATGAAGCAAAAAGGGCGGAGGTGAATTGGAGTTGCCGGACGGGCTGATCAATGTAAACGGCGAGAACGTGCAGGCGTTGGAAATCATATTTCTGATGACGGCAATCACGCTCCTGCCCTCTCTCGTGGTGATGATGACGTCCTTTACCCGGTTTATCATCTCCTTTTCCTTCCTGCGCAACGCCATGGGCACACAGCAGACGCCGCCCAACCTCGTGCTGGTCGGACTGGCGCTGTTTTTGACATTTTTTACCATGTCGCCCACCATTACCCGCATTCAGGAGGAGGCGTACGAGCCCTATGCGGCGGAGGAGATCTCCCAGGAGGAGTTCCTCCGGCGGGCGTCCGTGCCGCTGGCGGACTTTATGGTCCGGAACACCAGGATCAACACCCTGGAGATGTACTGCGACATGGCCCATGTGGACATGCCGGAGACGGTGAATGTGGATACGGTGGTGGAGGCGCTGCCCCTGCGGATTATTGTGCCCGCGTTTGTAACCTGTGAGCTGCAAAAGGCGTTTACCATCGGACTGCTGCTGTACATCCCCTTTATGCTGATCGATATTGTGGTGTCCTGTACCCTGATGTCCATGGGCATGATCATGCTGCCGCCGTCCATGATTTCCGCGCCCTTCAAGCTGCTGCTGTTCGTGACCCTGAACGGGTGGGAGCTGCTGTTCTCCACCCTGGTCCGGGGCTTCCACTAGCGGAGGGCTGACGGATGGATACGGGAATGATAACCGACGTGATGCGGGACGCCGTGGGCGTGGTCATCAAGCTGGGCGGCCCCATGCTGGTATTGAGCATGCTGGCCGGCGTGGTGGTGGCGATTTTCCAGGCGGTGACCCAGATCCACGAGCAGACCATCTCCTTCATATTGAAGGTGGTGATTGTAATGGGCGTCCTCCTTCTCACCGGCGGCTGGATGCTGACGACGCTTCAGGAGTATGCCAGGGAAATTTTTGACCTGATGACGCGGATTTAAAAGGCGGCGGTTTGCGGAGGCGCATAGCATATGATAGACGAGGGGGCCCTGACGCTCTTCTTGCTGATAACGGCCCGGATGAGCGGTTTCGTGGGCTTCAACCCGCTGCTGAGCCGCCAGAACATTCCCTTGCCCTTCCGGACGGGGCTGATGCTGGCCCTTTCGGCCTTCACCTATTCGGTGACCGGCGGGCAGGTGGAGCCGCCGGCGGGCGTACTGCCCCTGGCGGGCGCCATGCTGCTGGAAGTGGGGGTGGGCTTCATCCTGGGAATGGTGGTGCACTTTTTCTTTTATATCCCGCAGATGGCGGGCCTGGCCATCGACACCCAGATGGGCATGACCATGAACCAGATCTATGACGCGGGTTCCCAGTCCAGCATGTCCGTGACCGGCACGCTGCTCAATACGCTGATGATCCTGCTCTTTTTCGCCGGAAACGGGCACCACACCCTGCTGCGGATTATGATTACCTCCGGCGAGGTGGTGGGCTACGGCGGCGTGTCGATTGGAAACGATATCACCAACCTGGCGCTGGAGCTCTTTGCGGAGTGCACCGTCCTGGCGGTGAAGCTCTGTATGCCGATTCTGGCGGCGGAGCTCATCGGCCAGCTGGGGATGGGCGTTTTGATGAAGGTCATCCCCCAGATTAATGTGTTTTCCATCAACATTGAGCTGAAGGTCCTGGTGGGACTGGGGCTGCTGCTGGTGCTGATGTACCCCTTCAGCGAGTTTTTGCTGGAGACGGAGCAGAACATGCTGAACAGCCTGCACGACATGCTGCGGCTGATGGCCTAGCCCGGTTTCCGGGCGGTGCGGACGTCTGAAAGGGGGGACAACACGTGGCGGACGGTTCTAAGACCGAAAAAGCAACCCCAAAAAAGCGAAGAGACGAACGGAAGAAAGGTAATGTCTTTCTCAGCCAGGATGCTGTGGCCGTGGTCACGCTGCTGGGTTCCTTCTCCGCGTTCTGGCTGCTGTCCGGGACCATTGCGGAGCAGCTCTCCGGATTTATGCAGTTTTGCATTTCCCGGTGCGGCGCCGTCGGCCCGACTACGGGGGACCTTGTGCGGGAGATCGTCATGCAGGCGCTGGGCCTGCTGCTGCGGTGCGTGTTTCCCATCACGCTGGTGACGATGGCCTGCGCCATTATTGCCACCTTCGCCCAGACGCGGCTGCTGGTCAGCAGCGAGCTGATGAAGCCGAAATTCAGCCGGATCAATCCTCTGGAGGGATTTAAACGGCTGTTCTCCCTGAAAAGCGTGGTCAACGCGCTGAAGGGCATATTGAAAATCAGCGTCCTCATGGTCATCGTCTATCTGAGCATCAAGGGCATGTTTCATGAGAGCGCCAAGTATTTATATGTGGACCTCCGGGCCTCCTGCGCCCACCTGTTCTCCCAGGGCATGGGCATGATCATCAAGATCGGCCTGGCCTTCATCGCCCTGGCCGCCCTGGATTTTCTCTACCAGTGGTGGGACTATGAGCGGGGCCTGCGCATGAGTAAGCAGGAGATCAAGGAAGAGTACAAACAGACCGAAGGCGATCCCCAGATCAAGGGGAAGATCAAGGAGATGCAGCGCAAGCGGGCCCAAAGCCGCATGATGCAGCAGGTGCCCCAGGCCGATGTGGTCATCCGAAACCCCACCCATTTCGCCGTGGCCCTCCGGTACCACCCGGAGGAGGACGCCGCCCCCATTGTCCTGGCCAAGGGCATGGACTCCCTGGCCCTCAGGATTGTGAAGGTGGCGGAGGAGCACAAGATACCCGCCATCGAGAACGTGCCCCTGGCCCGCGCCCTGTACGCGGACGCGGAGCTGGACCAGGAGATCCCGCCGGAGCTCTACAACCCGGTGGCGGAGGTGCTGGTCTACATCTTCCGGCTGAACGAGAACCACAAGTTAGTAAAATAAATTTGCCGCTTTGTCCAAAGGATAAGGCAGTCCGGCGCGCAGGAAGCGCCGGGGCGGAAAGGAACATGCAAGACAGGAGGTGACCGGCGCTTGAGAAGGATTTTTGACAACGTAATATCCCTTGCCGTCGTGGTCATCGTTCTGTTTTTGATCATACCCCTGCCGACGCCTCTGCTGGACATCCTGCTGGTGGTGAACATCGGCCTGTCCGTCATGATCCTGATGATCACGATGAACATCGCGGAGGCCCTGGAATTTTCCATTTTCCCCTCCCTGCTGCTGATTACCACGCTGTTCCGATTGGGACTGAACGTCTCCACGACGCGGCAGATCCTCTGGAACGGTTACGCCGGCGAGGTGATTCAAAACTTCGGAAACCTGATCACCGGCGGAAACATCGTCGTGGGCGTGGTCATCTTCCTCATCATCGTGCTGGTGCAGTTCATCGTCATCACCAAGGGTGCCGAGCGCGTGGCCGAGGTGGCCGCCCGGTTCACCCTGGACGCCATGCCCGGCAAGCAGATGGCCATCGACGCCGATTTGAGCTCCGGCCTCATCAACGAGCAGGAGGCCCGGGAGCGGCGGCACAAGATTCAAAAGGAAGCCGACTTCTACGGCGCAATGGACGGCGCCACCAAAATTGTCAAGGGCGACGCGACGATGTCCTTGATCATCACCATGATCAACTTCATCGGAGGAACCATCATTGGGATGGTAATCAACGGAGGACAGTTCAGCGACGTCCTCTCCCGGTATTCCATCGTCACCATCGGCGACGGCCTGGTTTCCCAGCTGCCGGCGCTGATGATCTCCACCGCCACCGGCATGATCGTCACCCGGTCCGTGTCCGAGGGAAGCCTCAACAAGGACGTGATCGGCCAGTTCAAGGCCCAGCCCCGGGCCATCATGACCACCGGCGTCATCCTTCTCTTCCTGGCGGCCATTCCCAACACGCCCCACTTTGCCCTGGCCGTGGGCGGCGGGCTGCTTCTGGGCGTGGGCTGGTTTGTCAGCGGCCGCATGGAGCGGGAGCGGCAGGAAACCGCGGCCATTCAGGCGGCGGCGGAGCAGGAGCAGCAGGCCGCCGAGACGGCGGCCCCCAGCGAAACCGACTATTACAAGGACATCAACAACGTTTACAATCTCCTCTCGGTGGAGCCCATCGAGATGGAATTTGGATACAGCCTGATCCCCATGGTGGATGAGAGCCACGGCGGCAAGCTCATCAGCCGCATCGTCATTTTCCGCCGCCAGTACGCCCAGGACATGGGCTTCGTCTTCCCCTCCATCCGGCTTCACGACGCCTCCTCCCTGGGGACGAACCAGTATGTCATCCGCATCCGGGGCGAGGAAGTGGCCCGGGGCGAGATTCTGGTGGACTATTATCTGGCCCTGGAGCCCGCCAACCCCCTGGGGGAAATCGACGGAATCGAAACCATCGAGCCCGCCTACGGCATCCCCTCCCGGTGGATTCTGCCGGAGAACAAGGAGATGGCGGAGATCTACGGCTACAACGTCATCGATCCCCTGTCCGTCATGCTGACCCACCTGTCCGAGACGGTGAAGAAATACGCCTACGAAATGCTGGGCCGGACGGAGACGATCCAGCTGGTGGAGAATTTGAAGCGCACCTCCCCGGAGCTGGTGGAGGAGGCCATCCCCGGCATCATCCCCTATGCCACGCTGGAAAAGGTGCTGCGGAACCTCCTGAAAGAGGGGGTCCCCATCAAGGACCTGGGGGCCATCGTGGAGACCCTGGCCGACGCCCTGACCCAGGGGCGGGACATCGATTCCGCCACGGAGCAGGTCCGGGGCGCCCTGGCCCGGACGATTACCCGCCGCTTCTGCGAGGACGGACAGCTCCGGGTCGTCACCCTGGACGCGGAGGTGGAGAAGAAGATCATCGCCTCCCTCACCCGGAACGAGCAGGGCGTGTATCTGGCCATGGGGCCGGACCTGATGCAGCAGATCGTCTCTCAGCTGGCCAACCAGATGAAGAAGTTCAACGACCTCTCCCAGACGCCCATCATCCTGGTCAGCCAGGTGATCCGGGGCTATTTCGCCAAGATGATTACCCAGTTCTACCCCGGGGTCTATGTGCTCTCCTTCAATGAGATTACCAGCGCGGTGCAGATTCAGGCCATTGGCAACATCACACTGGAGCCGGCGGCCCGGTCTGAGCGAAAGGCGGTGGGCACATGAGCGAGGCGACGGCCCTCCGCTACAGCGAGCGGGAGATTGAGGAGATGGATACCCAGGACCTTCTCCGCCTTTACAAGGAGACGGGGGACGAGAGCCTGAAATGGCCTCTGGTCCTGCGGTACGAAGGGCTGATTAAAAGCGCGGCCATGCAGATTCGGGGCGTGTACAGCAGCTTCGCTCAAATTGACGACATCATCAACGAGGGAATCCTGACCCTCCTGGGCGCGATTGACAAATTCGACCCGGACAAGGGCGTGAAGTTTGAGACTTACGTCTCCAAGCGCATCCGGGGCATGGTCATTGACCTGGCCCGGAAGCAGGACTGGATTCCCCGGAACGTCCGCAAGCGGGCCAAGGAGATCGACATGGCGGCGGCGGAGCTGTCCGCCTCCCTGGGGCGCACGCCGACGGACGGGGAAATCGCCCAGCACCTGGGCATCACCCAGGAGCGCTATCAGAAGGACACCGCCAACATTGCCCTGAGCAACGTCCTCTCCCTGGACGTGCTGATGGACACGCGGGAGACTTCGGGCTACCAGATGGAGGTTCCCTCCAGCGACCTGCAGAGCCAGCCGGAGGCGGTGCTTCAGGAGCGGGAGATGCAGCGGGCCCTGGCCCAGGGCATCTCCCAGCTGCGGGAAAACGAGCAGATTGTCCTCTCCCTTTACTATGAGCGCAACCTCCACCTGAAGGAGATCGCCCAGGTGATGGAGCTCAGCGAGCCCCGCATTTCCCAGATACATACCCGCGCGATTCAAAAGCTGCGGAGCTTTATGGAGAGCTATCTCAACGATGCAGAAGCGCCGAAACCTAAGAGGAAGAAGGGATAACGCATGTTCAAGGGCTTTTACAATCTGACCTCCGCCATGCTGACGCATCAGCAAAACCTGAACGTCGTCGGCAACAACCTGGTCAACATTTCCACGGCAGGATACAAGCAGGAGCGCTATACCGCCAGCACCTTTGACGACGTAATGTACAGCCGGGTGGATGTGAACCACAGCGGCGGAACGGAGATCGGGCGGCAGAGCTATATCCGGGCGGCCAGCGAGACGTACACGGATTACAGCCAGGGTATCCCGGAGCCCACGGACCTCCCGCTGGACTTTGCCATCGTGGGGGACGGCTTCTTTGCCGTGCGGGACCCGGAGGGCAATGTGTCCTATACCCGGATGGGCAACTTCTCCCTGGATGAGGAGGGCTATCTCTGCCTCCCCGGCTATGGCCAGGTGCTGGACCCCCAGGGGCAGCCCATTTACCTGAGCACGGACAAGATCAAAAGCGACAGCCGGGGGATCATCTACTATGACCAGCCCAATAACAACATTGCCATCGGCCAGCTGGGGGTCTACAGCTTCGAGGACAACGAGGCCCTGACCCGGGACGACCGGGGCTTCTTCACCGGCGAAAACGCCCAGCCCAGCGAGAATTTTGAGATTTGGAACAAGTACCTGGAGCGCTCCAACAGCGACATGGTCAAGCAGATGACCGAGATGATCACCTATCAGCGGGCCCTGCAGAGCGCCGCCCAAGTCTCAAAGATGTATGACCAGCTGATGACCCGGGCCGCCACCGAAGTCGGCCGCTTGCAGTAAGGAGGGAGCTCCATGAACGAATCCTTTTTCATCGGCGCCGTGGGCGCGCACCAGCAGCTCAAGCGGCTGACGGTCCACGGGAACAACATTGCGAACCTCAATACCTACGGCTTCAAGGCGGAGAGAAGCCGGTTCGCCTCCTTGATGTACGAGGATCTGAAGGCCATCGGCACCGCCACGGACGGGGGGACCGCCGCCCGGGAAGAGGACGCGGGCTTTGAGATGCTTCCCTCCGGCGTGGGCGCCTGCCTCTGGACCACGGACACGGATTTCAAGTCCGGCCCCCTGGCGGAAACCCGGAAGGACCAGGACTATGCCATCGCGGGGGACGGCTTTTTCGCCGTGGCCGATCTGACCACGGGGGACATTACCCTGACCCGGAACGGCGCCTTCGTGATCTCCGAGCTGATGCGCCCCACCGGCGAGACGGATGAGAACGGCCAGACGCTGACGGACGAAAACGGGCAGCCCCTCACGGAGCGGATTTACTATCTCTCGGACAATGAGGGCCGCTTCGTCCTCAGCGAGACGGGGGGCATGATCGAGGTGGAGGATGAGCACAAGGCCCAGCCCGTGGGAATTTTTGACTACACAAACTACGACGGCATGGAGCATGTGAACGACACCCGCTTCCGTGCCATAGAGAAAAACGGGGGCATCCGCCTGGGCAGCGGCACGCTGATGCAGGGATTTTTGGAGATGTCCAACGCGGATCTTGCCGACGAGATGACCAAGGTGATCGAGTCCCAGAGGGCCTATGGCATGGCGCTGAAGCTGGTGCAGACCTCCGACGAAATTGAATCGACCATCAACGGCCTGCGCGGCTGAGAGGGAGGGAGAGCATGACATTAAAAAGCTATGACCAGCTCAGTTCCCTGGAGCTGGACACCCTGAAGGAGATCGGCAGCATCGGCACCGGGAACGCGGCCACAAGCCTCTCGGCCCTGATCGGGAAGCCGGTGCGCATCCAGCAACCGGAGGTCCGCATCATGGAGTACAACGAGGCCATCGAGTGGATCGGCGGCCCGGAGGAGATCACCGCCGGCGTGCTGGTGGGGATGAGCAACCAGCTCAGCGGCATCATGCTGTCGGTGCAGCAGCTGGACTTTGTGAACCTGGTGCTGGAGAGCATGATGGAAAAGCGCATCGCGGATTACATGGAGCTGGGCGAGATGGAGCGCTCCGCCCTTACCGAGGTGGGCAACATCATGATTTCCACCTTTATCAACGCCCTCAGCGGGCTGGCGGGTCTGGACATTGAGCTGACGGTCCCGGCTTTCACCGTGGATATGCAGGGCGCCATCATGGCCGTGCCTATGGCGGAGTACGGCGGACAGTCCAATTACATTATGACCATCGGCGGAAACTTCATTTGCAATGGAAAGGAGATCCCCTGCCGTTTGCTGTTGTCGCCGGATATTCGGTCGCTGAACTTTTTATTAAGGAAGCTGGGCGTGAACAGTGGAGAATAAGATCACAGTTGGAATCGCGGATATGAAAATGGCGCAGGCCCACGGCATGCTGATCACCTACGCCCTGGGTTCCTGCATCGGGATTTGCCTGTATGATCAGAGGATCAAGCTGGCGGCGCTGATTCACATCATGCTGCCGCTGAACATGGAACCGGGCCGGAAGAACACCATGAAATACGCCGACACCGGCATCCGGGAGACGCTGAAAATGATGGAGTCCAAGGGGGCGTCCCGGTCCCGCATCACGGCGAAGATCGCCGGGGGAGCCAAGATGTTCGAGGTCAGCGGCGGAAACCTGGGGAATATCGGCCAGCGCAATATTGAAAGCGTACATATGCACCTGAAGCGGGAGGGTATCCAGCTGCTGAAGGAGGATGTGGGCGGCTCCGTGGCCCGGACGCTGCTCTTTGATCCCGCCAGCGGCATGGCCTGTATCCGGAGCTACGGCCGCCCGGAGATGATTATTTAAGGTTTGGTATGTGAGAGAGACAACCACTGAAAGGAGTGTTCGGAATGTTGTTGGAAGAGGACAAGCGGGGCATTTTGCTGGAGTCGGGCACAAATGAAATCGAGGTCATGGAGTTCACCATCAATGACAGCCTGTACGGCATCAATGTGGCGAAGGTCAAGGAGATTCTGGTGTCCCAGCCCGTGAAGCACATGCCCCATGCCCACCCGGCGGTGGAGGGCATCTTCAAGCCCCGGGATAAGGTGATCACTGTGGTGGACCTGCCCACCTATCTGCTGGGAGAATCCGGGGAGAAGAAGAGCAAAGATCTGTTTATTATCACCAATTTTAACAAGATGAACATCGCCTTTCGGGTTCACACGGTGGTGGGCATCAGCCGCATTTCCTGGAAGAGCATCCAGAAGCCGGATAAGACCGTGGCCGGGGGGAACGAGGGCATTGCCACCGGCATTGCCCAATGCGGCGACGACCTGGTGACCATCCTGGACTTTGAGAAGATCGTGGCGGAGATTGCCCCGGAGACTACGATTCAGATGTCCGAAATCGAGCGCCTGGGCGAACGCCAGAGGAGCGACGCCGTCATCCTGGTGGCGGAGGACTCCGTGCTTTTGAGCAAGATGATTGAAGAGGCGCTTCACAAATCCGGGTATGAGAACACCCGGATGTTCCCCGACGGAAGCCAGCTTTGGAACTATCTGGAGAGCCTGCGGGACGATCCCCACCTGGACGACAAGGTGGCGCTGATCATCACCGATATCGAGATGCCCCAGATGGACGGGCACCGGCTGACCAAGCTGGTGAAGGACGACCGGGACTTCAAGCATCTGCCGCTGATCATCTTCTCCTCTCTCATCACGGAAGAGATGCGCCGCAAGGGCAAGGAGCTGGGTGCGGATGAGCAGATGAGCAAGCCGGAAATCGGACACTTGGTTCAGGTGATTGACCACCTGCTGGAAGAAGCCGGACGGCGGGAATAAGCGCGGAGGGACGTCATGAGCAGTAAATATATCGTAAGGCAGCCGATCAAGGACCCCGGCGGGAAGACCTTGGGCCACGAGATCCTCTATCACGGAGAGAATCAGGCCTTTTCCTCGGATAATCAGCAGGCCAGCGACTTTGCCTCCGCCGATACGATCTATAGCTTCCTCACCCAGAACAGCACGACGACGCTGAAGGGCTCCTTGAACTTTATGACCTTCACGACCACTCTGCTGATGAAGAAGACGCCCCGGCTCTTCGACAAGTCGGAGCTTGTAATCCAGATCAACGACAGCGTGATTATCCATCCGCTGTCCATGCACTTCGTCAACCAGTTTGCCAAAGAGGGCTATAAAATCGCGGTGAACGAATTCCAGTTTGCCCCCCGGTATCTGGCCCTTTTGGACAGCATTGACTACATCAAGGTCAACCTTCAGACCACGCCGGAAATGGCGATGCACAACATTGTGGAAGTGGCCCGCAGCATGCACAAGCGGTGCATAGTCACCAACATTGAGACGGATTCCGACTACCGCAAGGCGCTGATGCTGAAGCCCGACGGCCTGGAAGGCCCCTATGTCGCCGAGAAGGTGAGCACCCGGGTCCACAGCAGCGCCTACCTCCAGTCCAGCTTTTTCCGCCTGATGGTTGCCGTGACGAAGGATGAGCCGGACGTGGACGAGATCGAGCAGATGATCTCCATGGACGCCAGCCTGACGTATAACCTTCTGAAGGTGGCCAACTCCGCCTTTTTCGCCCTGCGGAACCGGGCGACCACGGTGCACCAGGCGATTATGACCCTGGGCCTGGGGCAGCTGAAGCAGTGGGTTTACCTCCTCAGCGCCAGCAGCGGCAGCGAGGCCGCCGAGACGGGGACGGAGGAATTCCTGAAACGCTCCTTCATGCGGGCGTCCTTCTGCAGGGAGCTGATGAAGTACGCCAAGAACATGCCGATTTCCCAGGCGGAGGCCTACCTGATGGGCATGTTCTCAACGCTGAACCACCTGGTGGACGCGCCGCTGGAGGAGATTTTGGAAGAGCTTCCGGTCAGCGGCGTGGTGAAGGACGCGCTTTTGCGGAAGGAGGGCCGCTGCGGCAAGCTCTATGAGCTGGTGCTGAGCTATGAGGCGGCCAACTGGAACGGCATCACCGCCCTGGCGGAGGAGCTGGGCATTCCCAACCAGATCCTGACCAACGTCTATTTCAACTGCATGGAAGACGTCAACGTCTTGTGGGAGCAGTTGAGCAATCCCACCGCCGGCCAGGCGCCGGAGGGGACGCCCGCGGCCCCGGAGACCGTCTCCTGAAACGAGGCCCGAACCGAAAGTCAGCCCGGCGAAGCATGATTTCGCCGGGCTGAACAAATTTTTGGTATCGTCAGCACAGTTGAAAAGAGTCCAAAGGATTCGTTTCCATACGGCGCTGTTTTACAGCGCCGTAAGCCGCGTGAGCGGCTCACGGTGCTTGCCTTCATAGGAAACGCACAGGCGCTTTGCGCCCCGGCGGGCCTATGGCCCGCCGGTTGAAAAGAAGTATATGCTTCTTTTCAACTGCGTTGATTATATCATGATCATGCGCCGGGAAAAAAGAAGACCGACGGGCGGCGCCGTCAGTCTCCTCATTCGTGGCTCAGGTATCCGCCCGGGAGTGATGGGGCGTGAGCATGACCTGCTTGCAGGCCTGGATCAGCTGAGCGGTGACGTCGCTGGCGAAGCGGCTCTCATAGACGGTGAGGCGGGGGACCCGCTCGTGCTCGCTCATGACCACATACTTGGGGGGCAGGTGGTTCAAGGCGTAGGCCCGGACGTCCACCCGGCACTTGTCGCAGCAGCAGATGCCGAACATCTTCATGTACTCATCCGCTTTCTCTTCCACCAGGAGCTGCATGACGTTGATATAGGCGGGCTGCTCCTCCTCCTGAACCGGCGGCTGGGGCTCGGGAACCGCCTGGACCGGCACGGCGGGGGCTTCTTGGATGGGAGCCGCCTCCGGGACCGGGACGGGGGCCGGTTCCGGGGCGGGGGCCGCCGCTTGAACCGGGGCTGCTTCCCGCGCAGGCTGGGGGGCGGGAGCCGCCGGCTGAACGGCGGGCCGGGGAGCCGGCGCGGCCTTGGGCGTTTCCGCCAGCTCCGCCTCCAGGGCGTCCTTGATCTGGGAGGAGACGGCGGCGTCGGCGTTGATGGAGGAAATGATAGGGGCCACCGGCGCAGCGTGGGCGGGTTCCGCCTGGGGAGCGGGCTCCGCCTGAGGTTCGGCGGGTTCCGCCTTGGGTTCCGCTTGCGGCTCGGCGGCGGCGCCCCGGTTTTTACTGAGCAGGTTCATGACATGGGCGGTTTTGCTGGTATTGTTGGATGCCATAATGATAACTCCTTTACACTAGAAAAGTCGAAGGCTCAAAACCACTTGTTCCGGGGCGCCGGGAAGGCGGGTCCCGCCACGGCGTCCACGATTTTCCGCAGGTCGGCGGAGGCCTTCCCACTGGGCTGATAGGTCAGGACGCTCTGCCCGTGGGCGGGCGCCATGGCCACGCTGACGCTCCGGCGGACCTTGGTGTGGAAGACCTGGCTGCCCAGCTGCTCCGCCACGGACTCCGCCAGGTCCAGAATCTCCCGGGAGAGGGTCAGGCGGCGGTCATACTTGTTCAAGAGGATACCCAGGACCTTCAAGTCCGGATTGAAGGATTTGCGGACGGTTTCAATGGTGTCCTGAATCTGGGAGACGCCCACCAGGCTCAGCACCTCCGCCTCCATGGGGACGATGAGCCCCGTGGAGGCCACATAGGCGTTGATGGTCAGGATGTTCAGGGCCGGCGGCGTGTCGATGATGATGAAGTCGTAGTTCGGCTTCACCACGTCCAGCTGCTGGGAGAGCATGAACTCCCGCCGGGGAGCGGTAAACTCCACCTCGGCGGTGGAGAGCATGATGTCCGAGGCGAGGATGTCGCCGTACTCCGTGTGGGAGATGGCCCGCTCGATGGGGCAGGCGCCGGTGAGCACGTCGTAGACGGTTTTGCACTCGCCGATGTCCAGGCCCAGAGTGAACCCGAGGTTGCCCTGGGGGTCCAGATCGACGCCCAGGACCCGCGCGCCCCGCTGCTTCAGGCCGCAGACCAGCGCGGAAACGGTGGTGGTTTTGCCCACGCCGCCCTTTTGATTCGTGACAGTGATGACCTGTGTCAAAGGATTTTCCTCCTTACCGTAAAAACTAAACGGGGACCTCTTATTTTTATTATACTATATGTCGATAAAAAAACATAGAGGAATATCAAAAAAAATCTAAGTCCGATGTTCCCGGAGCTCACGGGCCCGGGAGAGGACCTTTATCCCAGAAAGGAGTGGAGGAATATGGCATCTGTCAGCAGTGTCAGCAGTTCCAAGAGCATTTACGGCAACCGGAACGTACTCACGGGTCTGGCCAGCGGTCTGGACACGGAGAGCATGATCGAAAATGCCATATCGGCGTACAAAAATAAGATCACGGCCCTTACCCAGAAGCGCACAAAGACGGAGTGGAAACAGGAAGCTTACCGCAGCATCATCGACAAGATGTCCGTCTTTGCCGACAAGTACACCTCTTACCGGTCCAGCAACAACCTGATGTCCGCCAGCTTCTTTGACCAGGCGGTGAAAACGGTCGCCAAGGGGGCCAACGCCTCGAAGGTCTCCGCCATCGGAAAGAGCGCCAACGATATTCAGGTCAACCGGGTGAAGCAGCTGGCCTCGGCCGCCACGTACCGCCTGGGGGGCAGCTTTCTGGATTCCCAGACCACCGGCCTGGAGGGGGTGCCCTCCGTCAAGGGCGAATCCTTCGACCTGTCGGCGGAAAAGCCCTTGAGCACCATTGCCGGGTCCATGACGCTGACCTATGGCGGCAGCAATGCCCAGAGCAGGCTTTATATTGAGTTTGACGAGGACACCCTGTTTGAGGACGATCCCCCGGGCATGGAGGGTGGAAGGACCGCCGCCCAAAAAATTGCGGATCACATCAACGATCAGCTGAAAACCCAGACCATCAACATCGGCAGCGTCAGCTATACCGGAGACGAGCTGCTGGAAAAGGTGGTCAAGGCGGAAGCGGACAGCCTCGGCAACATCACCTTTACCGATCCGAAGAAAAACAACGTCTATATCAGCGCGGCCGACAAAAATATCCGGGACAATCTGCTGGGCGGCGTGAAGGAGCTGAGCTCCGAATACGGCGAACAGATGAAGTCCATCAACGCCAAAGGCATCAAGGATCTGGTGGACAACACCAAGAACCTGGGCCAGTACCTGGAGGGCGGCAGCATGACCATCACGCTGGACGGCGTGAAGAAAAGCGTCGCGCTGCCGGGCCAAAAAGCGATTATTGAGAATCTGAACCTGGATAAAAACAGCGACGCCTATAAAAACCTGGCCAAGAAGCTGGAGGAAGGCAAGGAGCTGACGGACGACGAGAAGAAGCTGCGGGACGACGCCTTTGCCAAGGCCCTTCAGGGGAGCGTCGACGAAGCGTTTGGCCCGGGCAAGTTCAAGATTACGAACGAGGGCACCAAGGGCGGGGACCTCCAGCTGCAGTTCTCCGCCACCCAGAAGGGGTCCACCTTCTCCGTGTACTCCTCCAAGGGCAAGGCCATGGGGATGGGAGAGGAGAAAACCGTCACCAGCTATCTCAACACCGACAAGACCCTGGGCGAGCTGCTGGGCGAGGACGCCTTCAAGGAACTTCAGTCCGAGGCCGTCAAGAAGCCGCTGAAGGACGCAAACGGAAACCTCGTCATGATCAACGGGGAACTCCAGTACCAGAAGGACAAGGACGGGAACTTTGTCTATGAGACCGACGCCAAGGGAGACACGCTGTACTCCTTTAAAATCAACGGCAAGGAAGTGGGCCAGTTCTCCAAGAACACCTCGCTCCAGACGGTTTTGAATACGCTGAACAGCAACAGCGACTCCGCCGTAAAGGCGAGCTACTCCAAGACCACCAACGAACTGCTGTTCACCGCCAAGGAGACGGGAGAGAACTCCAAGATTGAAATGAGCGGGCTTTCCGAAAAGCTGTTCGGTTCCCCCACGGAGGGCGCCGAAGGGTATACCAAGGGGCAGGACGCCATTTTCAGCGTCAGCGTCAACGGCAAGGAACTGGATGAAATCAAGCGCAGCTCCAATACGGTGGACTTTGACGGACTGAGCATCAGCCTGAAGGGCACCTTCGGCTATGAAACCAACGAGGACGGAAGCGTCAAATACGATCAGAAAACGGATGCCAACGGGAACCTGGTCTTCTCCTACGGCGGCGGCAAAGAGATTTACGCCAGGCAGGAGGGGGACCGCTTTGCGATTGTTAAAAAGGACGGTACGCAGTATACCTACAGCAGTACCGCCGGAGACGCGGGAAAGATATACGGCAAGATTACGGATGGAAAGCTGACCTTTGAAATGGAGCGGGACGACGGGACAAAGACCCCGGTTTATGGCCGCATCAGCGAAAAGGGCGGATTGTGGTTCTCCGTAAACAATCAGGACTCTGTGAATTTCCAGGCGGTGATGGACGAGACGACGGCTGTCAAATCCGCCAACACCGAGGCGGTGACCTTTGAAACCAGCTCCGACGCCGACAAGATCGTGGATGTGATCAAAGAAATGGTGGACGATTACAACACCATGATCACGGAAATCAAGAACGCTTACTCCACCCTCCCCGCCCAGCGGAACAACAAGCAGTATTATGAGCCCCTGACCGACGAGGACAAGGAGGGCATGAGCGAAAGCGCCATCAAGAACTGGGAGGAAAAGGCCCGGCAGGGCATCCTCTTCGGCGACAGCGACCTGGCGAACCTTTACAACCGCCTGACCTCCGCCATCTCCGTGACCGGAGAGAACGGCGCCGCCCTCCGGGCCGCCGGCATCACCGTGAACTACTCCAACGGCCTGAGCACGCTGGACTTCAATGAGGAGAAGTTCCGGGCCGCCCTGAACAGCGACCCCGATAAGGTCCGGGACGCGTTTGTCAACAGCACCGAGTCCGGCGCCAAGTCCAACGGCTTGATGCAGGCCATCAAGCAGCCCCTGGATATGTACGGCAAAACCACGGGCGGCAAGGGCATCCTGGTGGACAAGGCGGGTTCCGTTCTGGCCCCCAGCACGATGTACACCAATACGATCCAGAAGGAACTGGACCGGATTGACACGGAAATCGAAAAGTGGCAGGACAAGATGACCAATCAGGTGGACTACTACACCAGCCAGTTCACCCGGCTGGAGCAGCTGGTCCAGCAGATGAACTCCCAGAGCTCCTACTTTGCCCAGCTGATGGGCGGATAACAGAAAAAGGCGGTGATCCACAGACAATGGATATGAAGGGCTTCCAGCAGTACAAGGCGCAGAGCATCAACACCATGACCCAGGGCGAGCTGCTGCTGCTGCTGTATGACGAGCTTTACAAGCGTATGTCCCAGGCGGAGCTCATGCTGGATCAGCAGAATTATCCCGTGTATGAAGACTCCATTGAGCGGGCCGTTGCCATCATTGAGTACCTGGACGCTACGTTGGACCGGCAATATCCCATCAGCAAGAATCTGGCCCAGCTTTATGAGTATTTCACCTATGAGCTTGGCCGGGCGAAGATTGGCCGCCGCAAAGAGGTTCTGACCCATGTCAAAACCATGGTTGGCGAACTGCGGGACGCCTTCCGGCAGGCGCAGAAGAGCGGAGACTCAGGAAAGTAGGGAAGAGAATGGAAACATCGGCGCTGCTGAACGCGCATGTGCAGCTGAAGCGGGCTTATACCGCATTGAATGAGGCGCTGGACCTGACCCGCCAGCTGGCGGAGGCCGTGGACCGGGACGACCAGATCACGGTGCAGATGCTGGTCTCCATGCGGCAGGAGCCCACCGACAAGCTGTTCAGGGCGAATCAGGCCCTGGATCAGCAGCGCCGGGACCTTCCCGGAGCCGACGCGGACCGTCTTGCCGCCCTGCTGAAAGGCGCGGCGGCGGAGACGGAGGACGAGGAGCCCCTGGCCGCCCAGGTGGGGCTGAATCAGCGGATTTTGAAACAGCTTGTGGACCTGGACCGGGTGGTCAACCGCAAGCTGACACGGGAAAAGTCCATATACCAGTAAAAGCCGGAGCTCCGGCTGGCCTGACCGGCCGGGCTCCTGCCTTTGCGCGCGTATGGGCGAACGCCGTGGGGGGAGCCCTTCCCCGGCGGAGAATCCAACAACTTACGGGAGCGCTGCAGTATGCCCACGATTACGCTGGAAAACGTGACGAAGAACTACAAGCTGGACCGGCGGCAGCAGAAGGAGCACAAGGGAAAAAAGTTCGAGGTCGGCGTAACGGATGTGGACTTAACCATCAAGCAGGGGGAGTTTGTATTTGTCGTCGGCAGCAGCGGGGCGGGAAAAAGCACCCTGCTGGACCTGATTTCCGGAAAGCTGAAGCCGGACAAGGGAACGGTGTATCTGGACAAAAAGGACCTCTCGAAGCTGATTCCCTGGACCCAGAACCGCACGGCCATTCTCTTCGGAAAGGTTCAGCAGGAGCACAGCCTTATCCGGAAGATGACCATAGAGGAAAACCTCTGGATTGCCGCCCAGGTGGGGCGCCGCCGCTTTGAAAGCGGCAAGCATGTGGAGCTCCGGGTAAAGAAGGTGCTGGGCCTGGTGGGGATGCGGGGCGTGGAGTCCCGGTATCCTGTGGAGATGTCCATCGGGGAATGCCGCCGGGTGGAGCTGGCCAGGGCCCTGATCAACAGCCCCCCCATTCTGGTGCTGGACGAGATCACCGCCAATCTGGACGACGACAACATCTGGGACATGTTTCAGCTGCTCCAGGAGGTCAACCGCATGGGCACCACCGTCATCATGGCCACCCATGCCAGCCGGTATGTCAACATCATGCGCCGCCGGGTGGTGACCCTGGTGGACGGAAAGATCTTCGGCGACGTCGAGAAGGGAAGATACGGCGACGTGGTGTGAAAGCCGCCGGAGCCGATTAGAATAAAAGGAATCTTGACGCATTTAAAGAAAACGAGGAGGAAGCAGGAAATGATAAAAAACATGAAGATCAGGAAGAGCCTGATCATGGGCTTCGGGATTACCATCGTTGTCTCCGCGATCATCATTATCGTGTCTCTGGCGCTGATGGCGATTCAGAAGGGCCAGTACACCGACATTTTAGACAAATACGTGGAGTCCAACCAGCTGGTGTCCGAGTGCCGCATTGATTACAACATTGCCGCCCGGAACCTGCGTGACGCGGTGCTGTCCGGCGACATGACCAGCGTGGACACCACGAACAGCAAGATCAGCGAGCTGGGCTCTGAGCTGAGCAAGCTGTCCGCCAGCTATCCTCTGGAGGATAAGACCGAGCTGAACAACTTCATCAGCCTGGTGGAGAGCTGGGAGAAGGAGGCCACCAACATCGGCCAGACGGCCCGCACAAGCCAGCAGCAGGCGGCCGATATGCTGGTCAACGACTGCACGCCCGTCTTGAATCAGATGGCCACCGCCGGCGACGCGCTGGCCGCCAAGCTCCAGTCGGAGCAGGAAGCCATCATCAAGCGGCAGAGCACGGTGTCCAACATCGCCATGGTCTGCATCGTGGTAGCCATGATCATTGCCACGGTGGTGGTGCTCCGGCTGGCCCTGATCATCATCAAGAGCATCGTGGTCCCCACGGAGAAGGTCCGGGCCGCCCTGGTGGGCTTCAGCGAGGGCAAGCTGGATATCCCCGTGGACTATGAGAGCAAGAGCGAGCTGGGCGAGATGTGCGACGCCCTGCGGACCAGTCAGAAGGTGCTGGACAGCGTCATCAAGGATACCTGCCGCCTCCTGGAGGAGATGGGCGGCGGCAACTTCAACTGCCGCACCCAGGCCGAGCAGTACTATGTGGGCGAACTGGCCGATATGCTCAAGTCCATCCGGGTCATCAACCGCAGCCTCAGCGACACCCTGACTCAGATCAGCCTCAGCGGCGAACAGGTTTCCTCCGGCTCCGACCAGGTGTCCACCGGCGCCCAGGCCCTGGCGCAGGGCGCCACGGAGCAGGCCAGCGCCGTCCAGGAGCTGTCCGCCACCATTGCCGACATCTCCTCCAAGGCCCAGAGCAACGCCAAGCGGAGCGAACAGGCCATGGACCACTCCAAGAACGCGGGCCAGCGCCTGCGGGAGAGCGCCGCGCACATGGAGGAAATGGTCAAGGCCATGGAGAAGATTTCCAGCTCCTCCGAGGAAATCGGCAAAATCATCGCCACCATTGAGAACATCGCCTTCCAGACCAACATCCTGGCCCTGAACGCCGCCGTGGAGGCCGCCCGGGCGGGCAGCGCCGGCAAGGGCTTCGCCGTCGTGGCGGACGAGGTGCGGAACCTGGCCACCAAGTCCGACCAGGCCGCCAAGGCCACCAAGGAGCTGATCGACAACTCCATCACCTCCGTCCAGGACGGCAGCGAGATTGTGAACCGGGTTTCCGAGTCCCTGGATAAAACCGTGGACGCCACCAACGAGTCCATGTCCGCCCTCCAGGAGATTGCCCAGGCCGTCGAGGAAGAGGCCGAGGCTATCGCCCAGGTCACCGAGGGCATCGACCAGATTTCCAGCGTGGTGCAGACCAACTCCGCCACCTCCGAGCAGTCCGCCGCCGCCAGCGAGGAGCTGAGCAGCCAGGCCAGCCTGATGAAGGACCTGCTGAGCAAGTTCCGCCTCCGCAACGACAGCGGCAGCAGCGCCGGCAGCTACAGCGCACCCGCCACCTCCTATTCGGAGGAGAGCGCCGATACATCCTATGACAGCGGCTACAGCGCCGGGGGCAGTGCGTTCAGCAAGTATTAAGCCCGCATTGCCGCAAAAGGCGGTCAATTGAAGACGCGAGCTGCCATGGAATGACCGCAGAATCACTCGCGTTATTCCGCGCTGGCAGTAGAGTCCCCTGCCACGATGCCAGAAGGCGGTCCGGTGCCGCCTTCTGGCATCATTTGTGCCGGGGCCAGGACCCGCCTCCCTCCAAGTCCCGCCTTTTCGGGCTGGGAGAGACATGAAAAGGAGCGTCGTCATATGAAGGATTACAGAGCCCAGGAACGGGATTTGATCTTCGCCCTGGATATCGGCACCCGCAGCGTCGTGGGCGTTGTGGGCAGACCTTCCGGCGGCCGGTTCAAGGCCCTGGAAATTGAAACGGCGGAGCACGGCAGCCGCGCCATGCTGGACGGCCAGATTGACAACATTCATCAGGTGGGCGCCCTGGCCAGAACGGTGACGGAGCGCCTGGAAGAGCGCCTGGGCGTTCATTTGGAACGGGTCTGTGTGGCCGCCGCGGGGCGGGCCCTGAGAACCCAGAGCGGCAGCTTTACCATGGATCTCAGCGACGAAAAGACCATCAGCGCCGAAACCATCAGCCGTTTGGAGGCGGGGGCCCTTTCCGCCGCGGAGGAAGCCCTGCAGATGGAGGACGAGGTCCGGCGGCAGTTTTTCATGGTGGGCTACACCGTGGCGCAGTACCGGCTGGACAATTATCCCCTGGCCTCCCTTCTGGACCACAGCGGGCAGAAGGCGGAGGCGGACGTGGTGGCGACCTTCCTTCCCGGGGAGGTGGTGGAGAGCCTTTATGCCGCCATGCGGGCGGCGGGCCTTCAGGTTTCCAGCTTGACGCTGGAACCCATTGCCGCCATGAACGCCGCCATTCCGGCGGAGCTCCGGCTTTTGAACCTGGCGCTGGTGGACATCGGCGCGGGCACCACGGACATTGCCGTCTGCCGGGACGGAAGCGTCACCGGCTACACCATGGCCACCATCGCCGGAGACGAGATTACCGAGGCCATTATGCGGACGTTCCTGGTGGATTTTCAGACGGCCGAGGAGATGAAGCGGAACCTCCGCCCCGGGGAACAGACCCATTATACGGACATCCTGGGGCTGGAAAACACCGCCGCGTTTGAGGAGATCCACGCCGCCATTCAGGAGCCCATGAGCCGCCTGGCGGAGGCCATTGCCGCCCAGGTGACGGAGCTCAACGGGGGCGCGCCGTCGGCGCTGTTCCTGGCCGGGGGCGGCAGCAAGCTGGACGGCCTTCCGGGGAAGGTGGCGGCCAGCCTGGGCATGGAGGAACGCCGGGTGGCCATCGCCGGAAACAACTTTTCGAAAAGCGCCTTTGCCGACGATATTGACCTGAACAACCCGGAGTATGCCACGCCCCTGGGCATCGCCGTCTCCGCCGGGCTGGGCCTTTTGAACGACAGCTATGTCATTACCCTCAACGGGGAAACCGCCAAGCTTTTCCGCAGCGGGGTTCTGACCGCCCGGGACATTCTGCTGATGAACGGCTATAACTATGGGGATATGCTGGGCCGGTCCGGCAAGAATCTGGGAATTACCCTGAACGGCCGGCGCCTGGTCCTCCGGGGGGAGCCCGCGGCACCCGCCATTCTGCGGGTGAACGGGGAAGAGGCCGCCATCAACACCGTAGTCCACGCGGGGGACGACATCCGCTTCCGCCCCGCCCGCAGCGGCACGGACGCGGCGAAGACCCTGGGGGAGCTGCTGGGAAAGGGCTTCTCCGGCCGGGTGCTGCTGAACAACCGGGAGGCGGACTTCAAGACCCCTCTGCGACAGGGGGACGTAATTTTAACGCTGGAGGGCCCCTCCGGGATAGCGCCGTCCGTCGAGGCCGAGGCGGAGGAGCCGCCGAAGGAAGCGGAGAGCCCGGAAGCGTCCGCCCCCGCCGAACCCCGCCCCGCCCCGGCGGCTCCCGCCAGAGAAGAGCCGAGGGCGGTTCCGCCCAAGCCGGAGCCGCCCCGGGAACCTCCGGCAAAGCCGCTGATCCGCAAGCGGGAGGTGGAGATCCTTTTGAACGGCAAGCCCCTGGTCCTGCCGCCGAAGGAGAACGGCCAGCCCTATTACGTCATGGATCTGCTGGAACGCTCCGGCGTGGATTTTGAAAAGCTGGAGGGTCCCGTCCATCTGGCGGTGAACGGCACGGAGTGCGGGTTCAGCCAGGCGGTGAAGGACCGGGATTCCATTACCATCCGCTGAGGGTGAGCGCTTGAGTATAGGAGAGTGTAGCGTTGAAACAGGATAAGGCTGATAAGATCATTAAAAAGGCCGAGCTCAAGGCGAAAAAGGCCGCCCAGCAGGTGGAAGTCGCCGAAAAGAAGGCCGAGGCGGCCAAGCGGAAGCAGGCGGCGGCGGCGGAAAAGAAGGCCGCCAAGGTGGCCAAAAACGCCGAGAAAAAGGCGGCCAAGCACACAAAGAAAGCCGAGCAGGCCACAAAGAAAGCCCAGCTTGCCGCCCAGAAGGCCGCGGAGAAAAAGGCCAAGGCCGTGGCGAAGACCGCCGCCAGGGCGGCGGACGGCGAAGGCGGCGGGGACGCCTCCAAAAAGAAAAAGGGGAAGAAAAAACTGCTGCTGCTTGCCGTTCCGGTGCTGGCCGCCGCCATTGGCGTCGGGGCCTTCTTCTTCCTGAAGGGCGGCGGGGAGGAGGAAGAGGCCCCGCCGGAGCCCATCCCCATCCCCATGACTTACGAGCTGAACGGGGCCCAGATCACCGCGCTGCCGGTGAGCGGGGACCAGGTGCTGGTGTATCAGGAGGAAATCCCGCCGGAGCCCCCGGCGGAACCGGAGGAGGCCGAGGACGGCAGCCAGGCTGAAGATGGCGGCGAGGCCGAAGACGGCGCGGACGCCTCCGGCGAAGCCGAAGACGGCGCGGACGCCTCCGGCGAGGACGGAGACGAAGCGGGGGAGGAAGCCCCTGCCGCCGAGCCGGAGGAGCCGGCGGGATTCACCAAAATCCTTTACCGCTATGAGGGCCTGAAAAATCCCGGGAGCCTGATTTCCGCCTATGCGGCGCTGATGACCGCGGAGGACGCGGGCTTTTCCGCCGTGGATGAGACGCTGATGCGGATTGACCTGCCGGAAGCCGCCGAAGACGCGGCGAGGGGCGAGGTGCTGCTGGCCCGGAATGCGGCGGCGGCCGAGGATGGCACCGGCGGCGGAACGCAGTCCATGCTGCTGAGCTGGGACGGGACCAACTGCTCGGTGACGCTGGATATGCCGGAGGGCCGGGTCCACGATCCCAAGCCGGAGACTCCGGCCTCGTCTCCCAGAAGGGGCCTGTCGGATATGGAGGCGCTGCATCCCTCCAAGCTGGGGCTGCCGGGCGAGTCCATGGAGGAGTACGAGCTCATGCTGCAGGAGGGCTCCGTCCGCATCGGCGGCACCAGCTGCATGCGGGTGAACGTCTATGACGCAAACAGCCAGATTGCCGGGAGCTACTTCCTCTCCAGCGACGGGCACCTCTACAAGCTGGACGAGACTGCGAACGCAGTGGTGGAGCTGGACTGGGAGTAATCCGGAAGCAGCCGGAGACTGCCGGGGAGCCCCGTCAGCCGGTACCCCGTGCGCCCCGAGGCCGCCGCGAAGAGGGGGGCCAGCAGCCCTTCCAGCACGCAGACGGAGGAGCGGACGGAAAGCGCACCTCCCCGCCCGGGCGTCAGCGCCCGGGCGGTATCCGGGTCCACCCGGAGGATGTCCAGGCCGTATTCCCGGCCCAGGGCCGTGATCTGCTTCACGGTAACGGCCTGCCAGGCGTCCTCGGTCAGCCTGCCGAACCCAATGATGCCGCTGAAGCGGCCCGCGATTTCCGGAAGCACGCCGAGGCGCACCATGGCCCGGCGTGCTTCTTCGGTTTCCCGGAAGAGGCGCTCGGCCAGGGCCGCCGGGGTGGAGGCGTCCCCCGGTTCCCCGGAGCTCCGCGGGGGGGCGGGCCGTGCCGGGGAGAAGCCCAGGGGCCGCCCCCCGGCCGCCGTCAGGTCCGCGTTGGTGGTGAACACGAAGACGCAGCGGCGGAAGTCCAGCTCCCGCCCGCCCTTTTCGTCCGCCTTGTGGGCGGTGCAGCGGCCCTCGTCCAGAATGGACATGAAGACCTTCAGCACCTCCGGGTGGGCCTTTTCCAGCTCGTCGAACATGAAGACCGTGCAGGGATTGAGCCGCACCGCCTCGAAGATGGGCTGGTCCTCATAGCCCACGTAGCCCGGCGGCGCGCCGGTGAGCCGGTGAACGGAATGGGGCTGGGTAAGGGTGTTCAGCTCGGTCCAGACGAATTGATACCGCCGCCCGCAGCAGCGCTCCAGCGCCGGGGCCAGGGCCTTTCCCAGCTCCGATTTCCCAACGCCGGTGGGTCCGTGGAGGATGAGGGACAGGGGGCGGGCGGGGGCCCGCTTCCCCGCGTGGCCGTACAGCCGGAAGGCCGCGGCCTCCACCGCCCGGCGCTGTCCGAACACCCGGCCCTCCAGCTCCTCCAGCAGCTTTTGGTAGAGCGGAGGCCAGGGAGAGGGGGGGGCCTCCGTCAGCGCCGGGGGATGGAAGGGGCGAGGAACGGGCTCCTCCACCTCCCGCGCCAGGGAGCGCAGGCGGGCGGTCATGGCCTCATAGCTCTCAAAGCGCCAGACGCTCCGGGCGAAGAGGGCGGCCAGAACGGGACGGCTGCCCTGGTAACGAACTGCCGGACGCCAGTACAGGAGATAGCCCCGGTCCCGCTGCAAAAAGCCGAGCACGGCCTGCCGGGGGACGCAGCCCTCCGGCATCCGGCAGTCCGGGAATTCATAGCTTTGGCCCTTCCGGCCCAGGTCGTCGATGCGGCGGCGCAGGATTTCCTGAACGCCGGGGCCGCCGGTACAGAATTGGGAAAATGAAACAGGCATGTCTGCCGCCTCCTTTCACACCTGGCAGTATGTCCGGATTTGGAAAAATTTAGGCCGGATTTGAAATCTGCCGAAGGCCCGAACGGCAAAGCCCGCCCCGGCGCTCCGCGTGACGGCCGGCGGGGCTGCGCGGCGGAGGACGGCCCTGAGAACGGGGCAGGAAGGAAAGCGGAAGAGAGAATGGAAAAACCCCACCGGGGGCGGCAGATAACCGCCTCCGGTGGGGTTGATTTGTCAGGGTTCCCGCTGGGACTGCAGCGCCTTGCGCTGGAGGGTGAAGATGGCTTGAAGCAGCCGCTCCTGCTCCCGGGGAGGAAGATCCGCAAACTGGCAGCCATACTCGAACTTTTTCACGGGGCTTCCCGGCTTGGAGCGGACCTGAACCCGCTTAACGCGGCAGGTGATGGCGAAGGGCGCCTCCCCCGGCAGAAGCGCGGCCTCCAGCTGGAAGGTGCTCTCCAGCTGGAAGAGCTTTTCCGTCACGACCCGGGCGCCCCCGGCGCTGACGTCGAGAAGCTTGCAGGGGTACTTCTGGCCCTTGGGGGAGAAGACGTAACCGTCCGTCCCGGTATTCTGGCGGAAGAAGCTGCGGTTTTCGCTGTTGTGGAGATACCGGAGCCGCTCGATCCGCCAGAAGTCAAAGCCGTTGGGGCCCACGGCGCCGTCCAGCGTAAAGGTTTCGCCGTCCCGCTGGAAGCAGCGGAGCTTTACCGCCTGGTTATAGAGCGCCCTGGGGAGAAGGCCGCCGTCTTCGGCCCGGAGCTCCAGCGCCCCGCCGCCCAAGACCTTGATCCGGCCCACGAAGATCAGGGTGTTGGCGGGGGTCAGCACCTCCGCCTTCATGCCGTTGTAAAGCTCCGGGAAGTCCTCCGCCGGGGAGGCGGAGGAGGAAGCGCCGCCCCTTTTGAAAAGAGACTTGAACAAGCCCATGCGCCCGCCTCCTTTCCGTCAGCGCGTCAGGACGCGGTGGAGAATGACGGCCATTTCCGCCCGGCTGATGGCGGCGGTGGGGTTGAGGCGCTGGCCGGCATTCCCCCGGACGGCCCCCATTTGGACCAGGGCCGCCACGGAAGAGCGGGCGAAGGAGGAAACCTGTCCGCCGTCGGCATACGAGGAGAGAAGGCCGGCGTCGGCGGTGGGAACGGACTGGCCCGCGGCGTCCAGAGCCCGGCAGATCATGGTCATGGCGCTTTGGCGGGTGATGGGGCGGTCCGGCTGGAAGCGGCCGTTGTTCCCCTGAACGATGCCCAGGTCCCTGGCGGCGGCCACGGCCCCGGCATAGGAGCTGTTCGCGGGCACGTCGGGGAAGCCGGAGGAGCCGCCGGTGGAGAACTGGAAGGCCCGGCAGATCATCAGGGTGAACTCGCCCCGGCTGATGGGCTGCCCGGGACGGAAGGTGTTGTTGCTGTAGCCGTTGGTGATTCCGCTCTGGCGGAGGAACTCAATGGAGGGCTTCGCCCAGTCCCAGCCGCTGGCGGTGTCAAGGAAGGAGGCGGAGCAGTAGCTGTTGGAAAGCTGGATTTCCACCGTGCTGGAGTGGCTGGCGCCCTGGGCGTCATAGGCGGTGAAGGGAATGGTAATGGTCCCCTGATACTCCGCCTTGGGCAGATAGCTGATCTGGTTCAGGTCCTGGAGGCTGTACCGGGTGCCGGTGCTGACGCCGGAGCCCGTCCGGCCGGGGCTGCTGTACCCCAGATAGAGGCGGCCCACTCCGGGCAGGGTGTTGAACTGGACGGAGGACAGCGTGGAGCCCAGGGCGGCCTGGCAGACGTTCTGGAAGTCCGAGGACCGGAAGAGGATGGGGGCGGAGCTCCCGGTGTAGCGGACGGAGGTGCTGACCGTGTTGGAGCCGGAAATGGTGATCTCCACCGTGCCGGAGAAGGAGTCCCCCCGGGTGCTGTAGCCGGTGTAGCCGAAGGTGACGGTTCCGGTGGAAGAGGCGGCGGCAAAGCTGACGTCCCCCAGGAGGCGGCTGCCGCCGGAGCGGTAGTATCCGGTTCCGCTGCTGACGCTGTTCCCCGTGCGGCTGCTGGTGTTGTACTGGTGATAGAGGGCGCCGTAGCGGGAGGAGGGAAGCTCAAAGCGGACATAATCCAGGGAATCCCCGGTGGCGGCCCGGCAGGCGTCGTTAAAATCGGAGGCGCTGAAACGGACGGAGCCGTTGGCCGTCGTGGAATAGGAGATAATCCGGCTGGAGGCGTCGCCCACCGTGACGGTGACGGTGCCGTTGAAGCGGGTTCCCGCGTCGCCGTACCCGGTGAAGGGAATGGAAACCGTCCCGGTGTAATTGGCGGAGGGGACGAAGGAGACGCTGGAAAGGGACGGGGAGCCGCTGCGGCGGTAGTCCGTTCCGGTGGAGACCTTGGAGCCGGTGGAAGCGGAGCCGAAATAGTTGTAATAGAGGACGCCGGAGCCGGAGCTGGGGAGGCCGGTGAAGCGGACATAGCTCAGCGTCTCGCCGGTAATCCTCCGGCTGGCGTCGTTGAAGTCCGAGGCGTCAAAGGTGACGGCACGGCTCCGGGGCGTGTTGTAGTGAACCGTTCCCAGGTCGTCGTCCACATGGATGATCAGGTTTCCGGAGAAGGTGCCCCCGGAGGTGCTGGTCCCGGTGAAGGGAATGGTGACGGTGCCGCTGTAGCCCCTGGCGGGCACGAAGCTGAGATTCGAGATGCGGGGCGTGGAGCTGCGGTAGTAGTTCCGCCCGGTGACGGCCCGGCTGCTGGAGCTGCCGGTATAATTCAGGTACAGGATGCCGGCGCTGGAGCCGGGGAGGCTCTCAAAGCGGATGTAGTCCAGATTGCGCCCGGTGACCCGCTGGCAGGCGTCGTTAAAATCGCCGGCGCTGAGGGTCTGCCGCTGGTTGAGGCCGGTGGAATACTCCACGTCGCCGCCCTGGGAGCCGTCCGCCCCCCGGACCGTGACGGTGACGGTTCCGGTATAGGCGGCGCCGGCGCTGTCGACGCAGCGGTAGGGGATATCCACGTCCCCCACGAAGCCCTCCGCCGGGACGAAGGTCACCCGGTCGAGGTAGGGGCTGCTACTGACATAGTAGCGGGTGGAGCCGTCCACCTTGGGGGAGAACTGCCCAGGGGCGCTGTAGTTGTAATGCAGCGTGCCCCGGCTGGCGGAGGGCTGGCTGAAGGTGACATAGCCCACGGCCCGGCCGGTCCGGCCCTTGCAGACGGAGGAGAAGTGCTCCGCAGAGAAGGTGACGGGGCGGTCCGCCGCCGTGCTGTAGGAGATGTCCCCGGTGGCGGTGGCCTCGATGCGGATGGTGCCGGTGAAGCTGGTCCCGTTGGTTCCCACGGCGTTGTAGTCCACCACGGCGGTGCCGTCAAAGCCCGGCAGGGGGACGAAGGACACATCCTGCAGGGCCATCTGCCCGTGGGAGGCGGCCTGGTAATAATAGCGCTCCGTGCCGCCCACGCCATGGCCCGGGGCGTCCGGGGAGGAATACTGGTAATAGAGCACGCCGTTCTTGGTGGAAACCTTCAGGTTGTACACGTTGTCCAGAGGGGCCCCCACCTTGCTCTGGGAGCGGCTGTTCAGCGTCCCCAGCACACCGGCGAAGGAATAGGAGGGGTTGGACCCCATGCTGACGGTGATGGCGTCCGCCACGTCCTCGGAGACCTTGACCTTGAAGCGGGCGGTGAAGCCGGTTCCGGCCACGGAGGCGGTGATGGTCACGTTGTCCCCGGGGTAATTGCCGGTGACCCGGCCGCTGACCACCTGGGCCACGGAGTTGTTGGAGCTCTCCCAGTTGACCGTTTTGCCCTTGGCGGTGCCGAAGGACTGGACGGTGACGCTGATGTCCCGGTACTGGAAGATGTCCACCACCTTGTCCTCCGTAAGCTGAACGGTGGTGCCCTGGCCGCCGCCCACGGGGCGCTGGAGATAGCTCAGGAGGATGCCGGAAACCTCGATCTCCCGGACGGCGGTGGGGCCGCCGGAGCCGCCGGCCTGGGCGGTGATGGTGGCCTTCCCCGGGGCGACGCCGGTAATCTCCCCGGTGACGGGGTTCACCCGGGCGATGGAGGGCGCGTCGGAGGACCAGGTGATTCTCCGGTCCGCCTCCGGGGCGTCGGCGGGGAAGGCAAGGGCGGCCAGGGTCATGCTCTTGCCGGGGTCGACGTATTTAAAGAGCTCCGTATCGGGGCTGGTAATCTGGACGGACTTGACCTCCGGCAGCTGGGGGTCCGCCACCCGGATGGTGCAGAAGCTGGAAACGGCTTTGTTGGCGACGGAGGTGGCCACCACGTTAAAGGTGGTTCCCGCCGGAACGGAGGAGGGGACGGAGACTGTGGCGGCGGAGCCGGCGCTGTTGCTCACGGTGATGCTGGGATTGGTAGAGGTCCAGCGGATGCTCTTGTCCGGCACGTTGTCCGGCTGGATTTCGGCCCGGAGGTCGATGCTTCCCCCGGCGGGCACGGAGGCCGCGTTTGGGGTGACGGTGATGCCCGTGACCAGGGCCGCGTTCACCGTCACCGTGCAGCTCTCCGTGGAGGCGTTCCCGGCCTTGGGGGTGACGGTGGTCGTGCCCTGGCCCACGGCGTGGAGCCTGCCGCCCACAATTTCGACAATTGTGGAATCGCCGGAGGACCAGCTGACGCGGTCCGTGGTGTCCGCCGGGGAAATGAGGTAGCCGGGAAGGTCCTCGTATTCGCCCACGGTCATGGTCAATCGGCTGTTCAGCAGGGTAATCGAGACTGCCGGAACGGTGACCGTCACCGTGCAGGAGTCGGCGGCGTTATGAGTCGAGTCCTCCGCCGCGGCGGTGATCGTGGCGGAGCCGGGGCCCACGGCGGTGACAAGGCCGCTGTCCGACACGGTGGCCACGGTTTCGTCGCTGCTTTCCCAGAAGATTTCCAGGTTTGCCGCGTCGGGGGGCGTGACGGTGGCCGTGAGGGTCTCGGAGCCGCCCCGCTCCAGGGCGAGGCTGTTCTTGTTCAGGTCGACCCGGGCGACGGCCACGGGGGAACCGCCGGGATCGGCGGGATCGTCCGCCGCCGCGGGGAGGGCCAGCAGCGAACAGGCCAGCGTCAGGGCCAAAAGCAGGGCCCCGGCCCGGCGGAGGAAGCGGGATTTCATAAAGCATACACTCCTTTTTCCGAAAAACGAAGAGAGGGCGGGCGGTTACGCCCGCCCTCGGGGGGCTTAGGTGGGATGGGGATGTCAGCCGAGATTGGGGAGAACCTGAGGCGTGCCCCAGACGGGATCGTTCATGTTGAACCTGGGCTGCCAGTAGCCCTGGGAGTTCTGCTGAATGTCGATGCTGATGGTCAGCGTCGAGCCGGTGGGGATTCCCAGGCTGGTGCAGAGGTTGGAGTCGAACTGGATGGGCGTGCCCGGCGTGATGTTGCTGAACTTCAGGGTCACGCTGGAACAGCGGTCGCTGGGGGCGTTCAGGTCGTGCTGAATGGAGACGTCGAGGCCCGGGCTTGGCCGCACCAGTGAGACGGTGGAGGCGTAGTCGGTGCCCAGGAGGTCGTTGATCGGGCGGTCAACCACTGTCTGGGCGGCCTGGCTTCCGCCCCGGTAATAGTAGAGGTCGCTTCCAAACACGATGGTGACGGTTCCGGTGTAGCCCTTATTGATTGCTGTGCCGTAATCCTTCTCCATGGGGGTCAGGGCTTGGCCGTTGCTGCCGGTAGACAGGTAGGTGGAGATTGTACGGACCTGGGGCACGTTGCTCTCCATATAGGACAGGCCGCTGGCGGCGGCGAAGGCGTATTCCGAGCCGGAGCCCGCCGTGCTGTTGGCGATGGCCACCAGAACATAGGTCTGGGGGCCGCTGGACATGTACGGCTGGAGGTCCAGCGTCTTGGTGAGGTCGTCGGTGTAGTTGCCCACCTGCATGATGGTGCTTCCGTTCCGGTCCGCGTTTTGGAAGATGGTGCGCAGGGGCTCCTTGATGGCGGCTGTGGCGAACAGGTCGAAGATGGTGCCCAGCTGCTTGTGGTCCTCCTCCATGGCCTGAAGCACCGTCATGGCCTTGTACTTGGCCGCCTCGGCGGCAGTCAGGGAGTAAGTCTTTTCGGCCTCCTCATTCCAGTAAGTACCCAGGGTTTCCCGGAGCTGCCTGGGGATGCCGTTGTCCACGTAGAGCAGCCACTTGACCTTGGAAGGCCGGTCCGTGGTGACGACGCCCGTGGAGGAGTCGGCGGCGCTGACGTTCAGAATGGGGCGGAAGGTCTTCGTCGTCTTGAAGGCGAAGGCGTAGACGTCGGAGGTGGCCTCCGGCGACGCGCCCTGAAGGACGAAGTAAGCGATGTACTCCGTATCCGCGGAGAGCTGCTTCGAGCCCTCGGGGAGGGTGAAGGAAATCTCGCCCTGGCCGCAGGAGCCCCGCTTCACCGTGTAGATCGGCTCCTGATAGGTCTCGCCGTCCGTGAACCACTGGTTTGTGGGCTCGGAGACGTTGCCCGGCGCGGTGAAGGACTCCAGCCCGGCACCGCCCTTGGGCAGGGTGTTCCAGGTGGCCACGTCGGTGACGGTGGTGCCGTTTTTCAGCCTGGGGGTGATCTGGGAGATCTCGGCGATAACGCAGTAATAGCTGCAGTTGTTCCGGCTGACCACCATCGTGATTTCGACGTCGTCGTCGTTGGGGAAGATGTGGGGATAGCCGTTCACAAAGGTGGGTGCCTGCGTCTCTGGGAAGGGGTAGACCCGGGGGTAATGCACGGGAATGCCGATTTCCTTGACGGATCCGTCGGTGACATAGGCGTTGTAATTTGCCGGAGTGAGGGTGTCGTTGGCAAGGCTTCTGAGGCTGACCTCGTCGCCGGAAATCGGCGTGAAGGTGAACTCGACCTTCCCGCTCCAGGTGGGCTCATCCCGGGAGCCGCGCCACTCCGTGACCACGATGCCGTATTCCATCGTGGTGTTGACGCTGTTCAGCCGCTCAAAGGAGATGGCGCCGTCCTCCGTCTTGGGACGGAGGGCCTTGGAGAGGCTGACGCTGAGCTCCGGGTGCTGGCCGTCCACGGCGATGAGCGCCTCGGTGCTGTCGGAGCGGGCGATCTGCGTCCAGGTGGAGTTGGAGCCCGCCGGACGGCGGTACACCTCAAAGGCGACGCGGGCCTTGGACCCGATGATGAGGTCCCACAGGACGGAGTCGTTCACATTTTCGGTGCCGATGGGCTTGACGGTGAAGCCCGTGTGGAAGTTGAGCTTCTTTCCGGTGGTGTCGGTGCCGGTGGTGGCGCTCAGCGGGCCGAACTCCAGCTGGGCGTCGACGGTGGTGAAGTTCCGGAGCCGGAAGCCGCTTCGGTCGTTGTGGTCCATGAGGTTGGGCGTCGGCTTGGCGGTGTCAGCGATTTTGGAGACCATGAAATAGTAGGTTTCGCCGCTGGCCAGGTTGACGGCGCTCTCCGCGCTGCTGGCCCGGTAGGGGAAGGTGACGACCATCTCGTTGGTGGTGGAGTCCACATAGACGGTGGCCTTGCGGTAATCCAGGGTCCAGGTCGTGCTGGTTTCGTTGTCCGCGGTCCGGTCCGTCACGGGCTGCTTCGTCTGGTCGCTGTATAAGACGATGTGCCGCTTCAGCATCTCGGCGAACTCCCGCTGCCGGGCGGGCTTGTCGGCGTTGGAGGCATTGACTACCTTTTGATAGGCGTCCAGGAAGTCGTCGGTATAGGAATTCTGGGAGCCTGTGGTGACATAGCCCACCACGGGCTCGGAGAAGACGATGCGGATGTCCGTGTTGGGATAGGGATTATCCGGGGAGACGGCGTTTTCAAATTCCCGGTCCACCGTGGGCTTCTGGTCGTCCAGGGTGTTGATCTGCATGGGGGGCGTCAGGGAGGCGCTGTACACGCAGTAGTTGTCGGAATTGTCCACCGCCACGTAGTAGAGGTCGTAAGAGGTCTGGGGGTCCAGGCCGCTGACGGTGATGGTTCCGTCGACCCCCGCCCGAGCCACCCGGACGCCGTTATAGCGCCGCAGGGAGCCCACGCCGTTCCGGATCTGGATCTTGGCCTGGAGGTCGTTGGGACTGGTGATTCCGGACTGGTAGAAGGTCTGCCCGTGCTTCACGACGGCGAAGTACAGCGTGCCCGGTTCATCCAGGGCGAAGGTCAGCCGGACCTGCCGCGCGGCGATGTCGAAGATGGTCAGGTGCTGGATGGTGGGGGGCGTCAGGTCCCGGGTGGTCAGCTGAATCCGCCGGACGGCGGAGCTCTTCCCGTTGTCCGCGTCGTTGAGCCAGAGGTAGAGGTCGTACTGGGTCTGCTCCTGGAGGTGAGATGTGTTGATCCGGGAGACCAGGAAGGGGGTGTTTTTGCGCAGCGTCACAATGCCGAAGCCCAGGTTCCCCGGCAGGGCCGCCGAGCGGAAGTCCGCCGCCGTGGGCGCCGTGGCCCCCCGGGGCAGAAGGACGTAGTACATCTGGCAGTCCTTGGTGGGCATGACCATGATCTGGGCGATCTGCTCGTTGTCGGCGTCGGTGGTGAGAACGGGCGTCTGGGGATAGCCGGAGGCGAAGTTGGGCGCCGTGTCGTCCGGCGTGGTGAAGGCGGCGACCTTCACGGGGCTCCTGCGGCCCCTGGCGTCCACCAGGATGGCGGAGATGTAATAGGAGCCCTCTCGCGTTAGCCCGGTCAGCCGGGCGGTGAAATCCGTGTTGGAGGCGGTGGCGTTGACCGTGCCGCTCCGGATGATTTTGGCGGAGTTGGCGCTGGGGTTCATCAGCTCCTCCTCGCCCAGGGTGCCGTCCATCAGCGCGGTGAGGGCCCAGTGGATGGTGCCCCGCTTATTGGTGCGGAACACCGCCTCGGCGGAGGTGGGGGCCACGTTCCGCGCGGTGGGATAGCCCGCCAGAAGCCGGGGATCCTCCGAGGACTCGTTGGCCGCGATGTTGTCCATATTCACATTGTTGACGTTTCCCGTGATGCCGGGGCGGACAAAGATGGTGTCCGGCAGCATGGAGACGTTGGAGCCCGGGGCGTTGATGTTCAGATGGGTGATGCTGCCCTCGCCGGTGACGGGGGTGCCCCGGTCCAGGTTCAGCTCCCGGATGAAGGCGTCGCGGTCGATGCTCAGGGAAGCGCCGTCGGCCCGCTCGTCGATGGTGACCACGTTGGCCACGCCCTGGGCCAGCTGGAGCGTGGAATCGGGGGTGAGGTTGATAACCTCCTTGATGTTGCCCGCCAGCTGGAGCTGGGCGCCCTCTATGCCGTCCAGCCGGATGGTCTTGAGACCCAGGCCGTCCTCGGTCAGGTCCTCCAGATAGGCGGAGGTGCGGATCGTGGTGTCCGCGATGCTGGTGAGGCCCTCGGCCCGGACGGAGAGGAACTGCTCGGCGAGGCTGTCCACCTCCAGGGTCCCGGCGGTGACGTTGCGGAGGATGACGCTGTGCTCCCCCTTTTCGGCCTCGCCGCCGCCGCAGAGAATGATTTTGCCCAGGACGTTCACATTTTCAAGCTCCACGTTTCCCAGGCCCACGCCGCCGGTGAGATAGAGGTTTCCGGTGACGGTGGTGTCCTTCAGTTTAACGCCGGGGGTGGTGATGGTCAGGTTGCCGTAAACGCCGCCGGAGGTCTGCTCGCCGGGCTCCTGAACCAGGGTGCCCAGGGCGCGGACCAGGAAGCAGGCCATCTGCCCCCGGGTGATGGGCTGCTTGGGGCGGAAGGTGCCGTCGGCATAGCCCTGGATGATGCCAAGGTCCGCGGCCTCCTGGACCAGGCCCCGGCTCCAGCCGCCGATGTCGTGCATATCGTCGAAGGAGGTGTCCGCGGCGCCGGTGACCCCCTGGAACCGGAGGCAGCGGCCCAGGAGAACGGCGGCCTGCTCCCGGGTGACCAGGGCATAGGGCGAGGCGGTGGTGGGGGTGGTGCCGTTGAAGTAGCCCGCCTGGTGGGCGATGCTGATGTCCTCGGCGAACCAGTCGTTGGGGCGCACGTCGGTAAAGGGGCTGGGGCCCACCTGGGTATAGCCGAAGGCGCGGTTCACCAGGGTGACAAACTCCGCCCGGGTGATGTTCCGGTCCTCATGGAGGTTGCCGGAGGAATCCCCCCGCATGACGCCCCACTCCTGGACCTGCTCCAGATAGGGGGTCATCCACTCCGCCGCCCGGACGGGGCGGGCGCAGAGGAAGGCGCAGAGGGTCAGGGCAGTGAGAACCAGGGCCGCCAGACGGACGGACCCTGGTGTGAAGGCGCGGAGCCCGCGGTTTTTATGAATCATAGTTTTGTACCTCCTTGGTCCGTCAGTCCTGAGCGTCGCGGCTTTGCAGCTGGAGGCTGAACACGGCCTCCCGCACCACGACTTCCTCGTCCTCGCACATGTCCACGAATTTGGTGGCGTACATAAAGCGGTTCTGGAGCTCCTGCCGGCGGAGAACCTCGCAGTGCAGGATCACCGGCTCCTCCGTGGGCGTCACCACGATTTCCGCTTCCTCGTGGAGCTCCAGGTAAAAATCGGAGTAGAAAGCGATGCCGCCGCAGCTGAGGTCCACGGACTGCACCGGAACCCGCCCGTTCCAGAGGGAGGTGGAGACGGGGTAGAGAAATGTGTTGAACTTTACCGGCACCCGGAGGTTTCTCCGGACCTCCGGGTCCAGCGTGGCGATCTTCTCCGCCAGAATCACGTCTCCCCGCTGGCGGAGGATGCGGCATTGAATGGGCGGCTCCTGGCTGCTGGAGCTGAAGAGGACGATGACCTCGTGGGCCATCACGTCGTCCACCTTGTTGTCCAGGACCGTGAGCCGCATGGGCGAATCGCCCGGCGGGGAGGCCAGCTCGCCGTTGGCCAGGGCGTGGTTCTGGGTGTCCATAATCAGGTATGTATGGTTGGCTGTCATGTCGTTTCCTCTCCTTGCGTCTCGCTTGGCGGCGTCCGGCCGCGCCCCTCTTGCTTGTGCTGCAGATTGCCGGTGGGATCAAAGTGGAGAAAATACACGTAAATCTCCACAATGGCCTGGTACAGGCTCTCCGGAATCTCCTGCCCCAGCTGGAGCTGGGTGAGGATGGTGGACAGGGAATTGTCCTCGTAGATGGGCACGCCGCAGTCGGCGGCGGTCTCCACGATTTTTTCCGCCATATAGCCCATGCCGGAGGCCACGATCACCGGCGCGGTGTCGCCGGGGCCGTATTGCAGGGCCACGGCCTTCTTGGCCCGGGTCGTTCCTTCAGATCTTGACATTGACACTGTTCTTCCCTTCAAAGATTTTGGGGAACACCTCGGTCAGCGTGACCGGGCGGTCCATTCGCCGGACGGCCACGCGGGTGGGCCGCAGCTCGTTCCGGGCCAGGATCTGGGAGACGGCGTCCCCAATCTGCTTGGAAAAGGGGGCCGCCTTGTCCGGGCAGGCGATCTGGACGTCCACCTCGGTCCCCTGGGTGGTGAGGATGACGTCGAAGAGGCCCACGGACTGAACGTCCATCTTGAACAAAAGGCGCATGGTCCGCTTCTGCCCGCCGGCGCTCCGGTCCTGCTCCTCCTCGGCGTTGGGGTCCACCCAGAGCTCGGAAAAGAGCATCCTTCCGTCCCATTCCAAGGGGAGGAGGTAGTGGTTGATGGGCATGTAGACGCTTTCGTTCACCAGCATGGCGGCGATGAGATTCTGGAAAGCCCGCTGAACCTCGGCGCTGCCCTCTCCCCGGAAGGCCCGGGCGGCGGCGGAGGCCAGCTGATTGGAGAACTGGACGGCGCGGGAGCCCTCGCTCCCCGCCCCCCGGCTTTTGAGGAGGAGAAGCAGGGACTGGTCGTCGATCCCCCCCAGCTGGCCCTTCAGCGTGCCGTAGCCGCTGAGCTGGTGGAAGCCCTCCAGCAGCTTTTCCTCCGAGCCGTTCTCATACCGGGCCACGTTCAGCGCCAGCATGGTCAGGAGGGACCTGGGGGTGCCCATGTCGTGGGTCCGCTCCACATAGGAGGACATGTAGGGGAAGATTTCCCGCTGGAGAAGCTGGAGGTTCCCCTGCCGGTTTCCGGCGGCGATGCCGTTTTGGAGCTGGGCCGTCAGGTCCCGGAGCTTTTCCGCGAAGCTGGCGGGCATGGCGTCGGCCATGGCCCCCAGATCCCGGAGGAGGTTGCCCTCAATGTGGCTGGTGGAGTCAAAATCCACATAGGCCTTCAAAAACTGCAGAATATCGGTCCGCACGCCGCCGGAGGAGGCCTTTTCATAGGCGTTGCGCAGAAGGGCGAAGAGGGCGCCCCCGAAGCGGGTGCCGGTTTTGAACTGGCCCTGGAGAAAATCCAGAAGCTGCCCCTCGTCCATCCGCAGCATCTCCAGCAGCCGGCCCATCTCCTCGGCAATGCCGGCGCTGAGGCCGGAAGAGACGATGGTGGCCTCCCGCCCCGAGAAGATGAGGGAGAGGCTCTCCGCCAGGCTGGGCGTGTCCCGCAGGCGCTGAAGGAAGGTTTGGAAATTGGAGTCGTAGCGGATATGGCCGTCTCCCTGGAGGTTGCTGTCCTGCTGCTCCGTCCGCCCGTCGGCGCGGACGACCTTGGAGGGGTCGGGGACGTTTTGGATCTGGGTGTTCTCCGGGGAGACGGTGATATTCCGGTTGACGGTGCTTTTGTCATAACCAGGGACCGGATTGGTTGCGCCGAGCAGATCGGGCATTCTTGACACCTCACAGAAAAAACTTGCTGCCGCTACTTATTTTTTTAGCGCAACAGGTCGATAGTATTGAAAAAGGCTGATAAGGTGGTGTTTTCGTGAGCAACAATGATATTCTGGATATGTATATCTATGAAACCAACACGCTTCTTGAGCAGCTGGAGAGCATTGTTCTGGACGCGGAAAAGGAAAATACATTTTCTCAGGACAACGTCAATGAGATTTTCCGCATCATGCATACCATTAAGGGTTCCTCGGCCATGATGGAGTTTGACACGCTGGCCCGGGTCTCCCACCGCATTGAGGACATGTTCTTCCTCATCCGGGAAGGTACCATGTCCGTCGTCAAGGAGGAGGACCGCCCGGCGCTCTTTGACGTGATGCTCCACTCCGTGGACTATTTCCGGGAGGAAATGGAGAAGGTGGAGGCAGAGCAGCCCCTTAATGAAGATGTCGACAGTTTCCTTGGAAATATTAATAGTTTGATCGCCAAAATTAAGGGGGAAGAAATTCCAGCGGAGGAGGCGCCCAAAGCCGCTCCGGCTCCCGCCGCCGCTCCGGCCCCCGCCGCCGCGGCGGAGCCCGCCCCCACCCAGACCACGGAGGGCAACGCCGACTTCCCCTACGAGCTCCGGGTCTTCTTTGACGAGGGCTGCGGCATGGAGAACCTGCGGGCGTTCATGCTGGTCACCTCCGTCCAGGGCTTCTGCGCCGACGGGGATTTCTCCTACCAGCCCGCCGGGGTGGAGAGCGACTCCAGCCTCTCCGAGTTCGTGATTGAGCACGGCTTCCTTCTCCAGTTCCGCAGCGAGGCGGACCGGGTCAGGGCCGTGCCCGTGGTGATGAGCGCCGGTTCCGTGCACTCCTACGAGGAGCGGAACTACGTCCCCGCCCCCCCCGCGGCGGCGGAGCCCGCCTCCGCGCCGGAGGCCGCTCCCTCCGCCCAGAAGGCCCCCGCCGCTCCGGCGGCCCAGGCCTCCGCGGCGGCCCAGCAGCACCAGGGCCAGGGGCAGAAGGAGAGCCTGATCAGCGTGGGGCTGAGCAAGCTGGACCAGCTTTCCGCCATTGTGGGCGAGATCGTCATCACCGAGGCCATGGTGACCGCCTCCCCGGATCTGAAGGGCCTGCACCTGGACGCCTTTTCCAAGTCGGCCCGGCAGCTGCGCAAGCTCACCGACGAGCTGCAGGACGTCTCCATGTCCCTGCGGATGATCCCGGTGTCCAACACCTTCCAAAAGATGAACCGCATTGTCCGGGACATGTGCAAGAAGCTGAACAAGCAGGTAAAGCTCACCCTGGTGGGGGAGGACACCGAGGTGGACAAGACGATTGTGGACTCCATCGGCGACCCCATCATGCACATGGTCCGAAACTCCATGGACCACGGCATCGAGGAGAATGTGGAGGACCGCATCGCCGCCGGGAAGGACCCCGTGGGCGAGATCCTGCTCTCCGCCCAGGACACCGGAAGCGAGGTCATCATCCAGATTTCCGACGACGGCGCCGGAGTCAACGACGAGGCGGTCCTGGCCAAGGCCATCCGCAACGGCATCGCCTCCCCCGACGTGGAATACTCTCATAAGGAGATCCTGAACTTCCTCATGGCCCCCGGCTTCTCCACCAACACCCAGGTGACGGAGTTCTCCGGCCGGGGCGTGGGCATGGACGTGGTGAAAAGCGGCGTGGAAAGCCTGGGCGGCTCCGTCTCCATCACCAGCGAGCAGGGCAAGGGCATGACCACCATCATGCGCATCCCCCTGACCATGGCCATTATGGACGGCATGGAAGTCTCCGTGGGGAGCTCCATTTTTACCATTCCCATCAACAATATCCGCTCCAGCATCAAGCTCACGGAGGCGGACATTCTCCACGACTCCGTCAACGGCGAAATGGTGAAAATGCTGGACGGGTACTACCCCGTCATCCGGGCCCGGGACTTTTACAACCTTCCCGGCGGCGTGGAGAAGATCGAAGAGGGCATCCTGATGTGGCTGGAGTCCGGGGACTGCTCGTACTGCCTGTTTGTCGACGAGCTTCTGGGCGAACAGCAGATCGTCGTCAAGCCCCTGCCGGCCTACGTCAATAATTTTGACATTAAAAATTACGGCATCACGGGGTGCAGCATTCTGGGAGACGGCAACATCAGCATCATCCTTGACGCGGGCGGCCTGTACGCGGCGGCCCGGAACATGTGAGCGCCAGAGGAGGGTAAAACGCAATGAGTAATGAAAACGTCCTGTTCCAGGTGGAGGATGACGAGCTGGAGCGCTCCGTTCAGGAGGACGAGGGCGCGGGCAGCCGGAAGCACCTGATTTTCACTGTGGATGATCTGAAGATCGGCATTGACGCCGAACAGGTGGTGGAAATTCAAAACAGCTATACAGTTACCTACCTTCCCATGATGCCGGATTATATCCTGGGTATCTTTAACATGCGGGGGCAGATCATCCCCATCATGGACATCCGCCTCCGCCTGGGAAAGCTCCCCACAGAGGAGAATATCCTGATTGTGATCGATTATAACAACAACCAGCTGGGCATCCGGGTGGACTCTGTGGACCTGATGCTGGACATTCCCATGGAGAGCATCGTCCCCATCCCCTCCCAGAGCACGCAGAAGCTGGTCAGCGGCATGTGTACCCTGCCCGACGGCTCCGGCACCATGCTGGTGCTGGACTGTGAGCAGCTGATTGCCCACGGCTACGGCGATTAAATCTATCAAAGCGGTGAAACAAGACTATGGAAACGGTAAACAAGAACGGCGAGATGGGCGGCTTCGGCCCCATGACGATTTCGGACGCGGATTTCCGCCGGATGGTGACGTTTATTCAGTCCAGCTACGGCATTGATCTGAGCCAGAAGAAGCAGCTGATTACCAGCCGCCTCTCGCCCGCTCTGAAGAAACTGGGATACGCCAGCTTTGGGGAGTTTGTCAACCACCTTCTGGACAAGAAGGAGAACGACGAGGTCACGCTGGTCCTGAACAAGCTGACCACGAACTACACCTTCTTCATGCGGGAAAAAGAGCACCTGGACTATTTCTGCAGCAGCATCATCCCGGAGATCGTCCGCCGCCACGAGCGCGACAAGACCCTGGCCATCTGGAGCGCGGGCTGCTCCAGCGGGGAGGAGCCCTATAACATCACCATGTTCCTCTTCGACTACCTGGGCCCCCGGGCCAAGGAGTGGGACACCCGCATCCTGGCCACGGATATTTCCGCCCAGGCCCTGGCCAGCGCCAGGCGGGGGACCTACAATCTGCCGGACACCATCCCGGCGGACTGGAAGCGGAAGTATTTCACCCCCAACCGGGACGGCACCCACACCGTGTCCCCCGCGGTGAAAAACAACGTGATTTTCCAGAGCTTCAATCTGATGGACCCCATCAAATTCCGCCGGAAGTTCGATGTGATCTTCTGCCGGAACGTGATGATCTACTTTGACCAGCCCACCAAGGACGCCCTGGTCCGCCGCTTTTACGAGGCTACGGTCCCCGGCGGATACCTGCTGATCAGCGCATCGGAGAACCTGAGCCAGAACGCGCCCTATCGCCGTTTGGCTACGGCGACCTTCCAAAAATAACAAGGAGGTGGTTCCTTTACAATGGAACTGGGGAAAAAGATTCGCGTGATGGTGGTGGACGACTCCGCCCTGGCCCGGAACCTGATCATCCAGGGCCTCTCGGCCCATCCCAGGATGGAGGTTGTGGGCTATGCCATCAACACGCTGGATGCGAAGCAGAAGATACCCCGCCTGAAGCCCGACGTCGTCACCATGGATGTGGAGATGCCGGGCCAGAGCGGCATTGACTTTTTGAAGGAGTATCTGCCCACGAACCCGGTGCCGGTGATTCTGGTGTCCTCCCTGAACCTGAAGGTCTTCGACGCGCTGAACGCCGGAGCGGTGGACTTTGTCCGGAAGCCGGACGTTCAGGACAGCAAGGAGGTTTTCATCACCAACCTCACGCAGAAGGTGCTGGTGGCCTCCATGGCCAAGGTGCGCAGCGCCCCGATGCGCAGCCCCTCCGTCGCAGTGTCCACGCCGAGCCTGGGGGGCGGTCCGGCCCTGGACCGGGTGGTGGTAGGCCTGGGGGCCTCCACCGGGGGCACCGAGGCGACCCTGGAGGTGATGCGCCGCCTGCCGGAGGACATTCCGCCCATGGTCATTGTCCAGCACATGCCCAAGGGCTTCACCCAGATGTATGCCGACCGGCTGAACCGCATCTGCAAGATGGAGGTCCGGGAGGCCCGGAACGGCGACGAGCTCCGCCGGGGGCTGGCGCTGGTGGCCCCGGCGGACCTGCAGTGCCGGGTGGTCCGGATCGGAGAGAAATACACCGTTTCCTGCACGGCGGGGGAGAAGGTCAGCGGCCACCGGCCCTCGGTGGACGCGCTGTTCCAGTCCATGGCCGAGGCGGTCCGCTGCAAGATGGTGGGCATCATCATGACCGGCATGGGGCAGGACGGCGCCGCGGGGCTTCTGGCCATGCGGCAGAAGGGCGCCTACACCATCGGTCAGGACAAGGAATCCAGCGTGGTGTACGGCATGCCCATGGTGGCCTATGACATTGGGGCGGTCTGCGTTCAGGCGTCCTGTGAGAATGTGGCCACGGTGCTGCTCCGGCATTTGAAAACGCTGCACTGACCGGGTCCGGCAGGATCGATAGAATTGCTGCGGCAGGTTCCGCCCCGTTGGGGGGCGGAACCTGCTTCTTTATGGGGCGGGGAGGCGCTCCGCCGCGCCGTTTCTCTGAGAATCAAGAAAATTCTCCCTGCCGTTCTTAACTTTCCGGCCGTTTTGCCGATATGAATAATGAATAGAGGAAGAGGATTGCTGTCATTTGCAAAGGATGTGAGTTATGATGCTGACTTCTACCGGTTCCGGCGCCATCTCCCCCATTGGCCGGACGAAGAGCTATTACCCCGCCCAGAAGCGGGGAACACTGGCCCAGCCTGTCTCCGGGCACAATTACGACTCCGTGGATTTCTCCGCCCCGGCGGGGCGGAAGAGCTTCCAGATGGAGATGGTCAGCCGCCTTTCCCGGGAGGTGCGGACGGCCAACACCACCGGCGACATTCAGGAGCTGCGCCGCGAGGTGGCCGCCGGGGAATATGCCCCGGACCCCATGGCCATCGCGGGGCGGATGCTCTTTTTGGTGGAGGAATAAGGCATGGAAGAACTGTACCGTTCCTACCTGTCCTTCCTCCGTTCCATGGGCCAGGGGCTGGAGAGCCTGACGGTCCTGGCGGAAAAAAAGTATGCCGCCGCACAGACCGATAATCTGACGGAGCTGAATGAGCTTTTGAATCAGGAGCAGGCCCAGGCCCTGCACTTCCGGGGCCTGGAGCTCACCCGGGATAAGCTGCTGCCCCAGCTGGGCCTCGCGGGGGTGCCCCTGTCCCAGGTGCCGGGGCGCTGCCCCCCGGAGCTGCGCCCGGAGGTTCAAAAAGCGGTGGAGACCCTTCAGGGTCAATACCAGACCTATCAAAGGGCTTCCGCAAAAGCCCGGAACCTGCTGGAGCAGAATCTGCATGAGGTGGAGCTTGTCATCGCCGAGATGGGCGGCCCTCCCTCCGGGGGCGAGGCCGGGCCCGGCTACCGCAAGGAGACGGAAAGCGCCCCCCCACCCTCCATGAAGACGGATTTTCGCGCCTGACACCGCTGTGAGATAAAAGGAGTTTTTTATATGGGCATTGGAACCTTTGGGTCCTTCACCCAGGCCCGGCTGGCGATTTACGCCGCCCAGACCGGCCTCACGGTGACGGGCAACAATATTTCGAACATCAACACCGAGGGCTATACCCGCCAGCGGCTGAACCAGGTCAGCCTTTACACCGCCGGAAGCGACCGCTACTATGCCAGGGGCGACATCCGCATCGGCCAGGGCGCGCTGGTGAAGAGCATCTCCCAGATCCGCAGCCCCTACCTGGATATCCGCTTCCGGGAGGCCAACGCCCAGGTCGGCTATCTGGACGGACGGCTGGACGGGCTGAACAACATCGCCTCCATTCTGGATGAGGTGGGCAAGGGCGACGAGAGCAAGGACGAGGACGGCTACGGCATCCTGGGCCTGGAGTTTCACAAGATTTTTGACGCCCTGGAACAGCTGGTGGACCAGACCGGACACCAGGAGTATGATAACATTGTCAGGCAGACCGTCGGGAACCTGGTCAGCAAGTTCCACAGCTACGCGTCCCAGCTTCAGACGTTGTATGACAACACGGTCACAAGCCTCCACCAAAATGTCGACAAGGTCAACGGCATTCTGACCAGCATCCGCTCCCTGAACGAGGAGATCCGGAAATGCGAAGTTCACGGCGACAACGCCCTGGAGCTCCGGGACGAGCGGAACAACCTGATTGACAAGCTCTCCGAGCTGGTCGATATCAATGTCACCTACAGCGAGGAGGAGATCAGCCCCGGACTGACGGTGGAAAAGCTGACCATCCGCCTGGGCGACGCGAACCCCGACGGCTCCGTGGAAACCGACGAGTCCCTGCTGGTGGACGGCATATACTGCGGCAAGCTGATTCTGGAGCAGGTGCCCCAGGAGCGGGACCCCAAGGAGCTGGAAGCCCTGCGGAAGGAAAACCCGGACGACCTGACCCTCTGGCCCTACCTGGACGCCGCCGGCAAGGGCACCCTCTCGCCGTATGTGGACGCCGCCGGGAAGGGCACCGACTGGCCGTATACGGACAAGGACGGCAAGGGGACGGAATGGGCGTTTGTGGACGCCAAGGGCCAGGGCACGGAATGGGCCTTTACCGACGCCAACGGCGAGGGGACGAACGACCCCCTTGCGGCGGACGGAGTCACCCCCAATACGCCCAATACGCCGAACAAGGCGAACACCGCGAATACGGAAAACGCCGCATTCGAACGCTATCTGAAGCCGGACGGAAAGCCCACCGCAGACGAGTCGGAGGCCCGGAAGGTCGACAACTCCAACTTCAATATCAAGCTGGGGAAACTGAAGGACAAGATCGGCCAGGTCCACACCTCCATTGTAAAGGGAATCGTGGAGGCGGCTGCGGCGAACGGGGCCACCGCCCAGAAGGACCCCGCGGGCGCGGCGATGACGGTGGAGGACCTGTTTAAGGGCCTTAAGAGCAACAGCGTCTCCGTTGAAGAGGCGGATGTGCCCGAAGCCGGGGATACCACGATCACGATTTACACGCGGATCCGGTCCATGAAGGACGGAAAGCCCGAGACGGACGCCAACGGCGACCCGGTTTACCGCTATGAAAAGCAGGTCTTCCAGCAGATTGCCTCCAAGGTGGTGGAGCTGGACGACAACGACCTGGGCGGCAGGATTCAGGCCCAGCGGGAGCTTTTGACCGAGAAGGGCGAGTTTGTGGATCAGGCGGTGATCCACACGAAGGACGACACGGGCCCCTCCCGCATCGGGGATGAAAACGCCGGAAGCAAGCGGGGCATCCAGTATTACCAGAGGGCCCTGGACCTTCTGGCGAACCAGCTGGCCAAGGTGTTCAACGACGCGAACCAGGGATACCGGGTGAACGGGGACGGAAACTATATTACCAAAGGGACAAACGACAAGGGCGAAGAAATCGGCATTCCGATCACCCTCACCGGAAAGAATGTGGACGGAAGCGACGCGATTGGAACCGACCACCAGCCCATGACCTTCCAGATCAATAAAAACGACACATGGAGCAAGATGAACCCCTTCCTGCAGCAGGCGCTCAAGATAGAGGTGGGGATGAAGGCCGACGACCCCGTCAGCAACGAGGTGGGCGAGCAGATTGTCAACGCCTTTTTGAAGGGGCAGAGCTATGACGCCGCCACAGAGTCCTTTGTGGATGTGGACGGCGTTCCCCCCCGGGGCATCTTTGACGGAGGCGTCCTGATCAGCAACGACAACGCCAGCGACGACTGCTCGAACATTACGGCCTCCAATATCAATATCTCCGCAACCTGGAGCGTTTCCAGCATCCTGGTCCGCAGCTTTACCTGCCTGGACGAAAAGACGGAACCCGTCTCCGGCCAGAGCGACAACATCAACCACCTTAAATATATGTTCGACTCGGCGAAGCTGGATTTCATCCCCTCGGACCTGGAGGCCACAAAGGACGCCAGCGATGAAATCATGTTCAACGGCACCCTCTTTGAAATGTGGAACCAGATCGGGTCCACCCTGGGCAACGACCAGACCGAAACCGGTTCGCAGCTGGATACGTTCTACGGAACCGCCCTGGAGATTGACACCAGCCGGGATTCCGTGTCCGCCGTGGACTTCAACGACGAGGCCATGAACCTGATGATGTACGCAAAATCCTATAACGCCGCCTGCCGCCTGATGACCACCATCGACAGCGTGCTGGACAAACTCATTAACAATACCGGCCTGACGACCTGATAACAAGGAGGAAGCCAGATGATCACAAGAACAACGACGGTCGGCTCGCTGAAGTCTTACCGCTATGACCTGAACCGCTCCAACAATACCATGAACAAGCGGATGAACACGGCCCTCACCCAGCGCACCTTCAATTCCTATGCCGAGGACCCTGCCATGGCCACCCGCTGCTTCCAGCTGCGCAGGGCCTTTCAGCGCACCGCCAGCCAGCTGACGGTGAACGACTCCCTGCGCCATAAGTACGACGTGGCCTGGTCCGCCAAACTGACCGCCTCCCAGGACATTTACGCGATGGCGGACGACACGTCTTTCGGAAGCATCATCCGGGGGGCCAACGGAGCCGACGCCTCGGGCCGGAACGCCCTGGGCCAGTCCCTGACCTCCAAGGCCAAGGACCTGGTGCAGATTATGAACGGCCGCTATGGCGAAAACTATGTTTTCGGCGGGGCGGATACGCTGAATGTTCCCTTCACCTGGGAGCCGGAGGAGAATCCGGTTTATATCGCCGCTCCCGACGGGACCAACGCAGACCACGCTGCGGCCTTCCAGTATATGGCCGACCCGGCGAAGGTGGCGGACGGTACGCTGCCGGAGGGGACGCTGTACACCAACGACCCGACCCTTGCCAACCAGGTGACGGTGGACGGGAACCAGGTCCCCGAGGAAAACAAGGCCTATAACGATTCCTATCCTTATAAGTACCTGAAGGAGGACGGAACCCCCACCAACAGCGCGAAGGAAGCCAAGTCCGTCCTCTGCTTCCGGGGCGTCCGCGTGGACTCCAACGCCGAAGGCGACATTCGGAAGATGGAGGAGTTCCTGAAGGAAACGAAGTACGTGGACATCGGCCTGGGCCATAAGGAGCGGGACGGAGAGGCCGTCTCCTCCAGCGTGTTCAATAGCGCGCTTCAGGGCGTGTACTACACCGGAGGCTACGGCACCACGGACAAAATCGAGGTCACGCTGAGCAACGGCAACACCGCGACGGTAGAGGATGTGCCCCAAAACCTGATCAACATTATTGACCGGCTGGGCACCATTCTCCAGCGCTGCGACCCCGATAACGGCAATTATGCCAGCGAAGAGGATGAAGCGGAGGCCCGGGCCCTGTTCAAGCAGTTTGAGGATCACAAGGATCTTTACATCCAGCGCTGGACGGAGCTGGATACGGAGACGGGCTTCCTCCGGGACAACAGCGAGCTGCTCACCAATACGGCGGACTCCCTGTCCCAGCAGTTCATGGCGCTGGAGGACGAGGACCCCGCGGCGGCCATTTCCGCGTATATGTTCGCCCGGTACTGCTATGACACCGCGCTGAAGGTGGGCAACAGCATCCTCTCCCAGAGCCTGATGGATTATATCAATCTGTAAATCTGTAATTTCTATTTTGCAGTGAAAGGAGTGCGCTATGAATTATGGAACAACTGCTTGAAATCACCAGAGTGCCCATTGAGATCGAGATGCGGACGTCCCGGGCACAGCTGCAATACACCCGGGGCACCGCGGAGCTGGAGATCTCCCGCGACAAGGGGGGGCTGAGCATCAAGAGCAGGCCCATACAGCTGAACATGGATACCTTTGAGATGCGCCAGTCCATTGTGCCCACCGCCGCCCGCAGCATTGAGCAGAGCGCCCAGAAGGGGGAGCAGGCCGCCTACAGCGCCACCGCCGCCCGTGCCCAGGAAGGAGAACTGTACTTGAAGGCCCAGTTCGGCGAGGATGTGCAGTCCCAGCTCGCCAAGACCGCAATCAGCAAGGAGATGTTCAGCCAGCCGGCGATGGCCTTTATCCCCACGGTGGGCCCCGAAATCAACTGGGACCCCGGCGAGATGAACATCCGCTATGAAATGGATAAGCTGAACTTCGATTGGCGGGTCAACCAGACGGAGTTTGAATTTATCCCCGGCGATATTGAGATTTCCGTGAAGCAGAAGCCGGAAGTTATCATCAAGTATATCGGCGGGCCGCTGTACGTGCCCCCCTCCGCCGATCCGGACTATGAGCCTGTGGATGTGAAGGCATGACGGATTTGCTGAAGCTTCAGACGAAGTACTTTGGGGAAATTGAGTACGAGGCCAAGGACCTGATCCATTTTTCAAACGGCCTCTTCGGCTTTGAGGAGGAGCAGGAATTCCTCCTGATGCCCTTTGACGGCAGCGGGGGCAGCATGCTCTGCCTCCAGAGCGCCAGGACCCCCGCCCTGGCCTTTGTGGTGCTGGACCCCTTCACCCTGAAACCGGACTATGCGCCGGTGCTGGAGGAAGCGGACCTGCGGCAGCTGGGAGCGGCGGAGGCGGGCGAGCTGGGATTCTATGTGCTCTGCGCGGTGAAAAACCCGGTTTCGGCCAGCACCGTGAATCTGAAATGCCCCCTGGTGATTCATCCCGAAACTCGGCAGGCCCGGCAGGTCATCATGGAGCCCTATGAAATGCGGCATCCCCTGGCGGAGTTCGGCCGCGGGGAGGAGGCCGCGCCTTGCTGATCTTGCAGCGCAAGCCCGGTGAATCCCTGCAGATCGGGGAGCAGATCACCGTTTCCGTGATTTCGATTGAGGGGGGCCGGGTCCGCCTGGCCATCTCCGCCCCGCCGGAGATTTCGATTCTCCGCAGTGAGCTGTTGGACGCCAAGGCAGCCAACCGGGATTCCGCCGTTGAGGAGGCGGCTCCCGCGGAGCTGCTGGGGCTGCTGGGCGGCATGCCCGCTCCCACAGATAAAAATACCCGGAAAGGAGGCGCACAGGATGATGAATGATATCGCGCTTGCCGCTATGGAGATGAGCTCCGCGCGGCTGGCCACGCAATATGCCATGTCCCTGCAGAAGCAGACGATGTCGGATATGGAGCAGCAGGCGATTGGGGAGTTGGAAATGCTTCCTCCCACCCCCGGAGCCGGCGACTATATTGACACCTACGCATAAGCGGATTTAAAAAGAGCCCGGCTGCCAGGCAGCCGGGCTCTTTTGCGGGAATCGGGCTTAGAGGGGCGCCTTCACAACCGTTGAAGGCCGCACAGAAGCGGGCTTTTCCCCGCCAGAACTTCGGGCGTTTTCCCCAATATGCCCGTATGGCTGCGGAAAACCGCCTTGTCCGGCGGGAAAAAACCCGCCCATCCGGCATTGCCCGAGCACGAATACGGGATATTGAAGAGAAATCGGGGATGCGGTTCAAGGGCGGCCAAGGCCGTCAATAGTGCCGGACCACGGCGGCCACCTTTCCAAGGATCTTGGCATAGGTGCCGTCGATGGGGGAATAGTCGTCGTTCTCCGGCAGCAGCCAGATCTGGCCGTTTCGGAGGGAGAGGCGCTTCACAGTGGCCTCGTCCTCCAGCAGGGCCACCACGATTTCCCCGTGCCGGGCGGTGGGCTGGCTGTGGACCACCACCAGGTCGCCGGGCAGAATGCCGGCGTTCAGCATGGATTCGCCCCGGACCCGGAGGGCGAAATACTCATTTTCCCGCCCCCCGGCGTCAAAGGGGAGATAATCCTCAATGCACTCTTCCGCCAGAATGGGGCTTCCGGCGGCCACATTGCCCAGGATGGGAACCTGGTTTTTGAGGGCGGGGGACTCGGTCAGGGCGATGGCCCGGCCTTTTCCGGCGCCCTTGGCAATGACCCCCGCCTCCTCCAGGTGCTTGAGGTGGAAATGAACGGTGGAGGGGGACTTCAGCCCCACCGCGTCCCCAATCTCCCGCACGGAAGGGGGGTAGCCCTGGGACTGGATGCAGGCGGCGATGTAGTCATAGACTTTCTGCTGCATATGGGTGAGCTTGGCCATAAGAAGACCTCCTGAATGCCGCGGCAGAGGCGAAACGCACGGCACAGATAATAAAACGGAAACCTATTTTCCCCAGTATAGCACAGCGGCCGGGAAAAAGCAAACATTTGTTTGAAACTTTTTCGGAGGCATTTCGCGGGAAACGCCTCCGGAGGAAGCCGCGGAGGGGTCCTTCAGCGGGCGGGGGTTCCGACGCGTCAGCCCGGAAGCTTCCGCCCCCCGGGTCCGCCCCCGCCCGGCCTGGGAAAAGTGCTCCCGACAGGCAAAACCGCCTCCCAGGGTAGCCTGGAAGGCGGTTTTTCGCGTTTTCTCAGCCGAGGATCAGCAGCACCAGGGTGAGAACCAGGAACAGGGCCCCGATCCACTTGGTGGCCCGCGCCAGCTTGGCGTCCATGGTCTTGGCCTTGTTCTTGGCCAGGAAGGAGTCGGCCACGCCGCCGATGGCGCCGGAGAGGCCGGCGCTCTTGCCGGACTGGAACAGCACGATCAGGATGATGCCCAGGCCGCAGAGAAGCTGCAAAATGGTGATGGCGATTTTCAAAACGTTCTACCTCCAGATCGAATCACGCAGGGCGTGAAACGTGTTTGACAATTTTTTATATTACCACAACCGTTCTCCATTTTCAAGTGGTATTCGGGAAAATTCACCGGAGAATTGTAAAGAGGCGGAGCCCCGTTCATTCCCGGGCGCTCATTTCCTCCACGACCTCCGCCAGGGTGACGCCTTCGACGGTCCAGTCCGCCTCCTGAATGGGGGTGAGGGGCACGGAGATGTACAGGTTGTTTCCGGCGGAATAGGCTCCGGTGGTGACGCCCACCACGTGGCCGTAGACGTTCATCAGTACGCCTCCGCTGCTGCCGTGGGAGATGTCCGCGGTGTTGATGACGCAGGGGAAGGAGAAGCCCTCCGCCGCATGGTCCACCGCGCTGACGACGCCGTCGCTGATGGCCAGGGTGAGGCCCAGGGGCACGCCGATGGTATAGACCTGGTCGCCCCGGCGGAGCTCCGGGTCTTCCGCCAGCTCCAGGAAGGAGAAGAGGGGGATGGCGGTCTTCCCGTCCCGGGTGGTCCGGGCGATCCGGAGGAGGGCCAGGTCGGCGTCGGCGTCGTAAAAGAGGACGCGCTCCACCTCGCAGGTCTCTCCGGTGATCAGGGTTGCGGTGGCGTGGACGGCATTTTCGATGGCGTGGTAGTTGGTCACGGCCAGGCCGTCGGCGGAGACGAAGAAGCCGCTTCCGCCGTTGCTCCGCCGGTTGTTCTGATAGGCCTTGTCCGTGTAGTAGACGTCCAGCCGGAAGGCGGCGGCCATATGGCGGTCGGCGATCTGCCGGGCGGTCATCTCCTCCGGGAAGAGGTCCTCAATCTGCTCCGCGGTGCAGAGGCCGGCGTCCACCAGGCGCCTGGCCGGCGTCACGCCCTCCCGGTCGGGGAAGGCCAGGGCGTCCCGGACCAGCTGGTACAGGTCCCCCAGGGTCAGGATTTCGCCGTAATCCCGGGAGATCAGGGCAATGCGCCGGGCGAAGAGGGCGGCGTCGGCGTCGTCAAAGCCCTCGTAGCCCAGCTGGCGCAGCAGGCAGGCGCAGAACTCGGAGGTGGGAATGGGCTCCTTCTGGCCGCGGGTGACGGTGACCCAGCCCTTGGAAACGGCGTAGTCCTGGGCGCCGACCTCCCGCCGGGCCGCCGTGACGCCGTAGAGCCGCACCAGCAGCTCCGTGGCCTGGATGCGGGCAGCGGGGCCGTTCAGCTCCTCCTGGGAGGGGACGGCGTCGATGAGCTGAAGGGACGCCAGGGTTTTGGCCGCCTGCCGGGATTCCCCCTCCAGGGCGGCGGCGGAGGGAACCGCGCCCAGAAGAAGGGTCAAGGCGCAGAGCAGGGAAAGAATTCGTTTTTTCATGGGTAAGCCTCCGTAAAGAATATTCGTCATATTGTAGCACGTTGCGCCGGGCTTTGCAAGGGGGGACGGACTGGACAAATCCGGAAAAGTCTGGTACAATTCAAGGGTAGACCTTTCCCGCGGCAGGCGGATGCGATCACGATATCATAAAGGTAAAGGAGAACGCTGAAATGGAACTGAAGGAGATTCTTGGAAAGTGCGACCACACCCTCCTGGCCCAGGGCGCCACTTGGAAGGAGATCCAGGCCATCTGCGACGATGGAATCCGGTATGAATGCGCCAGCGTCTGCATCCCGGCCAGCTACGTGAAGCCGGCGGCGGCGTACGTGGAAGGGAAGCTGGCCATCTGCACCGTCATCGGCTTCCCCAACGGCTATGACACCACCGCGGCCAAATGCTTCATGGCCTCCGACGCAGTGGACAACGGGGCGGAAGAGGTGGACATGGTCATCAACATCGGCTGGGTGAAGGACCGGAAGTGGGACGAGCTCCTGGCGGAGATCAAGGCCGTCAAGGACGCCTGCAAGGGCAGGCTTTTGAAGGTCATCATCGAATGCTGCCTCCTCACCGACGAGGAAAAGGTGAAAATGTGCGAGATCGTCACCGCCTCCGGCGCGGACTATATCAAGACCTCCACCGGCTTCGGCGGCGGCGGAGCCACCCGGGAGGACGTGGCCCTGTTTGCAAAGCACATCGGGCCGAATGTGAAAATCAAGGCCGCCGGGGGCATCGCGGATTTGAAGGACGCGGAGGACTTCATCAATCTGGGGGCCTCCCGCCTGGGCACCAGCCGCATCGTCAAGGCCGTGAAGGCCCTGGAGGGCTGACATGGGAACCCCCCACAACGAGGCCGGCCCGGGCGATTTTGCCAAGACCGTCCTCATGCCCGGCGACCCCCTCCGGGCGAAGTTCATCGCGGAAACCTTCCTGGAAAAGCCCCGGCTGGTGAACAACGTCCGGGGCATCCAGGGCTGGACGGGAACCTACCGGGGCGTGGAGGTTTCCGCCATGGCCTCCGGCATGGGGATCCCCAGCATCGGCATTTACGCCCATGAGCTCTTCCACTTCTACGGCGTGGAGAACATCATCCGGGTGGGCACCACCGGGGCCCTCAGCGCAAAGCTGAAGCTCCGGGACCTGGTGATCGCCCAGGGGGCCTGCACGGATTCCGGCTTTGCCCGCCACTTCGGCCTCCCCGGCGTCTTCGCCCCCATTGCGGACTTCACGCTGCTGGAGACCGCCGTGGCCGCGGCCCGGGAACGGGGCGTGGAGCCCCCGGTGGGGAATATCCTCAGCTCCGACGTGTTTTACCACAAAACGGGCGGCGGACTGGAGTGGGCCCCCATGGGGGTGCTGGCCATCGACATGGAGACGGCGGGCCTCTACGCCACCGCCGCCGAGGCGGGGAAGCGTGCCCTGACCATCTGCACCGTCACCGACAATCTGGTCACCAAGGAGGAGCTCTCCCCGGCGGAGCGGCAGGGCTCCCTGACGCAGATGATGGAAATTGCCCTGGAGACCGCCGTGCGGATGGCGAAACGGTAAAAAGTGCCGAAGGAACCCCCGCGGTTTTTGTGGGAAACGATGGAGCTTTTCCGGAAGTTTGGCGAAAAGGAAAACATTTTGGAAATCCGGTTGAAATCCTGGGAAGGAATTGTTATAATGGGCTTGGCCCGCTGAGGCCCACCTCCGTTTTTGGGGGGAACATATGGAAGGAAGGTTGATACCCATGAAGAAGTTATTTGCAATCCTGCTGACTTTGGCGATGGTTCTGTCCCTGGCCGCCTGCGGCGGCGACTCCGGCAAGACGGACGATGGCGCCCCCGCCGACGGCGGCAGCCAGCAGCAGGAACCCGCCGACGCCACCCCCGCCGACGACGGCGGTTCTGAGGGCGGGGCCGACATCCGGGTCGCCATGATCACGGACTACGGCGATATCACGGACCAGTCCTTTAACCAGACCACCTACGAGGCCTCCAAGGCCTGGTGCGAGGCCAACGGGGTGCCCTTTACCTACTACAAGCCCGCCGGGGACTCCACCGCCGAGCGCGTGGCCATGGTGGAGAAGGCCGCCGACGAGGATTACAACGTCATCGTCATGCCCGGCTTTGCCTTCGGCGAAACCATCACCCAGACGGCCGACGTCTATCCCGATATCACCTTCATCGCCCTGGACGTCAGCGAGGGCGACGTGGGCGGAACGGTTCCCAGCAACGTGTACTGCGCCGTCTATAAGGAAGAGCTCTGCGGCTACATGGCCGGCGTCGCCGCCGTGAAGCTGGGCTACACCCATCTGGGCTACCTGGGCGGCATGGCCGTTCCCGCCGTGCAGCGCTTCGGCTACGGCTTCGTCCAGGGCGTGGACGCCGCCGCCGGCGAGCTGGGCGTGGACGCCACGGTCGAGTATGTTTACGGCAACCAGTTCTTCGGGGATCCCGACATCACCGCTTATGCGGACAACTGGTATCAGAACCTGGGCGTTCAGGCGGTCTTCGCCTGCGGCGGCGGCATCTGCACCTCCGCCGGTGAGGCGGCCGCCAAGGTCCCCGGGACCAAGGTCATCGGCGTGGACGTGGACCAGAGCTTCACCCTGGACGCCGCCTACGGCGAGGGCGTGACCCTGACCTCCGCCATGAAGGGCCTGGCCGCCACCGTCAACCACATGCTGGACGAAGTGGCCGCGGGCAACTTCGCCAACTACGGCGGCAAGGCCGAGGCCCTGGGCCTGGTCTCCGGCGACGATCCCAGCGCCAACTATGTCCTGCTGCCCATGGACACCACCCAGTGGGGCGACGGCTTCTCTCAGGACGACTACAAGGCCCTGGTGAAGGATATGTTCGACGGCAAGATTACCGTATCCGACGACATCTCCGCCCTGCCCGCCGTCTCCAATATCACGGTCAACGATCTGGGCAACATCAAGTAAAAAACCCCTCAAGCCAGCGAGGACGGGACATTCCCGTCCTCGCTTTTTGCGTGGGCGGGGTTTGTGGATAGGAAAGGTCAACTTTGTGAAAATTTGCAAAAATTCCTTTGAAATCTCCGGGGGGATATGGTATAATGAACGAGAACCGATTTTCCCACAGACGGTTCCGGGAAACAGAGAAGGAGGAGGTTGTGAAATTGGAACAGAGTTACGCCATTGAGATGCTGAACATTACCAAGCGGTTCCCCGGCATCGTGGCCAACGACAATATCACCCTGCAGCTGAAAAAGGGGGAGATCCATGCCCTGCTTGGCGAAAACGGCGCCGGGAAATCCACGCTGATGAGCGTGCTCTTCGGCCTGTACCAGCCGGAGGAGGGCGTCATCAAAAAGGACGGCCAGGTAGTCTCCATCAAGGACCCCAACGACGCCAACGACCTGGGGATCGGCATGGTCCACCAGCACTTCAAGCTGGTGGAGTGCTTCACCGTTCTGGACAACATCATCATGGGCGTGGAGCCCTGCAAGCACGGCTTCCTCCAGAAGGGGGAGGCCCGGGAAAAGGTGGTGTCCCTCTCCGAGAAGTATGGGCTGCATGTGGACCCGGACGCCCTGGTGGAGGACATCACCGTGGGCATGCAGCAGCGCACCGAGATTTTGAAGATGCTGTACCGGGAAAATGAGATCCTGATCTTCGACGAGCCCACCGCCGTGCTGACCCCCCAGGAGATCGACGAGCTGATGCAGATCATGAAGAACCTCTCCGCCGAGGGCAAGAGCATCCTCTTCATCTCCCACAAGCTCAACGAGATCATGTCCGTTGCGAACCGCTGCTCCGTGCTGCGGAAGGGCAAGTACATCGGCACCGTCAACATTGCGGAAACCAGCCAGGAGGAGCTGAGCCGGATGATGGTGGGCCGGGACGTCAGCTTTGCCGTCGAGAAGGTCCCCGCCAAGCCCGGCGAGGTCGTTCTGGACGTAAAGGGCATCACCGTCGCCTCAAAGCGCCACGGAAACAACGCGGTGAAAAATGTCTCTTTCCAGGTCCGCCGGGGTGAGATCGTCTGCATTGCCGGCATTGACGGCAACGGGCAGACGGAGCTGGTTTACGGCATCTCCGGACTGGAGCCCCTGAAGGAGGGGACGCTGGTGCTGAACGGCCAGGACATCACCAAGGCCCCCATCCGCAAGCGGAACACCTCCGGCATGAGCCACATTCCCGAGGACCGGCACAAGCACGGCCTGGTCCTGGACTACAGCCTGGAGGACAACATGGTGCTCCAGCGCTATTTTGAGAGCCACTTTGTTTCCCCGGCGGGCTTTTTGAAGCGGAAGGCCATCCGGGAATATGCCGTGGGGCTGATTGACCAGTACGACGTCCGGTCCGGCCAGGGCCCTGTGACTGCGGCCCGGAGCATGTCCGGCGGCAACCAGCAGAAGGCCATCATTGCCCGGGAGATCGACAAGGACCCGGAGCTGCTCATCGCCGTCCAGCCCACCCGGGGCCTGGACGTGGGCGCCATTGAGTACATACACAAGCAGATTGTGGCCCAGCGGGACGCCGGAAAGGGCGTGCTGCTGGTCAGCCTGGAGCTGGACGAGGTCATGAACGTCTCGGACCGCATCCTCGTCATGTACGAGGGGGAGATCGTGGGCGAGTTCGATCCCAAGAGCGTCACGGTGGAAGAGCTGGGCCTTTACATGGCCGGCGCGAAAAAGAAGGGGGCGTAAGGCATGAAAAAAGAAAAGACCTCCCTGCTGCGCAACGGTGCGGTCCAGTCCCTGCTGGCCTCGCTGCTGTGCATTCTGCTGGGACTGCTGGTGGGCTATATCGCCCTGATGATTATCAATCCCGCCGGGGCCAACGGGGCCATTCTGGCCATCGTGGAAAACTTCATGACGTATTCCAAGTCCACGGCCCAGCTCCGCTACTTCGGGAGCACCCTGGTGAAGACCGCCCCGCTGCTGATGTGCAGCCTGTCGGTGCTCTTCGCCTATAAGGTGGGCCTGTTCAACATCGGCGCGGCGGGCCAGTACGTGGTGGGCACCGGGGCGGCGCTGTACT
>CANPTW010000003.1 GCA_947577075.1 uncultured Oscillibacter sp. | reverse complement strand
GTGACGGAGGCCATGCTGTCCGCGTAGCGCTGGGCGATGTCCGCCACCTCGTCCAAAGTTTTGCCCTCCCGGGCGGCGGCGGCGGCAATGTGGTACAGGGCCACGGCCCCCGCCAGGCCCCGCTTGTTGTCCTCCCCGTTGGGGTCGTATTGAATTTCCTCCCCGGTGACCACCTGGCGGACGTTCAGCCCCGCCTTCTTCGCCAGCTTCATGGCCTGCTTGCCCGCCAGCTGGTCCCCGGCGTAGTTCAGGGTCAGCAGCAGCACGCCGTGGCCCTTGTCCGCCAGCTTCATGGCGTCAAACACCAGCTGGCCGTTGGGGGCGGCGAAGATGTCCCCCACGGCCTGGACGTCCAGCATGCCCCGGCCCACAAAGCCCGCCTGGGCGGGCTCGTGGCCGGAGCCGCCGTAGGTGACGATGGTCACCCGGTCGGCCCCCGCCAGGTCCTTGCTGACCACCAGGTGCCCGTCCACGTCCAGGATGTCGGGATAGGCCAGGCCCAGGCCCGCGAGCTCCTCGTCGGTGATGCTCTCCGGGGCGTTGATAAACTTCTTCATCTTCATATCAGTACCTCCTCAAAGTTGATCTTCCGCGTTCAGGGCCGCGCCAGGCCCTGGAAAAAATACGCCATGGACATGGCTCCGGCGTCCGGGGTTCCGATGGTCTTCTCGCCGTAGCTCCTGGCCCGTCCGAACTTGGAGACAAAGCCCCGGGTGGCCTCGGCGCCCTCCATGGCGGCCCGGGCGGCGGCGGCGAACAGCTCCGCCTCGTCTTCTCCCGAATAGGCGGCAATGGCCCCGCTGGCGGGAATCAGGGCGTCCATCATGGTCTTGTCCCCCACCCGGGCCCCGGACATGTCGCGGAGCTCCTCCAGGCCCTGGGCAAACACCGCCTGGAGCTCCGCTATGCCGATCTCCTCCCCCTCCGGGGCGGCCTCCTGCATCCCGTCCAGCCAAGTGTTCCACAGGGGCACGGCGCTGCCGCCGTTGAGCGTCATGACCGCCCCGGCCGCGTCGTCCAGCAGGGCCTGGATTCCGCCCTCCGCCTGCTCCACCGCGGCGGAAACCGCCCCGGCAATCTTGCTCATCGTCAGGCCGTGGTCCGCGTCCCCGAAGCGGGAATCAATTTCCGTCAGCTCCTGTTCCGCCGCCGCCACGGACGCGCAGGCGTTTTTCAGCCGCGCGGCAAAGGCATCCTTTGTCATGGGTAAGCGCCTCCTCTGCAAAATTAGTTACATTTGTTAAGGATGATATCACAGTATGTAACATAAGTCAACGCACAGAGGGGATTTCCCTGTAATGGACAGGGAAGCGGCAGGGAAACTATGGAAACTGCACAAAAAAAGCTTCCCAGGCGTTGCCTGGGAAGCCGCGGCCGGCGCGCTATTGGTCCAGCAGGCCCCGCACCAATTCCTGGCGGGCCACAAGGTGGGTAAGGAAGCCGGATTTCAGGGCTCCGCCCAGAGCCTTGGCGCTGGTGTTGGCGGAGCAGACGCCAATGATGCGGGGGCAGCGCCTCAGGGCGTCAATGGGAATCTGAATGGCGAAATCCTGGTCCGACTGGATGACCGTTCCCGCCTCGTTGAAATAATAAATCAGCATCCGTCCGCAGGCCCGCTGCTGCTGGAGAAGGCCGCCGTAGCGGACCAGCGAGGCAAAATCAGGGCTGGAGGGATAGTCGCCGATGTTGACCAGGGCGGTGTCCAGGCGCTCCCACTGCTGATAAATCCGCCGGTAAACCTCCGTTGAACACAGGACCTGCTTTTCCTCCAGGCTCTCCGGCAGGGCGGGAAGGTAGAGAAAATGCGGGGCGGCCCCCAGCTGCTGGGCCATGAGCCGGACGTTTTCGTTGGACTGGTAGTTGCGGGCCGGGATGCTGGCGTTGCCCACCAGGGGGCAGATGTCGGTGACGGCGCTGTCCGGCCGGGGGTGCTCCTCCAGCCAGCTGACCAGCTGGCCGATCAGATAGCCCCAGCCCACGCCCAGGCGGCGGGCTCCCAGCTTTTCCAGCAGCTCCACAGCCCCCTGGGAGAGGGAGCGGTTTGTCGCGTCGTTGTCCCTGCCGTCCTGCACCAGGACGCCGCCCTGAATGGAGCTGAACTGCCCCAGGCGCTCCAGCAGCCTCGCCGCCCGGGCCCCCGGCTCGTGAATGGTGATCTCCACAATGCCCAGCTCCCGGGCCTCGGAGAGCATCCGGCTGATCAGCGGACGGGACACGCCCAGCTCCTGGGCGATGTCGCTCTGCTTTCGGTCCTCCAAATAATAGCGCTGCGCCACATAGGCCAGACGTTTCTGCTTTTCCAAACTGGTATCCACAAGCATGCTCCTCATCGACGGCGTGTTCCGTGTTCCTTATGGTATGGTCTTACTTATATCATAGAACGGAACGGGCCGCAAGCGCTAAAATCATTTTGCCGGCAGAAAGGACGGGGAGAAAAACGGTTGACAAACCGAAACGCGAGGCGTATACTTGCCTCAATTGAATCAGGATCTTCGGGGCGGGGTGCAATTCCCCACCGGTGGTAAAGCCCATAAGCCGCAAGGCACGACTCGGTGAAATTCCGAGGCCGACCGTATAGTCTGATAGGAGAAGATCGTGTGTACGCAGGGGATAAACTGCCTGCGCCCATAGAGCTGCGCCCTGGAACGAATCTGCCGTTCCAGGGTTTTTTGCTCCGGGGCGCGGGTTCTGCGTCCGTTCCACGGTGCCTTGAACGATTTTGTTCAAGGCACTTTCCTTTTGGAGGCAAATGCAATGAAGGATGCGGATTACATGGCCCTGGCCGTCTCCCTGGCGGAGCGGGGCCGGGGCTGGACGAACCCCAACCCGGTGGTGGGGGCCGTCCTGGTAAAGGAGGGCCGGGTCATCGGGCGGGGCTGGCACCGCCGCCTGGGCGGGCTCCACGCGGAACGGGAGGCCCTGAAGGACTGCCGGGAGTCCCCGGAGGGAGCCGTCCTGTACGTAACCCTGGAGCCCTGCTGCCACCATGGGCGGCAGCCCCCCTGCACCAGCGCGATTCTGGAGGCGGGAATCCGCCGGGTGGTAGTGGGCTCTCCGGACCCCAACCCCCTGGCCGCCGGAAAGGGGCCGGACATCCTCCGCGCCCACGGCGTGGAGGTGGAAACGGGGGTCCTGCGGGCGGAGTGCGACGCCCTGAACCCGGCCTTTTTCCACTATATCCGCACGGGAAGGCCCTATGTGACCATGAAATACGCCATGACCCTGGACGGGAAAATTGCCGCCCGTACCGGGGCCTCCCAGTGGATCACCGGAGAGGAGGCCCGGCGGAGGGTCCACCGGGACCGCCACGCCAACGCCGCCATTCTGGCGGGGGTGGGCACGGTGCTGGCGGACGACCCGCTGCTGACCTGCCGGATGGAAGGGGGCCGGAATCCTCTTCGGGTCGTCTGCGACACCCGCCTGCAAACGCCCCCCGGCAGCCGGATCGTCCGCACCGCCGGGGAGGTTCCCACCGTTCTGGCCTGCGGCCCCCTGGAGCCGGAGCGGGCCGCGCCCTTCGAAGCGGCCGGGTGCCGGGTCTGGTCCCTGCCGCTGCGGGGCGGGCGTGTGGACCTGGCGGCGCTGATGGACCGGCTGGGCGCGGCGGAGATTGACAGCGTGCTGCTGGAGGGCGGCGGAACGCTGAACTGGGCCATGCTGGAGGCCGGACTGGTCCGGCGGGTCCAGGCCTATATCGCCCCGAAGCTCTTCGGCGGAGCCGCCGCCAAGTCCCCGGTGGGCGGGCCGGGCGTTGCCCTCCCGCTCCAGGCGGCGGAGCTGGGGCGCATAACCGTCTCCCGGATCGGGGCGGATTTCCTGCTGGAAGGAGAGGTGGAAACGGATGTTTACGGGCATTGTTGAGGAGCTGGGCGCCGTCCGGGCTGTCCGGCGGGGAGCCCGCTCCGCGGAGCTGTCCATCGGAGCGTCCCTGGTGCTGTCCGGCCTGCGCATCGGGGACAGCGTGGCGGTAAACGGGGTCTGCCTCACCGTCACGAAGCGGGACGGCGGCGGCTTTACCGCCGACGTGATGCACGAAACCCTGAACCGCTCCACGCTGGGAGCGCTGGTCCCCGGCAGTCCGGTGAACCTGGAGCGGGCCATGGCGGCGGACGGGCGCTTCGGCGGGCACATCGTCTCCGGCCACATCGACGGCGTGGGGACCATCGCCGCCACCCGCCGGGACGACAACGCCGTGTGGTACACGGTGCGGGCCGCGCCAAAGCTGCTGCGCTATATTGTGGAAAAGGGCTCCGTCGCCATTGACGGAATCAGCCTGACGGTGGCCTCGGCGGAGGCGGACCGTTTTTCCGTCTCCCTGATCCCCCACACCGCCGCCGTGACGGTGCTGGGCCAAAAGCGGCCGGGGGACGCCGTGAACCTGGAGACGGACATCATCGGCAAATACGTGGAGCGGCTGCTGGGGCCCCGGGAGGAGCCGGAGAGCCGCGTCACACTGGACTTTCTCATCCAAAACGGATTTTGACCCAAAGGAGGTTTTACCCTATGGAATATCCCTGCTGCACGGTGGAAGAGGCCCTGGAGGAGCTGCGGGCGGGCCGCATTATCATCTCCATCGACGATCCGGACCGGGAGAACGAGGGGGACATGATCTGCGCCGCCCAGTTTGCCACCACGGAAAACGTCAACTTCATGGCGGTCCACGCCAAAGGCCTGATCTGCACCCCCATGAGCGGCGAGGTGGCCGCCCGGCTGGGCCTGGAGCAGATGGTAAAAGTCAACACCGACAACCACGGCACCGCCTTCACGGTATCCATTGACCACGCGGACACCACCACCGGAATTTCGGCGGAGGAACGGGGCTACACCTGCCGCAGGTGCGCGGACCCCGCCACAAAGCCCGGGGAGCTGCGCCGCCCCGGCCACGTCTTCCCCCTGGTGGCCCGGCGGGGCGGCGTGCTGGCCCGGAACGGCCACACGGAAGCCACGGTGGACCTCTGCCGCCTGGCGGGGCTGGCCCAGTGCGGGCTGTGCTGCGAGATCATGCGGGAGGACGGCACCATGATGCGCACCGCCGAGCTCCTGGAAAAGGCGAAGGAATGGGGGCTGAAGGTGACCACCATCAAGGCGCTCCAGGACTACTGCCGCCGCCATGACCGGCACGTGGTCCGGGAGGCCGCCGCCCGGATGCCCACCCGGTATGGGGACTTCCGGATCTACGGCTACGTCAACGACCTGACGGGGGAACACCATGTGGCCCTGGTGAAAGGCAGCCTGGGCGGCGGGGAGAACGTGCTCTGCCGGGTCCATTCCGAGTGCCTCACCGGGGACGTGTTCGGCTCCCGCCGCTGCGACTGCGGCCAGCAGCTGGCCGCGGCCCTGGGCCAGATCAACGCGGAGGGCCGGGGCGTGCTGCTCTATATGCGCCAGGAGGGCCGGGGCATCGGCCTGATCAACAAGCTGAAGGCGTACGCCCTCCAGGAAAAGGGCTTTGACACGGTGGACGCCAATGTGGAGCTGGGCTTCGCCCCGGACCTGCGGGAATACTGGGTGGGCGCCCAGATTCTCCGGGACCTGGGGGTCCGGACCATGCGGCTTCTGACCAACAACCCGGACAAGGTGTACCAGCTCTCCGGTTTCGGGCTGGAGATCACGGAGCGGGTGCCCATCCAGGTCGCCGCCACCGCGGAGGATCTGTTCTACCTGCGGACGAAGCAGAACCGCATGGGCCATCTTATAGACTACTAATTAAGGGAGGACTCTGTTATGAAGATTTATGAGGGCAAGCTGGTCGCTGAAGGGGCGAAAATCGGTGTGGTCGCCGCCCGGTTCAACGAGTTCATCGTCTCGAAGCTGCTCAGCGGCTGCCGGGATGTGCTGCTGCGCCACGGCGTGGGGGAGGAGGATCTCTCCGTGGCCTGGGTCCCCGGGGCATTTGAAATCCCGCTCATTGCCGCCAAGATGGCAAAGAGCGGGAAGTATGACGCGGTGATTGCCCTGGGCGCGGTGATCCGGGGCAGCACCAGTCATTACGACTATGTCTGCGCGGAGGTGTCCAAGGGAATCGCCGCCGTGTCCCTGGAAAGCGGCGTTCCCGTGCTCTTCGGCGTGCTGACCACGGACACCATCGAGCAGGCCATCGAGCGGGCGGGCACCAAGGCGGGCAACAAGGGAGCCGACTGCGCCGAGGCCGCCATCGAGATGGTGAACCTGATCCGGTCGCTGGAGGGCTAACGGAAGCCCCCGGGGAGAGACTTTAAAATCGGAACCCCCGGGAGGAGGCTTCCGAGAGGCGTTCCGCCCTCTTTCAGGCAAGGCCGAACCCGTCAAAAGGCCAGGTCCAAGTCCACGTTTCCCTGGATGCCGTCCACCCGGCCGGTGTGGGAGTACTGCCACAGATCAAAGTGATAGTAAAAATCCGGCACGGCGTCGTACTCCGCCAGCCACAGCGCGTAGTCCGTCAGCTCCCGCAGGTCGTAGCGGAGATACCCCTGCGTCTGGTTGAAATAGACCGCCGGACGATAGCCCCCGTCCTCAATCCGCTTGCAGAACGCGGCGGCGCACCGGGTCATCGTCTCTCCGTCCACGCCGTCGGTGCGGGCCTCATCGCCGGAAATGGGCTCCCAGTCGAAGGCCACGGGAAAGCCGAGCGCCTGCCCGTCCAGGGCCTCCAGCACATAGTCCGCCTCTTCCTCCGCCTCTTCGGGCGTGACGGCCTGGGAGAAGAAATAGACCCCCACCTCCAGCCCGGCGTCCAGTGCGCCCCGGAGGTTCTGCTCAAAGGTCTGGTCCAAAAACAGGCCCCCCTCGCTGTAGCCCCGGTGCCCCAGGCGGAGGATGGCGAACTCGATACCGTCCGCCGCCACCGCCTGCCAGTCAACGTCCTTTTGATGGGTGGACACGTCGACGCCCGCTCTGGCCCGCCGCCCGCTTTGCTCATAGGTAACCCGGCCCTTCCCATCCAGGCCGAAGGCGCTCTTGTCATAGGGGTTGAGGGGCATCCCCTCCAGCGGCGTCAGGACCAGGTCCCCAAACTGGAAGGTGACCGTCTCCGGGACGTCGGGCGGAAGCTCCTCCTCCCCCCGCAGGACAAGGCACAGCGCCGTCCCGGCCACCGCCAGCGCAAGGACGGAGATAACCAGGGCCAGGATGCTCAGCCCGTTCCCGCGGGGCCGTCTCCGGGGGCCGGGTGGCGTCCTCCGCCTTTCTCCGGCGGGCGCCGCCTCCTCCAGGGGGCGGGCGGCCGGTTCCCGGCGCCCCAGCTCCAATTCGTCGTTCATAGCGCTTCCCTCCACAATTCGACCGTTTTTTCTATTATACCACAAACCGCCGCCTGCTGTACAGCGGGGGACCCACTCTTTTTTGCGGCCCGCCCCCGGGGACCTCCGGACCGTCCCAAGGAAAGGGCGCGAAAAAAAGAGAGGCCGGAGCCTCTCTTTCATTCTCTTGGAGCTTACAGCTTCTCCTTGATCTTGGCAGCCTTGCCGACCCGGCCCCGCAGATAGTACAGCTTGGCCCGGCGGACGGAACCGTTGCGGACGACCTGGATGGTGTCGATGGAGGGAGAGTGAACGGGGAAAACCTTCTCCACGCCCACACCGTAGGAGATGCGGCGGACCGTGATGGTCTCCTCAATGCCGCCGTGCTTTTTGGCGATGACGGTGCCCTCGAAGACCTGGATACGCTCGCGGGAGCCTTCCTTAACCTTCACGTGGACACGGACGGTGTCGCCGATCTGCACCTTGGGCGTCTCCTTGCCCAGCGCCTCTTTGTTCAGTTCCTTGATCAGATCCATGGGTGATTTCCTCCTGTTATTATAGGCGTTCTTACCCGCTTATCGGTGCGCGGCGTTCCGCGCGCGGCAGAGGACCGCCCTTTGTAGCCTGAATAGGATATCACAAACCAAACCGGATTGCAAGGACTTTTCCGAAATATTTGGCAGGTATTTGTCAAATCCCCCCGGAGGGCAAAAAAGCACCGCCCTCCGTCAGGAGGGCGGCGGGCCGATTGCGGGAAGCGGGGCCCTTTGAGCCGCGGCAAAGCGCTACTCCTTCTTCGGCCAGACAAGGCCGGCCCCGGAGATGAGCAGGTACACCCCAAAGGGCTTGCGGAGGATCTCCACGTCCACCGCGTTGGACACCCAGGCCCCCGCCAGGGCGGCGGCTATGGCGGCGGGCACGGCGGCCTTCAGCGTGGGCTTGTCCAGATATCCCCCCTTGGCGTGGCAGACCAGGGCGCTGGCAGCGGTGGGAAGGAAAAAGAGCAGGTTGATGCCCTGGGCCGTCCGCTGGTCCACGCCCAGGAAAAGCGTCATCACCAGCAGCAGCAGCGTGCCGCCCCCCACGCCCCAGGCGGAGATCACGCTGGCCCCCAGGCCGCAGAGGAAGGGAATCATCCAGTTTGTCACAGCAGATATTTCACCCCCGCATAAAAGAGGAAGGCGGCAAAGAGCCACTTGAGGAGCTTCGTGGAAACCCTCCCGTACAGCTTCCCCCCCAGCCATCCGCCAATGAGCCCCCCGGCCAGATAAGGCAGGGCCGCCCCCAGGGAAACGCCGCCCCGCCACACATACACCGCCGCGGACACCAGGCAGACCGGAAAAATAACCCCCACGCAGGTGGCGTACAGCTTCCTCTGGCTCAGGTTCCCCCAGCGGGAGAGAATGGGCAGGAAGACCATCCCCCCGCCGCCGCCAAACAGGCCGTTCGCAAGGCCCGCCGCCCCTCCGGCAATTCGGGCCGTCCAGCTTCCTTTCACCGCGCCGCCTCCTTCCCTATGTAGTTCCCGGCCCGGGATGGGCCGGGAGGGCGAGCCCGCTTACTTCAGCTTGAAGCTCTGGCAGTCCGTGCACTCCACCATGGTGGGGTTGCTCTCATGGGTGCCCACCTGGATGGTGCTCAGGCCGCAGTATCCGGTGTCCTGGCAGTGGTTGGCGCAGTTGTTTACCGTGCATTTGATGCTCTGGTTGGGCGTGCAGGCACAGCCGCCGTTGGTGCAGTCCTTGGTCATGATCGGTTCCTCCTGCGTGAAGATTTTCAAGGCGCTGAGGTCCGCCGCTCTTCCCCAGTGCAAAGGGACGCCTCAGCGCCGTCTTCGCAGTTTGATGGAAGCCCGACGCTCCATCAGCGCCTTCCTAGTGTGCGCCGGAGAAAAGAGAGTATGCGCGGTTTAAGACGGTGCAAATTTTGGCAGCAAAAAGCGGGACCGCTTTTTGCGGTCCCGCAGGCATCCGGGAAACGTCAAGCGCTGTGGCAGGCGCCCTCGCAAAAGCCGATGGAATGGCGGTCCCCGCAGTAGGACACGTGGTTGTGGGTATGCCGCCCCGCGACAGTGCAGCCCTCCACGGGGCAGAGGGCCCGGCAGGTGCCGTCGCAGAAGCCGCCCGGATGGGCATAGCCGCAGCAGCGGACGCCGCCGTGATCATGCCGCCCGGCGACGGTGCAGCCGTCCACCGTGCAGAGGGCCCGGCAGGCGCCGTCGCAGAAGCCGCCCTCGTGGGAATAGCCGCAGTAGACGACGCCGTTGTGTTCATGCCGCCCCACGGCGGTGCAGCCCTCCTCCGTGCAAAGGGTCCGGCAGGCGCCGTCGCAGAACCCGGACACGTGGGCATACCCGCAGTAGGTAACGCCGTTATGGGTGTGCCGCCCGATTTCGGGACAGCCCTCCAGCGGGCAAAGGGCCCGGCAGTTGTTGTCACAAACGCCGCTTTCATGGGGATAGCCGCAATAGGTGACGCCGCCGTGGACGTGCCGCCCGGCGGCGGTGCAGCCCTCCACCGTGCAGACGGTAACGGGGCGGGCGGGGCGGACGGCCCCTCCGTGATGGCCGCCGCCGTGGCAGCCGTGGGCGGAGACGGGCAGCGTCAGCAGCGCCAGGGCCAGGACGCAGAGCAGAATTTTTTTCAGCTTCATGGCAGAAGACCTCCTAAAGGAAAGAATGTTGTCGGCTGCGCGTTCGCCGCCCGGAGCGGCCGCTTAAGGCCGCCGCCGGCAGCCCCGCCGACGAGCCGGCGGATGCAGTTCTCAAAGCCGCAGCCCTGGTCCCGCCAAGGGGACAAGTTTCCCCCTCCCCCTGGTCCAAGGCCCGGCTGTACAGTCTCTATCATAGCACAACCGCTCCCGGCTGGCAAGGGGTTCCATGCGCAAAAGGCCCGGGCTGTCGAAGGATTTTTCGGCGGCCCGGGCACGCTTTTCAGTGTGGATAAAGAGGCGCCGGAGAGCGGTATTTCCGCACTCCGGCGCTTTCAATCCGGCCGCTTTGCCGATCAGCGCTATCCCTCTTCCGCCAGCTTCCGGCCCATCAGCACGCCCATGGCGGAGGACATCATCAAGCCTCGGGTCCACCCGGAGGAATCCCCCAGGCAGTGGAGCCCCCGGAGGCTGGTGTTGAAGTCCGTGTCCATCTTCACCCGGTTGGAGTAGAACTTCAGCTCCGGAGAGTAGAGCAGCGTCTCATAGGAGGCAAAGCCGGGCACCACGTGGTCCATGGCCTGGATGAAGTTGATGATGTTCACCATGGCCCGGTAGGGCATGGCGGCGGTAATGTCCCCGGCCACGGCGTCCGGCAGGGTGGGCCGGATGTTGGACTGGGCCAGCTCCTTCTGCCAGGTCCGCTTGCCGTCCAGGATGTCCCCGAAGCGCTGGACCAGGATCTGGCCGTTGGCCAGCATGTTGGTCAGCTCCCCCACCTTCTGGGCGTAGGCGATGGGCTGGTTGAAGGGGACGCTGAAGTTGTGGGAGCAGAGGATGGACAGGTTTGTGTTGTCGCTCTTGAATTCCTTGTAGGAGTGCCCGTTCACCACCGCCAGGTCGTTGTCGTAATTCTCCTGGCTGACGAAGCCGCCGGGATTCTGGCAGAAGGTGCGGACCTTGTTTTTAAAGGGCTTGGGCCAGCCCACCAGCTTGGACTCGTAGAGCACCCGGTTCACCATCTCCATGACCTCGTTCCGGACCTCCACCCGGACGCCGATGTCCACGGTGCCGGGGGCATGGGCGATGTTGTGCTCCGCGCAGAGCTTCTCCAGCCAGTCCGCCCCGCGGCGGCCGGTGGCCACCACGGTGTGCCTGGCGGTAATCTCCATGTCCGTCCGCCGGTCGGAAACCGTCACGCCCTTGCAGACCTCGTTTTCCAGGATGAGGTTCTGGCACTCCCAGCCGAAGAGGATTTCCACCCCGTTTTCCTGTAAGTACCGCTCGATGCCGAGGTAAATGTCGTGGGCCTTCTCCGTCCCCATGTGGCGGATGGGGCAGTCCACCAGCTTCAGCCCCGCCTGAATGGCCCGCTTGCGGATCTCCTTGCGGTCCTCCGGATATTCCAGGCCCTCGATGTGGGTATCCGCGCCGAAGTCCAAATAGATTTTGTCGGCGTAATGAATGGTCTCCTGGGCCAGGTCCGGGCCGATGAGGGTGGGCAGGTCGCCGCCAACCTCATAGCTCAGGGACAGCTTCCCGTCGGAGAAGGCCCCCGCGCCGGAAAAGCCGGTGGTGATGTGGCAGTAGGGCTTGCAGTTCACGCATTTATTGGTCTGGCTCTTGGGGCAGCGGCGGTTTTCGATGCTGCTGCCCTTTTCCACCATGACGATTTTCTGACGGCTGCCCTTTTTCAGCAGCTCCAGAGCGGTGAAAATACCGGCGGGGCCCGCGCCCACGATGACGACGTCTGCGTTCATAGCGGCTTCTCCTTCTATTAAGATCCTCAAGTGTTGGGGGGCGGCTTTCATCCGCTTCCTTTTGCCGACAGGTCCGCCGCCCGCCGGACAATGGTCCAGGGGGGAACCTGCCGGGGCAGCTTCATGTAAAAGACGCTCCGGGGCGTCCGGGGCTCGAAAAGGGGCAGGCCGTCCCCGTCCTTCATCTCCGGGACGGTGAGGGAAAAGGGCCGCAGGCCCGGCCCCACCAGCTCCACCCGGTCCCCGGTCCGGAATTTGTTCCGCAGGGACAGGGCCGCGTTCCCCGCCCCGTCGCAGTCCGTGACGACGGCGGCCACCTGCCATTCCCGGATATACCGGGCGTCGTCGTAATACTGTCCGGGCCGGCCGTAGAAAAACCCGGTGGAATAGGGCCGGTGGCTGACGTGCTCCACCTCGTCCCGCCAGACGGGGTCCATGGGCGCTCCCGCCGCCGCCGCGTCCAGCCCGTGGCGGTACGCGGCGGTGACCACGGCGGCGTAGTAGGCGGACTTGGCCCGGCCCTCAATCTTCAGGCTGTCCAGAAACAGCAGATCCTCCAGATGGTCGATCATGCACATGTCCCGGGAGTTCAGGATGTAGGCCCCCCGGCCGTCCTCCTCAATGGGGAAGAACTCGCCGGGGCGCTTTTCCTCCATCAGGGCATACTTGTACCGGCAGGGCTGGGCGCAGGCTCCCCGGCTGGAGTCCCGGCCCGTCATATAGTTGCTGAGGAGGCACCGCCCGGAGTAACTGACGCACATGGCCCCGTGGACAAAGGCCTCCAGCTCCAGGCCGGGGGGCGTCTTGTCCCGGATGGTGTGAAGCTCGTCCAGGCTCAGCTCCCGGGCCAGAATCACCCGGCGGGCCCCGGCGTCGTACCAGGCCCGGGCAGTCTCGTAATTCGTGACGCCCGCCTGGGTGGAGACGTGGCGGGCCACATGGGGGGCGTAGCGTTCCGCCAGCCGGAAGGCCCCCAGATCCGCCAGGATCACCGCGTCCACCCCGGCGGCCTCCAGCCCCTCCAGGTGGGCGGGAAGGCGATCCATCTCCTCATTGCGGGGCATGGTGTTGACGGTGCAGTGGACCCGGACGCCATGGCCATGGGCAAAGTCCACGGCCTCCCCCAGGCCCTCGGGGGAGAAATTCCCCGCGAAGGCCCGCATCCCGAAATCCTTGCCCGCCAGATACACCGCGTCCGCCCCATAGAGCACCGCCATGCGCAGGCGCTCCGCGTCCCCGGCGGGGCAGAGCAGCTCCGGCCGCTTACCCGCCATACTGGTCACTGTTGACAAAGTTCGTGTGCTCCCGGTAGGTCGCAAAGAACTGGTGCTGGCCGTCCTTCCCCAGGGCGTAGTAGTAATAGTCCGTCTCCGCCGGCTGCAGGGCCGCCTCGATGGCGTCCCAGCCCGGGTTGGCGATGGGCGTGGGGGGCAGGCCCTTGTTCTTGTAGAGGTTATAGGGCGTGTCCGCCTCCAGGTCCGACTGGGTGATGGGTCCCTCGTGGTCCGGCAAGCCGTACAGCAGGGAGGCGTCCACCTGGAGCAAGCCGTTGGTGCCCGCCTTGTCCCCGGGGCCGTCCAGACGGTTATAGATGACGGAGGCAATGCGCTCCCGGTCGCTGCCGTCGGTTTCCTTTTCGATGAGAGAGGCGATGGTAACGACCTTCTGGAGGTCATAGCCCCGGGCCTCCGCCGCGGAGAGGAGCTCGTCGTCAATCTTGCTGTTGAAGTTTTTGATGAGGCGGTTCAGGGCGTTGGCGGGTTTTTCGTTCACATAGAAGTCATAGGTGTCCGGGAAGAGGTAGCCCTCCAGCCGGCTGAGCTCCGTCGACTCGTTGTCGATGAAGCTGTAATCAAATTTGGCGGTCTGGGCGGCCTGCGTCAGCGCCGCCTCGGTGTTGACGCCGTTTTTGGCCAGCAGGGCGATGGTCTGGGCCACGGTGTAGCCCTCGGGGATGGTGACCCGGACGGTATCCTCGTTGATGCTGCCGGACACGCTCCGCATTCCCGCCACCAGGGCGTGGTAATCCATGTCGGTGTTCAGGGTATAGGTGCCCATGCCGATCTCCTCCTCCGCGCCGGTGAGGTCGGCGTAGAGCTTGAAAAACCACTTGTACTCAATGAGTCCCGCGTCCGCCAGCTTGTCGGTGACGGACTCCACCGTGTCGTCCGCCGTGACCTCCACCACCGTGTCCCGGATGGGGGCGCCGGCGCGGTTGAAGGAGCAAAAGTCGCTGAACAGCAGCCAGCCCCCGCAGCCCAGCAGGGCCGAGGCCAGGACCACAAAGGTCAGGTGCAGCAGGATGAAGAGAAACGGGTTCATCCGCCGCCTTCTCCGGCGGCGTTTCCGCTGGGGGGGCTGGGCGGGGGGCCGGGGAGCCGGCTGCTCCCGGCGGACCTGTCCGGCGTCCCAGCTGGCGGTATCGCTGTTGTGGAAATCGGCCATGTTGAAAACCTCCTCATGCGTGGCGCACTCCCCCTGCGCATCCTCCGAAAAAAGGACAGCGCAATTTTCAAGGGGTCAGGCTCCCGGCAGGCGCCGGAAGCATAGTATAGTTCAAATCCAGGGACCTGTATCCGACTCCGGTGAATGCGGGCCCGAAGAAAGGTGACTGAATATGTGCTTTAACAATGGAAACGACAACGGCTGCCTGTGGATCATCCTCATCATCATCCTGTTCTGCTGCTGCGGCTGCGGAGGGAACAGCTGGGGCGGCTGCGGCAGCTGGGGCGGAAACTGCGGCTGCGGAGGCGGCTGCGGCTGTGGCTGCGGATGCAACAACGGCTGCAACTGCGGCTGCAATTGCAACTGCAACTGTGGCTGCAACGACAGCTGCTGCTGAGCATTCCGGCAGGGCGGGACGCGTTGCGTCCCGCTCCCCCGTCCCCTCAATGGGACAGGCAGTCCCTGACGATGGCGGCTATCTCCCTGTGGATGTCCTCCGGCGTCCGGGGAAGGCCCCCCGCGGCGCAGTCCACCAGGACCCAGCCCTGGGCCGCTCCGATTTCCCGGGCGCTCTCCCGGCAGCGGCGGAGGTAATCCCCGTCCTGCTCATGGATGTCGGCCCGGGTATTGGTCTGCCGCTCCCGGCAGCGCATCAGACGGTTCGCCGCCTCCGTGGGCATATCCAGATAGACCACCAGATCCGGCTCCGGCAGACCCAGGCGGCGGTACTCCAGGTCAAACAGCCAGTCCAGATAGGGCCGCCGCTCCTCCCGGGGCAGCTTTGCCGCCTGGTGGACGGCGTTGGAGGTGGTGTAGCGGTTGGCCACCACCACGCCCCCGGCCTCGTAAAACCCGCCCCAGTCCTCCTTGTATGAGGCAAAACGGTCCACGGCGAACATGACGGAGGCGGCGCAGGCGTTGACGTCGCCGGGCCTGTCCCCCAGGGCGCCGTGCAGGTACAGGTTGGCCGGCTCGGCAAAGGGGCTGCCGTACCGGGGAAAGTCGATCTCCCGGCAGGAAACGCCCCACTCCTTCAGGCTTTGGTGCAGCAGCCGAGCCTGGGTGGCCTTGCCGGAGCCGTCGGTGCCCTCCAATACGATCAGCTTTCCCGTCATCTCCGTCTCTTCTCCCTCTGCACATGAACCAGGAACAGCGGCAGCTTCAGCATCCGCCCGGCCCGGCTGGGCTCCCGGCAGAGGCGGTAAAACCACTCCAGGCCGTGGTCGGACCAGAACCTGGGGGCCCGCTCCACCACGCCGGCAAAAATGTCCAGGCTTCCCCCCAGGCCGCAGAGGAGGCGGGCCCCCGTGGCCCCGCCGCACTTTGCCATCCAGAGCTCCTGCTTCGGGGCCCCCAGGCAGACGAACACGCAGTCCGCGCCGCTCTCCCGGATGGCCGCAATCACGGGCCCGTCCTCTTGAAAATAGCCGTCGTGGGTCCCGGCGATCCGCAGCCCGGGGTATTTCTCCGCCAGCTTCACGCCGGCGGCCTCGGCGACTCCGGGCTTGGCCCCCAGGAGATAGAGGGACAGCCCCTCCGCCGCCATCCGGCCCATCAGCCCGGCGGCAAACTCAATGCCGGGAACCCGGCCCTTCAGCGGCGTGCCCAGCATCCGGGCGCCCTTGACGACGCCGATGCCGTCGGCCAGCACTAAATCCGCGCCGTTCACCGCCTGCCGGGCGGCCAGGTTCTCCCGGCAGACCTCCACAATTTCCGGATTGGGCGTCACCACACGGTGGGACCCGGGGGTGCGGAGGAGCTCCATCCCCCGGTCCACCGCCTCGTCCATGGTCAGGTTGTCAAAGCCGACGCCAAGCACATTAATCCGCATGAGATCACCTCATTTTACGAAGGGATATACAGGCATATCATTACCATTTTACAGACATTATAACATAGTATACCATAGGCCGGGCCTCTTGTCCATCGGGAAATCCCGGAGCCCCCTTAAAGCGGGTTCCGCTCACAGGGCCGGGAACTCCCGGCGGGCCGCCGGAGGGGAAAGGGAAGCTGCGCCAGAATCACCGCCGCCAGCATCAGCCCGCAGCCCAGGTATTCCCGGAGGCTCATCCGGTTCCCCAGGATCAGCGCCCCGGCCACGGCGGCAAAAAGGGATTCCATGCTCATCAGCAGGGAGACCACCGCCGGGTTGGAGTCCTTCTGGGCCAGGATCTGGAGGGTATAGGCCACGCCGCTGGAGAATACGCCCACATACAGCACCGGCCCCAGATACAGGGGCAGCAGCTCCAGGGAGGGCGGCGTTTCCGTCAGCGCTCCGGCGGCGGAGAGGACGGTCATGACGAAAAACTGCACGCAGGACAGGGCCACGCCGTCCACCCGGTTGGTGAAGCGGTCCACCGCCAGAATCTGGGCGGTGAAGCAGAAGGCGCAGACCAGCACATAGAGGTCCCCCCCGGTGACGGAGAGCTCCTCGGTGACGCAGAGGCAGTACAGCCCCGCCACCGCCAGGGCCACGCCCAGCCACAAAGCCCGGGGGACCTTCTTCCCCAGGGCCAGCCCCGCCAGGGGCACCAGCACGATGTACAGCGCCGTGATGAACCCCGCCTTGCCGGGGGTGGTGGTTTCCAGCCCCTTCTGCTGGAAGAAGCTGGCCACCGACAGCGCCGTGCCGCAGACCAACCCCCCCACAAGCAGATCCCGGCGGGACCCATACGAGACGCGTCCCTCTCCCCTGCCCCGCCGCCAGAGGGCCCGGAGGCCGCACAGGCCCAGCAGGAAGAAGAAGGCGATCACCGCCCGGGCGGCGTTGAAGGTAAAGGGGCCCATGTATTCCGCGCCTACGCTCTGGGCCACGAAGGCGGTGCCCCAGATCATGGCCGTAACCAGCGGAAGGACGTTTTGACGAACTCGGTTGACTTTCATTTCTCTTGCTCCATTTTGACATCCGTGATATACTGGATTTTAACCCAGCGCCTGTTTGAAACCCGGCGGCACAAGCCGCAGGAATTTATATTTTAGCACCGAGGTGAGAAAATGGCAAGGCTTTCCCAAGATTTCTACCGCCAGGACACGCTGGAGGCCGCCCGCCGCCTGCTGGGCAAATACCTGGTCCGCCGCCTTGACGGCGAAACGCTGGCGGGGCGGATCGTGGAAACCGAGGGCTACATCGGCCGCTGCGACAAGGCGTGCCACGCCTATAACTACCGCAGGACGGCCCGGACGGAGACGCTGTTCGCCCCGCCGGGGACGGCCTATATCTACCTGATCTACGGCATGTACCACTGCTTGAACTTCGTCACCGAGCCGGAGGGGGAGCCCGCCGCCGTGCTCCTCCGGGGGCTCCAGCCCGTGGCCGGGATGGAGACGATGGCCCGCCTCCGCTATGGGGACAAGCCCCTGACGGACTACCGGAAAAAGAACTTTCTCAACGGTCCCGGCAAGGTCTGCCGGGCGCTGGCCCTGACCCGGGCGGAAAACGGGCTGGACCTGACGGGGGACACGCTGTTCGTCTGCGACGCGCCGGAGGACGCGGGGCTTCCCCCCTTCCCGGTTCCGCCGGGAGAAACGGTGGCCGCCGGCCCCCGGATCGGGGTGGATTACGCGGAGGAGGCCAGGGACTTTCCCTGGCGCTTCCGGCTGAGGGAGGCGTAACGGATGTTTTTCTTTGATATGGACGGCGTGCTGACGGACTCCAACGGCGTGTGGAAAAAGGTGGACCGGGAGTTCCTGGCCCGCCGGGGGATGAAGTACACCCACGCCTATTACGAGGGCGTGGCCCACGTTCCCCTGCCCCTGGCGGCGGCGTTTACCAAGGAGTTCTGCAAGCTCCCGGAGTCCTGCGAGGCCATCGTCGCCGAGTGGATGGAGCTGGCGGCGGACTCCTACGCCCATGTGCCGGTGAAGCCCGGTGTCCGGGCCTACCTGAAGCAGTGCCGGGCGGAGGGACGGCGGATGGCCGTGGTGACCTCCAGCGTGCCGGAGCACTGCCACATGGCCCTGGAGTCCCTGGGGCTGGAGAAGTACTTCGAGCGCGTCACCTTCGCCCAGGAGCTGGGCCTGGAGAAGCGGAAGCCCGACGTCTGGCTGGCCGCCGCCAGGGCCGCCGGGGCCCGGCCGGAGGACTGCACCGTCTTTGACGACAGCCTGGCCGCCTGCCAGGGCGCCCGGGCCGCCCGGATGCGGGTGGTGGGAGTGTATGACGGCCTGTTCGCCCAGGACGAAACGGAGATGCGGGGCTACTGCGACGTGTATATCAAGAGCTTCGAGGAGCTGCTCTGGATGCCGGAGCGGAAGAAGCGGAAGTGAGCCGCTTGGAGCGCGCCCTCCTCTCCGCGGGGGAGGAGGGGGAGGCCCTGTCTCTTCAGGATTTTGACCGGGAGGCGGCGGAGGGACTGGACGCCGCGGACCTCACCTTCCGGCAGATCCGCTTCACCCGCTGCCTCTTTACGGACTGCGACTTCAGCGGCGCGGCCTTTTACGGCTGTTCCTTTGACGCCTGCGCCTTTACCGGCTGCCGTTTTCCCGTGAGCTTCTGGAAGGACTCCGCCCTCTCCGGCTGCAAGGCCGAGGGTGGGGACTTCCGCAGGGCCCGCTTTAAGAACTGCGGGCTGTCCGGCCTCCGCCTGCGCTACGCCAACCTCACCGGCGCCCTCTGGGAGCGCTGCACCCTGCGGGACTGTGACCTGACGGAGAGCGTCTGCCAGGAGCTGAAGGTGCTGAAAACCGATTTGAAGCAGGTGGACTTCACCAGGGCGGACCTCTTCCGGGCGGTTCTCAAGGGGGCGGATCTCTCCGGCTGCATGCTGGACGGCGTGACCCTCTCCGCCTCCTGCCGGGAGCTCCGGGGGGCGCGGATCCACGCCTCCCAGGCCGCCGTGGTGGCCCGGATTCTGGGAATTGAAATAGCGGACTGAAAACACGTCGCGGGAGGGCCCGGATATCCGGCCCTCCCGCACTTTGAACCTGTATTCACAACCGTTGAATCCTGTCTGGGCGGTCTTTTTCCCGGCATGCCGCGCCGCTTTCCCTTGAAATCCGTCGGGATTCCCGCGGAAAAGCTCCTTGTCCGGCGGGGAAAATCCTCGCCCATCCGGCATCCCCCGGCTGCGAATACAGGTTCTTTGTTTTCAGAACGGATCTGCGGACAGGCTTGTGTGGGGAGCCTTCGCAGATCGGTTCTTATAACGGCATTTCACCATTCCGGCGGGTGGTCCCGCCCTGCCTCATCTATATACACCATCCCCGCCCGCCGCATGACGGCCTTTTGCCCTGCCGCAGCGTCTGCCGCGAAGCCGCCCCCGGGCGCGGGAGGACGTATCTCGTTCCGTCTCCTGGGAGACTGTGGAGCTCAACCGTAGAAATAGCGGAACAGATCCTCAAAGGGGTTGGAGTAGTAGCCGCCGTTTCCGCCGCCGGAGCCGTTGTCTCCGCCGCCGGGATACGACTGCTGCTCCTGGGCCTGCTCCTCCCGGGGGGCCGCGCCCCAGGTGATCTCCACGGTGACGGTCCCATCGGGGCGGTAGACCTCCAGCGTGGCGGTGTCTCCGGCGGAATATTTCTTTTTCGCCAGGTTCAGGTCCTCCACGGTTTTAATGTCCGTGCCGTCCACCTTGGTGATGACGTCCCCCATTTTCAGCCCCGCCTTGTCGGCGGCGCTGTCGGGCTCCACATAGTTGATGAACACGCCGGCGGTGACGTCATAGTGGAACTGGGCCGCCGTGCCCTCGGTCAGGGTCTGGGGGGTGATGCCCAGATACGCCCGGTTGGAGACGTAGCCGTTGGCCATGATGTCCTTTACCATGGAAAACACGTCGTTCATAGGGATGGCGAAGCCCAGGCCCTCGGCGGAGGTGCCGTTGGAGGACTGCGAGTATTTGGCGGAGACGATGCCCACCACCTCGCCGTACTGGTTAAAGAGGGGCCCGCCGGAGTTTCCGGGGTTGATGGACGCGTCGGTCTGGATCATGTTGAAGGGAGTCCCGTCCACGTTGATGGCCCGGTCCACGCAGGAAACCATGCCGCCGCTCATGGAGAAGGTCAGCTCTCCCAGGGGGTTGCCGATGGCAAGGACGTGGTCCCCCACGTTCAGCGCGGCGCTGTCCCCCAGGGTGACGGGCTGGAGCTCCTCCGCCTCCACCTTGATGACGGCAATGTCGTAGTCCTCTTCCCCTCCGATATATTTCGCGTCGAACTCGTCTCCGTTGTACAGGGTGACGGTGACCGTTTCCGCGCCCTTCACCACATGGTAATTGGTAAGGATGTAGCCGTCCTTGCTCAGCACGAAGCCGGACCCGGCGGAGGCCGTCTGCACCGGCTGGCCGTAAAAGTTATACCCGGCGGTGGCCGAGGTCCGGATGGACACCACGCTGTTGACGTTGGCGGCATAGACCTCCGCGTCGCTCAGCAGGGTTTTCCCGTCCACGCTGTGCAGGGCCACCTGGGTGGCGGGGCGGCTGGAGACGTTGATCCCGCTTTCACTTCCCGCCGTCCGGGAGACGGCCCAGACCGCTCCGCCCCCCGCCGCTCCGCCAAGCAAGGCGCAGCTCAGGGCCAGGGCGGCAATTTTCAGGCCCAGGCGGTTTTTCTTCACAGGCTTCCCCTCCAATTCGGGCCCCTGGGGGCCGGGCTGTCCGGCCGGGCGGACGCTCTCCCGCTGGTGGGAGAGTTCGCTTCCGTCCTTGCGGTAGGTGTAGTTGTACAGGTTGCTTTCGTCGTTATACATAATTCCTTCCTCCTTATTATGTATCCCGTTTCTGCTTTTCTTAGAAGCTAAGATAACAGGAATTCGTGTCGAACGTGTGAACTGGGATTGTCTGGTTTTTGAATTTTGCAAAGCCTTCCTCGGGAGGGCCGCCTCCTGTTTGATTGGATGGCCTTAGTATAGACGGGAGAACTTAAAAATTGCTGAAAGAAGTTTGAAGAAAGTTTGAATATCCCGACGAAATCCCCCCTTGAAATTCCGCTTCCGGTTCTGTATAATAAGATGTCATTTTATTTTACATTGGGAGGACTTCTGCCATGGCGGACGAGAACAAACTGCCGGAACTGGAAAGCCGGAACTTTATCCACGCATTCATTGAGGAGGACGTCGCCCCCGGCGGGCAGTATGAGGGCATGACCGTTCACACCCGCTTTCCCCCGGAGCCCAACGGCTACCTCCACATCGGCCACTGCAAGGCCCTGACCATTGACTTCGGCACCGCGGAAAAATACGGGGGCCTCTGCAACCTCCGCATGGACGACACAAACCCCACCAAGGAGGACGAGGAGTTTGTGGAGGCCATCAAGGAGGACATCCACTGGCTGGGCTTCGACTGGGGGGACCGCTTCTTCTACGGGTCCGACTACTTTGAGGAGGACTACCGCCAGGCGGAGCTGCTGATCCAAAAGGGCCTGGCCTACGTCTGTGAGCTCAGCCCGGAGGAATTCAGGGAATACCGGGGCGGCGTGGGCGTCCCCGCCCGGAGCCCCTACCGGGACCGGCCTGTGGAAGAGAGCCTGGACCTCTTCCGCCGGATGCGGGCCGGGGAGTTCCCCGACGGGGCCATGACCCTCCGGGCCAAGATCGACCTTGCCAGCGGCAACTTCAACATGCGGGACCCGGTGCTCTACCGGATCAACCACCTGCCCCACCACCGCCACGGAACCAAGTGGTGCATCTACCCCATGTATGACTTCGCCCACCCCATCCAGGACGCCCTGGAGGGCATCACCCACTCTCTCTGCTCCCTGGAATTTGAGGCCCACCGGCCCCTGTACAACTGGGTGGTGGAGCACTGCGACCTGTCCGCCAAGCCCCGGCAGATCGAGTTCGCCCGCCTGGGGATCGACCACACGGTGATGAGCAAGCGGAAGCTCCGCCGCCTCGTCGAGGAGGGCCGGGTCTCCGGCTGGGACGATCCCCGGATGCCCACCCTGTGCGGCCTCCGCCGCCGGGGCTACACCCCCCGGTCCATCCGGAACTTCTGCGAGCGCATCGGCGTTGCAAAGTCCGCCAACGTGGTGGAATACGGCTTTTTGGAGCACTGCCTCCGGGAGGACCTGAACGCCACGGCGGAGCGGGTCATGGCGGTCCTCCGGCCCGTGAAGCTCACCGTCACCAACTACCCCGAGGGGAAGACGGAGACTGTGACCGTGGAAAACAACCCCGTGGACCCCGCCGCCGGGACCCGGGAAGTCCCCTTCTCCCGGACCCTCTGGGTGGAGGCGGAGGACTTCCTGGAAACCCCCGTGCCCAAGTACAAGCGGCTCTACCCCGGCGGACCGGAGTGCCGCCTGAAGGGGGCCTATCTCATCCGCTGCACCGGCTGCGTAAAGGACGAGGCGGGGAACGTGACGGAGATTCTCTGCGAGTACGACCCCGAGAGCCGGGGGGGCGACCCCGCCGACGGCCGGAAGGTCAAGGGCGCCACCATCCACTGGGTGGACGCCGCCACCGCCGCGGAGGCGGAGGTCCGGCTGTACGACAACCTCTTCTCCGACGAGAACCCCGACGCGGCGGACAAGGACTTTATCGACTGCCTGAACCCCAACTCCCTGGAAGTGCTGACAGGCTGCAAGGTGGAGGCCTCCCTGGCGGAGGCCCAGGCCCCGGCGAACTTCCAGTTCCTGCGGCAGGGCTATTTCTGCCTGGACGGCAGGGACAGCGCCCCGGGCCATCTGGTGTTCAACCGGAGCGTCAGTCTGAAGGACAGCTTCAAGAAATAGGCAAAACCTTCGGCAAGGCCGGAGGCTTGAGAAGCCCTGGAAGGGCATGATACGGACGAAGCTCCCCCTAAGGGGCCCCGAAAGGTTTGCCGGCGGCATTTCTTTTACGGGCCACCCCTTAGGGGGCTTTTCTTCCCCTTTCTTGTTCCCGCAACCCGTAAACGGGTCCACAAATTCTTTTATAGTCAGCACAGTTGAAAAGAGTCCAGAGGATTCTTTTCCATACGGCGCTGTTTTACAGCGCCGTAAGCCGCGTGAGCGGCTCACGGTGCTTGACTTCATAGGAAACGCACAGGCGCTTTGCGCCCCGGCGGGCCTATGGCCCGCCGGTTGAAAAGAAGGGTATGCTTCTTTTCAACTGCGTTGACTATAACCCCGGTCTGGAGTCTGTTTTAAAACCTGCGAAATGCCGGATTCGGACGGATTTTTTGCCAGGCAAGGCGATTTGACGCAGGAATCCTGGCGGATTTCAAGTCAAATCAGCGAAGCATCCGCGGAAAAATATCCGTTGATTGGGTGTTTTGGCATGTTTCAATCAGGCCCTAGCCGGGGGCTGCCTTGGGTGCTGCCAAAACCGCCAAGCGCCGGAGAGAGGACTCTCCGGCGCTTTTTCCGCAGCATTGAACAGGACTCCGGCACTCCGCAGGGGCCCCCTCAGCCCCGGAGCATGATCAGCGTCCCTCCGGTGAGCAGGAGGAGGCCCAGCGCCGCTTTCCGGCTCAGCCTCTCATGGAAGACGAGGCCGGAGAAGGCAACCGTTACCAGAATGCTCAGCTTGTCGATGGGCACCACCACGCTGGCAGGGCCGTCCTGCAGGGCCCGGTAGTAACACAGCCACGAGGCCCCGGTGGCCAGTCCGGACAGGCAGATGAAGCCCAGCTCCCCCCGGGGCACTTCTTTGAGGGCGGCTCCTTTCCCTGAGACGAACACCATTGCCCAGGCCATAACCAGCACCACGCCGGTGCGGATCGCCGTGCCCAGATTGGAGTCCACGCCGCTGATGCCCAGCTTTCCCAAAATAGCCGTGAGGCTGGCAAACACGGCGGAGCCCAGTGCGTAGGGCAGCCAGCGCCCGTCCTCCTTTTCCGCTCCCTGCGGGGCCTTTTTCTCAATCATCAGATAGGTGCCCGCCCCGACGCACAGGACGCCCGCAGCCCTGAAGCCGCTGATGGGCTCCCGCAGAAGGACAAACGCCAGGAGAACGGTCAGCACGGTGCTGCTCTTGTCAATGGGGGTCACCTTATTGACGTCCCCAAGCTGTAACGCCTTGAAATAGCAGAGCCAGGAAGCCCCGGTCGCCAGGCCCGAGAGGACGAGGAGCAGCAGTGTCCGCCCCCCCACCGTCCCCAGGCCGGACTGGGCCCCGGTGAGGAAGACCATTACCCAGGAGAACGCCAGCACAATGACGGTGCGGATGGCCGTGGCCACCGTGGAATCCGTCCGGCGGACGCCGCACTTCGCCAGGATGGCGGTAAGCCCCGCAAAGAGCGCGGAGCCAAACGCGAAGAGTACCCACATAAAATCGCCTTCTTTTATTAAGAGTAACACGGGCGTTGGTTTTGGAAACGCATCGCTGTTGAGGGTATTATAGCATAGGGCCGCGTCCTTTTGCACCGGGCGCAGAAAATTTCAGGAAAATTTTTGCCCCGCCCCCAGGCAGGAAAGGCTTGCTTTTTCACCATACTCGTGTTATAGTCAGCACAGTTGACCAGATCTTGCAGAAAAGCCGGCTATCCGGGGATAGCGGAGTCGGTACTGCGCCTCTTCGGAAACAGGGGTCCAGGTTCGGGGCGCGGGACCCGGAAAGCCCGGAGGCCCTTGGGGCACATGGGATGAGGGCGCTTTTCCCCTTGTCGGTAGTCGGTCGAAAACCGGCGCCGACCACATGTTTGGCCACAATTAAAAAGTTGATATCCGGGATTAGCGCAGTTGGTAGCGCGGGTGGTTTGGGACCATCAGGCCGGGAGTTCGAGTCTCCCATCTCGGACCACAAACCCACCGAAATTTGATGATTTCGGTGGGTTTTCGCAACTTTTTTAGGTGCGTTTATGGCGTTAGAAAATCGTTAGGCCCACGCCTTGACCCACACGTGGAAATGGCCGGAAAGGTCTAGATAGGACAAAAGAGCGCCGTAGAGCGGGTTTCTGCCCTCCGGCGCTTGGGTTTCACATGACCTTCTCCATAAAGCCGCCGATTTTCTTTGTAGCGTCTTTTTGTATCTATCTCATTTATTTATGTTATATTCTCCATCGCAGGTTACATCAATGGAATATCGTTCGCCCTTCCTGAGAACAGAGCTCTTGTATATGCTTTATGCAAGTCAAAGTATCTTCCGCTGTTTCGATCAAAAGATAGTCATGGCACGAATGATAGAATATTCTAAGCGCAAACTCACTACTTCGCAAATCATTTGCAATCGTCTGCACCTGTGCGTTGGATAGTTCCTCACGGTATGCATAAAACTCGCACTCATAAAGCCAATGCTCATATTCGGGCATCCGCGTTACGAGAGTAGGCGTGTTTACCCTTGCCAAAAGGCGAAGCTTTTCAGCGAGGATAAATTGTCCACCAGAATTGCGGTGTGCTTCTATGATGGGAGAGCAGTCAGCAAGGTGATCATTTCCAATGACAGACTCCAACACAAGCGGATAGTCCGCTAAAATAAGGCTGGCACAGCGGAGCGCAAACGCTAAGAACGTGGGGTCCCCTTCTATTATTTCATGAGGATATAGGCTGAGCATCTGACAGGAAGGGTGGATGGGTTTTTCGTCAAAATAAAACCCACTAGGGCACAGATATACCGCCGTATCCGAAGCCGGACATTCAGGCACAGGCTTTTTGTGCTTACGATTCCAGAACATGCAATCACTCCGTCACAGTAATATCAACAATCCATTTTTCAAGTGCGCTCCCCCCCCAAACGAACCGGCTAAACCAAGCGTTATGCCGCCAACTACTCCGCCAATTGCGGTTCCCACTCCGGGCATGATTGCGGTTCCAATGGCAGCGCCTGCCATTGCACCCCCTTTTGCACCCAAGGCACTTAGTGACCAGCTTCCGGCTACACTAGCAACACGGGAATAGGTCTTCTTTCCAATTTTTCGATCCGCGTCATGCAAATCCGATTCAATCGTTTGGGATAATTCCCATGCTTCCGAAGCCGCACCGAATACTAAAAGAACCCTTGCGCCAATACGGACCTTTTTGGCAGTGTCATCAAAATCTTTCAGGACACGATATGCGTCGTCAGATATTTCTTTATGGTTTAGCGAATTGAGAGTCGTGCGTTGAAGTTCGGATGAAGGAACGTATTGACCATGTTTCAGGCTGATTCCCTCAACGGTATTGATATGCGTATTGGAAAATTTACCGTGAGGGATATCGGGGCGAAACACTACTGTGCCTTTGCCCGTTGTACTTCTCGAGGAATAATCTCTAAGAGCAAAAATTGTTTCTCCATTTTTTATAATAGGTTCAGAAGTGATTCCTGTAGAAGAACTCTGGAGGGGATTTACCCACGTAAGGGTATGGAACGATCCACGAAACAGTTCATCAAAGAACCCCTCAACTACCTGCTCTGTTTTCTTACCATAAACGCCGTCTTCTGTCAAGTGTTCGCCAATGTGCATTTCGTTTAGCTTGCTCTGCAATTTGCGAATCTTTGCCGGGTCCCCACCAACGAACCATGCCAGCTTAACTGCTTCAAAATATTCTGTTTCAGACGTCCGCTGCATGGCGGTGCCAATGTAGGTGGATCGATTTAAATGATCCCAATAATCAGCACTTCCAAGCACAGCCCCATTTTGCCCAACAGCTTCTTTGCTCATAGATTGAACCTCCTTTAATATCTATATCTGTTGGGAAATAAATGGGTTTTGTTGCGCATATTCGTACACATACTCTACACTAAAGAAGACGGCTTTCGCCGCCTTCCAAGAATTTTTCAGACTTATAGATTTACAGCTTGGGCGTACTGGATTTACCTTGAAACTTACGCAGTGTGTTTTAGCACCAGACAAATACCTTCTATCTATATCTGTCAGGACCACTTCTTTCCGGTTGTCCTTTTTCCGGCTTTCCGCTCCGCTTCACCCCCCTCCTTCAATTTACCAAAAAACCTCGCCTTTGGCGAGGTTTTTTGACAGGCTGAGCCGGCACCTCCCTTAGGGAGGTGCCGGCTTTTCTGTGCGCTGCAAGCTGTGGTCTGTATACGAGGCTGCCGTTCCTTTTTCCAAAGGTCTGCGGACTTAAAATCCTAAGCGGCCCTTTCTCAATACATACCGCCCATGTCCGGCGCGGCGGGGGCGGGAGCGGGAGGCTCGGGTTTATCGGCCACCAGGGACTCGGTGGTCAGCACCATGCCCGCAACAGACGCGGCGTTCTCCAGGGCGGAGCGGGTCACCTTGGCGGGGTCGACGATGCCGGCGGCCACCATGTCGCAGTACTCCTCCTTGTAGGCGTCAAAGCCATAGCCCTTTCCGCCGGAGCGGACCTTCTCCAGAATGACGGAGCCGTCCAGGCCCGCGTTGGCGGCAATCTGGCGGATGGGGGCCTCCAGGGCCTTGGCCACGATGCGGACGCCGGTCTTCTCGTCGCCCTCCACGCCGTCTACCAGAGCTTCCACGGCGGGGATGACGTTGACAAAGATGGTGCCGCCGCCGGCCACGATGCCCTCTTCCACCGCGGCCCGGGTGGAATTCAGGGCGTCCTCAATGCGGAGCTTCTTCTCCTTCATCTCGGTTTCGGTGGCCGCGCCCACTTTGATGACGGCCACGCCGCCGGCCAGCTTGGCCAGGCGCTCCTGGAGCTTCTCCTTGTCATAGTCGCTGGTGGTGTTGGCGATCTGGGAGCGGATCTGGGCCACCCGGTCCTTGATGGCCTGGGAATCGCCCGCGCCGTCCACAATGGTGGTGTTTTCCTTGGTGACCTTCACCTGGCGGGCACGGCCCAGCAGGGAGATGTCGGCGGTCTTGAGCTCCAGGCCCACTTCCTCGCTGACCACGGTGCCGCCGGTGAGGACGGCGATATCCTGGAGCATCTCCTTGCGGCGGTCGCCGAAGCCCGGAGCCTTCACGCAGACCACGTTGAGGGTGCCCCGGAGGCGGTTCACGATCAGGGTGCTGAGGGCCTCGCCCTCCACGTCCTCGGCAATGATCAGCAGCTTCTTGCCGGACTGGACCAGCTGCTCCAGCAGGGGCAGGATGTCGGCGATGACGGAGATTTTCTTATCGGTGATCAGGATATAGGCGTCGTCCACAACGGCTTCCATCTTCTCCATGTCGGTAGCCATGTAGGGCGTGATATAGCCCCGGTCAAACTGCATGCCCTCGACCACTTCGCTGTAAGTCTCGGCGGTCTTGGATTCCTCAATGGTGATGACTCCGTCGGCGGAAACCTTTTCCATGGCGTCGGCAATCAGCTTGCCGATCTCCTCGTCGCCGGAGGAAACCGCGCCGACCCGGGCGATGTCCTTGGAGCCGTCCACGGTCTTGGCCTGTTTCTTGACCTCGGCCACGGCGGCCTCCACGGCCTTGGCCATGCCCTTCTTGACCACGATGGGGTTGGCCCCGGCGGCCAGGTTCTTCAGGCCCTCGCCGATCATGGCCTGGGCCAGCAGGGTGGCGGTGGTGGTGCCGTCGCCGGCCACGTCGTTGGTCTTGGTGGAGACTTCCTTCACCAGCTGGGCGCCCATGTTCTCAAAGGGATCGTCCAGCTCGATTTCCTTGGCGATGGTCACGCCGTCGTTGGTGATCAGGGGCGCGCCGTACTTCTTGTCCAGGACCACGTTCCGGCCCTTGGGGCCCAGGGTGATCTTGACGGTATCCGCCAGGGTATTGACGCCGGTTTCCAGCGCCTTGCGGGCATCCTCGCCGCGCTTGATGAGCTTAGACATAATAGCAGTTCCTCCTACTTCAAAGAAAATTTTATAGCAGCACCGCGAAATCAGGCAGCGAAGCACCCCTGATCTCGCCGGGGGTCCAGGGGGCCTCCCCCTGGTTTCTCCGCTATGCGGAGAAAAAATTGAAATCATTTTTCCGACGACATGCGCGTCAGAAAAATACCTCGGCCCCAGCCGCCTTGGGCGGCGTCACCGGTCCGCAGACTGGTGGCGGGGGGTCCTCAAGGGGGAGCCTGCTCCCCCTTGAATTTTACTCGACAATGGCCAGAATATCGTTCTGCCGGACGACGACGTACTCCACTTCCTCCAGGGTGACCTTGGTTCCGGCATACTGGCTGGTGATGACCTTGTCGCCGGGCTTCACGGTCATGGTGACTTCCTTGCCGTCCACGGTGCCGCCGGGGCCCACGGAGATGACTTCGGCCACGGAGGGCTTCTCCTTGGCGGAGCCGGTGAGGATGATGCCGCCCTTGGTGGTCTCCTCGGTCTCCACCATCTTCAGGATGACGCGGTCTGCAAGCGGGGTGAGTTTCATATTGGGTTCCTCCTTAAAATATAAAAATTTGAAAAAACGTAATCACTGTTAGCACTCAAATACCAGGAGTGCTAACAGTGATTATCATAGTACAGCCGCCCCCATTTGTAAAGGGGATTTTTCTCAAAAGTTATGAAGAATTTGTAAATGTTGCCGGAATTCCCAATCCCTGCCGGAAATGCTCACTCCAGCAGCCAGTCGTCCACCACGTCCCGCAGCGCCACGGGCGTGACCCCTCCCCGGGCCAGCGCCGCCGCCAGCTCCTGAACCCTCCGCCGGGAGGGGCTGAGGTCCGGCAGGGCCGCCTCCTCCCCGTCCAGCTCGACTTGAACGCCGTAGGACCCGCCGCTCTCCGACGCCTCCTCCAGCAGGTAATAGCGCACACACGACGCCCGGCACCGGGCCTCTCCCACCAACAGCTTCCGCAATCCGCCGTTTCCCTCCTTTGCCGGCCCGCCGTTCCCACTGCGGCGGCCGGTCCTGATGCTCTCAGCATAGCATACCAGGTCCTGGGAAATCCGTCGAATTTTGTCGAATCCGGGGGCCGTCCCCCTTTTCAGGGGGAACGCTCAAGAAGGCCGGGGCCCGGTTCCTCCGCCAGAAGGGCCTCCAGCTCCTCCCGGCGGAACAGAAGGTTCAGCGCCTCCAGGAGGCCGTTGGCTGTGAGGTGCTCCGGCAGGTCCAGGCGCTTGAGGAGGCGGCGGCGCCTTTCCGCGCTGCCCGCTCCCCCGCTGAGGCCCAGGGCAAAGAGGTCTGCCTTGGTGAGGGCCTCCCGCTCCTCTCCCGGGGGCTCGTCCTCAAAGACGGCCCCCGCCCGGCGGAGGGCCTCCAGCAGCACGGCGGGGGGCATGCCCTCCACCCCCAGCTTCCCCTCTTTTCCGCCCTTGCGCTTCCGGCGCTCCTTCCCCTTTACGTCGGGGATATAGGCCTGCTTCACCCGGTCCTTCGGCAGGGCGCCTTTCAGATAATTCCGCAGGAGAAAGCCCGCGCCGTCGCTGTCCGTCAGGATGATAAGTCCCCGTTTCTCCGCCAGGCGGCGGAGAAAGGCCAGCTTCTCCTTGTCGTTGAACACGGCAAAGCCCCCGAGGGTGACCACCGTGGCGTCCACCGCCTGGGAAACCGTGTTCTTGTCGTAGCGTCCTTCCACCACAATGACTTCCCGAATGCGTTTCACGGTTCAGCTCCTTCCCGCGGCCAGGCGGACCAGCAGCAGCTTCAGCTCTCCCGCGCTGTCCGCGCCCCGTTCGCTCTTCATCCGGCGGTCCAGAACCTGGCACTGCCGCACCGCCTGGGCGCACCACTCCGCCGTGGTCCGCCGGGCGGCGGAGAGCAGGAGCTTGGCGGGATAATCGCTCTTCATGCCCCACAGCTCCATCAGCCAGTAGCGGTCCCGGCCGCCGTCCAGGGCGATGCGGGCCGTCCAGATCCGGCGGAGCTGGCTCCCCAGGGCCGCCAGAATCATGATGGGTTCCGTCTGCATCTTCAAAAGATCCCCCAGGATGGAGGCCGCCCGGTCGTAATCCCCCTGGAGCACCGCGTCGGAGAGCTTGAACACCTCCGCCGACAGCACCGGGTCCGCCACAGCGTCCACATCCCTCCGGGTGACGGCGGCCCCCCTGGCATAGGCCGCGATTTTCTCGATCTCCGGCACCAGTCCCGTCATCAGCCCGCCGCAGGTGAAAATCAGGTATTCCGCCGTCTGCCGGTCGATCTCCTTCCCCCGGGCCTTGAAGCGCCGGGCAATCCAGGGCAGCAGCTCACTGCTGTCCGCCGCCTGGAACTCCACCGTCTCCACATAGGTCTCCAGGGCCTTGCAGAGCTTCTTCATCGTCCGGTTGGGCTTGTACTCCAGGGTGTCGTACACAAAGACCACGCAGCAGTACGGCGGCAGGTCCTCCAGCAGGGCGATGAGCTTCTCCCGCTGGTCCTCCCCCAGCTTGAAGAGGTCCCAGTCCGTGACGGCAATCAGCGTCCGCTCCGCCAGCATGGGCATGGCCTCCGCCGTCTCCGCCAGCGCCTGGGCCGTCAGGTCCTTCCCCTCCAGGGCGTGATAATTGAAGGTTTCAAAGCCTTGGGGAATCAGCCGCTTCCGCAGCTCGCCCAGGTAATACTCCCGAAGGTAGCTCTCCTCCCCATGGAAGATATATGCGGAACCGACGGTTCCGGCGGATAGATCCGCCTTCAGCTTCTGCAGGGCCGCTCCCCGCCGGGGAGTCCGTTTCTTGTCAGCCATGGCTGTCCTCCTGATTCCAGGCGAGATGAATGGTGCCGTGAAGGTCCGTCCGGTAAATCTCACAGCCCTGCCGGGCCAGGCGGAGCAGAACCTCATCCGTGGGATGGCCGTATGCGTTGCTCCCCACGCTGACACAGACGATTTCCGGGCGCAGCGCCTCCAGCAGAGCCTGGGACGTGGCGTATTTGGAGCCGTGATGCCCCGCCACAAGGCCCTCGACGTCCGGCAGGCGATAGGTTTCCAGCAGCTTTGCCTCCGTGCCTTCGTCCATGTCGCCGGTGATCAGGAAATCCTTGTCCCCCACGGAGGCCAGGACGCTCAAGCCCCGCTCGTTGTCCCCGGAGTCCCCCAGGGGCGGGAAGACGGTCAGCGTTCCCGCTCCGAAGGCGAGGCGTTCCTCTTCCGTGACGAAGCGGACCTCAACGCCTTTCTCCCCCGCCAGGGCGAGGACCGCCGGGCCCGCGCCCTCCTCATCCTCGGGGACCAGCAGGGCGTCCACCTCCAGCCTCTCCAGCAGGCCCGCCACGCCGGAGACATGGTCCCGGTCATAGTGGGTGAGAACCAGCCGGTCCAGACGCCGGCAGCCCATGCTGCGAAGCTGCCGGGCGGCGGTTTCCCCGGCATTCCGCCAGCTGTTGCCGCTGCCGCAGTCCACCAGCGTGAATTCCCCTCCGGAGGCCAGAACCACGCTCTGCCCTTGGCCCACGTCCAGCACCAGCACGTCCAGATCGTTCTCGTACCGGGCCGCGTTCAGCCGGACCGTCAAAACCAGGGTCAGCGCCGCCAGGAGGGACGCCAGGAAATACTTCCGCCGTCCCGCCCCCTTGAAAAAGCAGGCCGCGGCAAAAAGGACGTACACATAGGCCAGCCAGTATTTTATATAGGGGTTCGCCGTGTAAACCGCATGATACGGAAGCCGGGAGAGAAGCTTCGCCGCCAGCAGAATATACTCCGCCGCCCCCCGGGCCGGGAGGGCCAGCAGCGCCCCCAGAGGCGGAGAGAGGAAACTGGCAAACACCGCCGCCAGCCCGAAGGCAAAGGCCCCCGCGGCCGCCCAGAGGCACAGGGCGCCGCCCAGCGGCGCAGCCAGCACCAGCGCGCCGAAGTAGTACGCCGTCAGCGGCAGGGTGAACACCATGGCCCCCATGGAAGCGGAAAAGGCGGCGGCCAGGAAGCGGAAGACCCTCCCCCGCTTCCGCTCATTCATCAGCCGCTTGTAAAGCCTGGGCGTCAGCCAGAGGATGCCCGTCATAGCGGCAAAGGACAACTGAAGGCCCACAGAGGCGGCGGCGAAGGGGTTCGCCAGCAGGATCAGAAACAGCGCCGTCAGCAGGGACGTGGGGCCGTCGTTCTCCCTGCGGGTCAGAACCGCCAGCAGCGGCAGGGACAGCATGACGCAGGCCCGGAGCACCGAGGGGCTGCCCCCGGTCAGGGCGGCGTAAAACGCCAGCAGCGGAATGCCCAGCAGGGCCTGCAGCCGGCGGCTTTGCAGCAGAAAGCCCGCCAGGGCCATGAGAAATCCGCAGTGCATGCCGGACACCGCCAGAATATGATTCAGCCCCGCCTCGGTGAGCGCCGTATAGGCCCCCTCCGAGACCCGGCCCCGGTCGCCGGTGAGCAGGGCCGTCATAAACCCGGCGGCCTCCCCGGGAAAGAGGAGGCGGATCCGCTCCGCCATGGCCCGGGCCAGCCGGGCAGGATACCAGCGGGGGCTGTTCCGGCTTCCCTCCCCCGCCGTGAAAGTCCCCCGGCCATAGGCCAGGAGGAAAATGTTTTTGGAAGTAAAGGCAGAGACGTCCTCGTCCCGTATCCGGGCCGCGTCCTGAAAGCGGACCTCGCCGGCGACGGTCTGCCCCGGTACCAGGTCCAAAAGCTCCCTCCCGCCGTAGAGCATCACCTTGCCGGGAACGCCCTCCAAACGGACGGGCGCCCGGGCGCCAAAGTCGCTCTCGGAGGCAAAGCCGCAAAGGGTGGCGGCAACCGTCTCCGTCCGCCCCGCCAGCTGCCGGGCGGGACCCTGTACCTGGCGCCCATAGAGCCAGCTCCACCCAAGGCCCAGAGCCGCCGCCGCGCAGAGGACCACGCCCCGCCGCCGCCACTCCCGGGGCAGTCCCAGCGACAAAAGTCCCAGGGCCAGGGCCGCTCCGGCCCCCAGCAGGCTCCCGTCCTCCCGGAAGAGATACCGGGCCAGGAACACCCCCAGGGAGAACCCTCCGGCAAAGGCCGCCAGCCGCCTCATGGCTCCTTCCCCGGCGGGAAACGGGCCGCGCTTCCGCTTGTCATTCCCATGGATTCCCGCTCCTCTCCCCCGCGGCAAAAACTCCCGGAGGGGACCGCCCTCCGGGAGCTTTTCACGCAATCATCCCTCTGCCAGAATCAGACAACTCCCCGCCGGCGCGGGGCTGCCCGCCGCCAGCTCCGGGACGAACTCCGTCTTCCCGTCCGCCCCCGCCGCCTGGGACACCAGGTTGGAGAGGGTTTCCACCTTCTCCGGCGTGGTGGCGGCATAGATGCGGTCCACCCGGCCCGCCAGGCGGTTCAGGTCCAGCCCGGCCACCGTGTCGGGGCCCTCGGCGATGACCGCCTCCGGCACCTCCACGGACAGGAGAATGTCGTAGGGCTCCAGGGCCGTGTTCAAATCGCCGAGGAGCAGGTCCAGGTTGTTGGCCAGGGGCACATCGGTGTTGTAGTTGATTTTATTGATCTTGCCCACGGTGGGATAGCTGAAATCCGTGAGCAGCAGTTCGTCGAAGCCCAGCTCCGCGATCTCCTTCGCCAGGGCGCAGACATACTCCCGGGCTCCGGGCTTAGCGGGGTCCAGCCAGAGGCTGTTGTTCCCGTCGTAGAAGATATAGCCGCCGGTATTTTTCAGACCCCGGCCCTCCACGTCGGCGTTGGCCGCCTTGAAGTCCTGGAGGCAGGCCATGCTGGCGATGGTGTGCAGCCCTTCCCGTGCGGTGAAGAGCCCCAGCGCCAGGGCAGTCTCTTCCGGATCATCCCCAGGCTCGTTCACAATATCCACTGCGCCGGACACGGCGTTGGCGGAGTCAAAATAGATCGTGCCGTTGGCGGTCTTGAGGCGGATGGCCACAGCGTTATACGTCCCGGAGCCCCCGCCGAAGACCAGCGTACTGAACTCGCCCCAAGCGCTCTGCCGCATTGGCTGCGCCGGAAGCGAAAAGGCCACCGTCTCCTTGGGGCCCTGGTCCTCCGGCTCCTGCACGACGACATCCAGCGGAGCTTCGCTCAGGTCCTCCGGGGGCGCGGGCTCTTCTTCCCCCTCCGTCTCCCAAGGCAGGACGATCTGGCGGCGCCCGTCGGCGCTGTAAACAATGTATTGCTGCATATAGATGACGCTGGCGGCCGCCGCGATGACCAGCACCAGTATGACCGCCATCAAAATCTTCCATTTGGACCCCCGGCCCCGGTAGCTGCTGTAGCCCTTGGCTCCCACCATGCGCGTCACCTCTTTTCAGGAGCGGAAACGGCTCCCGTCGTTCTTTTCCCGGGAAATTCAGCCCTCCAGGGCCATCATCTTGTCCACCCGGCGGGCGTGGCGGCCCCCCTCGAACTCCGTGGAGAGGAACACTTCCACCATCCGCTCGGCCATGTTGGGGCCCGTGAAGCCCGCGCCGATGGCCATCATGTTGGCGTCGTTGTGCCGGCGGGTCATCTCCGCCTGGAGGCAGTCGGCGCAGTGGGCGCAGCGGACGCCCCTGATCTTATTGGCGGCAATGGAGATGCCGATTCCGGTGGTGCAGATCACAATGCCCCGGTCGCAGCTCCCCTCCGCCACGGCCCTGGCGGCGGCGGCGCCGAAGTCGGGATAGTCGCAGCTCTCCTTGGAGAGGCAGCCGAAATCCACCGCCTCGTGGCCCAGACGCTCCAGAACCCGGATGATATGCTGTTTCAAATCGTAGCCGCCATGGTCGCAGCCCAAGGCAATCTTCATGGTAGTATTCCCCCGTGCGTTCAAATTTTGTGGCTTATATTGTACTCCAGATTTTCCAAAAAATCAATATGATTTTCAGCCGCAGATCTGTCCTATCCTCCGCCGTCCTGTCTTTCGCTCAGGCTGTGCCGGATGGGCCTCCGCTTCTCAAAGGTGCAGAAATCCCGAAAGCCGCACTCCCGCAGCAGGGCCTGCCGCTCCCGGACGGCGCAGCCCACAAACCCGGCGGCATGGGCGTCGGTGCCCAGGGTAACGACGGGGTCGCCTGCCGTATCCTTGTACAGCCGCAGCCACTTCCCGTCCGGCAGGGGCGTGTTGCCCCGGTTGGTGTTCAGCTCAATGCCGATGCCCCTGCGGTTCAGCACCGCGAAGATATCTGCAATTTCCCCGCCGAAGCGGTCCATGCTCAGGTTCCAGCCCCGGTTCTCGTTGAGATAGCGCAGGGGCAGGGTCAGGTGGCCCAGCACGTCGAACTTCCCCCACTCCGCTGTTTTCCTCACCTGGCCCAGGTAGTCGGCAACGCCGGCGTAAGCCTCCTCCTCCGTCTTCGGGTCAAAGTAGTAGAGGTCCAGGCCCCCGAAGCGCTCCGAGAGCATGTGGACGGAGCCGATGATGAAGTCAAAGGGCGGGGCGTCCGCCAGCAGCTTCTCCGTGTGGGCGAAGTTCCAGCAGGCATCCCCCAGCTCGATGCCCAGGCGCAGCTTGATCCGGTCCCCCATGGCCTCCCGGGCTCGGTCAAATTCCGCCGTCAGGGCGGACCAGTCGTAAGGGCCCCTCAGGTCCGTGCTGGCCCAGACAATGGGCTCCACATGGTCCGTGAAGCAGATCTCGTCCAGGCCCGCCGCAGCCGCGGCCTCCGCCAGGGCGGTCATGGAGTCCCCGGCGTCCGGGGAAATTCTGGAATGGATATGATAGTCCGCCAGGTACATGGGCCTCACCTCTTTTTCTTTCCCTTGCCGAAGAAGCCCTTGCGCTCCTCGTAATTGTCGTCGCCCATGGTCTCGGCAAACTTTTTCAGGGCCTCCTTCTGCTCCTTGTTCAAATTCCGGGGCGTTTCGATGTAGACCGTGACATACTGGTCTCCCCGTCCCCGGCCGTTGATGGACGGAATGCCCTTGCCCTTGAGGCGGAAGGTGGACCCGCTCTGGGTGCCCTCGGGAAGGTCATACTTGACCTTGCCGTCAATGGTGGGAATCTCCAGCTCCGCTCCCAGCACCGCCTGGGCGAAGGTGATGGGCGCCTCGCAGAGGACGGAGGTGCCCTCCCGGCGGAAGAGCTCGTGGGGCCGGACGGTGATGGTGATCAGCAGATCCCCGGCGGGGCCGCCGTTCTTTCCGGCGTTGCCCTGGCCCCGGATGGAGATGGTCTGCCCGTTGTCGATGCCCGCGGGGATGCTGGCCTGGATGGTCTTCCGCCGCCGGACCACGCCCGCCCCCTGGCACTCCCGGCAGGGCTGGGAGATGATTTTCCCCTTGCCGCCGCAGCGGGAGCAGGGCGAGGACGTGGCAAAGACCCCCATGGGCGTCTGCCGCCGGTTTTGAACCACGCCGGAGCCGTGGCAGATGGGACAGGTTTCCGGCGCGCTCCCCTCGGCGCAGCCGCTTCCATGGCAGACGCCGCAGCTTTCCGCCCGGTCCACCGTCACCGTCTTCTCACAGCCGAAGGCGGCCTCCTCAAAGCTGAGGGTCAGGGAGGTCCGGATGCTCTCCCCCCGCTGGGGCGCGTTGGGATTCGTCCGCCGCCCCCCGCCGAAGCCGCCGCCGAAGAAGCTTCCGAAGATATCCCCCAGGTCGCCGAAGTCGAAGCTTCCATCGAAGCCGCTGCCCCCCGCGCCGAAGTTCGGGTCCACGCCGGCGTGGCCGAACTGGTCGTACCGGCTCCGCTTCTCCTTGTCCGAGAGAATTTCGTACGCCTCGTTGACCTCCTTGAACCGGGCCTCGGCCTCCTTGTCGCCGGGGTTCAGGTCCGGGTGGTTGGCCTTGGCCAGCTTCCGGTAGGCCCGTTTGATCTCGTCGTCCGAGGCGCCCTTATTCACGCCCAGGACTTCATAATAGTCGCGTTTCTGTTCAGCCATACTGCCTCCTGCACCACTGGGAACCGGGAACCGGCCGGCTCCCCGAAAAACTCCTCATTCCCAATTCACTCCAAACGCCGCGCAATGGGGCGGGGAATGCTCCCCGTCCCATTGAACGAACAAACGCCTGTTTATTTCTTCTGGTCGTCGTCGTCCACGACCTTGTAATCCGCGTCGTAATACTGCCCCTCCTGGGCTCCGCCGTCGCCGCCGGGCTGGGCGCCCTGGGGATTCGCCTGCTGGTAGAGCTTCTCGCTGACGGCGTAGAACGCCTGCTGCAGGGCCTCGGTGTCCGCCTTGATGGCGGCGGTATCCTGCCCTTTCAGCGTCTCCTTCAGCTTGTCGAGGGCCCCCTGGACCTTGCCCTTGTCGTCGGCGGGGATTTTGTCCCCCATGTCCGCCAGGGTCTTCTCGGTCTGGTAGACCATCTGGTCCGCCTGGTTCCGGGTCTCCACTTCCTCTTTCAGCTTCTTGTCCTGGGCGGCGTACTGTTCCGCTTCCTTCACGGCCTTTTCAATGTCCTCCTTGCTCATGTTGGAGGAGGAGGTGATGGTGATGTGCTGCTCCGTCCCCGTCCCCAGGTCCTTGGCGGAGACGTTCACGATTCCGTTGGCGTCGATATCAAAGGTAACCTCGATCTGGGGCACGCCGCGGCGGGCCGGGGCGATGCCGTCCAGATGGAAGCGGCCCAGGGACTTGTTGGCGGCGGCCATCTCCCGCTCGCCCTGGAGGACGTTGACCTCCACGCTGGTCTGGTTGTCCGCGGCGGTGGAGAAGACCTGGCTCTTTTTCACGGGGATGGTGGTGTTCCGGTCGATCAGCTTCGTGCACACGCCGCCGTAGGTCTCGATGCCCAGGGACAGCGGGGTCACGTCCAGCAGCAGCAGGCCCTTCACGTCGCCGGTGAGGACGCCCGCCTGGAGCGCCGCGCCCATGGCCACGCACTCGTCGGGGTTGATGCCCTTGAAGGGGTCGGAGCCGGTGAAGCCCTTCACCGCGTCCTGCACGGCGGGGATGCGGCTGGAGCCGCCCACCAGCAGAACCTTGGAGAGGTCGGAGGGCTTCAGCCCCGCGTCGCTCATGGCCTGGCGCACGGGGCCCATGGTGGCGTCCACCAGGTGGGCGGTGAGCTCGTTGAACTTCGCCCGGGAGAGGGTCACGTCCAGGTGCTTGGGGCCCGTGGCGTCCGCCGTGATATAGGGGAGGTTGATATTGGAGGTGGTCACGCCGGAGAGCTCGATTTTCGCCTTCTCGGCGGCCTCCTTGAGGCGCTGCATGGCGACTTTATCGGTGGAGAGGTCCACGCCGTCGGAGCGCTTGAACTCGCTGACCAGCCACTTCATGACGCATTCGTCGAAGTCGTCGCCGCCCAGGCGGTTGTTGCCCGCCGTGGCCAGGACCTCGATGACTCCGTCGTCAATGTCCAGGATGCTGACGTCAAAGGTGCCGCCGCCCAGGTCGTAGACCATGATTTTCTGGGTCTGCTCCTTGTCCACGCCATAGGCCAGGGCCGCCGCCGTGGGCTCGTTGATGATGCGCTTGACGTCCAGGCCCGCGATTTTGCCCGCGTCCTTGGTGGCCTGGCGCTGGGAGTCGGTGAAGTAGGCGGGGACGGTGATGACCGCCTCGGTGACGGTGCCGCCCAGATAGGCCTCGGCGTCCGCCTTCAGCTTCTGGAGGATCATGGCGCTGATCTCCTGGGGGGTGTAGTTCTTCCCGTCGATGGCGACTCTATGGTCGGAGCCCATCTCCCGCTTGATCGAGGAAATGGTCCGGTCCGGGTTCGTGATGGCCTGGCGCTTGGCCACCTGGCCCACCATGCGCTCCCCGGTCTTGGAGAAGGCCACCACGGAGGGGGTGGTCCGGTTTCCCTCGGCGTTGGCGATGACGACGGCCTCGCCGCCCTCCATCACCGCCACGCAGGAGTTGGTGGTTCCCAAATCGATACCGATTACTTTAGACATAATGACTGCCTCCTGAACTCTATGAAAATATTATTTTGAACGCTGTATTTTAATTGGCCACCTGAACGACGGCGTGCCGGATCACCTTGTCCCCCAGGGCGAAGCCCGCCTGAAAGACCTGGGCCACTTCGTTCTCGCCGAACTTCTCGTCGTCGACATGCATGACCGCCTCGTGCCGCTCCGGGTCGAAGGGCCGGCCCTGGGCCTCAATTTCCGAGACGCCCAGCTTTTTCAGCAGCTCCTTATACTGGGTGAAAATCATCTCCAGCCCCTTCTTGTGGGGATCGTCCTCCCCGCCGGGGGCCGCCGCCGCCCGCTCCAGGTTGTCGTACACCGACAAAAACTCTCTGATGGTGTCCGCCTTGGCGTCCTGGTACAGCGTCTCCTTCTCCTTGGCGGTGCGCTTGCGGTAATTGTCGTACTCCGCGGCCAGGCGGGTGAACTGCTCCTTGGTGGCCTCCAGCTGCCGCACCGCCTGTTCCATCTGCTCCACCTGTTCCTTGGTGAAGGTGATGCCCTTTTCCTTCTTCTTCCGGCCCTTCGCCGCCTTTTCGGCGGCTTCCTCCGCCGGCTCCGCCTGGGCTTCTTCCGTCTTCGCAGTTTCTTCCTCCAGGGGCTGCTTGTTCTCTTCCGTCATTTCGGTTCCTCCTTCGGGGGTAGTTCCTCTTGTTTGCCAAACAATCTCGTCAGCCCCTCGGCAAAGCCGGAGAGCCGGGCGGCCACCGCCGCGTAGTCCATCCTCGTGGGGCCCACCACGCCGATGAGGCCCCGCATGTCGTCTCCTATATCATAGCTGGCCACCACGACGCTGGTGTCCTTCAAGGCTTCCTTCACGTTCTCCGGGCCGATCAGGATCTCCATCTCCCGGTGCAGCGGCTGCGGGAGCTCTTCCTTGCTGTCCGCCAGGAAGCTCATCAGCTCGTGGGCCTTGTCGGCGTCCCGGAACTCCGGGAGCTTCAAAAGCCGGCTGGCTCCGGCGGTGACGATCTCCCGCCGGTCCGCCTCCTCCAGGATGTCCGCCGCGCAGCTCACCGCCTGGGACAGCAGCAAAAACAGCTGGGGATTCACCTGGTCCGCCACGTTCATCAGCCGCTGGCTCATCTCGGCGGGAGAGGCGTTTGCAAAGTGGCTGTTCAGCAGATTGGCCGCCATGGGCAGCTGCTCCGCCTCCACCTTCAGCTGCATCCGCAGAAGCTGGCTCTTCACCCGGCTGTCGCTGGTCATCATGACCAGGATGCAGTTCCGCTCATCCACCGCCAGCAGCTCGAAGCGCCGGACGGTAACCGAGGTCTTCCGGACCGCGGAGATGTAGGCCGGGTAGCGCACCAGGGCGGAGACCGCCCGGCCCGCTTGGGCCAGCAGACGGTCCAGCTCCTCCATCTTCAGCTGGAGGGACTGGTTGATCTTCTCCGTCTCCGCCAGGGAAAGGCGCTGGGCCTCCATCAGCTCGTTGACATACAGCCGGTAGCCCTTGGGCGAGGGCATCCGCCCGGCGGAGGTGTGGGGCTGCTCCAGATAGCCCATCTCCGTCAGATCGGAGAGCTCGTTGCGTATGGTGGCGGAGCTGACGCTGCCGCCCATCTCCGCGGCAATGGCCTTGGAGCCCACCGGCTCGGCCGTGCGGATATAATCCTCCACCACCAGTTTCAATATCTGCCGTTTCCGGTCCGAGAGTTCCACAACGCCCTCCAAGCTGCCGCCCATAGTCCGGGGTGTTTTTATGCTTTAGCACTCCTTTTCCCGGAGTGCTAAAGCGAGTTTACCACCGGAGGCATTTCTTGTCAATGGATGGATATAAACAAATTGTAAACAAACGGCGGCGGAATTATAAACACTCCGCCGCCCCGCGGCGGCTCTCCCGCTTTAAAAACACCGGCCGGTTTGGGGCGGCGCCCCGATCCGTTTCCAAGGGCCCTTGAAGGGAAGCGGGCGGATACGCGGCACGGGTCCCCCTCCGCCCCGGATGCCGGTCCCGGAAAAGGAAAAGCGGGCGCCCCGGCGCCGCTTGGAACTCTTTCCAAAGTTTTTTGAAAACGCTTTCTCAGGCCCGCGGCCGATCCCGCAAGGGATACAGGGTCCGCAAACTACCGAATATTGGATTATGGGACCCGAGAGTAAAAAATTGTTCTTTACTTTTTAAGCAAAAGCTGGTATGATATCCTGAGTATGTGGGATATGCAACAGAAAGGAATGAGCACATGCTTAGTGAGCTGGAGTTGGAAAAAAGTCCGCTGTTTCACGATATCAGCTATCAGGATTACCGGGAAATCCTGTCCTGTTTTCAGGCGGTCCAGCGGTCCTTCCGGGCTGACGAGCTGATTTATGATTTCTCCTCCGACGCCGTGGGCGTGGTGGAACGGGGACAGGCGTCGCTGATCCGCATCGACGAGGAGGGCGTCGCCACCGTGCTGGAGGACCTGGGCGTCGGAGGGGTTTTCGGCAAAACCCTGGCCTTTGCCGGGTCCACGGGCGACAGTCTGGAGGTAGTCTGCCGGCATCCCTGCGACGTGGTTTTCATTGACTATGCTCATATCCTCAGCCGCTGCGGCAACGCCTGCCGCCGGCACAGCATCCTTGTCCAGAACATGCTGCAGCTGATGGCGGACAAGGCCCAGGCCCTTTCCCGGCGGGTGGATGTGCTGTCCCGGCGTTCCATCCGGGAAAAGCTGATGTGCTATTTCCGCCAGCTCTCCCAGCAGACGGGGAGCCGGACCTTCACCCTTCCCTTTTCCCTGAGCACCCTGGCGGACTACATCGCCACCGACCGCAGCGCCATGATGCGGGAGCTGAAGCGCCTCCGGGAGGAGGGCAGCGTCCGTTCCGACGGGCGGCAGTTCACCATCCGGCAGTGACCGGCGGCTCCCCCCTTGATTCTCTCCCAGAGGAGGCGGCACCTATGGACTATGAGCGGCTCCGGGCCTTCCGCAACGCGAAGAACCCCTTCGGCAGGCGGCTGGGCATTTATGTGGAGGAGCTCCGCCCCGGGTATGCCCGGGCTGTCAAAACCGTGACGGAGGAGGACCTGAATCCCGTCCAGGTGCCCCACGGCGGCGTGTACTTCTCCCTGGCGGACACCGCCTGCGGCTCCGCCATGGTGGCTTACGGCACCATGGCCGTGACCATTAACGCCTCCTTCAGCTTTCTCAAAAGCGCCAGGGCGGGCGACAGGCTGACGGCGGAGGCCCGTGAACTCCAGAGCGGAAAGAGCGTCTGCGTTCTGGAGGCCCGGGTCACCGGGGACGGCGGGGAGCTCTTTGCCGTGGGAACCTTCACCTTCCGGCGGCTGGACAAGCCCATCGAGCCGGACCTGTAAGCCCCAGCGGGCGGGAGACCCGGGAGGGGCGTTTCCCATCGCACGTCCCCCAGCGCTTGTCGAACGCTTGAAGCCCCTGCGCAGGCCGGCGAAAAGGCTTTTTAGACAGGCTGAGCGGCAGATCTCATGCAGAGATCTGCCGCTCTTTTCTGGGCGCAGGTTACGCTCCGTTTTTATGGGCCTCCGCCGCCCGTGGGAAGCGAAGCGCACCGGAAGGCGTTCCTTCCATCTCCGTCAGCCCTGGCCGTAGTAGGCCCCGGGGCCGTGCTTACGGAGGTAATGCTTGTCCAGGAGCTCCTGCTGCATGGCCCCCAGGCCCGGCGTCAAGGCCATGGCGTGGAAATCCATGAAGGCCACTTCCTCCAGCACCACGGCGTTGTGGACGGCGTTGAACGGGTCCGTCCCCCAGGCGAAGGGTCCGTGGCTGTGGACCAGCACCGCCGGGACCTGCGCCGGGTCCAGCTTCCGCTCCCGGAAGGTTTCAATGATGACGTTCCCCGTCTCCAGCTCATAGCTTCCGGCAATCTCCTCCGGCGTCATCCTCCGGGTGCAGGGAATCTCACCGTAAAAATAGTCCCCCTGTGTCGTTCCCATGGCCGGGACGCCCTTCCCCGCCTGGGCGAAGGAGGTGGCCCAGCGGCTGTGGGTGTGGACGACGCCCCCCAGAGCCGGGAACGCCTTGTACAGCGCCAGGTGTGTGTCCGTGTCGCTGGAGGGCTTATAGCGGCCCTCCACCCGTTCCCCGGTCTCCAGGCTCACCACCACCATGTCCTCGGGTTTCATGTCGTCGTATTCCACGCCGGAGGGCTTGATGACCATCAATCCCCGTTCCCGGTCGACGCCGGAGACATTGCCCCAGGTGAACGTCACCAGGCCGTACTCCGGCAGCAGCAGGTTCGCCTCGCACACCTGCTTTTTCAGTTCTTCCAGCATGTTATGTCCCCCTATGCGCCGGGGCCGGCTGCCGTCGCAGAAACGTCTGTGCGGAACCGGCCCCGCAGCGTGCCAACGTTCTTTCTGCCTCCTCTTTCCCCGGAAAGGGGACGCCGCATTCATAAGCGGCGAAGCCGCCATCGGCTGTCCAGTCCCGCAAGAAAAGGGGCGTTATTTCAGCTTCCAGGCGAGGTCCGCAAGGAACAGGTCCCGCTCCAGGCTCTCCACCGTGGTGTCCTTGGTGATATGCACAAACTCGATGTCCATCATATTGGCCCAGTCCTTCATCTGCTCCGCCGTCACGTCGTAGCTCAGGACCGTGTGGTGGGCTCCTCCGGCGGTGATCCAGCACTCCACGCCGGTGGTCAGGCTGGGCTCCGCCTGCCACATGACCCGTGCAACAGGCAGGTTCGGCATGGGCAGGATAGGCTTGACACAGTGGATATCCTGGCAGATCAGCCGCAGGCGGCCCCCCATGTCGATGAGGCTGACCACAATGGCGTCGCCGGGCTTTCCCTCGAAGACCAGTCGGGCCGGGTCCTCTCGGTCCCCGATGCCCAGGGGATGGACCTCAATCCGGGGCCGGTCCGCCGCCACGGAGGGGCAGACCTCCAGCATGTGGGCCCCCAGGCTGTACTCCTGGCCCTTCTCCAGATGATAGGTGTAGTCCTCCATGAAGGCGGAAGCCCCGTTGCCCCCCTCGCCCATGGCCTTCAGGATGGCGGTCATGGCGGAGACCTTCCAGTCGCCCTCGCCGCCGTAGCCGTAGCCCTGGGCCATCAGGTCCTGGCTGGCGAGGCCGGGGAGCTGCTTCATGCCGTAGAGGTCCTGGAAGGTGTTGGAGAAGGCCAGGCATCCTTCCGCGTCCATCATCTTCTTCATGGCGACTTCTTCCCGGGCCTGGTAGAGCACCTGGTCCACCCGGTCGGTGGCCATGTCGTATTGTTCGGCGTAGCGGGCCATCTGGGCGTTGACCTCCGCCTCGGAAACGGCGTCCATGGCCTTCACCAGATCGCCTACAGCCCAGGTGTTCACCTGCCAGCCAAGCTTGGCCTGGACCTCCACCTTGTCGCCCTCGGTGACGGCCACTTCCCGCATGTTGTCGCCAAAGCGCATGACCTTCATGGACTTGGAGACGGCCACGCCCACGGCGGCCTTCATCCAGCTGCCGATGCGGGCCTGAACGTCCTCGTCCTGCCAGAAGCCGGCGATGATTTTCCGGGGCTTGCGCAGGCGGGCCCCGATGAACCCGTGCTCCCGGTCGCCGTGGGCGGCCTGGTTCAGGTTCATGAAGTCCATGTCGATCTCCTCGTTGGGGATCTCCCGGTTGTACTGGGTGGCGAAGTGGCACCAGGGCTTCTGGAGGTCCACAAGGCCGTTGATCCACATTTTGCTGGGGCTGAAGGTGTGGCACCAGGTGATCACTCCGGCGCAGGAGTCGTCGTAATTGGCCGCTTTGCACACCGCGGCAATCTCCTGGTTGGTCTTGGCCGTAACCTTGTAAACCAGCGGATAGGGCAGAACCGCGCTGAGCTTCTCCGCCATTTCGGCGGCCCGGGCGGCCACGGTGTCCAGCACCTCGGGGCCGTACAGGAACTGGCTGCCCACGACAAACCAGAACTGATACTGTTTCATGAGAGTTCCTCCTTACAGATGTTCCGCAGCGGCCCGCTCCACGGCAAGCAGAGCCTTGAACCGCCGGATGTATGTGTTGAAGCCCCCGGCCAAGGCGGCGCTGGGCTGGACGGTGGTTCCGGCGGCTCCGGCAAAGACCCGTTCGCTCAGGAAGTCCTCCAGCCGCTCGCCGTCCGCTTTCCTCAGCATATACGCGGCAAGCAGGGCCATGCCGTAGGGGCCGCCCTCCCCCGCCGTCTCCATGCAGGTGACGGGAGCGCTGCAGGCGGCGGCCAGGTAGCTCTGGCCCACGACAGGGGTCTTGAACAATCCGCCGTGGCCCGTCAGGGAGTCGATGGCCACGCCCTCCTCCGCCAGAATGTCCATGCCGATTTTCAGGGTGGCCATGGTGGCGTAAAGCTGGGCCTTGAAAAAGTTGGCCAGCGTAAAATTGCTCTCCGGCGTCCGGGCCGTCAGGGGGCGGCCCGCGTCCATGTGGGTGACGCCCTCCCCCGCCAGATAGTTGCACACCAGCACGCCGCCGCAGTCCGCATCCCCCTCCAGGCTCTTCTCGTAGAGCTTGGTGTAGAGCTCGCCGGCGGAGGGCTTCGCTCCGAAAAGCTCCGCCGCCTCTCCCAGGACGCTTACCCAGGCGTTGGTGTCGTTGGTGCAGTTGTTGCAGTGGACCATGGCCACGGGGGCCCCGGCGGGGGTGGTCACCAGGTCGATCTCCTCATAGACTTTTTTCAACGGCTTTTCCAGGACCACCATGGAGAAAATGGAGGTTCCCGCCGATACGTTGCCCGTCCGGGGAGCCACGGCGTTGGTGGCGGTCATGCCGGTGCCCGCGTCGCCCTCCGCCGGGGCGAAGGGAACGCCGGGGGACAGCAGCCCGTCCAGCAGGGCCGCGCCGGACTCCGTGAGGGTTCCGGCGGGCTCTCCCGCCGCCAGCACCTTCGGGAGAAGGTCCCGGAGCTTCCAGGGGAGGTTCTGCACCTTCGGCAGGGCGTCAAACTTTTCAAGCATCCCGGCGTCGTAGTCCAGCCGCAGGCTGTCGATGGGGAACATGCCGCTGGCCTCCCCCACGCCCACGGCGTTGACGCCGGTGAGCATGTAATGGACATAGCCCGCCAGGGTGGTGATGTGCGCGATTTGAGAGACGTGCGCCTCCCCGTTCAGCACCGCCTGATAGAGGTGGGCGACGCTCCAGCGCTGGGGGATGTTGAAGCCGAAGAGCTCCGTCAGCTCCGCCGCCGCCGGGCCGGTGATGGTGTTCTGCCAGGTGCGGAAGGGGGTCAGCAGGTTCCAGTCCTTGTCGAAGGCCAGATACCCATGCATCATGGCGGAGACGCCCATAGCGGCGATGTCCTCCCGGTCCTTCACCTTGGAAAGTGCCGCCTTCAGCCCCGTCCAGACCTCCTCCAGGGGGTAGGTCCAGACGCCGTTTTCATAGCGGGAGGCCCAGGTGTAGTCCCCGGAGGAGACGGGCTGAAAGGCTTCGTCGATGGAGACGGCCTTGACGCGGGTGGAGCCAAGCTCAATGCCTAAGCAGGTGTTCATTTTCCGCCCTCCTCACTGCTTGCTGGTGTTCTTCCGCAGCAGCACGATACTCTGGATCACCAGGAACAAACAGAGCATGGCCGCCACGGTGATGTTGGACCACCATGCCTCGTCAAAGCCTAGGGAGGAGACGATCCGCTTGATGGTGTTCAGGCTCATGACGCCGAAGAAGGTGCCCGCCACGTTGCCCACGCCGCCGGTGAGGAGGGTCCCCCCGATGATGGAGGAGGCAATGGCGTTCATCTCGTCGCCCGCACCGTTGGCCACGTCGCCGCTGCCCACGTGGAGGAAGTAGAGAATACCCCCCAGGCCCGCCAGCAGGCTGCACAGGATGTGGGCCAGGAACTTGGTGCGGCGCACGTTGATGCCCAGCATGTTGGCGCTCTGGCTGTTTCCGCCCACGGCGTAGAAGGCGCGGCCCAGCTTGGTCCAGCGCAGGAGGCAGAAGAGGAGCACTACCGCCAGCAGGGCGATGACCACGCCCACCTCCACGTAGGCCGGGATATACTGCCCCAGCTTGTTGTTGGAGCCCAGGCCGGGGACGATGATGCGGGTGTCCTTCACCGCCAGGAAGCCCTCATTGGTCACCCGGATGGGCTCCTTGCTGACGATGGTGGTCATGCCCTTGGCGAAGAACATGCCCGCCAGGGACACGATAAAGGGCTGGATTTCCAGGTACGCCACCAGATACCCCTGGACCAGCCCGAAGGCCAGGCCGATGCCCAGGCCAATGAGGAGGACGGTCCCAATACTGCCGCCCTGCTGTTCCAGGTTCACCGCCCCGGCCATGCACACCAGGCTGGTGACCGCTCCCACGCTGATGTCGATGCCCCCTGTGATCATAACGATGCTCATGCCGCAGGACAGGACGATCAGGGAGGCGTTGTTGTTCAGAATGTTCAGGAAGTTCTGGGGCTTGGTGAAGCCGCCCCCCAGGAAGAGGATGGCGGACAGGTACAGGGCGAAGAAGACCAGGACCGTGATGGCCAGCAGCAGACTGGTGTCCGACATGTCCCGGCGGGCCTTGAGACGGGGCGCTTTCGTTGCGGTGGTCGTCATATCACTTCGCCTCCTTTGCGATCTTATCCGCTTTGGCCTGGAACCGCAGGTTTGCCATCTTGCTCCGCACCACCGGGGCGCTGAGGACCACCAGCAGGATGACCACCACCGCCTTGTAGGCGGGCAGGGCCGTGGAGGGCACCTCGTATTTATAGAGCGTAGTGGTGAGGAACTGGATGACATAGGCCCCCAGGATGGAGCCGTAGATGTTGAACTTGCCGCCGGAGAGGGCGTTGCCCCCCAGGGCCACCGCCAGGATGGCGTCCATCTCGATATTCTCCGCGATGCGGGAATAGTTGATGGACCCGCTGCGGCTGACCCGGATGAAGCCCGCCACCGCCACGCACACGCCCAGAATGACATAGGTGAGCAGCTTGACCATCTGGGGGTTGATGCCGTTGAGCCGGGAGGAGCTGGGGTTGATGCCCACCGACTGGGTGTAAAGTCCCAGGGTGGTAAATTTCAGCACCAGCCAGAAGACCGCAATTACGAGAGCCGTGATGAAAATAGGCGTGGGCACAGGAATGCCGGGGAGGAAGGTGCCCGCATATTTAAAGGACAGATCGTTGATAATGGGCAGCTGGTTGTTGTTGATCCAGGCCGCGATGGAGCGCCCGGCGGTGTACAAAATCAGGGTAGCCACCATGGGCTGAATCTTGAAGTAGGCCACCAGCGTGCCGTTGAAGGCGCCGAAGAGGGCCGAGACCACCATGCCGATGAGCACCGCCAGGATCAGGTTCATCTGCATGGTGTCCGCGGTAACCTGCCCGCCGCAGACCAGCCGGAGGATGACGCTTCCGGCAATGGCCATGGCCGCGCCCACGCTGATGTCCTGCCCGCCGGAGGAGGCGGTGACCAACGTCATACCGATAGCCAGGATAACCAGCTCCGAGGCGTTGTCCAGTACGGAGATGATGTTGCCGCTGAGCACCGGATTGCCCAGGCTGTTTTCCTTAATGCTGACCGCGAAGAAGGAGGGGTCGGCAACCAGGTTGAAGATCACCAGCAGGGCCAGGGCCGCGAAGGGGATGAAGAGCTGCTGCCGGACAAGCCGCTTGAAGAGGCTCTCCCCGGGCTGCTTCACCTTGGGTTCCGGATTTTTCACGGGCGTCGTCATTTCTCATCACCTCCTGCAATGGTCGCCATAATCTTGGCCTGGGTCAGGTCCTCTCCGGAGAGCTCGCCCACCGCCTTCCGGTCCCGCATGACCACCAGGCGGGAGCAGGTGCGCAGCATCTCGTCGATCTCCGAGGAGATGAAGGTCACGCTGGTGCCCTTCTCCGCCAGGCGCAGGACCAGCTTTTGAATTTCAATCTTCGTGCCGATGTCGATGCCCCGGGTGGGTTCGTCCAGAATCAAATACTTGGGGTCCGTCAACAGCCACCGGGCCAGGATGCACTTTTGCTGGTTGCCGCCGGAGAGGGATTTGATGGGGGTGTCCGCCGAGGCGGTCTTGATCTCCAGCAGCTGGATGTAGTTGTCGGCGAAGGCCTCCGCCTGGGCCCTGGAAATGGGGCGGAAAAAGCCCCTCATCACCTGATAGGCCAGGATGATGTTCTCCCGGACGGAGAGGTCGCCCACGATGCCGTCGCCCTTCCGGTCCTCGGGGAGGTAGCCGACGCCCCGCTTCATGGCGTCCAGGGGCTTTTTGATCTTGACCTCCCGGCCGTCCATTTTCACCGTGCCGCCGGTGACATGGTCCGCGCCGAAGATGGCCCGGACGCACTCGCTCCGCCCGGAGCCAAGCAAGCCAGTAAAGCCGTTGACCTCCCCCTTGCGGATGGAGAAGTCGAAGGGCTTGATGCCCGCGCTGCTGCAAAGGCCCCGGGCCTCCAGCACGGGAGCCCCTTCCCGATCCGTGGCCGCGCCGCCGGACTCGCCCTTGATGTCGGCCATGTCGTCCAGCTCCTTGCCCAGCATCTTGCTGACCAGCTGGACCCGGGGCAGGTCCTCGATGACGTACTCGCCCACCAGCTGGCCGTCCCGGAGGACGGTGATCCGGTCGCAGACCTCATAGACCTGCTCCAGGAAGTGGGTGACGAAGATGATGCCCACGCCCTTCTTCCGCAGGTCCCGCATGAGGCCGAAGAGCTTCTGCACCTCCTGCTCGTCCAGGGAGGAGGTGGGTTCGTCCAGAATCAGCACCTTGCACTCCATGTCCACCGCCCGGGCAATCGCCACCATCTGCTGCACGGCAATGGAACAGGTGCCCAGCTGCTGGGCGGGGCCGGCGGGGATGCCCAGGGACTCCAGAATCTTTCCCGCGCCGCTGTTCATCTTTCTCCAGTTGGTCACCGCCCCTTTCGTGCGGCCGATGTACATGTTTTCCGCCACGCTCAGGTTGGGGCACAGGGTAATTTCCTGATAGACGGTGCTGATGCCCGCGTTCTGGGCGTCCTGGGGAGAGCGGATGACCGCCGGCCCGTTCACGCCCTCAATATGGACCTCGCCGCCGTCCTTTGGGTACACGCCAGTGAGCACCTTAATCAGCGTCGATTTCCCCGCGCCGTTTTCTCCCATCAGGGCGTGAATCTCCCCTTTGCGCAGGGTGAAGTCCACATCCTGAAGGGCGCGCACGCCGGGGAAATACTTGCAGATGCCCCGCATTTCCAATACCGCGCCTTCCTGCATAGGGATACGCCTCCATTCCTTCAAGTTTCAAAAATGCGGCGCGGCATGTCAGCCGCGCCGCATGTCGGGTCACGTGATGTACAGGCTCAGATCATTTGAAATCAGGTGCCGTAGGTATCCACGTCGGCCTGGGTGAGGGTGTCGCAGTCGAAGCCCTGCTCGGGGGTGTAGGTGATCTTCTGCGCGGGAGCCTGCCCGGCCATCAGGTTTTTAATGATGCTGTCAACCGTCTCGGCCTGGAGGGGGTTGCACAGGCCCATGTAGTTCCAGCTGCCCTCCAGCACCGCCTCAAAGGCCCACTTGTCGCTGTCGAAGCCCATGACGATGACGTCGCCGTCCTTGCCGTGGGTGATTCCCGCGGCGTCCAGAGCCGCCACAGCGCCCCGGGCCATGCCGTTGTTTTCCGCGTAGATCACGTTGAAGGGCTTTCCGGAGTCAATCACGGACTGGGTGATGGTGCGGGCGGTGGCCTCGTCCCAGTCGGCGGTCTGCTGGGTCACATAGTTCCAGTTCCCCTCGGCGGCGACCTTCTCGTCCAGGGCGCCGGTGCGGCCCAGCTGGGCGTCGGAGCCCATGTGGCCCTGGATGTGGATGATGTTGTACTCGTCCAGTCCCTGGGCGGCCAGCCAGTCCACGGCGGTCTGGCCCTCGGCGGGCATGTCGGAGACGACGGCGGCCACGTACATGCTCTCATCGGCTTCCAGCATCCGGTCGAAGAGGATGATCTGGGTGCCGGCGGCCTGAGCGTCCTGGAGAACGGTGTCCCAGCCGGTGGTGGAGGCGGGGGAGAGCAGCAGGAAGTCCACCTCATCCTGAATCATCTGCTGGGCGGTGGCAATCTGCTGGGCGGCGTCGTTGTTGTTGTAGAAGGTGGCCTTGTAGCCGTTTTCTTCCGTAAAGGTCGCCCGCATGGCCGCGTCGTTGGCGGTTCGGTATCCGGATTCATTGGGGTCGTTGTTGATAACGCCGACCGTAATCAGCTCTCCGCCGGTTTCGGCGGGCTGCTGGGCGTCGGAACCGCTGTCCGCCGGGGCGGAGCTGCCGCTGTCGGCGGGCGCGGTATCGCCGCCGCAGGCGGCCAGAGCCAGGACCATGCACAGGGTCAGCAGGAGACAAAAGACTTTCTTCATGATCAATTCCTCACTTTCAGATTTTGGGTTCACCGCCGGAGACCCATCCGGCTTCCATAGCTGCATTAAAAACGATTCCCCCCGCAAAGTCAATACATTTTTGGTCATTATCTCTATTTTTGTATGAGTAAATAGTACAAATTTTAGTTATTATGACATAGTATCGTACAAATTCCGCCCCTCCGATGGGTGCAATTCCGCTTCAAGTTGAAAATCTTACGATTTGTCCGATGAATTTGTTTGTTTTTTTCCGGTTTTCAGGGGAGCCGGGCAAATTTTCTCCTCCGGCAGATTGCCCAATTCCGGAAAATCGGTTGATTTCCTTTGGACGGAAGGTGAAAAATTTCGCCTGCCGCCCCGGAGCCCTTCCGGCGCGGCAGACAAATTTTGTGATTTCTTTTGAACAAAGCGACAAAGTTCCAAAAAGCATCAACCTTTATTTTAGGCAGATTACCGTTGCCGCTTGGTATAATGAAAGCGGAAAACAAGCGGAAGGAGGCCCGGGCATGGCAATGAAATACCGGCTGCTGGCAGACCGGCTGCGGGAAGAACTGACCCGGAACAGCGGACAGTCCGGGTACAAGCTGCCCACGGAGCAGGAGCTGAGCCGCCAATACCGGCTGAGCCGTCAAACCGTCCGCCATGCCCTGGCGCTTTTGGAGGAGGAGGGGCTGATCCACCGGCGGCAGGGCAGCGGCTCCTACGCCACCGGGCTGGTGCCGGGGGCGGCCTCCCGCCAGATCGCAGTGGTGGCCTCCTTTATGGACGACTATATTTTCCCCGCCATCCTGCACGACGCCTCCGACGTTTTTTCCCGCCAGGGCTACTCCACCGCCGTTTATGCCACGGAAAACCAGGTCAGCACGGAGCGGGAAATTCTGCTCCGCCTGCTGGAGAAGCCGGTAAGCGGCCTTCTGGTGGAGGGCTCCAAGACCGCCCTGCCCACGCCCAACGCCGATCTCTACCAGCGCCTTCTCCAGACGGGCTCCCCCATCGTCTTCCTTCACGGCGCTTACGCCGGGCTGGACCGGGTCCCCTGCGTGGCGGACGACAACTACGGCGGCGGCTATCAGCTGGCCCGCTATCTGGCGGACCGGGGCCACCGGGAAATCGCCGGCATTTTCAAAAGCGACGATGTGCAGGGGCCCCAGCGTTACCACGGGGCCGTCTCCGCCCTTCGGGACGCGGGCCTGTCCATCCGGGACGGGCGCTTCGCCTGGTACGACACGGAGGACCGCCGCCATCTTTTGGAGAACCGGGACGGGCGGCTGCTGGCGGACTTCCTGCAAAAGCGGCTGGAGGACGCCACGGCGGTAATCTGCTACAACGACGAGATCGCCTATCACCTGATTCAGGCCCTGCTGGAGGCGGGCCGCCGGGTCCCGGAGGAGGTGGCGGTGGTCAGCTTTGACAACAGCTATTTGAGCCAGCTGGGCCCCGTGCCCATTACCTCCCTCAGCCACCGCAGCCGCATGGGCCGGGTGGCGGCGGAGCAGATGATCGGGCTCCTCCAGGGGGAGGCCGCCCGCTCGAAATCCCTGGAGTGGGAGCTGGTCGTCCGCAGCAGCGGATAAGCAAAGGCCGGGACGGATCGCAGCATCCGTTCCCGGCCTTTTTTTCAGAAGCCATGCAGCCCCTCAATATTCCCGGCCCTCAATCAGGGCTTCCGTCAGGTCTTCTCCGGTGAACGCCTGTTCCTCTACATAGCGGTGCTTCTCCGGCGTCCTCCCGGCCTCCATCGCCCGGACGGCCTCCTCCACCAGCGGTCCCAGCAGCGGGTTGCACTCCACCGCCAGGGAGATTTTTCCCCGCAGGCACTCCGTCAAGGCTCCCCGGGTCGCGTCGAAGGTGATGATGCTCACGCCTCCCCGCCCGCAGGGATACCCCTGCTCCTCCAGCGCCTGGAGGGCCCCGAAGGCAATGTTGTCGTTCTCACAGTAGACCACGTCGATATCCCCCCTCCCCGAAGGGGACGAGAGGTATTCCGTCATGACCTCGTAGGTCTTGGCCTGGGTGAAGTCCCCGTCCAGCCGGGCCAGCAGCTCCCAGTTTTCCCGGGCCGCTATGCCCTCCTCCAGCGCCGCCGTGCGGCCCAGCTGGGCGGTGGAGCCCGGGGTTCCCTGTATGTGAATGATGCGGACGGGGTCCTCCGCCTCCCGAAATGCATCTTCCATCCAGGAGACGGCCAGCCGCCCCTCCCTCAAAAAGTCGGACCCGATATGGGCGGCGTAGAGGCTCTCGTCCTCCACGTCCGCCATGCGGTCCACCAGAATGACGGGAATGCCCGCCTCCTTCGCCTCCTGGAGCACGGAGTCCCAGCCGCTCTCGCTGATCGGCATCAGGACGATATAGTCCACCTGCTGCTGGATAAACCTGCGGATGGCGGTGATCTGATTCTCCTGCTTCTGCCGGGCGTCGTCGAACAGGAGGCGGTAGCCGTTTTCCTCCGTAAACACCGCCTTCATGGACTCGGAGTTGGCCACCCGCCAGTCGGATTCCGCTCCCACCTGGGACATGCCAATGACCGTCAGGTCCTCATTGGGTGAATCCCCGGAGGAATTCGCCCCGGCTCCGCAGGCGGAGCCGAACGCAAGGCTCCCCGCCAGCAGCGCGGCCAGAAGCATCCGTCTCATGACTCCCGTTCCTCCTTTCCCCGGCGGGGGACCCGCACCGTCACGGTGGTTCCCACGCCCTCCCGGCTGGAAAGCGTCAGCCCGTAGGGCGGGCCGAACAGCAGCCGCAGCCGCTCGTGGACGGTGACCAGGCCGAAGCCCACCCGCTCCCCGCTCTCAATGGCCCGGTTCAGCTCCTCCAGCCGCGCCGCGGCCATTCCCGCGCCGTCGTCCGTAATCTGAAGGAGCACGTCCGCCCCCTCCACCCGGCCAGTAATGTAGATGCAGCCCTTGCCCCGCTTGAGCTTGATGCCGTGATACAGGGCGTTTTCCACCAGGGGCTGAAGGGTCAGCTTGGGGAGGCGCGTCTCCCGCAGGGCGGGGCCGATCTGAATGGTATAATCCAGGATGTCCTTGTACCGGGCCTGCTGGATCTGGAGATAGCTGCGGACATGCTCCTCCTCCTCTCCCAGGGTGATGACGTCCTCCCCCCGGCTCAGGGAATGGCGGAAGAACTCCGACAGGTTGGACACCATCTCCACCGCCGCCTGGGACCGGTCCGCCTCAATCAGCCAGATAATGGTATCCATGGTGTTGTACAAAAAATGGGGATTGATCTGCGCCTGGAGCAGCGCCAGCTCCGCCCGGCGGAGGCTGGTTTGCTTCTGGGTGATCTCCTGAATCTGCGCGTTGAGCCGGGCAATCATCTGCTCCATGCCCTCGCTGAGGGTGCGGATTTCATACGTCTCGGAGCGGACCGGCTCCCGGACCGTCAGGTCGCCGCCGATGACGTCCTCCGCCCGGCGGCTCAGATCCACCACCGGCTGGGTGACGGAACGGCTCAGGCGGACGCTGTAGCGGACCAGCAGCAGGATCAGCGCCCCGGACAAAACCAGCACCAGCAGGATTTCCGCTGCAATCTGCCGGGAGATCTGCTGCTGCAGAAGGTTCAGCTGGACCGACTCGCAGTACAGGTAATTGTACATATACTCCTGGATCATCGCGGTAAGGACGTATACATTGTTCTCCAGCTGCACCTGCCGGTCGTCGTAGTTCCGGGTCTTCTCAATCTGATAGATTTTCTCCTCCAGATTCTCGCACAGGTCCAGCACGCTGGTGACGGCCCGGAGGCTGTCCTTCTGGCTGGTGCTGTCCAGAAGGTCCTTGGCCAGGGCCTGGGCCGCCTGAACCTCCTGGATGGGAAGGCCCTCGGAGTACCGGCTCTCAATGACATAGTAGTACATCTTGAGGTCGATGTTCTCCTTAAAATCCTGGTTGAACTCCGACGCGGTGGTGACGTTATGAAGCAGATTTTTATACTGGCTGTTGTAAACCAGCACCAGCGCCAGCATCACCGCCAGAATCGCCGTCATAAAGCCGCAGAAGATTACCACCAGGCGGCGCATCCGGCTCTGGATGGAATCCGGGCGGCTCATGGGCGCTTCCCCCCTCCCCGGTAGTCCCGGGGGGTGCAGCCCTGGGTTTTTTTGAAGAGGAAGCTGAAATAGTGGGGGTCCTTATAGCCCACCGCCGCCGCCACCTCGCCGGAACGCTTGTCCGTGGTGCGGAGCAGCTCCTTCGCCCGGTCCATCCGTTTTCCCGTGACGTATTCGGTGAAGGTCGCCCCGATCTCCTGGCTGAACACCGCCGAGAGGTAGTTCGCGGAGATGTTCACCTCCCGGGCCACCTGGTTCAGGGAGAGGGATTCCGCGGTATAGTGGCCGTCGATATAGGCCACCGCCTGCTTGAGCAGCTGGCGGCACTGACTGTTGGACGCCTGGTCCCGCAGCTCCACCGCCCGCAGCAGGATGGCGGAGAAGTAGCTCTTCAGGTCCGCCGCCGTCACATTCCGGCCCACCAGGTCCAGGCAGGTCAGGGGCGCGAAGGTCTCCTTCCGCCCCACCCCCAGGGAGGCGGCGAAGCGGGCCGCCGTGAAGCGGACCGACAGCATCAGGTATTGGCAGAAGGGCTTGGAACCCAGGGCATCCTCCACGCTGTGGATGTACTCGTCCACAAAACTGGGGATTTCCTGCGCGCTGGCGCTCTGCATCACGCCGAGGAGGATGGCCGGGTCCACCTTCCCGGCGTCCAGCTGGTCCAGGTGGCTGTTCCCCCCGCCGGTGCCGGTGAGGAAGCTGACGGTGTCCGCCGTCAGCACATGCTGCTGGGGCAGAATGTGCCGGTAGGCCCAGAGGCGGGAGACCTCCTCAAAACAGGCGGGCAGGGTGCTGAGCCGGGGAGTGGGGCGGCCCACCGCCACATACCAGCTCTGCTCCGGGGCATAGGCCGCGTATTGCTCCCGCACCGTGTTCACACAGCGGCGGGCCAGCTCCTCCATCCGGGCGGTCTCGCCCTTGAGCAGCACGGCGTACGTGGTCAGATTCCAGCGGAGGAGGATGTACTCCGGGTACTTTAAAAAATGCTCCAGCAAAGCGTCCCGCAGACGGGCTCCCGGCTCCGAGTAAGCCTCCGCCGAGGCAAAGGGCTCCGGCAGGACGGAGAAGAAGGCCAGGGCATAGCATTGCGCCCGGAGGTCGATGTCCAGCTTTGCCGCGGACTCGTAAATCTCCTGGACGGAGAGCTGGCCCGCCACCACCCGCTCGAAGAACACCCGGCGGGTGTACTGCTCGTACTCCTCCGCCTCCCGGTGGAACTGCGCCAGATAGCTCCGGTTGGCCCGCTCGCCCTCGATCTTTTCCTTCAGCTCCGCCAGCACGTCCAGCAGGGCTTTTTTGGTAATTGGCTTCAGCAGATAGCGGTCCACGCCGATGCTGATGGCCTGGCGGGCATATTCAAAATCGTCATAGCCGGAGATGATGACGATTTTCATCTCCGGAAACTCCCGGCTGACCAGCTCGCTGAGGGCCAGGCCGTCCATGAAGGGCATGCGGATGTCGGTAATCAGCACGTCCGGCTTCACCTGCCGGATCAGGGGCAGGGCCATCTCCCCGTCCCCGGCCTCCCCGGCGAAGGAGTAGCCGTATTGGGCCCAAGGAACGGTGTCCCGCAGGGTCTCCCGGATAATGCTCTCGTCCTCGGCTAAAAATACGCGCAGCATGATCGTCCCCTCCTCTGCACCGCCCTCCCGGGCCGTTCCGTTAACGCCTGTATTCAGGATACCACAGTCCGCCGCAAAATTCTACAAAAGATTTTATGCGGAGCGGGGAGCTCCGGCTTCTCCCCTTTGCCGGAGCTCCCCGCCGCGGCGGGTGCAGCCCCGCCCCTTTTTATAGCCGCCCCAGCCGGCAATCGGCTGCCGGTTTTCAACCGCGCCGGCGATATCGGCCCGCGGGAGGATTTTCCCGAAAAAGTATTTTCTTACACCCCCGGCTGTGGTATCATGTTCAAAACCGACTGAGGAGGCCGTCCCATGCCCCGCATTCTGATTGTGGAAGACGATACCGACATCAACAACTCCACCGCCCGGTACCTGCGCCGCCAGGGCTGTGAGTGCATCCAGGCCTTCTCCGGCACCGAGGGCCGGCTGCTCTGGCAGGCGGGCGGCGTCGACCTCCTGCTGGCGGACCTGATGCTCCCCGGGCTCTCCGGCAGCGAGCTGATCGCGGAGATCCGCCAAACCAGCCGGGCGCCCATCATTGTGCTCTCCGCCAAAGCGGAGCTGTCCGACAAGGTGGAGCTGCTGGGCCTGGGGGCGGACGACTACCTGACCAAGCCCTACCAGCTGGAGGAGCTGTGGGCCCGCATCCTGGTGCAGCTCCGCCACGCCAGCGCCGCGCCGCCCGCGCCGCTTCTGCGCTGGCGGGACTGGGTGCTGAACCTGGAGGAGATGACCCTCACCGCCGCCGGCCGGCCGGTGGCCCTCACCGCCCATGAGTTCAGGATCGTGGAGCTGCTGGCGGGCCGCCCGAAACGGGTGTTTACCAAGCGGCAGATCTACGAGGCCGTCTGGCAGGAGGACTGCGCCGTGGAGGACAAGACCATCACGGTCCATATCAGCAACATCCGCGCCAAGCTGCGGCCCAGCGGCACCGACGGCTACATTCAAACCGTGTGGGGCATCGGGTTCAAGCTGGCGGAAGCGTGACTGTGAGGAAACTTTGCACTTTCTTTACCCTTCCTTTGCGATGTTTGGGCACTTGTCTGTCAGACTGATCCCGCAAACCAAAAAGGAGGTTTTCCTATGGCAGTCATACAGACAAGGGGCCTGTCCAAGCGCTACAGGGACAACTGGGCCGTGGACCGCCTGGACCTGCAGGTGGAGCGGGGGGACGTCTACGGCTTCATCGGCCGGAACGGCGCGGGCAAGTCCACCACCCTGAAGCTCCTGTGCGGCCTGGCCCGGCCCACCCAGGGGGAGGCGCTGATCTTCGGCAAGCCCGTCGGGGACCCGGTGGCCCGCCGCCGGGTGGGGGCGCTGATCGAGCGGCCGGGCCTGTATCCCGACCTGAGCGGGCGGGAGAATCTGCGGCTGTACGCCGCGCTGCTGGGGCTGGACAGCCCGGAACGGCAGGTGGACGAGATCCTGGAGACGGTTGGCCTGTCCCCGAAAGCGAAAAAGCCGGTGAAGCACTACTCCATGGGCATGAAACAGCGGCTGGGGGTGGGGCTGGCGCTTTTGGGCGGGCCGGACCTGCTGCTGCTGGACGAGCCCACCAATGGCCTGGACCCGGAGGGCATCCGGGAGATGCGGGAGCTTTTCCTGCAGCTGAACCGGGAACGGGGGCTGACCCTGCTCATCAGCTCCCACATCCTGGGGGAGCTGAGCAAGATCGCCACCCGGTACGGCATTATCCAGGCGGGACGCATGGCGGAGCAGATCACCGCCGGGGAGCTTGCACAGAAATGCGCCGACTATCTGCACCTGAAAGCGGACCGGCCCCAGAAGGCGGCGGCGCTCTTGGAGCAGGAGCTTCACCTCAAGCATTGGGAGATGCGCCCGGAGGGGGAAATCCGGATTTACGAACCCGTGGACGCCAAGGCCGTGGGGCGGGTCCTCGCCCGGGCGGACGTCGCGGTGGAGGAGCTGGGCCTGCACCGGCAGGACCTGGAGGGCTATTTCCTGGAGCGGATGGGGGGTGCGGACCGTGTTTAATCTGCTGGGTATGGACCTGCGGCGGCTGTTTAAAAGCCGCAGCTTTTACATCATTCTGGCCGTGACGGCCGTTCTTTTGATTACGGTGACGGCCATGGCTTACGCCGTGGCGGATCCGGAGATGATGGACGCCATGGGCGCCCAGGGGGCGGAGATCACAGAGTCCGACCGCAGGATGAGCGCGTACATCCACAGCATGTCGCAGCTGGATCTCATGCACGAAACCTTGGGAAGTGGCTTTTTGCTGGTCATGACGGGGATTGGGACGACGTTGTTTGTAAGCGGCGATTTCTCCAGCGGCTTTATCAAAAATATTTGTGCTGCCAAGCCCCGCCGCCGGGACTATGTACTGTCAAAAATTGCGCTTGCGGGCGTTTACAGCGGAATCGTCGCCATTTTGTCCGTCCTGCTGATGCTCTTGTCCCCTGTGCTGATCCACATGTACCCGGCGCCGGATTCGGTTTCCGAGATTTTGCAGTATATGCTTTGGATGTGGCCGCCCCACTGGGCCTTTGCCCTGATGGCCCTGGCCCTGGTTCTGCTGACCCGAAGCACAACCCTGGGCATCATCCTGTCCCTGGTGGCCGGGAGCGGGCTGACGGCCGCTCTGGTGGGGACGCTGGGCAGGCTGCTGCGCTGGCCTCCCCTGGAGCAGTATCTTCTTGCCGCTGTGGTAAAGGGCGTCTATACGCCTGAGCGCGGGATTGCTCCGATTGGAATGATTCTGGCCTGCTCCATCGCCTGGGCGGCCGTCTACGGAGCCGGGAGCCTGCTGTTAATGGAAAAGCGAGACATTTAGAGCCGTTTCCGGAAATACTGCGAAACGCTTGGCGGTCCGGGAACCGCATAACGGCGTTGTCGTCCTTGGCGGACGCCGGCCCGCCCGCGTCCCCCGCCCTGTCCCGCACTCCCCCGCCTCCGCTTCCTTTTTTCTGAGAACGGCTCTAAGGAGGAATTTCCATGCTGCCTGCCCTGATCCTGGCCCTCGCCGCCCTGGGAGCCGCCCTGCTGCGCCTGCGGGCCTACCGCGCCCAGCTGCTGGAGATGGCCCGGGTGCTGGAGGAAACCCCCGCGGAGAGCAATCTGCGCCTGACGGTAGGCATGTCCGGCGCGGCGCCCCGGCGGCTGTGCCGGGCGGTGAACGAGCGGCTGGAGGAGGGGCGGCGGCTCCGTCTGGAGACGTCCAAGCGGGAACAGGAATTGAAATATACCATGGCCTGCATCTCCCACGACATCCGCACCCCCCTGGCCGGGGCCATGGGCTATTTGCAGCTGCTGGAGGGGGAGCCGGAGCGCCGGGCGGAGTACCTGGACATTGTGCGCAGGCGGCTGGAGGAACTGGAGGAGCTTTTGGAGGAATTGTTCCTCTATACCCGCCTCCAGGGCGGCTCCCTCTCCCTGGAGTGCGAAACCATGGCGGCCCTGCCGCCCCTGTGGGACGCCCTGGCGGAGTTTTACCCCCGGCTGGAGGCGGCGGGGGTGGAGCCGGAGCTGCGGTTCGACCGGGAGGATCTGGCGGTCCGGGCCAGCCCCGCGGCCCTGGGCCGGGTGTACCGGAACCTGATTGCCAACGCCCTGCGCCACGGCGGCGGCGGGCTGGCCGTCTCCGGGCGGGATGGAGCGATCTGCTTTTCCAACCAGCTGCCTCCCGGCCCCCGGCCGGACCCGGAGCACCTGTTTGACCGCTTCTATCAGGGCAGCCCCGCCCGGGGGAACGGCGGGGCCGGCCTGGGCCTCTCCATCGTGCGGGAGCTGATGGAGCGGATGGGCGGAGGGGTATCCGCGCGGATCACGGGAGACGCGCTGGAAATCCGGCTGACGTTTCAACGTCATTCATGAGGAACGGCGGAGCAGCGCCCCGCCGCTCTTTTTGCGGGCGCCGAAAATCATTTCATGACACAGAAACGGCATTTCATTACATCGGAGGTTACCTCCCGGTCCCGCTTCTGTTAAGCTGATCGAAAAACGTGGTGGCGAACATGATAAAATTTGCGATCTGTGATGACGAGCCCGGGATGGCCCAGGAGCTTTCCGGCCGTCTTGCAAACTATATGAACGGACATTCCATCACCGCTTATTCCGTCAGCAGCTTTTCCAACGGCCGCGCCCTGCTGGACGCCGGCGGCGGCTTTGACGTGATTTTTCTGGACATCCGGATGGAACAGCCGGATGGAATGGAGACGGCCAGGCTGCTGCGCCGCCGGGGAGATCACGCCCTGCTGGTCTTTGTGTCGGCGCTGAAAGAGTGTGTGTTCGACTCCTTCGACGTGGAGGCCCGCGGCTATCTGCTCAAGCCCCTGGACGGCCCCCGCTTCAACCGGACCATGGACCGCCTTCTCCGCTCCCTGGAGCAGAGGACGGCGGAGAACCTTGTCATTCAGCGGGGAACCGGCTGCGAGGTCGTCCCCCTCTGCGATATTGTGTACTGCGAGGTATTGGGCCGGAAAGTCTATCTCCATAAAAACGACGGGTCCGTGCGCGATTATTACGGCAAGCTGGAGGATCTGGAGCGGCGGGTGGACGGGCGCTTTTTCAAGTGCCACCGAAGCTATCTGGTCAATCTGGACTATGTGCGCGGCTGCCGGGCCGGGCAGGTCCTGCTGCCCCAGGGGGCGTGTATTCCCGTCTCCCGGCTGCGGGAACGGGAGCTGACCCAGGCCCTTCTGCGCTATATGAAAGAGAGGAGCACCTGACATGGGCTGGTTCACGCTGTTTCTGGACGGCCTCTGTCTCGCGGGGCAGGGCGTGATGCACATGCGCTTTGTCGGCCGCCTCACGGGGAGGCGGCCAAAGCCGCGGCACGCCGCCGTCTACCTTCTCCTTTTGGGCATGCTTCAGCTTGTCTCGGTCCGGCTTGCCCTCGGCGGAATCCTCCCCGTCGGCATGGGCGTGCTCGCATTGTATGCCGTCGGCCGCTTTGGAATGGGAATCCGGCCGCCGGTTTCCTGGCTGGCCGCCGTTCTGGCCTTCTATGTTTCGCAGATCTCCTTCGGCGTCGTCAACTCTGTGGAAGCGGCGCTCTTCCCCCGTTTTATCGGAAGTCCGCTGCTGTATCTGCTTCTTTCGGCGGCCCAGATTCTTTTCTTCGGGCTTTGCATCTGCTGTTACCGCGCCGTATTGAAGCTTCTGACTTGGACGGAGGACAGCCAGACACCCTATATTGGGCTTTTGCTGTTTCCCGGCCTGTTCTTCTTTGCCGCGGAGCTCTATATCCTTCAAACCGCCTACAGCGTTTTGGTCCCCAGGGTTTCCCCGGCGGAGGTGGGCCGGCACGGCACGCTGCTGCTTCTGCAAGTCATGGGGCTGGCGGCGCTGCTCTGCACCCTGTACGCTTACCGCCACCTCTGCCGGGGCTTTCAGGCCCAGGCGGAGGTGCGGTCGCTGACCCAGGCGGCCCATGCGCAAAAGGTTTATATTGCGGAAGCCCGGGCCCGCTACGAGCGGACAAAATCCTTCCGCCACGACATCCAAAATCATCTGTCCGTTTTGGACGGTTTGCTCAGAAGCGGAAGGCTGGAGGAGGGCAGAGCGTATCTGGACAAGCTGGAAACCGTCTCGGAAGCCCTGTCCTTCCCCTATCAGACCGGCAACCCGGTGGTGGACATCCTGTTGGGAGAGAAGCTGGGCCTGGCGAAGGAAATCGCGGCGGAGGTTTCCCTGGTCCTGCCCACGCCCTGCGGGATCGACGACTTTGACCTGTGCGTGCTCTTCGCCAACGCCCTGGACAACGCCATCGCCGCCTGCCGCTCCGGCGCCGGAGCCGGGGCCGTCCGCATCAGCGGGGAGCGGCAGGGGGACTTTTATATGCTGGTCTTTGAGAACACCTGCCCGGAGGGACCCCCGCCCCCGGCGGGGACCGGGCTTTCCAACATCAAAGCGGTGGCGGAAAAGTACCGCGGGGCGGTGCTGGCGGAAAAACACGGAGGGCGCTTTTATTTGAGCGTGCTGCTGAACGTCGCGCCTCCGGATTGTCGGGACGGGTCCCAAACCTGCTGAGAAAGGACCGGCGGGATTTCCGCAAAAGCGCTCCCGGACCGCCGCGGGCATTTCATGACACCCAGGAAGCATTTCAATACAAACCCATTGAACCGGCAGGCTCGGGCCGGTAGACTGTAAAAGCCGGGAGGCCGTGACCCGGCCATTTCCGCAAACGGCCGATGGGACTGCCGCCCCCGGCGGGGTCCGGTCCCTCGGCTTCATGCTCCGCACATTTTTTCAAGGAGGAACGATCTATGACGCCTGTTTCTGGTACGAATCCCGGCGCGGTCCGGCCGCCGGCCGCGGCGGAGAGGGCGCTTGGCGCGCCCAAGGTCCAAACGCCCGGGGCGGAGGCCCCGGAACGCCCGTTAAAGCCTGTGACGGACGAATACGTCCCGGAGCAAACCCGCGAACCCTTTGGCCGCTATTGGATGGGCAGGGACGAGGACGGACGGCCCAAGATTTATTTCGACGACCCGGAGCGGACGGCGGACGCCCCTGAAGGGCCGGGAGATGGGTCCGGCGGGAAAACGCCGGATGCGGACGCCCCCCGGGCGGAGGAGCCCGCGCCGAATCGGGAGGCGGCGGGCCCGAAGGAGGAAAAGGAGGAGCGCTGCGTCTGCAATACCGACCGGGTGGACCGGGAGATTGAACAGCTGAAAAGGAAGCGGCAGGAGCTGGAGCAGCAGCTCGGCGCCGAAACCGACGAGGCCGGAATCCGGAATCTGGAACGGCAGCTGGCCCAAGTGGAGCGGGAGCTGGGTGAGAAGGACAACGACGCATACCGAAAGGGGCACAGCGTCTTTACCCAGCTGGAATAGCTCCCGCGGCTGTGCGCCGTGAGCGGAACCGCTTCCCCTTTGCGCAGAAATACCGGGATTCATGGGAAAACCCAGAATCCCGGTATTTCTGCTGTCAGGACATGCGCTTCCGCCCGGCAGGAGCCGCGCCGCCGGGGCGCATTGCGCCCCGGCGATTCCCGCACAGGAAGGCGCTTACGCGGCTGGCGGCGCTGTAAAACAGCGCCGCGCAGAAAAGAACCCGGCGGACCTTTTTCAGCAGCGCCGGCTGTAATCCGCCCCCCACAGCTCCATCGCGTCCAAAATGGGCCGCATGGATTCCCCCAGCTCACTGAGGGCGTACTCCACCCGGGGCGGCACCTCCGGATAGACCGTGCGGGTGACGAGGCCGTCCTCCTCCATGGAGCGGAGGCTGTCCGTCAGGCTCTTCTGGCTGATGCCCTCCAGGTCCCTCCGAAGCTCGTTGAACCGCCAGGGGCGGCCCAGCAGGTTCCGGATAATCAGCAGCTTCCACTTGCTCCCGATCAGCGCCACGGTGGTAGCCACCGGGCAGGCGGGCAGTTCCTCCTTGGTCCGCATAAAAATCCTCCCATGCATCAAAACAGGCTGTTACACGCGAATTATAGTGCAATCCCGATTCCCTGTCAAGGAGCGGGTTACAAAAAGGTAACCAGGTAAAAAAAAGGTGCGTACTTGTGGGCCGCCCCCTCAGGTGTTAGGATTCTATTGCGGCCGGGAACTCCCGGCGGACATACATACAACAGGAGGAATCTCACATGGCACTGAAAAATCTGATCGGGTGGAGCACCGGCGCCCACGCCGCCCCCGCCGCCGCCTGCGGAACCGCCTGCGGCGCGGGAGACAAGAAGCCCAGCGCCTGCGGCGCTTCCGACCCCAAGCCCACGGCCTGCGGCTCTGCCTGCGGCGCCGGCGGCAAGCGGTAAGCGCGCCGGGCGCGTCCCCCCGGGAACGCCCAAGGGGACGCGTCCCCGAAAAGCGGAACGCCGTTTCCGCTTTTCGGGAGCGCGTTCCGCAGCCAAAACCCACGAATTCCAAGGAGGACCACATGGAATACTTCTCTTTTCAATGGCACATTACCGACGAGTGCGACCAGCGGTGCAAGCACTGCTACATCTTTTCCGAGGACGCCTGCAAGGCTCCGGACGCCATGACCTGGCCCCAGATGCAGGATACCTTTTACAACTGCCTGGACTTCTGCAAGGTCTATAACCGCCTGCCCTACTTCTACATCACCGGCGGGGACCCCATTCTCCACCCGGATTTCTGGAAGCTGCTGGGGCTGCTGAAGGAGCACGGCGTCCCCTTCACCATTCTGGGCAATCCCTTCCACCTGACGGACGAGGTCTGCCGGCGGCTAAAGGGCTTTGGCTGCGAAAAATACCAGCTTTCCCTGGACGGCATGCAAAAGACCCACGACTGGTTCCGCAAGCCCGGCTCCTTCGACGTCACCCTGGAGAAAATCGGCCTCCTCAAACAGGCGGGCATCCGGGCGGTCATCATGACCACCGTCTCCGGCGCGAACATCGACGAGGTTCCCGCCATCCTCGACACGGCGGTGGCGCACAAGGCGGACGTATTTGCCTTCGCCCGCTACTGCCCCACCAGCGGGGAGAAGGACACGGACGTCACGCCCCTGCGCTACCGGGAGCTGCTAGAAACCTGCGACAAAAAATTTAAGGAATATGAAGCGGCGGGCTGCGAGACGTACTTCAACAAGAAGGACCACCTCTGGACGCTGTACGAGTACGAAACCGGCGCGTTCAAAATCCCCGACGCCGCAGAGGACGGCATGACCTACGGCGGGTGCAGCTGCGGAAACTGCCATTTGACCATTCTGCCCACCGGGGACATCTACGCCTGCCGCCGGGTCCAAAACAGCCGGGTGGGCAGCGTATTCCAGGACCGGCTGGCCGACGTGTGGGTCTGCCGGATGGAGGAGTACCGGGACTATGAGAAGTTTGAGAAGTGCGCCCGGTGCGAGCTGGCGGCCTGGTGCCGGGGCTGCCCCGCCGTGGCCGCCGGAAAGACCGGAAATTTCTACGCCGCCGATCCGCAGTGCTGGAAGGAGATTTGAAAATGGACGCAAAAACCTGCCTGGAAAAGTTAAGCTATGTGGGAACCCTTTCCGCCGCCACCGTGGACGCGGAGGGCGCGCCGCAGCTCCGCTGTGTCAGCGCAATCCACTATGAGCCGGACGCGCTCTATTTCTTTACCGCCCGGGGCAAGTCCTTCTGCAGGGAGCTGGAGCGGGACGGAAGGGTGCAGCTTCTGGGGCACACGAGGTTTAACGAAATGATCCGCCTTACCGGGAAGGCCATTCCCGCCGCGGACCAGGAGCGGTGGATGGACGTGATTTTCGCGGAACAGCCCTATCTGGCCAACGTCTACCCCGGCGGCACCCGGAGCATCGGCATCATCTTTGAAATCCGGGATATGGCCATGGAGTATTTCAATCTGGGCGTCCGCCCGATTTTTCGGGAAACCTACACCGTGAACGGGGGAAAGGCCGTACCGAAGGGCTTCCGCATTACGGACCGCTGCATCGGCTGCGGCGGCTGCCGGTCCGTTTGTCCGCAACGTGCAATTGAGGCGGGAACGCCGTTCCGCATCCGGCCTGAAAACTGCCTCCACTGCGGCGCCTGCTTCGAGCGCTGCCCGGCGCAGGCGGTGGAGCGGCTGTAGAGAGGGCGGCGTTATGATTCCGAAAACCATGAAGGCCGTGGTGCTGACCGGGCCCACCGCCCCGGAGGACGTCCGCCTGACGGAAGTCCCGGTCCCGAAGGTCCGCCCTGGCTGGGTGCTGGTGAAGGTCCGGGCCTTCGGCCTGAATCACTCCGAGGGGCTGCTGCGGCTCGGCGAGATCCGGGCGGACTACATCCAAAAGCCCATCATCCCCGGCATTGAATGCGTGGGGGAAATCGCCTGCCCGTCGGACAGCGGGTGGGCGGCCGGGCAAAGGGTGGCGGCGCTTATGGGCGGCATGGGCCGCTGCTTCCACGGCAGCTATGCCGAATACGCCCTTCTGCCGGTTTCCCACGTGTTTCCCGTGAACAGCAGCCTGCCCTGGGCGCAGCTTGCCGCCGTTCCGGAAACCTGCTTCACCGCCTGGGGATCCCTGTTTGCGTGTCTGCGCCTCAAGCCCCGCGACACCCTTCTGGTGCGGGGCGGCACCTGCGCGCTGGGCCTCGCGGCCATCCGGATCGCCAAGGCCCTGGGCTGCTGTGTGATCGCCACGACCCACCGGGAGCGGAAGCTGCCCCTGCTGAACGAGGCGGACCGGGCCGTCCTGGACTCCGGCGCGCTGGCCGGGACCTTCAGCGGCGTAACGAAGGCCCTGGAGCTGGTGGGGCCGAAGACCCTCTCCGATACCCTGCGGTGCGTGGAAACGGGCGGCGTCGTCTGCAGCACCGGCATCCTGGGGGGCGTGTTTACGCTGGAGGGCTTCGATCCCATCAAGGACATTCCAAACGGCGTGTACCTCACCGGGTTTTTCAGCAACAACCCCACCCGGGAGAGCATGGACGCCATGTTTGCCTTCCTGAAAAAGCACCGGCTCCGGCCCGGGATTGGCGCGCGTTTCCGCTTTGACGATATCGCCGCCGCCTGCAAGGCCCTGGACAGCGGGACGGCGGAGGGAAAAATTGTCGTGGAGCTGGACGGAGAAGGGAGTTTTTATGACCCAGGCTGAAAAACGGCGGTTCCTCATCAGGCGCCTGCTGTCCGAGGAACGGGAATACCGGAAGCTGGCCGTCCCGCCCGGGGCGGACGCGCAGAAGCGGCTGCTCCGCTCCCTGCTGAACGTCCGTCCGGCCCGGGCCGCCGGTCCGGACTTCCTGGCGGTGCAGGACGCGTATCTCCGGGAGGAGCTCCGCAAAAAGGACGTCGTCGGCCCGGAGGACTTGACGCCCATCGCCGAGGGGCTGTATCTTTGGCAGGGAGATATCACGACGCTCCGCTGCGATGCGATTGTCAACGCCGCAAACTCCGGGATGACAGGCTGCTACATTCCCTGCCACCGCTGCATCGATAACTGCATCCACACCTGCGCCGGGGTGCAGCTCCGGCAGGAGTGCGCCGCGATCATGGAAGCCCAGGGCTGCGCCGAAAAGCCCGGCCGGGCCAAAATCACGGGGGCTTACAACCTGCCCTGCAAGCATATTCTTCACACGGTCGGCCCCATCATTCGGGGCAGGACGACGCCGGAGGACCGGGAACTGCTGGCCTCCTGCTACCGTTCCTGCCTGACCCTGGCGGCGGAACACGGGCTGGAGAGCGTGGCCTTCTGCTGCATCTCCACCGGGGAGTTCCGCTTTCCCAACCGTGAGGCCGCCGAAATTGCCGTGAAGACGGTGCGGCAGTTCCTTCAGGAGCCGACATCCGTAAAGAAGGTGATTTTCAATGTTTTCAAGGACGCGGACTACTCAATCTACAAAGAGCTCCTCGCGGGAAATTGAGCGCTTTCGCCGCATTCTGGAGGACGCGGACGCGGTTCTCATCGGCGCCGGGGCGGGGCTGTCCGCCTCCGCCGGGTTCGTCTATACCGGGGCGCGCTTCGAGAGGTATTTCTCCGATTTTGCCGCCCGGTACGGCTTCCGGGATATGTACTCCGGCGGCTTCTACCCGTTTCCGGAGCCGGAGATCTTCTGGGCCTACTGGAGCCGGTATATTTACGTCAACCGCTGCCTGCCCCCGCCGAAGCCGATATATGAAACCCTGGAGAAGCTGGTGCGGGACAAGGATTGCTTTGTCCTGACCACCAATGTGGACCACTGCTTTCAGAAAGCGGGCTTTGACAAGACGCGGCTGTTTTACACCCAGGGGGACTACGGCCTGTTCCAATGCTCGGAGCCTTGCTGCCAGGAGACCTTTGAAAACGAGGCGCTTGTCCGGCAGATGGTGGAGCGGCAGGAAAACATGCGGATTCCCAGCGAGCTGGTCCCCCGCTGTCCCCGCTGCGGAAAGCCCGCGGCAATGAATCTCCGTTCGGACGGCACGTTTGTCCAGGACGCGGGCTGGCATGCCGCCGCGGAGCGGTACGGGGAGTACCTCCGCCGTCACCGGGAGGGCAGCGTTCTGTACCTGGAGCTGGGCGTGGGCGGCAACACGCCGGGCATCATCAAATACCCCTTCTGGATGCGGACCCTGCAAAACCCCGGCGCGTTCTATGTCTGCGTCAATCAAGGACAGGCGTATGCCCCCCATGCGCTGGAAGGACGCAGCTTATGCCTAAATACGGATATTGGCGAACTGCTGAACGCCCTTTGTTCCCAGGACCTGTCCCCATAAACCGGCCGTGCGGATTTCCGGGCAAGCTTTTCCCGGAGGCAGGGCAAACATCTGCAGGCCCGCCGGCGCATCTCAAACATGTTTCACAATCCTCAGGAATCATGCCGGCAAGGGAGGAAAAACCGCCTCCGTCCGCCCTCCGTGCCGCCCCTCCCTCCGGCCCGGCTGCGGAGCGGCGGACCCATGGCGTCAAACGCCTATGCCAAACAGCCCTCCATAATTGACAGGCATGAAAAAGCCTGGTATACTTGTTTCATTCCAACACACAGGAGGGGCTTATGGAGCTGCGGGTTTTGCGCTACTTCCTCGCCGTGGCCCGGGCGGAGAGCATCTGCGGCGCGGCGGAGTCCCTGCACCTCTCCCAGCCCACCCTCTCCCGCCAGCTGATGGACCTGGAGGCGGAGCTCGGCAAAAAGCTGTTTGTCCGGGGCAACCGCCGGATTACCTTGACGGAGGACGGGGTCCTGCTGCGGAAGCGGGCGGGGGAAATTCTGGATCTGGTGGAGAAAACCACCGGAGAGCTGACCGCCGGAAACGCCGCCCTGACGGGAGACGTCTACATCGGCGCCGGGGAAACCCGGGGCGTGCACCTCCTGACGCGGACGGCGCGGCAGCTCCAGTCCCAATGCCCCGGGGTCCATTTCCATATCTCCAGCGGCGACACCACGGACGTGACGGAGCAGCTGGACAAGGGCCTGATCGACTTCGGCCTGCTGTTCGACCCCATCAACACCGGCAAATACAGCGCCCATTCCCTGCCCGCGGCGGACACCTGGGGGCTTCTTCTGCGCCGGGATCACCCCCTGGCGGAGAAGGCCGCCATTGCTCCGGCGGATCTGCGGGGGCTGCCCCTCGTCATCTCCCGGCGCGTCCGGGACGGCTCCGTCCTGGAGCGCTGGCTGGGCAGGGACTTCGGCAGCCTGAACATCATCGCAACCTACAGCCTGGTATTTAACGCCTCCTTGATGGTGGAGGACGGCCTGGGCGCCGCGCTGTGCCTGGACGGCATCATCAACACCGCCGGAGGCAGCCCCCTCTGCTTCCGGCCCCTCACGCCGCCGGTCCGGGCGGGCATGAGCGTGGTTTGGAAAAAGCACCAGGTGTTTTCCGCCGCGGCGGAAAAATTCCTGGAGCTTCTGCGGCAGCTTCCGGAGGATACCGCCCGGAAGTAACCGCGCGGCCCCCTCCCATGTTTTTCAGGCATGGAAGGGGATAGGAAGAAAGTATTTTACATTTCTTGAATCATGGAATACAATCGAAGCTGTCAACCGGGCGGCTTCGATTTTCCGTTCCGGCAGGGGCGCCCCGTAATTTATGGCACTCCCCAAGTCTGTTCCCATACGTAAAGCGCGCGTCTTCCCGGTGTTCAATGGGAAATGATCCGCCGGGCTCTGCAAACAGAAAGGACGATTTTTATGGCTGGAATCAAACGGTTTTATGTCCCCGCGCTGGCGCTCTGCCTGGCGCTGGCCCTCGCCGCCATGGCCTCCGCCGCGGAGCCCGCCTTCCCGGACGTGGCGGAAGACGCTCCTTACGCCGAAGCGGTCCGATGGGCGGTGGCCGGCGGCTATGTCAACGGCTACGGTGACGGGCGCTTCGGCGCGGGGGACAACGTGACCCGTGCCCAGATGGCGGCGATTTTCCACCGCTCCGCCGGAAGCCCCGCCGCCTCCGGGACCGCCCGGTTTTCCGACGTGGCCGCCGCGGCCTACTACGCGGACGCCGCCGGCTGGGCGGCAGACAACGGACTGGTGAACGGCTACGCCGACGGGCGCTTCGGCGTGAACGACCCCGTGACCCGCCAGCAGCTGATTGCCATCCTCTGGCGCTGGGCCGGGAGCCCGGGGGCCTCGGCGGAGGATTACCCGGACGAGGACGCCATCGCTTCCTATGCCCAAGCGGCGGCGGACTGGTCCCGGGCCAACGACATCCTGGCCGCCCGGACGGACGGGCGCTTTGACCCCCAGGCCCCCGCCACCCGGGCCGAGGTGGTTTCCGCCCTGTACCAGTACCGGCTCCTGTCCGGCGGCGAGACGCCCGCGCCGGCCCCCTCTCCCGACGGAGGCGGCAAGGTCCTGGTGGCCTACTTCTCCAACACCGGCAGCACGGAGAACATTGCCAAGCATCTGGAGGCCATTCTGGACGCGGACCTCTACCGGATTACCCCGGAGGTCCCCTACACCGCCGCCGATCTGAACTACAACGACTCGAACTGCCGGGCCAACCGGGAGCAGAACGACGATTCCGCCCGTCCGGCCGTCTCCGGCGCGCTTCCCAACCTGGCGGACTACGACACCGTGTTTCTCGGCTATCCCATCTGGCACGGCCAGGCCCCCAAGATTCTGTACACCTTCCTGGAACGCGGGGAGTTTGGCGGCAAGACCATCGTGCCCTTCTGCACCTCCGGCAGCAGCGGCATCGGCTCCAGCGCCGCGAACCTCCGGGCTTCCGCTTCGGATGCCAACTGGCTGGAGGGCCAGCGGTTTGGCGGCGGCGCCTCCCGGGATACGGTGGAAGCTTGGATCAACGGCCTGAACCTGCCCGCCGCTCCGGCGGCGGAGACGGCTTCGGAAGGGGAGCCCGCCACGCTGAACCTCACCGTCAACGGAACCACCCTCACCGCGACGCTGGCGGACAATTCCTCCGCCCGGGCCCTGCGGGAATTGCTGGCGGAGGGTCCCCGCACCATTGAGATGAGCGACTACGGCGGCATGGAGAAGGTGGGCCCCCTGGGGCAGAGCCTTCCCGCCAACAATGAGCAGATCACCACCCAGGCCGGGGACCTGATTCTCTACCAGGGAAATCAGTTCGTCATCTACTACGCCCCCAACACCTGGAACCTCACCCGCCTGGGCCGGGTCAACAGCGCCGGCGCCCCGGAGCTGCGGGAAATCCTGGGCGGCGGGGATGTCAGCGTCACCCTCTCCCTGAGCTGACATGGAGCGGCGGACCTTATTCCGCACCCTTGTCCGGTTATCCATTCCCACCATGGCGGAAGAAATTCTCACCACGCTTTTGCAGTACGTGGACACCGCCATGGTGGGCCGTCTGGGGGAACGGGCCACGGCCTCCGTCAGCGTCACCACCACCGTCACCTGGCTGGTCGGCAGCCTTTTGGCGGCGGTGGGAACGGCGGTGCTGGCGCTGATTGCCCAGGCGGCGGGAGCCGGGGACCGGGCGAGGGCGGCGAAGCTCTCCCAGCAGGCGCTGCTGCTGGCGGCGGGCTGCGGCATCCTCTTCGGCGGCGTCTCCATGGCCCTCAGCCCCTTCATTCCCGTCTGGATGGGGGCGGAGCCCGCCATTCAAAAACAGGCGTCGCTGTATTTTTTCATCATCAGCCTGCCCATGGTCTTCCGGGCGGCAAATACCATCCTCGGCGCGGCCATCCGGGCCACCCAGGACACGAAAACGCCCATGCTGATCAGCATGGGCGCGAACTGCTTAAACGCGGGGCTGAACTATGCTCTGATTTACTCCTGGGGCCTGGGCGTTACCGGCGCCGCCATTGCCACGGCCCTTTCCCATGTGGTTTCCGGAAGCTTGATGCTCCTGGCCTACCGGAGGACGCCCCTGCTCCGCTGGAATTGGCGGGAGTTTGCGCCGGACCCGGTCCTGCTCCGGCAGTGCGCAAAGACGGGGCTTCCCGTGCTGGGGACCAGCCTGACCTCCTGCCTTGGCTATGTGGTATTCGCCGGAATGATCGCCGGGAGCATGAGCACCACGGTTTTCGCCGCCCATTCCATCGCCGTCACGGCGGAGACGGTGTTCTACATCCCCGGCTACGGCCTCCGCACCGCCTCCTCCGCCCTGGTGGGCGCGGCCCTGGGGGAGGGGGACCGGAAGAAGCTCCGGGCCGTCAGCGGGTTGAGCATCGCCCTGACGGTGGGCATGATGTGCCTCAGCGGCGTAGTGCTTTACCTTGTGGCCCGGCCTCTCATGGCCCTGTTTTCCCCGGTGGAGGCGGTGGTTTCCCTTGGGGCGGAGATGCTGCGTCTGGTGGCCTTTTCGGAGCCCTTCTTCGGGCTGATGATCGTGCTGGAGGGTATTTTTTACGGAATGGGCCGGACCAGAGGTCCCTTTATCATCGAGACGGCCAGCATGTGGGGCGTGCGGATATTTTTCACCTTCCTCTGCGTGCGGGTATGGGGGCTGGGCCTCCGGGCGGTCTGGTGGTGTATGGTGGCGGACAATGTGTGCAAGGCGCTGCTGTTCGCGGCGGCCTTTGCCGGGCAGTTCGGGACTCGGGCTGACAACCTAAAGCGCGATCCAAGCAGATAAACTTTCTATTTTATAAGGAGGAATTTACAATGGTTAAGCAGACGGCGGGCAGAGATCAGCTGGGGGAGTTTGCCCCCAAGTTCGCAGAGCTCAACGACGACGTGCTCTTTGGCGAGGTCTGGAGCCGGGAGGGAAAGCTGTCCCTGAAAACGCGCTCCATCCTCACCGTCTCCGCCCTGGTGAGCAAGGGGCTGATCGACAGCTCCTTCCAGTTCCATGTGCAGAGCGCCAAGAAAAACGGCGTCACGAAGGACGAGATGGCGGAGATTCTCACCCACCTGGCCTTCTACGCCGGGTGGCCCAACGCCTGGGCGGCCTTCCGGGCGGCGGTGGAGGTCTACAGGGACGACGCCGGAACGGACGGCGGCCTCTTCGGCCTGGGGGCGCCCAACGAGGCCTATGCCCAGTACTTCACCGGCAACTCCTACCTCAAGCCCCTGACGGACCCCCGGGAGACCGTCTTCCTGGCCAACGTCACCTTCGAGCCGGGCTGCCGGAACCACTGGCACATCCACCACGCGTCCCAGGGCGGCGGGCAGATTCTCCTGTGCACCAACGGCCGGGGCTGGTACCAGGAGCGGGGCCAGGATGCCCGAGAGCTGAATCCCGGCGACGTGGTGTATATCCCCGCCGGGGTGAAGCACTGGCACGGCGCGGCGAAAGACTCCTGGTTCAGCCATGTGGCCTTCGAGGCCCCCGGCGAGGACTGCTCCACCGAGTGGTGCGAGCCGGTGGACGAGGCCCGGTACGGAGCGCTGGAGGGATAAGCCGCCCTCCGGCCGCGAAGCGCGCCCCATCGGGAGATGCTCCATAGAGAAACGCCGCGTCCCGCCGCGGCGGCTGCGCCGGGCGGGGCCCGCATCCGGCGGAATCTTTCCACAGCCGCCAATCAGGGGCAAAAGAACACATTTCCTGCCATCGCCCCCAGGGGGAACCATGTTATAATGGAAGTACCGCAGGGCGGTCCCCCAAGCCAAACGCGGGGATATCCGGGCAGGTTTCAGCGGGACGCAGGGGGAAAAATTTACAGGCGCGCCGGCGCACGCCCAAAATTTTCACGCCCCGGAGGCCAGAATCTGCCGAAAGGATGCGGGTTTGGGCTTGCGGGAACAGGCCCTGCATCGATAGGAGGTCTTCCCATGAAATATGGACACTTTGATCAGGAACGGCGGGAATATGTCATCGACCGGGTAGATGTGCCCGTATCCTGGACGAACTACCTGGGGGTGGAGGACCTGTGCGCCGTGGTCAACCACACCGCCGGGGGCTACCTGTTTTACAAAAGCCCGGAGCACCACCGGATCACCCGGTTCCGCCCCAACGGCGTCCCCATGGACCGCCCCGGGCACTATCTCTATCTCCGGGACGACGAAACGGGGGAATACTGGTCCGTCTCCTGGCAGCCCTGCGGCGGGGCTCTGGAGGACTACCGCTGCCGCCACGGCCTGAGCTACTCCGTCTATGAGTGCGCCCGAAACGGCGTGAACGCCGCCCAGACCCTTTTCATCCCCCAGGGGGAAAACGTGGAGCTGTGGGACCTGCGGCTGGAGAACGCTTCGGACCGGCGCCGCTCCCTCAGCGTCTATTCCTACGCCGAGTTCTCCTTCCACCAGATTCCCATTGACAACCAGAACTTCCAAATGTCCCTCTACTGCGCGGGGAGCCGGTATGAAGACGGCGTGATCGAATACGAGCTGTTCTATGAACAGGCCCGCCAGTTCATGGCCGCCTCCTTCCGCCCGGACGGCTTCGACTGCCTGCGGGACGCCTTCCTGGGCCCCTACCGCACGGAGAGCAGCCCCCTGGCCGTGGAGCGGGGGGCATGCTCCGGTTCCTTTGAGAAGGGCGGCAACCACTGCGCCGTCCTGCAGAAAAAGCTGCGGCTGGCCCCCGGCGAACAGGTGCGGCTCACCTGGATGCTGGGAGAAGGGGACCTGGCGGAGGGCCGCCGGATCCGCGAAAAATACAGCAGCCCGGCGGCGGTGGACGGGGCGCTCGCCGGCCTGGCCCGGTACTGGGATGAGAAGCTCTCCAAGCTGCAGGTTTCCACCCCCGACGAGGACATGAACGTCATGCTCAACACCTGGACGCTGTACCAGAGCGAGGTAAACGTGATGTTCTCCCGGTTCGCCTCCTTCATTGAGGTGGGGGGGCGCACCGGGCTGGGCTACCGGGACACGGCCCAGGACGCCATGACCATTCCTCACTCCAATCCGGACAAGTGCCGGGAGCGCATCCTGCAGCTGATGCAGGGGCTGACCTCCTCCGGATACGGCCTGCACCTTTTTGACCCGGACTGGTTCACCCCCCGGCCGAAGCCCGCCTTCAAGTCCCCCACCGTGATTCCCACGCCGGACAGGGCCGACATTGTCCACGGCCTGGCCGACGCCTGCGCCGACGACGCGCTGTGGCTGGTGGCCGCGGCGGCGGAGTATGTCCGGGAAACCGGGGAGCTGGACTTTTTTGACCGGACCGTGGGCTACGCGGACGGCGGCGAGGGGACGGTTTACGAGCATCTGAAAAAAATCCTGGACTTCTCCGCGCAGCAGGTGGGCGCCCACGGCGTCTGCAAGGGCCTGCGGGCGGACTGGAACGACTGCCTGAACCTGGGCGGCGGGGAAAGCGCCATGGTTTCCTTCCTCCATGTATGGGCCCTGGGGCACTTTGCGGACGCGGCCCGGGCCCTGGGCCGGGAGGAGGACGCCGCGCACTACGAGGCCATGGGCCGGAGGGTCGCCGCCCTCTGTGAGCGGGAGCTCTGGGACGGAGGCTGGTATCTCCGGGGAATCACGGCGGACGGGCGGAAAATCGGCTCCCACTCCGACCGGGAGGGCCAGGTCCACCTGGAGAGCAACGCCTGGGCCGTTCTCTCCGGGGCGGCGGACCCGGAGCGGGGGCGGAAGGCCATGGACGCGGTGGACGGCCGGCTGTACACGGAGTTCGGCCTCCGGCTGAACGCGCCGTCCTACACCCGGCCGGACGACGGCGTCGGCTTCATCACCCGCGTCTACCCCGGAGTCAAGGAAAACGGCGCCATCTTTTCCCACGCCAACCCCTGGGCCTGGTGCGCCGAGGCGGTGCTGGGCAGAGGGAGCCGGGCCATGAAATTTTACAGGGCCTTGTGTCCGGCGGCGCAAAATGATAAAATCGAGATACGGCAGAGCGAGCCCTACTCCTACTGTCAATTTGTGATGGGGCCCGACCACAGCGCCTTCGGGCGGGCCCGCCACCCCTTTATGACCGGCTCCGGCGGCTGGAGCTACTTCGCCGCCACCCGGTATCTCCTGGGGGTGCGGCCCCAGTTCGGCGGGCTGCTGGTGGACCCCTGCATCCCGGCGGACTGGAGGGAATTTCAGGTGACCCGGGTCTGGCGGGGGGCCGTCTACCGGATTACGGTGGAAAACCCCGGCGGCGTGGAAAAGGGCGTGGCCCGGATCTCCTGCAACGGGCTGCCGGTGGAGGGGCTGATTCCCGTGCAGCCCGCCGGAAGCGTCAACCGCGTCACGGTGGTGATGGGCCCCGCGTGACCCCCCAGGGCCTGTTCCCATACGGCTAAACCCGTGTTTTTTCGGAAGGTCCGCCGCCTGCGCGGCGGCTGGAAAAAGCCTCCGGGCCTCATGCCGGGTTCCTCTTGCAAGGCGGAGCTTGAAAAGGCCCCGGCGCACCGCGGCGCTTCCCCTTTGCCGGCGGCGCGGGGACGCGGTCCGCGGCGGACCGCTCCCGGACGGGGCGTCCCGGAACAAATCAAAAGGCGGGAGAAAGGAGCGTATCCCATGAGCATCCAATTTGGCACCGGCGGCTGGCGGGCCATCATCGGCGACGGCTTTACCAAGGCCAACATTCAGCTGCTCACCGCGGCCCTGGCCAGCAAGATGAAGGCGGAGGGCGCCGCCCAGCGGGGCTTTTTAATCGGCTACGACCGGCGGTTTCTCTCTCAGGAGGCCGCCCACTGGGCCGCCGAGGTGATGGCGGGGGCGGGCATTCCCTGCATGGTGGTGGAACGGGAGTCCCCCACGCCCCTGATTATGTTCGCCGTGAAATACTACGAGCTGTCCTACGGCATGGCGGTGACGGCCAGCCACAACCCCGCCCTTTACAACGGAATCAAGGTCTTTGTCCAGGGGGGCCGGGACGCGGACGAGCTGACCACCGCCGACATCGAGGAGCACATCGCCGCCCTGGCGGGGGCGGATATCCCCGCCGTATCCTATGAAGAGGGCGTGCGCACCGGCCGGATTCAGATCGTCGACCCGATGAACGCTTACATCGACTCCGTCATTCGGGCGGTGAACATGGACGCCATCCGGTCCCGGGGGCTGAGGGTGGTGCTGGACCCCATGTACGGCGTGTCCAAAACCGCCCTGCAGACCATTTTGATCACCGCGCGGTGCGACGTGGACGTGATCCACGAACGGCGGGACGCCCTCTTCGGCGGCCGGCTTCCCGCCCCCAACAGCAAGACCCTCATCGGCCTGCGGAGCTTTGTTCTGGAAAACGGCTGCGACATCGGCATTGCCACCGACGGAGACGCGGACCGCCTGGGGATCATCGACGACCGGGGGGAGTTCCTGCACCCCAACAAAATTCTGGCGCTGCTGTACTACTATCTGCTGAAATACAAGGGCTGGCACGGAGCCGCGGTGCGCAACCTGGCCACCACCCACCTGCTGGACGCCATCGCGGCCCAGTTTGGGGAGAAGTGCTATGAGGTCCCGGTGGGCTTCAAGCACATTTCCGCCAAGATGCTGGAAACCGGAGCGGTCATCGGCGGGGAGAGCTCCGGGGGCCTCACCGTCCGGGGGCACATCCAGGGCAAGGACGGCATCTATGCCGCCGCCCTTCTGGTGGAGATGATGGCCTCCACCGGCCGGAGCCTGTCGGAGCTGTACCGGGAGATTACCGGCCGGTGCGGCAGCTTCGAGATGGTGGAGCGGGGCTACCGCTTTTCCCCGGAGGAGAAGGAGCGCATCCGGCGCACCCTTATGGAGGACAAGCTCCTTCCGGACTTTGGGCGGGAGATCGACCGCGTCAGCTATGCCGACGGCTGCAAGGTGTACTTCCAGGGCGGCGGCTGGGTGGTCGGCCGCTTTTCGGGCACCGAGCCGCTGCTGCGGGTATTCTGCGAGATGGACGCCCTCCCGCAGGCGGAGGAAACCGCCCGCCGCATGGAGGCGTTTTTGGACCTGGAGGGGCGGAACGTGGAGTGACCGATCCCCAGGGAAGCCTCCGCGGGCAGCCTGCATCCTATCCGCAGATCGGTTCTGCGCGAATACCCCGCCGGGGACGGCGGGGTATTTTAAAATCGGGAGGACGACGCAATGAAAAAACGAACCCCCTCTCTGCGCCAGCAGATGTCCCTCATCATCCTGCTTTGCTGGCTGCTGCCCATGGTCATCGCCGCCACGGCCACAGGCTGGTACCTCCTGTCCGGCGCGGGGCGGCAGAAGGAGCGGGCGGTGGAGGAGCAGTTCCAGCTGAACCTCCAGCTGGGAACCGACCGGGTGAACAGCGCGGTGGAGGCGTCCCGCCTGCCCTCTTACGATCCGGACCTTCGGGAGGCGTGGACCCAGTACCGGCGGGACGGCAGCTATCCCCTGCTCTACCGCCGCCTCTCCACGCTGCTGGGCCGCCTGTATCAGTCGGACAGCCGCTTTCTCTACGGGGTGTTCTGCTTTGCGGAGGACCCGGAGGAAATGGCGATCACGGTGGTCAACGGCAGCTCCGGCCTGCTTTACAGCCAGGCCCGGGAGCTGTGGAGGCTGGACGCGGAGTCCATCCGGGCGCTGGCGGCGGAGCTGGACACGACGGTGGGCTTCCGGGAGCAGGAGGGCCGGGTCTATCTGGTGCGCAACCTGATGGACTCCGGCTACGCCCCCATCGGGACGCTGGCCCTGGCGCTGAACACGGATTACTTTTTCGGGGATCTGGCCCTGCTTCCCTGGGCCTCGGCGGTATCCGTCAGCCTGGGGCCGGAGGCCGCCCTCACCCTGAAGGGGGACGGGCCCCCCTCCCCCGGGGGCAAAACCCTGGAGCACACCATCCGGGGACGGGACTACACCCTGCGGGGGACGGCGTCCCTGGACTATGCCGCCCTGTTCACCGGGGCCGGCAGCTACCGCTGGCTGCTTCCCGCCATGGGGCTGTCCCTGCTGCTTCTGCTGCTGTTTACCTTCCGGTTTTTCCGCCGGAGGATCTCCCAGCCCATCCGGGAGCTGATGGACGGGGCGGCCCATATCCGCCAGGGGGAGCTGGGCTATCAGATTGAGGCAGGAACCGGAAGCCGGGAGTTTCAATACCTGGTGGACTCCTTCAACCAGATGTCCGGCCAGCTGCGTCGCCAGTTCAACCGCCTGTATCAGGAGGAGCTGGCCCGCCGGGACGCCCAGATCAAGGCCCTCCAGGCCCATATCAACCCCCATTTCCTCAACAACACCCTGGAAACCATCAACTGGCAGGCCCGGTTGTGCGGGGATGTGAAGGCCTCCCGGATGATCGAGGCGCTCTCCACCGTGCTGGACGCCGCCCTGGACCGGAAGGGCAGCCCCCAGGTGCGGCTGGCGGAGGAGATGACCTATGTAAACGCCTACCTTTACATCGTCACCCAGCGCTTCGGCAAGCGGCTGACGGTGGAAACGGACCTGCCGGAGGAGCTGATGGACTGCCTGGTCCCCCGCCTGATTCTCCAGCCGGTAATCGAAAACGCGGTGGAGCACGGCGTGGGCCCCAAGGGCCGGGGGCGGGTGGCCCTCCGGGGCTTCCGGCGGGAGGGCTTCCTCGTCCTGGAAATTGAGAACGACGGGGGGCTGCGGCCGGAAGACGAGGCGCACATCGCCCGCCTGCTCTCGCCGGACTACGACATGCAGAACGAGCCCGCGGGCAACATCGGCATCGCCAACGTGAACCTGCGCCTGCGCATCCTCTACGGCCCGGAATGCGGCCTGACCATCACCCGGGGAGCGGGAAGCCTTGTGACCGCCCGCCTTCTGGTGGCGGCCCGCCGGTGACCTCCGCTTCTATACCAAGCAACAACAGACAACAAACGACAAGCCTGGTTATTTATTCCAAGGCCCAAAGGGCGTATGATGATATTGTACAAAGAGAGGATTGGTACGCGAACAAAATATGGAGGTTATGTCATGAAACGAAATAAGATTCTTGCATTCGCCCTTGCCGCCGTTTTGGCGCTGGGTCTGCTGTCCGGCTGCGGCGGAGGAAGCTCCGGCGGCTCCGAAGCTTCCGGCGGAAGCGGGGACGGCTCCGGCGGGCAGCCCGCCGCCGCGAAGGTGGAGCTGACGGTCGTCACCTCCTACGGCGGGGACGACGGAAACCGGAAAAACTACGAAAACGCCGTGGCCGCCTATGAGGCCGCCACCGGGAACACCATTCTGGACGCCTCCGCCTCCTCCAACGAGGAGTGGAAGGCCAAGGTGCTCACCGACTTCCAGACCGGCACCGAGCCCGACGTCCTCTTCTTCTTCACCAACGCCGACGCCGAGCCCTTCATTCAGGCGGGCAAGGTGGTGGACGTCGGCACCATCCGGGCGGCCTATCCCGACTATGCCGGCAACATGAAGGACTCCATGATGGCCGTGGCCCAGGACGGCAAAACCTACGCCGTTCCCTCCTCCGGGTTCTGGGAAAACATGTTCGTCAACACAAAGGTCCTGGCCGACTGCGGCGTGGCCGTCCCCGGCCCCGACTACACCTGGGACCAGTTCCTGGCCGACTGCGAGACCATCAAGGCCAAGGGCTACGCCCCCATCGCCTGCTCCCTGTTTGAGGTCCCCCACTACTGGTTCGAGTTCACCGTGATGAACAACGGCACCCTGGACAGCCAGCTGGATGTCCCCGCCTCCGCCGACGACGCCGCCGGGCAGAAATGGGTGGCCGCTCTGAACGACATCAAGGACCTGTATGAGCGGGGCTACTTCCCCGTCAATACCCTCACCGCCACCGACGCGGAAACCGTCCAGATCTTTGCCGACGGCGACGCGGCCTTCCTGATCGACGGCTCCTGGAAGGTCAACTACTTCGTGGATAACTACGGCGACCAGCTGGGCGACTACGCCGTCTCCTACGTCCCCGCCAAGGGGGCCCGCACCGCCGGCGAGGCCATCGGCGGCATCTCCATGGGCTATTTCATCACCAAGCGGGCCTGGGACGATCCCGCCAAGCAGGCGGCCGCCGTGGAATTCGTCCGGCACATGACCTCCGACGAGGTTATGAGCAACTTCGTCACCACCGAGGTCACCGCCCTGAAAAACGGCGCCTCTCCCTCGGGCCTGAACGAGCTTCAGCAGTCCGCCGCCGACGCCAACGCAAATATCACCGGCGTCATCGGAGCCGTGCAGGACACGGTCAGCGGCGAATGCAAGGCCGACCTGTTCGGAAACGTGCAGAACGTGGTCACCGGCAAAATGACCGCGGAGGACGCCGTAAACTCCGCCGTTGCCCTCAACTGATTTTCCCGGAAAGCCCTGCCCGGCGGGCGGGGCTTTCCCCTTAAAGGAGTGAGTATCGATGGGTCCCACGCTGTACCGCAAAAAGGGGCCGCTGGTGGTCTTCCTGCTGCCCGCGTTCCTGTTTTTGATCCTGTTCCTGTACTACCCCTTCTTCCAGAACATCCTGAACAGCTTCTCCGACATCACCGGCCTCGGGGCCCCGGCCCAGGGCCTCAACTCCCCCTGGTATGCCAACTATGCGGCCCTGCTCACGGACCCCAAGCTCCGCACCGCCCTGGGCAACACCGTGCTTTTGACCCTGTGCACCGTGGTCTTTCAGGTGGGCATCGCCCTGATCCTGGCCCTTTTGGTGGACTCCATACGGGTGGGGGCCCAGCTGTTCCGGACCCTGTACTTCTTCCCCATCGTGATTTCCGCCACCGCCCTGGGCCTGATGTTCAATCTGATCTTCCTGTATAACGGCGGCATGCTCAACCAGCTGCTGGCCAACCTGGGAATCGTCGCGGAGAACGTCGACTGGAAGGACCCGGACCATTTTCTCCTCACCATGTTCGCCCCGGTGATGTGGCAGTACGTGGGCTTTTACTTCGTCATCCTGGTGACGGGGCTGAACAACATCTCCCAGGACCTGTACGAGGCCGCCGCCCTGGACGGCTGCACCGGCCTCAAGCGGGTCCGGTACGTCACCCTGCCGCTGCTGCGCAGCGTGCTCTGCACCTGCCTGGTGCTGGCGGTTACCGGCGCGCTGAAGGTCTTCGACCTGCCCTGGGTCATGTTTGGGGCGGGAATGCCCCAGGACCAGGGCTGGCTCACCGGCACCTATATGTACGACCAGACCTTCAACCGGGGCAACGTGGACTACGGCTCCGCCATTGCCATCCTCATCGTGGTGCTGGGCGTGCTGTTTTCCAACGTCGCCAACCGGGTCTTCACGCCCGGGGACGACCTTTGAGAGAGGGGGGAACGCATTGTGAAAAAGCTGACGCCCGCCAAGGCGGGAACCTACGCGGTCCTCGTGTTCTGGGCCCTTACCACGCTGTACCCCTTCGTCTGGGTCATTTTGAATTCCTTCCGGGAGCGGGGCCTGATCCGCAAGGATTCCTTCTCCGTCCCCCTGCCGGGGAGCGGCCTGACCACGGAAAACTACGCCAAGGCCATGGACCGCTTCGACTTTGGAAACGCCTATCTGAACAGCCTTGTCATCTCCGCCGCCGTCACCGTCGCGGTGGTGCTGATCGCCGGCTTTGCCGCCTACGGGCTGGTGCGCTTCCGCTTCAAGCTGCGGGGGCTGTGCCGCAGCCTGATTATGGCGGGCATGATGTTCCCGGTGTTCTCCACCATCATCCCCGTCTTCCGCATGGAAGCCGCCTGGGGAATCGCCAGCAGCGGAAACCGCTGGCTCAGCCTGCTGGCCGTCGTCCTTCCCCAGATTGCGGGCAACCTGTGCTTCGCCATCATTGTGCTGATGGGCTTTATTGAGTCCGTGCCCATGGAGCTGGAGGAAAGCGCCTATATGGACGGCTGCCATGTGTTCCAGGTCTATTTCCACATCATCATGCCGGCGGCCAAGTCCTCCTTCGCCACCGTGGCCATTTTCTCCTTCCTGTGGAGCTACAACGATCTGTTCACCCAGAATTTCTTCCTCCGGGTCCCCAGGGAGAAGACCATCACCCTGCTGCTCAATGAGATCAGCTCCCAGGCCGGCGTGGACTACGGCCTGATGGCCGCCTCGGTGGTGCTGATCGTGGTGCCGGTGCTGGCCGTGTACATCCTGCTGCAAAAGCACATCATCAAGGGCCTGACGGCGGGAGCCGTCAAAGGATAAGCCCTTGCCTTTTCCGGCCGTCTTTTGTATGATATCGTCAAGCACAGTGAGCCGCTCACGCGGCTTGCGGCGCTGACTCTATAGACGGCGGGGCCGAACGCCGCCGGGCCGCCGCCCGGGGCCCGTTCTCATAAGGCGGCGTTCCGCGCGCCCGGCGGCTCTAAGGATACGAGGTGACTCCTTTATGTACAAAGTTGTTCTGATTGACGACGAAGCCATTATTACGGAAGGTCTTCAGAAAGTGGTGGACTGGGCCGCCCACAACTGCCGGGTCGCCGCCGCCGCCCAGGACGCCGCCGCCGGCGCCGCGGCCATTCGGACCCACAGGCCGGACATCCTCTTCACCGACATCAAGATGCCGGGGGAGGACGGCCTGACCATGCTGGCCGGACTGAAGGGGGAGTTTCCCCGCATGCAGATTGCCGTTCTCACCGGCTACCGGGATTTTGAGTATGCCCAGCGGGCCATCCGCCTGGGCGTTTCCCGGTTTTTGCTGAAGCCCTCCAAAATGGAGGAGCTGAACGAGGCGCTGGAGCATATGACCGGCGTGCTGGACCGACTTCCGCCCTTGGAGGAGCCGGAGCCCCAGGCGGCGGGCGAGGACCCCAACAGCTTCCTGGTCCGCCGGGCGCAGGCCTACATCGCGGAGCACTGCGGCCGTCGGCTTTCCCTTCAGGATGTGGCCGACCACTGCTATGTCAGCCAGTGGCACCTGTCCAAGCTGCTGAACAAGCACCTGGGCCAGTCCTTTTACGACCTGCTCAACGCGGTGCGCATCCGCCGGGCCAAGGAGCTGATGGCCGATCCGGCGCTGCGCATCAGCGAAGTGGCCGAGCAGGTGGGCTATGCCGACACCGCCCACTTCTCCCGCGTGTTCAAAAAACTGGAGGGCATCTCCGCGGGAGAGTGGCGGAACCTCCACGGCGGGAAGCGGGACAGGCCCCACGCCTGAAAAAACCTTGAACCCTAGAGTCTGTTTTAAAACCGGCGGAATGCCGGATTGGGGCGGATTTTTCTGCCAGGCAAGGCGATTTGACGCGGGAATCCTGACGGATTTCAAGCTGAAGCAACGCGGCATGGCGGAAAAAGATGCCGCCGGTCCGCGTTTCGGGAGTTTGAAGACACCCTCTAGTCCAGCGGCGCAAAAACACTGCCGGACCGCACGCTCCGTTTCTGCGTACGGTCCGGCTTTTCTCCGCCCTCCCGGGGCGCCCGTGTTTCCCGCGGCGGCCACGCCGCCGCCGGCGCCTCCCGGGGGCCGTTCCACATTCACGCCTCCGGGCGGAGGTCCTCTCCCCCGGTCCGCAGGAGGTCCGCCAGCGTGACGCCCTCCAGATACTCCGAAATCACCTTGTCCAGGCCCTGCCACAGGGGCATGGTGGGGCAGCCGTCCATGCGGGGACAGCCGTCCTCCAGGCAGGACACCGGGGCCAGCGGCCCCTCCGCGGCCTCTAAAATCCCCAGGATGCTGTACTCCTCCGGAGTCCTGCTCAGCCGGTAGCCGCCGCCCTTGCCCCGCACGCCGGTGAGATAGCCCTCCCGCACCAGGGCCCGGACGATAATCTCCAGGTATTTCTCTGAAATTTCCTGCCGCCGGGCGGCGTCCTTCAAGCGGGTATAGCCTCCGGTCTGGTTCTCCGCCACGTCCACCAGCAGCCGCAGGGCATAGCGCCCCTTTGTAGAGATTCTCATTTCTATCTTCCGCCTTTCCAAAACTCCATGTCATGCCGTGCGCCGCCATGCCGTCACCGCCATTATAATTGAAAAATTTTGGAAATGCAAGTCCGGTGCCCGCGCCGCCGCTCAGCCGACCCAATAGAAACGGCGGCGGTCGAGCGTCAGGCCCAGCTTCGTCTGCAGCGCCTCCGAGGCGGCGTTTCCGGTTTTCACATGGGCATAGGGCAGAACGCCCTTTTCCAGCTGCCTTCGGATCAGGGCGGCCTCCAGCGCTTCCGCCAGGCCCCGGCGGCGGAACCGGGGCAGAACCTCCAAAAGGCCCATCGTCCCCTCCTCGTGAACGCCGATGAAGCCCGCCGGCTCTCCCTCCGCCTCCGCGCCCAGCATTCCCTCCCGGATGCGCTCCCGGATGTGGGCCTCCACCGCGCCGGGGTGGCGGTAGTTCTTCAGCACAAAGTCCAGATCGTCCATGGTCAGGGGCCGGAGGGTCACGCCGGGGCAGTCCCGCCGGGGCGGCGGGTCCTTTTTCAGGTAAACCGCCTGGGCGCACTCCAGGATCTCCAGCCCGGGGGCCCGGGCCGCCAGCCGCTCCGCCAGGGCCCGATCCTCCACCAGCGCCAGCCGGCTGGTTTCCAGCTCCGGCGCAAAGGCGGTCCCCCCTGCATAGCAGAGGCCAAGCTTGTCGTTTTTCAGCACCACGCCCTCCGCTCCGGCGCAGCAGACCCGGGCCCCCCGCCGGTAAAAATCCAGCAGATAGCCGTACCGCGCCGGGTCCCGGGAAACCCACTCCAGCAGCGCTCGTTCCATGCCGTTCCTCCAATCCGCGTCTCGGGCCTCTCCCGCCGCCGTTCCCGGCGGGACGCTTTCATGGGCTTCACCATACCATATTTTCCACGGTCTGTCCAGCCGCCCTCCCGGAAGCGGGCGGGGCGGCTTTGTCCGATTGACACCCAACCGGACCTGTGTTAAAATCATCCATAAGAGCGCCTTTTCGTCCCCATGCGCCGCTCCCCGGAAAAACTGTCAGGAGGTGCACGCAGCCTATGGCCTACCCCTGCGAATACTTTCAAAAGAGCGCGGATTTTCTGAAAACCAGGTTTGACGGCGCGCCGGAGATCGCCATCGTCCTGGGCTCCTGCCTGGGTCCCTTCGCCCAGGCCATTGAGGACCCTGTAACGGTGGACTACGCCGACATCCCCAATTTTCTGCGCACCACCGTGTCTTCCCATGCCGGAACGCTGATTTTCGGCACGGTCCGCGGAGTGCGGGTGGTCTGTATGTCCGGCCGCTTTCACTCCTACGAGGGGTACGATTTTCAGCAGCTGGTCATCCCCGTCCGGGTCCTGAAGCTGCTGGGGGTCAGGGCCGTCCTTCTCACCAACGCCGCCGGGGCCGTGAACACCGCCTACCGCCCCGGAGATGTGATGGTGATTGCGGACCACATCAAGCTCAACGGGGACAGCCCGCTCCGGGGCCCCAACGCGGAGGAGTTCGGCCCCCGGTTCTTCGACGTGTCCCGGATGTACACGCCGGAGCTGCGGCGGCTGGCCCTGGACTGCGCCGAGGGAGGCCCCCTCCGGGTCCACGAGGGCGTGTACATGTTCTTCCCCGGCCCCCAGTTCGAAACTCCGGCGGAAATCCGGGCCGCCCGGATCCTGGGGGCCGACGCCGTGGGCATGTCCACCGTCACCGAGGCCCTCACCGCCGCCCACTGCCGGCTTCCCCTGCTGGCCCTGTCCGTCATGACCAACATGGCGGCGGGGGTGCTGGACCGGCCCCTCAGCGACTCCGAGGTGGACGAAACCGCCCGGATGATTGCCGGCAGCTTCAGCGAATACGTGAAAACCATCATAGCCGCCATCCATGAAGCCCTGGACACGGACCGGCGGGCCACACTGAACCAAGAACCTGTACTCACAACCGATGAATACAGGTTCTAAGGAGGAAACTGTTATGAAACTGCTGCTGAAACACTGCGACATTCTGGCCGCCGGGGAGGCGGGCTTCCGCTGCCTGGAAAACGCCTATCTGGGCATTGACGGAGATACCATCGACTACATCGGGGCGGAGCGGCCCCGGGCCGCCTATGACCGGGAAAAGGACATGACGGGCCGCCTGCTGCTCCCCGGCCTCATCAACTGCCACGGACACAGCCCCATGGTGCTGCTCCGGGGCGTGGGCAGCGACCTGCCCCTTCAGGAGTGGCTGTTTGGGAAAATGATGCCCATTGAGGACCGGCTCACCGCCGAGGACATCCGGGCGGGAAACAACCTGGCCCTGCTTGAGATGATCTCCACCGGCACCACCAGCTATTCCGACATGTACTTTGAGCCCGCCACCGCCGCGGAGAACGCCGCCGCCTGCGGAATCAAGGCCAACCTCAGCCGCCCCGTCCAGTGCTTCGACAAGGACGAGCGCTATGAGGACAACTTCCGGGCTCAGGAGTCCATCCGGCTCTTCAAGGACTATCACGGCGCCGCGGAGGGGCGGGTCCGCATCGACTTCGCCGTTCACGCCGAGTACACCTGCTTTGAGCATATCGTAAGGCCCTACAGCGCCGACTGCCGCGCCCTGGGCGGGCGGATGCACATTCACCTCTCCGAGACGAAAAAGGAGCACGACGAGTGCGTGGCCAAGTATGGGAAAACCCCGGCAAGGTGGTTCTATGACCTGGGCACCTTCGACTCTCCCACCGCCGCCGCCCACTGCGTCTTCGTGACGGAGGAGGACATGGCCCTGATGCTGGAAAAGGGCGTCAGCCCCATCCACAACCCCACCAGCAACATGAAGCTGGGCAGCGGCTTCGCCCCCATCCAGAGGATGCTGGACTTGGGGCTGAACGTCACCCTTGGAACCGACGGAGCGGCCAGCAACAACAACCTGAACATGATGGAGGAGCTGCACCTGGCCGCCGTCCTCCACAACGGCTTCCACCGGGACCCCACCATCCTCAAGCCCGCGGAGCTCCTGGCCATGGCCACCCGGAACGGCGCCAAGCTCCAGGGGCGGGAGGACACCGGCGCCCTGGAGGTCGGGAAAAAGGCGGACATCATCGCCCTGGACACCACGGCGCCCCACCTGTACCCCAATCTGGACCCCCTGGCCCTGACGGTTTACTCCGCCCAGGGCAGCGACGTGGTCATGACCATGGTGGACGGGAGAATCCTCTATGAAAACGGGGAGTTCCTGACCCTGGACCGGGAGAAAATCCTCTTTGAGGCCAAGGCCGCCGTAAAGCGGCTGTACGGCTGAGACTCCCGCAAGGCTCTCCGTCAAGGGCCTGATTTGGGCTTCCCGGGAAATTTGCAGAAGCGGAGGGGAAGAATTCCGTTCTTCCCCTCCGCTTTTTCCCGCCCGCAGGGGCCGGGGATTCCCTTTCTTTTTGCAGGCAACTTTTTCTCCTTCGGCGCATAGACTGTTCAATAGTCTGAAAAACAGAAGGAGGACCTGCCCGTGAGCTTACGGAACTGCACCGCCGGAGACGTGGACGACCTGATCTTTCAGGACTGCTGGCTCCCCAGCGACCGGTAACCGCAGACAGGACGCCGCAAACACGGCGTCTTTTTTGCAGCTCTCCGGAGAGAATGCGCCCACGGGGAATCCCCTCCCCCGGCGGGCGGAAGAAGGTCCAAGCGGTTGACAAGCCTCCCGGATGCGCATATACTGTTTGCGTAATTCAAGAAGGAGCGTGAGACCCATGGACCTGACTTTCAACCGCGCCGTGCTGGGCGTGGAACTCTCCGGCATCCGCCGTTTTACCTTCCTGGTGCGGGACACCCCGGGCGCCTGCGCCCTGACCATCGGCGAGCCGGATCAGAACACCCCGGAAGCAATCAAGGAGGCGGCCAAGGCCGCCCTGGACGCCAACGACACCCATTATCCCCCGGGGAACGGCTATCCCTATATGCTGGAGGCCATCTCCAAATTTGAAGCCCGGGCCCACGGCCTTCACTACTCCCCCGATGAGATCATCCTCACCATCGGAGCCACGGAGAGCCTCTTTATCGCCCTGTCCACCGTGCTGAACCCGGGGGACGAGGTCATCATCCCCACCCCGGCCTTCAGCCTCTACGAATCCATCACCCGGCTCTGCCGGGGCGTGCCGGTCCCCCTGCCCACCGAGGACCACCGCTTTCAGATCGGTCCCGGCGCCCTGAGGGCCGCCGTCTCGCCGAGGACCAAGGCCATAGTCCTCACCTCCCCCAACAATCCCACCGGCTGCATCTACACCCGGGAAACCCTGGACGCCGTCCACGATATCCTGAAGGACAAGCCCATCTTCGTCCTCTGCGACGACGTGTACCGGACCCTGGTCTATACCGACGGCTATCACAGCTTCTCCGAGTACCAGGACATGCGGGATCGGATCATCGTCATCCAGAGCTTCTCCAAGCCCTATGCCATGACCGGCTGGCGGCTGGGCTACTGCCTGGCGGACGCCCCCGTCCGGGACCGCATGCAGATTTTCCACCAGTACTCCGTGGTTTCCGCCCCCGCCTTCGTCCAGCCGGCCTGCGCCGCCGCGCTGGAGAGCGACACCGCCCCCATGGTGGAGCTTTTCCGTCGGCGCCGGGACTATGTCTACCGCCGTCTGACGGATATGGGCCTGGAGGTCCAGGAGCCCGAGGGTGCGTTTTACATGTTCATCAACATCAAGCCCTTCGGCATGGACTCCCTCCGCTTCTGCGAGAAGATGCTGCGGGAGGGCCTGGTGGGCGTTATCCCCGGCGTGTACTTCGGCACGGAGGGCTATATGCGCCTGAGCTACTGCTATTCCGACGGGGACCTGAAAGAGGGTCTGGACCGGATCGAAGCCTTTCTCAAAACGCTCTGAGGCAGCACCCCCGCCTTTCCGGCGGGGGTGCTGTCCTGTGAAACGCCGGCAAACCCCTCCGGGCTTTGATCGCTTTTGAACAAAGGCCCGCCGGATTTTTGGCATTTCATACAAAATAAGCCCTCACTTTTTGTTGACCGGAAATGATTGATTGCTGTTGACTTTGATTGATATTGGAGGTATTATAAAGGAGCAAACCGCAAACCAACCATTTTCCGTCACAAAGAGGGGGTGAATTATGCTGGCTGAACAACGCGCGGAACGGATTCTCAAGGAGCTGGCCTGGCGGCGGGCCGTCACGGTAACGGATTTGTGCCAGGCGACGGGCGCCTCCGAGGCCACCATCCGCCGGGATCTGAACGCGCTGGCCAAGCGGGGCAAACTGAGCAAGGTTCACGGCGGGGCGGTGCTGATGAACGGCGAGTTCCACGGCGAGGAGCTGGACATGGAAACCAAGCGGCAGCTCCACACGGAGGAAAAGGACCGGGCTGCCCAATACGCCGCCGGGCTCATCGGGGACGAGGACGTGGTCTTTCTGGACGCGGGCACCACGGTTCTCCGCATGGCGGAGCACCTGCGGACCTCCGGGGCCCTGTTTTTGACCAACAGCATCGAATGTGCCTGCCGCCTTATGGAGCGGAACCTCCGGACCCACGTGCTGGGGGGCGCCCTGAAGGCGGGGACCATGGCCCTGATCGGGTCGGAAACGCTGGAGGCGCTGCGCCGCTATAACTTTACCAAGGCCTTTCTGGGGGCCAACGGCATCACCGTCGCCCAGGGCTTCACCACGCCGGACCCGGAGGAGGCGGCGGTAAAGGCCCTGGCCGCGGACCGGGCGCAGTCGGTCTATGTCCTGGCGGACTCCAGTAAATTCGGCCAGGTAACCGCGGCCGTGATATTTCCCATCGAGGCCGCCTGCATCATCACGGACCGCCTGCCGGACCCGCGGTACCGGGACTTTACGGAAATCAGGGAGGTGTAAGCCGTGGTCTATACCGTAACGCTGAATCCCGCGCTGGACTACGAGGTCCTTGTGGACGGCTTCCACACCGGAAGCCTGAACCGCACCCAAAACGAGCACATGCACTTTGGCGGGAAGGGCGTCAACGTCTCCACCGTCCTGCACAATTTGGGGGTGGAAACCGTGGCCCTGGGCTTCCTGGCCGGGTTCACCGGCAGGGCGCTGGAGGACGGCCTGAACGCCAAGGGCATCCGGACGGACTTTGTCCGGCTGGAAAAGGGGCTCACCCGCGTCAACGTGAAAATCCGCTCCGGCGGAGGGGGCGACGAGACGGAGATCAACAGCGGCGGGCCCGCCATCCCCCCTCCGGCGCTGGAATCCTTCTTTCAAAAGCTGGACCGCCTGGCCGGGGGCGACGTGCTGGTCCTGGCCGGGTCCCTGCCGGCGGGGCTGCCCGGGGACGTATACCGGCAGATCCTGGCCCGGGTGGAAGGGCGGGGCGTTCTGACGGTGGTGGACGCCGCCAGGGACGTGCTGCGGGGGGTCCTTCCCTACCGGCCCTTCCTGATCAAGCCCAACAGCGCCGAGCTGGGGGAGCTCTTTGGAAGGGGTTCCCTCACGGAAGCGGAAATCCTGTCCTGCGCCCAAAGCCTTCAGGAGCAGGGAGCCCGGAACGTTCTCGTCTCCATGGCCGGGGATGGGTCGCTGCTGCTGGATGAAACCGGCGTATGCCGCCGCCTGGGGGTGCCCCCGGGAACGGTGCGCCACAACGTGGGCGCGGGGGATTCCATGGTGGCCGGGTTCCTGGCCGGGTGGCTGGAAACCCGGGACTACGCCGCCGCCCACCGCATGGGGGCCGCCGCCGGGTCCGCCACCGTCTTTTCCGACGGCCTTGCCACCGGAGAGGAGATCCGCAAGCTCCTGCCGGCGTTCTGAGCCCCGCATTTCCGCGTTTTTCCCCAGCCGGGAAGTGGTATGCTTACTTCCCGACCTTCAACCTAATCAAGAGAAAGGACGTTATTCTATGAAAGAGCGCGTTCAAAAATTTGGACGGTTCCTCAGCGGCATGGTCATGCCCAACATTGGAGCCTTCATCGCCTGGGGCCTGATCGCCGCCCTGTTCATCCCGGACGGCTGGCTGGGCAAATGGGGTCCCGCCGCCACCATCAACACCATGGTGGGTCCCATGCTCCAGTACCTGCTTCCCATTCTGATCGGCTATACCGGCGGCCGGGCCGTGGGCGGGCAGAAGGGCGCCGTCACCGGCGCGCTGGCCACCCTGGGCGCCATCGCCTCCACCTCCAGCACCATGTTCATCGGGGCCATGATCTGCGGGCCCTTAGGCGGCTGGTGCATCAAGAAGTTTGACAAGGCCATGGAGGGCCACATCCCCGCCGGCTTCGAGATGGTGGTCAACAACTTCTCCGTGGGCATCATCGGCGGCATCCTGGCGGTGCTGTCCATCTTCGTCATCGGCCCCGCCTGCGTGACCATCACGGATATCCTAGGCGCGGGCGTGGGTCTGCTGGTGAACAACGGGCTGCTGCCCCTCACCGCAATCCTGGTGGAGCCCGCCAAGGTGCTCTTCCTGAACAACGCCATCAACCACGGCGTCTTCACCCCCATCGGCACCCAGGAGGCCATGGAAGCGGGCAAGTCCATCCTCTTCATGATCGAGTCCAACCCCGGACCGGGCCTTGGCCTCCTGCTGGCCTACTGCGTAGCCGGTAAGGGCGAGACCCGCTCCTCCGCCGGCGCCGCCGCCGTCATCCAGTTCGTGGGCGGCATCCACGAGATCTACTTCCCCTACGTCCTCATGAACCCCATCGTCATCCTGGGCCCCATGGTCGGCAACATCGTGGGCATCTTCACCCTGTCCGTTCTGAAGGGCGGCCTGGTGGCGGCGGCCTCTCCCGGCTCTATCATCGCCGAGATGCTCATGACGCCCAAGGGGGGGTACTTCGCCAACATCGCGGGCATCGGCATCGCCGCCGTGGTCAGCTTCCTGATCTCCGTCTTCCTGCTGAAGTTCTTCGGCAAGGACGCCAGCCTGGAAGAGGCCCAGGCGCAGGTGGCCGCCAGCAAGGCCGCCTCCAAGGGCCAGGCGGTTCCCGCCTCCTCCACCGGCGCTTCCGTCTCCGCCAAGGACGTCAAGAAGATCGTCTTCGCCTGCGACGCGGGCATGGGCTCCTCCGCCATGGGGGCCACCATGGTCCGCAACAAGCTCAAGGACGCGGGCATCACGGACATTGAGGTCATCCACTACCCCGTGGGCGAGATTCCCGGCGACTGCCAGATCGTCGTCACCCACCACGAGCTGTCCGGCCGGGCCGCCCAGCGCGCCCCCCAGGCCCGGATCATCCCCATCAAGAACTTCATGGGCGCGCCGGAGTACGACGTGCTGGTAAAGGAGCTGCTGGAGGCCCGGAAGGGCGGAGCCGCCCCTGCCGCCGCCCCTGCCGCCGCCCCCGCCGCCGCGGAGGCGAAGCCCGCCGGAGAACGGCCCATCCTGCTGGAGAAGAAAAACATCGTGCTGAACTGCAAGCCCGTCAGCCCCGAGGAGGCCATTAAGGCCGTGGGCAAGCGGATGGTGGAAAGCGGCTACGCCGAGGAGGGCTATATTCAGGGCATGCTGGACCGCGATGCCAGCTTCCCCGTGGCCATCGGCAGCCATGTGGCCATTCCCCACGGCACAAACGAGTCCCGCAGCTTTATCAAGAAGACCGGCCTCGTCGTGATGACCTATCCCGAGGGCATCGTCTGGGGCGAGGACGAGGAGCTCGTCCGCCTGGTGGTGGGCATCGCCTCCACCGGCGAGGAGCATATGGACATTCTGGACCGCATCGTCCAGGTGGCCGAAACCGAGGAGGACACCGACAAGCTGGTGGACAACGCCGGCGTGGACCAGCTCTACAAGCTGCTCAACGGCCTGGAGTAAGCGATGCGGTCTAAGGGCGTGCGTCTCTACGGCGCTTACGACATCCGCCTGGAGGAGTTCGACCTGCCCCCCATCCGGGACGACGAGATTCTGGTCCGGGTCATGAGCGACAGCATCTGCATGTCCACGTACAAGCTGCTGGTCCAGGGCAAGGCCCACAAGCGCTGTCCTTCCAATGTGGACACACACCCCGTTATCATCGGCCACGAGTTTGCCGGCGACATCGTGAAGGTCGGGAAAAAATGGCTGGGCGAATTCGCTCCCGGGGAGAAATTCGCCCAGCAGCCCGCCCTGAACTATAAGGGAAGCCTGGCCTCTCCCGGCTACTCCTATGAATACTTCGGCGGGGCCTGCACCTACTGCGTGGTCCCTCCCGAGGTCATGGAGCTGGGGTATCTCCTTCACTACGACGGCGAAAGCTATTTCGAAGCCAGCCTGGGGGAACCCATGAGCTGCGTCGTGGGCGGGTATCACGACATCTATCACACGGACCGGCACAGCCACGAGCATACCATGGGCGTCAAGGAGGGGGGCAGCCTCCTCATTATGGGAGGCTGCGGCCCCATGGGCCTGGGCGCCATTGAATACGCCCTGACCCTGGAGAAGAAGCCCGGCATGATCGTGGTAACGGACCTCTCCGGCGAGCGGATCGCCCGGGCCCGGCAGCTGATCCCCGAGTCCAGGGCCGCCGCCCACGGCATCCGCCTGACGTACATCAACCCCAGCGAGTGCCCCGATGAGTTCACCCGGCTGATGGAGCTCACCGGCGGGAAGGGGTATGACGACGTATTCGTCTATAACTCCATCCGCTCCCTGGCGGAGCTGGGGGACCGGCTGCTGGGCTTCGACGGGTGCATGAACTTCTTCTCCGGGCCCATGGACAAGGGGTTCTCCGCCACCATCAACCTCTATAACTGCCACTATTCCTCCACCCACATCATCGGCACCACCGGAGGAAGCACCGGCGACCTCAAGGAGGCCATCCGCCTGGCGGCGGAGGGGAAAATCCGCCCCGCCGTCATGGTCACCCATGTGGGCGGCATGGACTCCATCGTGGAAACCACAAAGAACCTCCCCAGCCTCCCCGGCGGGAAAAAACTCACCTATACCCAGTTCGACATGCCTCTCACCGCCATCGCGGACTTCCGGGAGAAGGGAAAAACAGACCCGCTCTTCGCCCGTCTGGCGGACTGCTGCGACGCCCACAGCGGCCTCTGGAACTCCGAGGCGGAGGACATCCTCTTCCGGCACTTCGGCGTAGCCTGATCCCGGGGCCTGTTCCCGTAAGCCCAAATCCCCGTCTTTTCATTCTGCCCTCCGCCGCGCTGAAAATGTTTGACGCGCGCCGGCATGCCTGCGGATTTTCGCCTTGCATCCGGCAAACATCTGCCCGAACCTCCCCACAGTTCCCTTACGGGAGCAGGCCCTGAAAAACCCCCGCCCCGGCTCCCGCAAAGCGGGGCCCGGGGCGGGGGAACCGGAGCGCGGCGGACGCCGGGCAGGACCGGGGGAAACGGAACGCGGTTTATGGGCCGCTATTCCACCGTCACCGACTTCGCCAGGTTTCTGGGCTTGTCGATGTCGCAGCCCCGCTGCAGCGCCACGTAATAGGCAAAGAGCTGGAGGGGCACAATGCTCAGGGAGGGCTGAAGAAGGGGATGGGTTTCCGGCACGGCCACCACCCCGTCGGCGGTCTTCTCCATCCGCTCCCGGAAGCGCTCCGTTGTAACGGCCAGCACCGTGGCCCCCCGGGACTTCACCTCCACCACATTGCTCATGGCCTTGTCGAAGAGGGCCGCGTAGGTCCCCAGGGCCACCACCAGCGTTCCCGGCTCGATCAGGGAGATGGTTCCGTGCTTCAGCTCCCCGGAGGCGTAGGCCTCCGAGTGGATGTAGCTGATTTCCTTCAGCTTCAGGGACCCCTCCAGGCCCATGGCGTAATCCAGATTCCGGCCGATAAAGAAAATGGAGTCGTGGTTGAAGTACCGGGAGGCAAAATACTTTGTGTCCTCAAAGTTCTCCAGATAGCGGCTCATTTTCTCCGGCAGGGCCTGGAGCTCCGCCAGGATTTCGTCGTATTCCCTCTTTTCCACCGTTCCCAGCAGGTCCGCCAGATACAGTCCCACCAGGTCCAGGGCCGCCAGCTGGGTCGAGTAGCCCTTGCTGGTGGCCACGGCAATCTCCGGCCCGGCCCAGGTGTAGAGCACATCGTCCGCCTCCCGGGCGATGGAGCTGCCCACCACGTTGCAGACGGCCAGCGTCCGGCCTCCCAGGCGCTTCGCCTCCCGGAGGGCGGCCATGGTGTCCAGGGTTTCCCCGGACTGGCTCACCGCAATCACCAGGGTATGCTCATCCACCAGCGGCTCGCTGTAGCGGAACTCCGAGGCCAGCACCACCTCCACCGGGCGGCGGAGCAGGCGCTCCCAGGTGTACTTTCCCACCACTCCCGCGTGATAGGCGGAGCCGCAGGCGATCATGTAAATACGGGAGACGCTCCGGGCGTACTCCGCCGTCAGGCGGATATCGTCCAGCACCACCCGGCCCTCCCGGATGCGGGGGGAGATGGTTTTCCGCAGGGCCTCCGGCTGTTCCAGGATCTCCTTGAACATAAAATGGGGATAGCCTCCCTTTTCCGCGGAGGCCGCGTCCCAGCCGATGTGGCTGTGCTCCTTCTCCAGGGGGTTCAGCTCGTCGTCGAAGACGTCCACGCTCTGGGCCGTCAGCACGGCAATCTCCCCGTCGTTCATATAGGCCACGTCCCGGGTATGCCGGATGATGGCCGTGGCGTCGGAGGCGATGAAGTTCTCCCCCTCCCCGAAGCCGATGATCAGCGGGCTGTCCTTCCGGGCGGCAATGAGGGCGTTAGGGTAGTCGGAGCAGATGATGCCGAAGGCATAGGACCCCTCGATCCGCCGCAGGCACCGGCCCACGGCCTCCAGCATGTTGCCGCACTCCTGGTAATGGAATTCCAGGAGGTGGGCCACCACCTCGGTGTCCGTCTCGGAGGTAAAGACCACTCCCCGCCGGGTGAGGAGCTCCTTGAGCTCCAGGTAGTTTTCGATGATGCCGTTATGTACCAGGGCGATCCTGCCGTCCCCGCTGACATGGGGGTGGGCGTTTACATCGTTGGGTTCGCCGTGGGTGGCCCAGCGGGTGTGCCCGATGCCAAGCACGCCCTCCAGGTCCGCGCCGCCGTGGGTCAGGTCCGCCAGAACCTGGAGCCGGCCCTTGGACTTGCGCACCTGGAGCCCCCGGGTCTCCGACCGAACGGCGACGCCGGCGGAGTCATAGCCCCGGTACTCCATCTGCCGGAGTCCCTCCAGCAAAACAGGCGCGGCCTGCTCACGGCCCACAAAGCCTACAATTCCACACATGGGATCAAGTTCCTCCTAATTTGGAAAATTAAGAGGACAAATGCGCAGTCATTTGTCTTCCCAGGGCGGTCACGGCTCCTCTGTTTTGCGGTTGCCCGCATATTTAAAGCCGTGTATCGCGCCTGCCCGGGCACGGAGGGGCATCCGCCGAATCCCTCGATACTCCCCTCACCTCGTTATCCGGCCGAAACCGGCTCATGGCGCTTTGATGGGGGCTTCCCCATGATCTCCTTTCACCTCTGCGATTTGCGCGGCCTTTCGGCCTTACTGCATTATACGGAACCAGATTCCAATTGTCAACCTGCCTTAGAAACGGGTGGCTTTTTTGGACAACTTTGACAGGGGATTCCGGGATGCCTTGGACGAGCTGGTACCGGAGCCGGAAATCATCACCCACCGGCCCAGAGGGGCCCCGCATCCCGGATATCCCCATATCACCTGCCCCCTTGACTACGGATATCTGCGCGGAACCGCCTCCATGGACGGTGGGGGCATCGACCTGTGGGCCGGAACCGGGGGGAAGTCTCTCGGCGCTCCCGTCTGCACCGTGGAGCCGCTGAAGCGCGGCGCGGAGCTCAAGCTCCCGCTGGGCCGCACGGAGGCGGGAAAAGCCGCCCTCCTCCAATTTCACCGCCAGGTCCTGGGGATGGGCGCGCTTCTTATCCAACGGTAGGGGCGCAAAATTTTACCAACTTTTTCCCCGCTGCATCTTGCCGTCAACCTGCCGAAATGCTATACTGGTTTCAGCATCGCTTTTAGCGGGAAACCACAAAAATACCGACACCACACGGAAAGGAAGCTGCATCATGCTGAACGTCAAATCCTTCCAGATCGAAAACTTTATCCCCGCCGACTACCGGGACGCCGCCGCCCCCCGCCTGGCGGAGGCCCAGGAGAAGCTCCAGAAGCACACGGGCCTTGGCCACGAGTTCACCGACTGGGTCCGCCTCCCTGTGGACTACGACAAGGAGGAGTTCGCCCGCATCCAGGCCGCCGCCAGGAGGATTCAGGACGACTCCAAGGCCCTGGTGGTCATCGGCATCGGCGGAAGCTATCTGGGAGCCCGGGGCGTGGTGGAATATCTCTGCTCCCCCAACTATAACCAGAAGAAAAACAAGAAGACCCCGAATATCTACTTCGTGGGCAACGGCCTCTCCGCCGACGCCATGCAGGAGGTCTTCGACCTCATCGGGGACGAGGACTTCTCCGTCAACGTGATCTCCAAGTCCGGCACCACCACGGAGCCCGCCGTGGCCTTCCGCTTCTTCCGGGACGCCCTGGAGAAGAAATACGGCAAGGCCGGGGCCAAGGGCCGCATCTACGCCACCACCGACAAGGCCCGGGGGGCCCTGAAGTCCCTGGCCAACGAGGAGGGCTGGGAGAGCTTCGTGGTACCCGACGGCGTGGGCGGGCGGTACTCCGTCCTCACCGCCGTGGGCCTGCTGCCCATCGCCGTGGCGGGGGTCGACATTGAGGAACTCATGGGCGGCGCGGCCAAGATGATGAAGGTCTGCGAGACCGGCTCCTATGAGAATCCCGCCTGGACCTACGCCGCCCTCCGGGACGCGCTGTACCGCAAGGGCTGGAGCATCGAGGTCCTGGCCTGCTACGACCCGGCCTTCCGCTTCATGCTGGAGTGGTGGAAGCAGCTCTACGGCGAGAGCGAGGGCAAGGACGGCAAGGGCCTCTTCCCCGCCAGCGTGGAGTTCACCGCGGACCTCCACTCCATGGGCCAGTATATCCAGGCCGGGCGGCGTATCATGTTTGAGACCGTGGTCCGCCTGGGGGCCTCCGAGCACCAGCTGCTGGTGCCCCGGGACGAGGTCAACGGCGACGGGCTGAACTTCCTGGCCGGGGAGTCCATGGACTACATCCGGGACAAGGCCATGGAGGGCACCCTGCTGGCCCACACCGAGGGCGGCGTGCCCAACGTCATCGTGGAAACCGACGGCAAGAGCGCCGACTCCCTGGGCCAGCTGATCTACTTCTTCGAGTACGCCTGCGGCCTGTCCGGCTACCTGCTGGAGGTCAACCCCTTCGACCAGCCCGGCGTGGAGGCCTATAAGAAGAACATGTTCGCCCTGCTGGGCAAGCCCGGCTACGAGGAGCAGAAAGCCGCCCTGGAGGCGAAGCTCGGCAAGTAACTTTTTCTTGTAAGAAAAAGTTGCCAAAGAGAACTTTATCTCGCTCTGACAGTCTGGTGATATTCCAAGCCGGAGCGACGGCAACGAAGACTCTCCAGTTAAGGGGCCGCCCCGTCTCAAGGGCGAGGCGGCCTTCTTTCGAGTTGTGGCGAAAACGATTACGACACCAGAACGGTTACTTTTAAAGGAGGAGTTATATGAAACAGGCAATTCAAATCGGCGCGGGCAACATTGGCCGGGGCTTTATCGGCGCCCTGCTCTCCCAGGCGGGCTGGCACGTCACCTTCGCCGACGTGGTGGAGCCCATCATCGAGGCGCTGAACCGGGATCACGCCTACACGGTTCACATCCTGGACAAGGAGCCCGGGGAAATCGCCATCAGCAACGTGGACGGCGTGCTTTCCAACGCTCCGGCGTTTGCGGAGAAGGTGGCGCAGTGCGACCTCATCACCACTGCCGTGGGGCCCAACGTTCTGCCCATCATCGCCAAGTCCATCGCCGGGGGCGTCCAGGCCCGCATCCAGGCCGGGAACACCGCGCCCATGAACGTGGTCTGCTGCGAGAACGGACTGCGGACCACCACCCGCCTGAAAAACGAGGTGGTGAAGCACCTGAACGCTGAGGAGACCGCCTTCCTGGAGGCCAACATCGGCTTCGCCGACTGCGCCGTGGACCGGATCTGCCCCAAGCCCAATTTTGAGAATATCCTGGACGCGGCGGTGGAGCGCTACTGCGAGTGGGACGTGGAGAAATCCGCCTGGAAGGGTGAACTGCCGGACATCCCGGGCCTGACCTTTGCCGACAACCTGATGGCCTATCTGGAGCGGAAGCTCTTCACCCTGAACAGCGGCCACGCCATCTGCGCATACTTGGGCTATCTGAAAGGCTACGCCACCATCAAGGACAGCATTGCGGACCCGGTCATCGGGGAGATCGTCCACGCCGCCATCTCGGAAAGCGGCGAGGGGCTCATCCGTGAGTTTGGCTTCGACCCGGACGCGCACCACGCCTATGTGGAAAAGATTTTTGCCCGCTATCAAAACCCCTTCCTGGAGGACGAGGTTCTGCGGGTGGGCCGGGAGCCCATCCGGAAGCTGGAGGCCGGGGACCGTCTCATCAAGCCCCTGACCACCACCGCCTCCTATGGCCTGCCGGTGGACCATCTGCTCTTCGGCGCCGCCGCCGCCCTGCGGTTCGACTGCCCGGAGGATCCCCAGAGCGTGGAGCTGCTGGCCAAAATCCGGGCCGACGGCCCCGCCGCCGCCCTGGAGGCTTACTCCGGCCTGAAGCCGGAAAATCCCCTCTTCGGCCGCATCCTGGACATCTACCGGGCACTGCCCCTGGCAAAAAAATAAAGCGGTACGGCGGGACGAAGGAGCGCTCCTTCGTCCCGCTTTTTCCCGCATAACAGGCGGTTTCCCCTCCCGGGCGGCGGCCGTTTTTGCCAAACCTCCGGCCCCGGCAATTGGAGGACTTTTGGAAATATGACTGGAATTTACAGCCCGTCCGTGGTATACTGTGTTTTATAGTCGGCGCGGCTGAAAGCGAACCGCGGCCGGCCGGCGGCATATACCGCCGCTTCTTGTCCTTGAGGGGGGCGGCTTTTCTCCTCCCCCGCCCCGGTGCGGCCCGCTTTTCCCCCTCCCGCCTCTTTCCCCGCCGCCGTGAGAATGGGCGGGAAAATCCCCCAAGTTAGGAGCGTGAATTCCTTGACCCTGCTTTCCTCCATCCTTCTGGGCGTCGTCCAGGGGGTAACCGAGTTTCTGCCGGTGTCCAGTTCCGGCCATCTGGCCATCGCAGAGCACCTTCTGAACGTCGCGGACGCGTCGGCCGTCCCGCCCTTTTTTGATGTGCTGCTCCACCTGGGCACGCTGTTCGCCGTCTTCATCGCCTACCGGGAGGATATTGGGGAGATGATTCTCGAATTCTTCTATGGCATCGGCGACCTGGTCCATGGCTCCACGCCCTCCCCCGCGCCTCCCGCCCGGCGGATGATCCTGCTGATCATTGTGGGGACTCTGCCCCTCTTCGCCGTGCTGCCGGTGAAGGACGCCGTCGAGGCCCTGGGGGACAACATGTATTTCGTGGCCTTCGCCCTGCTGGTCACCGGCTGCCTCCTCTTTGCCAGCGACCGCGTCCGCCGGGGACGGAAGACGGAGCGGACCGCCACCATGCTGGACGCCCTGCTGGTGGGCGTGGGGCAGGCCCTGGCCACCTGTCCCGGCATTTCCCGCTCCGGCACCACCATCACCGCCGCCGTGTTTGTAGGCTTCGACCGGAAGTTCGCCGTGCGTTACTCCTTCCTCATGTCCATCCCCGCCATCCTGGGGGCCAATATCCTGAGCCTCAAGGACGCGCTGGAGGCCCAGGTCCTCTGGGAAGAGGTGCCCATTTATCTGGTGGGCGTGGCGGTCTCCGCCCTGGTGGGCTATCTCTGCATCCGGCTGATCAAGCTGGTGGCGGACAAGGGGAAGTTCGGCTTCTTCGCCTACTACTGCTGGCTGGCGGGCCTCGTCACCCTGGTCCTGATCTTCATTCAAAAGTAACCCGAAGGGGAGGTACATACCTTGGCTTCCACAACACAGAAGAAACCCGCCGCCAAAAAGTCCGGCGGCAGATCCACCAAAAAGCCCCCCCAGAAGCAGCCCATCCGCCGGGAGGTCACGGGAGGCGTGCTCCTGGTGCTGGCTCTGTGCGTCTTCGTGGGCTATTTCGGCGTCAACGCCCTGTTTCTGGACTTTTTCGCAAAGCTCCTGAAGGGCCTGTTCGGTTACGGCTACTGGCTGGCGGGGCCCTCCCTGGTGCTGGCGGGGCTGATCTTGGTCTTCCACCGGGGCCGCCCCGTCCAGCTGCGGACCACCTGCGCCCTGCTGCTGCCCCCCCTGTTCGGGACACTGACCCACCTGGTCCTGTGCAAGAAGGTCTACGAGCCCTCCTTTTTTAAGATGCTCAACGCCATCTGGGCCGACGGCACGGCGCTGGAGTCCGGCGGAGCCGTCTCCGGCGTGCTGGCCAACGGGTCCGCCGCCGTGTTCTCCCCCCTGGCGTCGGTGATTTTGTTCACGGTGCTGTTTGTGGCCCTCCTCTTTGTGTCCCTGCGGACGACCCTGGCCGCCTTCGCCGGCTGGCAGCGGACACGGCCCCAGTATGAGGAGCAGCCCGAGCCCGCCATCCGGGTAACCCCCGTGGACCCGCCCAAGCGGCGGGCCTCCTCCGGCCCCAAGCCTCAGATCGACATCCCCCTGGACGGCGAGGAGCGCCCCGCAAAGCCCGAAAAATCCGGGAAATTCACCGGCTTTTTCCGCCACAAGGCCGACGCCCAGCCCACGCCGGACCAGGTTCTTCAGGCCCCGGCGGCCCCCGCCCCCCAGCCGGAGCCGGAACCGGAGCGGCCCCGGGCGGCCATTCCCGTGCCGCCGCCCTCTCCGGTGCCCGAGCCGGGGCCCTCCGTCTCCGCCGCCCCGGAACCCCTGTCCCCTGCGGCGGGGCCGGCGGCACGGCCGGAGCCCGTTCCCCCCGCCGCCCCGGAGCCGGAGCCCGCCCCGCCGGAGAAGGCCCCCCTCCCCACGGCGGAGACCTTCACCCGCAGCGGCAAGGCGGAGACGGCCAGGGAGGTGGCGGCCCAGACCGCCGCCGTGGCCGCGGAGATCGAGGAAAAGCTGGCCGCCGAGGATGGGTCCTACCAGTATCCCCCGGTGGACCTGCTGAAAATGAGCGCAGGAGAGAACCACGTGGAGGCCGGGGCGGAGCTGCGGAACAACTCCCGCCGCCTGGCGGAGACCCTGACCAGCTTCGGCGTGGACGCCGCCCCCGGCGACGTGATCCACGGCCCCTCCGTCACCCGCTACGAGTTCATCCTGGAGCAGGGGGTGAAGCTCTCCAAGATCACCAACCTGGCGGACGACATCGCCCTGGCCCTGGGGGCCACGGGGGTGCGCATCGCCCCCATTCCCGACAAAATCTCCGTGGTGGGCATCGAGGTGCCCAATAAGCAGGTGACCCCGGTCCTCATCCGGGACGTCATCGAGTCCCGGGACTTCGCGGGGCACAAGTCCCAGGTGGCCTTCGCCCTGGGCCGGGACATCGGCGGGCGGAACGTCGTCGGGGACATCGGCACCCTGCCCCATGTGCTCATCGCGGGCACCACGGGCTCCGGCAAGTCCGTGTGCACCAACTCCCTGATCATCAGCCTCCTCTATAAGTCCACGCCGGAGGACGTGCGCTTCATCATGGTGGACCCCAAGATGGTGGAGCTGGCCCCCTATAACGGCATCCCCCACCTGCTGATCCCCGTGGTGACGGACCCGAAGAAGGCCGCCGGGGCCCTCCAGTGGGCGGTGTTCGAGATGATGAAGCGCTACAAGACCTTCTCCGAGCACGGGGTGAAAAAGCTGGAGGAGTTCAACCAGCTGGCAAGGACGAAGGAGGATCTGGAGCCCCTGCCCAGCGTGGTGGTGGTCATCGACGAGCTGGCGGATTTGATGCTGGTGGCCGCCAAGGAGGTGGAGGAGTCCATCTGCCGGGTGGCCCAGATGGGCCGCGCCGCCGGGATGCACCTGGTCATCGCCACCCAGCGGCCCTCCGCCGACGTGATCACCGGCCTCATGAAGGCCAACATCCCCAGCCGCATCGCCTTCGCCGTGGCGTCCTCCATGGAGTCCCGGATCATCCTGGACAACGGCGGCGCGGAAAAGCTGGTGGGCCGGGGCGACATGCTCTACGCCCCCCTGGGGGCCGGGAAGCCCACCCGGGTCCAGGGCTGCTTCATCACCCCGGAGGAGATCGACCGGGTGGTGTCCTTCGTCAAGCAGACCGGAGAGGCCCAGTACGACGACGACGTCATCGCCAAGATTGAGGAGTCCGTCCAGGAGAAGGGGAACAAGGGCGGCAAGCCCTCCCCCGAGCCCCAGGAGAGCGAGGAGGACGAGCTCCTCCCCGCCGCCGTGGAGGTCATTTTGGAGACGGGGCAGGCCTCCACCTCCATGCTCCAGCGGCGCTTGAAGCTGGGCTACTCCCGGGCCGCCCGGCTGGTGGACCAGCTGGAGGAGCGGGGGTATGTGGGGCCCTTCGAGGGGTCCAAGCCCCGGCAGCTCCTCATCACCAAGGAGAAGTGGCAGGAGATGAAGATGGGCGCCGCGCCGGAAGAACCGCCCGCGGAGGACTTCGGAGCGGAATAGCGAACAAGCGCCGGAGAAGGCTTCCTTCTCCGGCGCTTTCCCGCGCTTATCCGCCGCCGTATCCGTGATGTCCGTGATGCCCGTTCCCCTGGCCGCCGGACGGCGGCAGCCCGTCCCCGCCGCCCGGGGAGAGGCGGCCGGTCAATTCCCAGATCTCCCGCATGGTCATCCCCTGTACGGCTTCGGGGGTGATCTCCGGGTCAAGCTGCCGCAGCGCTAAAAAGGCCCTGTATTTCCCGCAGGAGAGCCCCAGCTCGTGGGCGGCGGCGGCGTCCTCCGGCGTGGCGGAATCGCAGTGGGTGTTCCCGTGCCCCGCCGCGCAGGCCTCCACCTCCGACAGGATTCTGGCGGAGCGCCGCTCATCCGGACCCGAGACCGTAATGGCCATGACCTCGCCGCCGGACAGCAGCGCCGCGACGGCGTCATGGTTTAAAATTTCTTCAACGGCGTCCCGATACGGTCTGTACTTCACATCCAGCCCCTGCGCAAGCGCTCGTCCGTCCTCGTTAAACCCGTTCACGGAAATCACCTGGTCAAGCCGGTTGACCCCCAGCTCGATGGAGGGGTTGATGTCCATGCTGATTTCCGCTATGGGCGTGAAGTAAAGCCACCGGCCCCCCAGCAGCACCACCAGCAGGAGGCACGCCGCGGCGCAAAGGGGCCGCCGCCGTTCTCTCCCCCGGGTGTATCCCCGGGTCTTCCCGGCAAGAAATATCCTGGTGCGGTCCTTCAGGTCTTCCCCCGCCCGCACCTGGCCGAAGAGTTCCTTGAACGCGTCATTCATAGTCGTACTCACCCCCCAGCGTTTCCCTCAGCATCTGTTTGGAGCGGGTCAGGAGCGTATAGACCGTATTCACGTTCTTGCCCAAAATACGGCCGATCTGCGGAGCGGTGTAATCCTCGAAGTAATGCAGGTATACAACGTCCCGGTATTTTGGGGGGAGCGAACACACGGCGTCCCAGACGTCCCTGTAATCCGGGGGCAGGGCCGCCGGCCGCTCCAGCACCTCGTCCAAGGATACGGTACGGCTGCGGAAAAAGCTTCTCCGCAGGTCCTTGCAGGCGTTGATGGTGACCCGGATAAACCAGGCCTTCTCATGCTCGTCATTTTCAAAGGAAACGGAGCTAAGGACATATTTCAAAAACACGGTTTGAAATATGTCCTCGGTGTCGGCGTCATTTTTCAAATGTACCACGCAAAGCCGGCGAACGGTATCGGAATACCGTTCGATGGCCCTGGTCGTCTCCTGTTCGCTCCGCATCCTGGTTCCTTTTCTTACCGGCAGTGTCCGCCCCGGAAGCCGTGCCCACCGTGGCCGCCGTGGCCCCAGCCCTGGCCGGAGGCATAGTTGTCGCAGATCCCGTCGCCGTCCGCGTCCACAAAGCCTGCGCCGCACCGGGTCCCGCAGCCTTCGCCGGAGGCGTAGTTGTCGCAGACTCCGTCGCCGTCCGCGTCCACAAAGCCTGCGCCGCACCGGGTCCCGCAGCCTTCGCCGGAGGCGAAGTTGTCACAGATCCCGTCGCCGTCCGCGTCCACAAAGCAGCGCCCTCCCCCGGGTCCCGCCGCAAAGGTCGCGGTCACTGCCATAGAAACTGCGACCACCGCTGTGAACATGTTTAAAAGCGCCTTTTTCATTCCGATTCCTCCGTTGTGTTTGGTAACCGTTTCCGGCTTCATACCAAACACGATTGGCGGAGGGAAATCCATTCGCGCTTTTTTAACTTTTTTCCGCCTTCCCCGAAACGCCCGCGGGATGCCCCGCGCTCCTCCGGCTTTCCCCGCTCCCTCCTCAGGAAAAGGCGAGCTCCGCCTCGGTGAACAGCTCCGCTATGCGCTCCGCGGCGGCGGGGCAGCTTTTCAGCTCCGGGTCCCTCGCAAGCAGCGCGTCCGCCGCCCCCTGGGCCTCCCGCAGGAGCTGGGCGTCACAGCCGATGTCCGCCACCCGGAGGCCCGGCAGGCCGTGCTGCCGCCGGCCGAAGAAGTCCCCCGGCCCCCGGAGGCGCAGGTCCTCCTCGGCGATTTTAAAACCGTCGGCGGTTTTCGTCATGACCTTCAGGCGGCGGCGGGTCTCCTCGTTCCGGTTGTCGGAGATGAGGACGCAGTAGGACTGCCACTTCCCCCGGCCCACCCGGCCCCGGAGCTGGTGGAGCTGGCTGAGGCCGAAGCGCTCCGCGTTCTCCACCACCATGACGGCGGCGTTGGGCACGTCCACCCCCACCTCAATGACGGTGGTGGACACCAGGATATCCGTCTCCCCGCCGGCGAAGGCCGTCATTACGGCGTCCTTCTCCTTCGGCTTCATCTTCCCGTGGACGTAAGCCACCCGGAGCTCCGGGAACACCTCCCGCTGGAGCTGCGCGGCGTACTCCGTCACGGCCTTCCGGTCGTCCTCCTCGCTCTCGGAGACCGCGGGACAGACGATGTACACCTGCCGCCCCTCTCCCACCAGCCTCCGGAGAAACTTGTAAATCCGGGGGTGGTAGCTGCCGTCCACAAAGGAGGTCTGGACGGGCTGCCGCCCCGGGGGCAGCTGGTCGATAACCGATACGTCCAAATCGCCGTACAAAATCAGGGCCAGGGTCCGGGGAATGGGCGTGGCGGACATGACCAGGGTGTGGGGGTGGTCCCCCTTCCCCGCCAGGGCCGCCCGCTGGGCCACGCCGAAGCGGTGCTGCTCGTCCGTCACCACCAGTCCCAGGCGGCGGTACTCCACGCCGCCGGTGATGAGGGCGTGGGTGCCTATGATAAAGTCGATCTCCCCCGCCGCCAGGGCGGCGGAAAGCTCCCGCTTCTCCTTGGCGGTGCCGGACCCGGTGAGCAGGGCGCAGCGGACCCCCAGGGGCTCCAGCAGAGGAGCCAGCCCCTCGTAATGCTGGCGGGCCAGAATCTCCGTGGGGGCCATCAGCGCCGCCTGGCGGCCGTTTTTTACCGAGAAGTAGGCGCAGGCGGCGGCCACCATGGTCTTGCCGCTGCCCACGTCCCCCTGGCAGAGGCGGTTCATGGGCCTCCCGGACGCCATGTCCCCCAGGGCCTCGCCGATGCAGCGCCGCTGAGCCTCCGTCAGGGTGAAGGGCAGGGCCCTGTAAAAGGCCTCCATGTCCACGGGGCCAAAGGGCTCCACCTCCACCGTCTCCCGCCTCTGCCGCAGCCGCCGCAGGCCCAGGGTGAAGAGGAACAGCTCTTCAAAGGCCAGCCGCCGCCGGGCCAGGTCCAGCGCCTCGAAGGAGGCGGGAAAGTGGATGTTTTCATAGGCGTAGCCGATGCGGCAGAGCTGGTGCTCCCGCCGGACCTCGTCCGGCAGCACGTCGGGCAGGATGTCGGCGCAGGCGTCCAGCCCCTGGCGGACGGACCGGGAGAGGACCAGACGGCTGACCCCGGCGGTGAGGGGGTAGACGGGGACAATGCGGCCCGTGGACTCCCGCCGTCCCTCCGGCTCCACAATGGGGTTTGCCATCCGGCGGCGGAGCGGGGGGCCCTCCGCCCGGCCGCAGAAGACATAGCTCTCCCCCGGCCGGAGGCTGTTTTTCAGCCAGGACTGGTTGAAGAAGGTCACGTCCAGGGTCCCGGTTTCATCCACCACCCGGAGCTTCACCAGATCCAGGCCCCTGCGGATGTGGGACACCGCCGGGGCGGACGCGGGCATGGCGCAGACGCAGGCAGTCTCTCCGGGAATCAGATCGGCGATGCGCCGGACCTCCGTCCGGTCCTCATAGCGCCGGGGAAACCAGGAAATCAGATCCCGGAGGGTGCGGATGTCCAGCTTGGCCAGGGCCTTGGCCCGCTGCTCGCCGATCCCCTTGATATAACGCACGTCCGTCTTCAGGTCCGCCATAGAGGCCCTCCTCTCCAGCCGGTTTTTCCGTCCCCATTATACCGTGGAGCGGAGGAAAAAACAAGGGACTTTGGGGCGCTCCCCAAAGTCCGCGTGTTTCCGTTTTTTCGCCCGGCCCCTCAGGGACCCGGGCCTCCTGTCCGCCCTTTTAAAAGAGCCGGAAACCGGGTTTCCGGGCTCCTCAGCCGTTCAGCTTCGTATTGACGTACTCAATGAAGCGGAACTTCAAATCGTTTTCCTGCATCAGCTCTCCGGCGGACTCCGCCTCCCAGTTGGGCAGCTTGTCCAAATTGGGGAAATAGGTGTCGGACTCCTCCACGCAGGTTTCCACCCGGGTGAGGTAGACCCTGCTGCAGCGGGAGAGCAGGGCGGCATAAATGCTTCCCCCGCCAATGATCCAGAGGTCCGGCGTCTCCGGCCCGCCGGCCAGGGCCAGGGCCTTTTCCGGAGAAGGGGCGGCCTCCACCCCCTCCGGCAGGGTATCGGGGTGCCGCGTGATGACAATGTTCCGCCTCTGCGGCAGGGGCTTGCCCTCCGGGAAGGAGTTCAGGGTCAGATGGCCCATGATGACGGTGCCGTTCATGGTCAGGGAACGGAAGCGGCGCAAGTCCGTGGGAAGGGAAAAGAGCAGCCCTCCGTCATGGCCGATGGCCCAGCGCTGGTCCGCGACAACGATAGCGTTCATACATTCACCTCATACAGCAACGGGAATTTTGTCGTCGAAGGGGGCGGGGGTGTAGTTCTCCACGCGGAAGCTGTCCACGGTAAACTCATAAAAATCCGTAATCTCCGGGTCCACGAAGAAGGCGGGGGCCGGAGACGGAGCCCGCTCCAGCAGCTTCTTGACCAGGGGGACATGGCGGTCATAGATGTGCGCGTCGGCAATGACGTGAACCAGCTCGCCGGGAATCAGGTCGGCGGCCCGGGCAAACATGTGGACCAGCACCGCGTACTGGACCACATTCCAGTTGTTGGCGGTGAGCATGTCCTGGCTCCGCTGGTTTAAGATGGCGTTCAGCACCCGGCCCGAGACGTTGAAGGTCATGGAGTAGGCGCAGGGATAGAGGTTCATCTCATGGAGGTCCTGGAAATTGTAAAGATTGGTCAGGATACGCCGGGAGGCGGGGTTGTGCTTCAAATCATAGAGCACCCGGTCCACCTGGTCCATATCCCCTTCCCGGTAGTGGTGCCGGAGCCCCAGCTGATAGCCATAAGCCTTGCCGATGGACCCGTCCGGGTCCGCCCACTGGTCCCATATGCGGGCGTCCAGGTCGTGGATGTTGCTGGACTTTTTCTGCCAGATCCACAAAAGCTCCTTCACCGCCGTCTTCCAATAGGTCCGGCGGAGCGTGAGGAGGGGAAACTCCTCCCGCAGGTCATAGCGGTTCACAAGGCCGAACTTCTTCACCGTGTGGGCGGGACTGCCGTCCTCCCACCGGGGGCGGACCTCCAGGTCCGTATCCCAGACGCCGTTGGCCAGAATGTCCCGGCAGTTCTCCATAAAAATCTGGTCGGCACGGCTCATGGACAGCCTCCTGTCTTTCTTTCCTATATATATGCCGAAATTTCTTATACAATAACTATAGCAAATTTCAAAGGACCTGTGTGCCCAAATTTTCAAAAAATGGGGGGCGGGTTTTTGCCGCTTTCTCCAAAGATCAAATCAATCTTTTCCAAGGTTTGTTGGATATTCGGATTGCGGCCGCGCAAAAAGTGCGTTAAGATGAGGGCGCGAAAGGGGGCGGCTCCATGGCGGATTATCAGGGCGCGGGCAAGCGGGGCTATCTGAACGAGGATTTTCGCCTCTTCCACCTGAAAGACAGCCGCGCCCAGAAGCTGGACTACCACTATCACGAATTTGACAAGCTCATCCTGCTGCTGGGGGGAAAGGTGGCCTACCTGGTGGAGGGCGTCACCTACTTCCTCCAGCCCTGGGACATTCTGCTGGTGCAGCACAGCCTGATCCACCGGCCCGTCATCGACCCCAGCCAGCCCTATGAGCGGATTGTCATCTGGCTGGGCCGGGACTGGCTGGCCGCCCGGAGCGACCCCGGCGAAGCCCTGGACGCCTGCTTCGACGCCACCCGCCGCCGGGGCTTCCACCTTCTGCGGACCGGGGCGGAACGGCGGCTGGAGTACATGGGGGTCATCCAGCGGCTGGAGGAGGCCCTGCACTCCACGGAGTTCGGCGCCGCCCGCCTGGCGGACACCCTCTGCCAGCAGCTTTTGATCGACGTAAACCGGGACACCCTCCGCAGCCGCACCGCCCAGGAGGAGACGGACAGCTACCGGGTGGACCCCAAGATTGAGGAGATCCTCCGGTACATCGCCGGGAACCTGGCCGGGGACCTGACGGTGAACACCCTGGCCAGGCGGTTCTATCTCAGCCGGTATTACCTGATGCACCGCTTCAAGGCCGTCACGGGCTACACCATTCACCAGTACGTCAGCCAGAAGCGCCTCCTCCGGGCCGGGGAGCTCATCCGGACGGGCATGCCGGTCATGAAGGCGGCGGAGCAGGTGGGCTTTTCCGAGTACTCCACCTTTTTGCGGGCCTTTCGAAACACCTTCCACATGAACCCGAAGGAGTTCCGCTGACCCGCCTCCGGCCGCGGGTCCGGGCGGGCGCGTCCTCCGCCGGGGCACGCGGCGGGAACCCTTGAATCCAGGGTCTGTTCCCATAAACCAAACGTGGGGATCTCCGAGGAAATGTTTGCCGGATGCAAGGCAGAAATTTGCGGGCGGGCGGCCGCCCGGCAAACATTTTTAACGCCCCAGACCACAAAATTTCCGGAAAGACGCGCGTTTGGGCTGATGGGAACAGGCCCCAACTACCATGACGGAGAGCGAGAAACCATGCAGGAAACCAAGCGGATACAAATTGATTTTACAAACCGGGACCTCCGGAGGCTGATTGTCCCCCTGGTCGTCGAGCAGCTGCTGGCCATCACCGTGGGACTTCTGGACTCCGTGATGGTCTCCCAGGTGGGGGAGGCGGCCATCTCCGCCGTGTCTCTGGTGGACACGGTGAACGTGCTGCTGGTGAACGCCTTTGCGGCCCTGGCCACCGGAGGCGCGGCCATTGCCGGGCAGTACCTGGGCCGCCGGGAGCGGGACAAGGCCGGACACTCCGGCGAGCAGCTTCTGCTCTTCATGATCGAGGCCTCTTTGCTCATTATGGCGCTGTTCTACCTGGGAAAGGGCTTCGTCCTCGACGTGGTTTTCGGCCGGGTGGACGCCGACGTGGCCGCCTATGCCGATACGTATTACATGATCGTGGAAGCCTCCACGCCCTTCCTGGCGGTCTACAGCGCCGGGGCGGCGCTGTTCCGGGTCATGGGCAACTCAAAAATCTCCATGTGGGTCTCCCTGGTTATGAACATCATCAACGGCGCGGGCAACGCCCTTTTGATCTTCGGCTTCCGCATGGGCGTGGAGGGCGTGGCCATTCCCACGCTGCTCTCCCGGGTCTTTGCCGCCGGGGCGATGCTGGTCCTGCTCCGCAGGCCCGGCCTGCCCCTCCAGGTGGAGGCCCTCAGCCTCCGGCACGACCGGTACATTGTGAAGAACATTCTCCGCTTCGGCGTCACCAACGGTCTGGAGAGCAGCATGTTCCAGCTGGGGAAGATTCTCCTCCTGTCCACCGTTTCCGTGCTGGGCACCGCCTCCGTGGCGGCCAACGCCATCGGCAACACCTTCGCCACCTTTCAGTGCGTGGCGGGCAACGCCCTGGGGCTGGGCATCGTTACGGTGGTGTCCCAGTGCGTGGGCGCCGGGGACTATGACAGGGCCCGCTTCTATACAAAGAAGCTCCTCAAGACGACCTACGTCTTCATGGGCCTTTGCATCCTGCTGGTCTATCTCTCCATGCCCCTTTTTCTCCGGCTGTACAACGTCTCGCCGGAGGCGGAGCTCTATGCCCGGCAGATCGTCTGGATGCACGGCTTCTTCGGCCTGCTGGTCTGGCCCCTGTCCTTCACGCTGCCCCAGGCTCTCCGGGCCGCCGGAGACACGCGCTTTACCATGCTGGTTTCCTCCTTCTCCATGTGGACCATGCGGGTGGGCTTCGGTATCCTGCTGGGCCGGTTCCTGGGCTTCGGCGTGGTGGGCATCTGGATGGCCATGTTTGTGGACTGGTTCCTGCGCATCGCCTGCTTCCTCCCCCGCTTCCACGGGCACCGCTGGGAAACCATGGCCCTGGGCAAAGACTGACCCGCCAAAGCCCGGCGGGCCGCCCGGGGACGCGGCGCCGCCCCGGCGGCCTTTCTGCGGAAAAAATCCCGCCCCAGGGGGGCGGCTTTTTTTCGTCCAAAAGGGCCGGAGCACAGGCCCAAAATACGACCTCTTTTCCGCCCGCCCTGTCCTATAATAGCTTTTGGAAAAAGGGGGGGACCTCGTGACCGTCATTTACATAGACAGCGTCTTCGTGCTGAACGCCCTGATGGACTATCTGCTCCTCCTCTCCGCGGCCCGCCTGGCGGGGCTCCCCCTGCGGCGGAAGCGTTACGCGCTGGCCGCCCTGGCCGGGGGCGCTTACGCGGCGGCGGTGTTCCTGCCCGGGCTGGGCTTTCTGGCGGAGGCGCCGGTAAAGCTGGCGGCGGGGGTGCTCCTGGGGCTGGGCGCTTACGGCGGGGAGGAAAAGCTTCTCAGGCTGATCCTGCTCTTTTTCGCCGTCTCCTGCGCCATGGCCGGATGCGTGCTGGGTCTGGGCCTCCTGGCGGGAGGCGGCGTGCCGGCGGTGAACGGCATACTTTACACCAATGTCGACGCCAAGGCCCTGGCCGTCGCCGGAACGGCGGCCTATGGGGTGCTGTCCGTGGTCTTCCGGGCGGCGGCGGGCCACGGCGTGAAGGGGGAGCTGCTCCCGGTCCGGGTGCGGATCGGGGGGCGGACGGCGGAGCTGACGGCCCTGCTGGACAGCGGCAGCGGCCTCCGGGCCCCGGACGGCCGGCCGGTGCTGGTGGCGGCCCCCGGCGCGCTGGACGCCGCCCTGCCCCCGGAGGCGGCCCGGCTGCTGTCCGGGCGGGAGCTCCGGACTCCGGAGGCGCTGGTGGAACCCCTCCGCGCCGCCGCCCCGGAGCTCCGCCCCCGGCTGACGCCCTACCGCGCGGTGGGAACGCCGGGCGGACTGCTGCTGACGGTGCGGACGGACTGGACCGAAATCGGGGGCGCCCGGTATCCCGGGCTGACGGCAGCCCTCTCCCCCTCGGCGCTGGGCGCCGGCTATTCGGCGCTGTGGGGAGGACCGGCGGGAAAGGGAGGACGACATGGATATTTTAAACAAGCTGCGGCGGCTGCTGACCCGTCTGGGCCTCTGCCCGGAGGCCGGGATTCATTACATCGGCGGCAGCGACACCCTGCCCCCGCCGCTGAGCCGGGAGCGGGAGGCCGAGCTGCTGGGCAGCATGGACGAGGCGGCCCGGCAGGAGCTGATTGAGCATAACCTCCGGCTGGTGGTGTATATCGCCCGGCGGTTTGAAAACACGGGCATCAACATTGAGGACCTGATTTCCATCGGCACCATCGGCCTCATCAAGGCGGTGGGCACCTATCGGACGGACAAAAACATCAAGCTTGCGACCTACGCCTCCCGGTGCATCGAAAACGAAATTCTCATGTACCTCCGGAAAAACGCCTCCCGCCGGGGGGAGGTTTCCTTCGACGAACCGCTGAACACCGACTGGGACGGCAACGAGCTGCTGCTCAGCGACGTGCTGGGCACCGACGAGGACGTGGTCATGCGCCCCATTGAAGAGGACGTGGACCGCTCTTTGCTGGCGGCGGCCATCAACACCCTGTCCCCCAGAGAGCGGCAGATCATCACCCTCCGCTTCGGCCTGGGGGGCGGGAAGGAGCAGACCCAAAAGGAGGTGGCGGACCAGCTGGGCATTTCCCAGTCCTACATCTCCCGTCTGGAAAAGCGGATCATCGGCCGGCTGAAAAAGGAGATCCTGCGGATGAGCTGAGGCGGTTCCCGGTCCGCGGGGACGCCGGGAGCGGGCAGAAGAACAGCCGCGGCGGGGTTGATTGAAATCCCGCGGGGGAAACCTGTAAAGGTTTCCCCCGCAGGCACCCCTCTTTTTGCGAAATCGAAAAGCGCTTCCCAAAAATCAATTTTGACCGCTTATCGCAAAACCCCTTGGAATCGCATGATTTCAAGGGCTTTTTCCTTGTCTATAGCGTGCCAGAAATTGTTGTTGAACCATACTGCCGAGGCGTGTACCAACACAAACCGCATTGTAATTTGTTTCAGCAGATTCCGACAAAACAGCAAGAAATTCGTTTTGCCCCACGATAATTCTTGTAAACAGAGGCCGACATGCTCCCCATACTCTTGCACGAAAGATACATAATTGCTATACTAAACGCAGGAAGACCGCGGCGGAACAGCAGAACTCGCCCGGTACAATATCGACCACTGTGAAGAGGCCTCAGAGGAACAAATCAGGCAGACGGCAGAGGCCATCGCGGCTTTTGCCGCCCGGTAAGGAGGTTCAAGCATGGTGCTCTATTTCAGCGGAACCGGCAACAGCCGATACGCCGCACAGCGCATTGCGGACGCCTTGGGCGGCCAGCTTCTCAGCATGAACGACCGTATCAAGGCAGGGGACGCTTCCCCGCTCAAGACGGATGAGCGCCTGGTAATCGTCACCCCCACCTACGCCTGGCGCATCCCCCGCCTGGTGGAGGACTGGCTGCGCCGGACGGAGTTCCCCGGAGCCGCGCAGGCGTGGTTCGTCATGACCTGCGGCGGAGAGATCGGCAATGCCGCCCAATATAACCATGCGCTCTGCCAAGAAAAGCAGCTCACTGATATGGGTACGGCGCAGATCGTCATGCCGGAGAATTACATTGCCATGTTCAACGCGCCCCGGGCGGAGGAAGCCCGGCAGATCGTTGCCAAAGCGGAGCCGGACATTGACCGCGCCGCCTCCGCCATCGCGGCCGGTCAAGCATTCCCGGCACCCCGCAACAACCTCTATGACCGCTTTATGAGCGGTCCGGTGAATCCGATCTTCTATACCATCTTCGTCAAAGCCAGGGCCTTTACGGCCGGGGACGCCTGCACCGGCTGCGGCCAGTGTGCCGGGCTTTGCCCAACGAACAACATCACGATCCAAAACGGCCGGCCGGCCTGGGGTGGAAACTGCACCCACTGCATGGCCTGCATCTGCCGCTGCCCGGCGGGGGCCATCGAGTACGGCAAAAAGAGCGTTGGGAAACCCAGATATCACTTCGAGGCGCTTTGACAAGTGCCAAGGGCCCTTGAAATCACACGATTTCAGGGGCTCCTTCTTTGGCCATAGCGTGTTAAAATCTGCCGGGCCTCCACGCCTAAAAACACTTGACAATCCGGAGATGCGCCGTTATACTGAACATTGTTCATGTTGGGGTGATATGATGAATACAGCCGTCACATCAAAAGAGGATATCCTGAAAACCAGCCGGGAGCTGATCCGGCGGCAGGGATGGTCCGCAATCAACATCCGCTCCGTCGCCGCGGCCTGCGGGGTGTCGGTGGGGTCCATTTACAATTATTTTGATTCCAAGTCCGCCCTGGCGTCCGCCACCGTGGAAAGCGTCTGGCGCGAGATCTTCCCCCGCCCGGAAGATGGGGCCGTGTTTCACGACACCCAAACCTATATCACCTGGATGTATGAACAGATGGAACGCGGCTGCAGACAGTATCCCGGATTTTTTACGCTGCACTCCCTGGGCTTTCTGCAGGGGGAAAAGGCCGACGGGAAACGGAGAATGCGGCGGGCCTGGCAGCATATAATAGACGGGCTGCTTTCCGTCTTAAAACAGGACAGCGGGATTCGGGCGGGTGCCTTTACGGAGCAATTCACTGCGGAACGGTTTTCCGATGTTTTATTTTCGCTGACGCTGTCCGCCCTGCTGCGGCAGGACTATGATCCCGCCGCCGTACTGGAGATCGTCCGAAGGACTCTTTATTAGGGCCTGTTCCCATAAGCCCAAACGCACGTTTTTCCGGCAAGTTTTGTGGTCTGCGGCGTTAAAAATTTTTGCCGGGCGCCGGCTCGCCCGCAAATTTTTGCCTTGCATCCGGCAAAAATTTCCTCGGAAATCCGCACATTTGGACTTATGGGAACAGGCCCTGACATCTCACACATAAAGGAGAATACACGATGCAGGCAGTTGCGGAAACCCTGTTTGATATTGTCTATCTGATCACGGTCATCACCATTGGAATCTTGATGATCCGGGGCAGCGGAGGAGCGCGTCCGTTCCGCCTGTTCGGCTGGATGGCGGTGGTGCTGGGGGCGGGAGACTCCTTCCATCTGGTGCCCCGCGTCATCGCCCTGTGCACCACCGGCCTGGAGAACTACACCGTTCCCCTGGGTCTTGGCAAGTGGGTCACCTCGGTGACCATGACGATTTTCTATGTGCTGCTCTACTACGTCTGGCGGCAGCGATATCAGGTCAGCGGCCGGGGCGGTCTTACCGCCGCCGTGTACGCTCTGGCCGGCGTGCGGATCGCGCTGTGCATGATGCCCCAGAACCAGTGGCTCAGCGCCGAAGCGCCCCTCTCCTGGGGAATCTGCCGCAACGTCCCCTTCGCCCTGCTGGGCCTGCTGGTGATCGTGCTGTTCTATCGCAGCGCAAGGGAGCACAAGGACCGGGCATTCCGCTGGATATGGCTGACCATCGTGCTGAGCTTTGGCTTCTACATTCCGGTGGTGCTGTGGGCGGACGCCGTGCCCATGATCGGGATGCTGATGATCCCCAAGACCTGCGCCTATGTGTGGACGGTGCTCATCGGATATTTCGCCATGAAACAGGAATGCAAGTAAGGAGGAACCGCTTATGAAACACTATATGAATTCAGCCCTGCTGTACGCCGTCCTGGCCATGGCCGGCGGCGTGTTTTACCGGGAGTTCACCAGATTCAACGGATTCACCGCCCGGACCACGCTCTCCGTCGTACATACCCATTACTTCCTGTTGGGGCTGGTGTTTTTCCTGTTGCTGGTAGTACTGGAAAAGAGCCTGTCCTTCACCGGAGAGAAGACCGGGCGGGCGCTGGCGGTCTACCACATCGGGCTGAACCTGACCGCCGTCATGCTGGCGGTGCGCGGGGTGACCCAGGTCATGGGGACCAGTCTCTCCAGGGGCGCGGACGCCGCGATCTCCGGCATGGCCGGGATCGGGCACATCCTGCTGGGCGTCGGCCTGGTGCTTGTGCTGCTGCAGATCAGGCGCAGCTGAAAAAGAGATCGCAGGACAGAAAAACGGGACCGGCCGCGCAGCCGGTCCCGTATTCTTTGTCTATGGCGAGGCAGTTTCCGGCCCCCTTTCTCCCCATCGCCGCTGTTCCGGCATGATTGCCTTTTCTTCCTGTCTGTGCTATCCTATCAAATATCACACCATTCCCCTCAGGGAAACCGATACCGGAGGCACATATCATGATTCGAGATATTATGAAGGATGAGGCTTTCCTCTCCCAAAAAGCGGAGCCCGCCGCGCCTGACGATCTGCCCGCCGCCCAGGACCTGCTGGACACCCTGGCCGCCCACAAGGACGGCTGTGTGGGCATGGCGGCCAACATGATCGGCGTCCCAAAAAGAATCATCGTCTTTGACAACCAGGGCAGGTACATGGTCATGTTCAACCCGGAGATCATCAAAAAATCCGGGCCCTATGAGGCGGAGGAGGGCTGTCTCTCCCTCACCGGAACCCGGAGGGCCAGGCGCTGGCAGTCCATCAAGGTGCAGTACCAAAACGAGCGGTTCCAGACCCGCTTCAAGACCTTCACCGGCTGGACGGCCCAGATCATCCAGCACGAAATCGACCACTGCGAGGGGGTGCTGATCTGATATGGACTTCGACGCCTGCATTGCCCGCCTGACGGGAAAGGATGCCAAGGCCGCCTATGCCCTTGCCCAGCAGATCACAGAGGAAAGCAGAGCTTCCGACACCTGGTATTCTCACTTTGATGAGTTTGCCGCTCTCCTGTCCCACAAAAACTCCCTGGTCCGCAACCGGGCCATCTCCATCCTGGCCGCCAACGCCCGCTGGGACAGGGCGGGAAAATTCGACGCGCTGCTGGACGAATTTTTATCCCATGTGGCCGATGCGAAGCCCATCACGGCCCGTCAGTGCGTGGCGGCGCTGCCGGAGGTGGCGGAAGCAAAACCGGAGCTGATTTCCCGCATCCGGGCGGCTTTGGAACAGGCCGATTTGAGCGGATATCCGGACAGCATGCGGCCTCTGATTTTGAAGGACATCGTGGCGGCGCTGCAAAAAATTGAGGAGTAGATCTATGCGCATCATCATCGCCCCGGCCAAGAAAATGATCATGGACACGGACAGCTTTGCCGTGGACAGCCTGCCCCAGTTCCTGGAGCGGACCGAGCGGCTGAAAACGGTCCTGCAAGCCATGTCCCCCAAAGAATTGCAGGCTCTCTGGAAGTGCAGCGACGCCATTGCCAGGCTGAACGTGGAGCGGCTGGAGCACATGGACCTGCGCCGCAGCCTTACACCGGCGGTCCTCTCCTACGAGGGCATCCAGTACCGCTGCATGGCCCCCGGCGTGATGGAGGCGGCCCACCTGGACTATCTCCGAGAACACCTGCGCATCCTCTCCGGCTTTTACGGCCTCCTGCGGCCCTTCGACGGCGTGACCCCCTACCGGCTGGAGATGCAGGCACAGCTGAAAGTGGACGGCTGCCGGGACCTGTATCAGTTCTGGGGCGGCTGTCTGGCCCGGCAGCTGGCGGCCGAGACAGGCACCGTGGTGAATCTGGCCTCCAAGGAGTACAGCAAGGCGGTGGAGCCCCATCTGCCCGAGAGCGTCCGCTTTGTCACCTGCACCTTCGGCGAGCGGAAGGGTGGCAAGGTCATCGAGAAAGGCACCCAATGCAAGATGGCCCGGGGGCAGATGGTCCGCTGGATGGCGGAGCACAAAATCGAAGACACGGAAGATCTCCGGGCCTTTGACCAGCTGGGCTATCGTTTCCATGGGGAGCTGTCTGCGGAAACCCGCTTTGTATTTCTCAAACAGCCGGAAGCATCCGTCTGAGCCGAGGACGTTTACCCGATTGCCGCTCATGGCTTCACATTATCTGAGCGCCTCCAACAGTCCGGCGGCAAAAGCCCGGTGGCCCTGCTCCGTGAAGTGTACGCCGTCGTAGGCCATGGGGACGTCCCAGTCTCCGGCGTCGGCAAAGCGGACGCCCAGCCGCCCGGCCAGGCTCCGGCAGCACCGGGCAAACGTGCGGGAACCGTCGATGAGCTCTTGGCTCGGCACCCACTCCCCGCGGCGCATCCGCGGCGGGGCAATCAGCAAAATATGCTCCCGCGGCAGGGACAGAGCGGAGAGAAAACGCTCCAGCTTCCCGGCGGCCTCTTCCGGGCTACGGCCCTGGAGCAGGTCGTTGCTGCCCAGCATGACGATCAAAAGGTCCGTGCCGGGTGGAATATCGGGGGCCGTTCGGGGAATCTCCCGGCCATTGACCCCCATGTTTTGGACGGCCCAGCCGGTCTTCGCGGCCAGAATGTCCACCCAGCGGCCGCCCGCGTCATAGCGCCCGCCCAGCCAGGAGCGGGGATCGCAGCCGTAGGTGTTGGAGTCGCCAAAGCAGATGACGTTCATTCCGCGCCCCCTCCAATATCCGCCTGATACGTCTCGTCAATCAGGGTTTCCCAAAGGCTTCCATTCATAAGTCCTGCTGCGGTTACCGCCCCCGGCTGCAGCAATCCCCTCCGAAGCCGGCTCATTTAAATAATCCCGCGTACGAGGCGGCTTCAAGCCGATATGCGCCGCAATCGCCGAAGCCTTTGCCCCCTGGCGCAACCGGCAAGATATCCATGAAATCGGGTTTATTTTAACACGGGGACGGCTCTTTGTCCATCCATGATCCAGCAAATACGATCAACCTCATTGACTATATTTGAGCCGGTTACGTTGGATATGGTACAAATATACCCCGGTTCAAGATAAGCGCCGCTCGTTCTCTCCCCGCCGGGCGGCGGCGCTTTCAGCAGCATTCGCGGGAACGGGACGCGTGCCGTCCAGGGCCCGCCCGCATAAGGCGCGCACAAGGGCCCGTTCCAAAGCCGGAACGGGCCCCTGCCTCTGCGCAATCAAAACAGTTCCCCATATCCGCCCCGGTTTCCGCCTGAACCGCGGCACTCCACCGGGGCGCCGTCCCGGAAGAGGCGCGAACGGCGCCCCGCCTCTCCCAGAATGAAATTTTCTAGCATCCGGCGACGACCGGCAGGCAGCTTTCAGCCTCCGGCTTCCTCCGCCCGCTCATAGGACTGCTCAAACACCGGCCTCGGGATGATGTACGCGTTCTGATGGTCAACCTCCTGGCAGACCAGCCAGTCCCCGATCTCACCCAGGCGCCAGTCTCCCCACACGAGGACCTCCAGCCGGCAGTTCAGCTGCGCGGCCCAGATTCGGGGAACGTCCTTGGCCACGCACTTTTTGGCGCAGGGGGCCAGCAGCATCGCCTCTTTTTTGCCGGCGTGGTACACCTTCGGCTGCCACAGCCACTCTCCGTCCATGGGGTATTCCTCGTCCGTCAGCTCGTAATTTTCCCGCAGTTCCTTTTCCGAGATGTGATAGACCTCGCGCTTCGGGTCAATCAGGATGTAAAGCTCGGGGGCGGCTTTCTTGATGATATCCCCCTCCGGCGTGCGGAGAAGGATCTCCGTCCCCTCCGGGAACAGGTCCATGGCCCGCACATAGCCCGCGAGCTCCTTTTTCTTGTGGTAAAGCTCCGCTTTCCCCTTGCAGAACTCCTCCGCCCGGTCGGGCCCGTAGGCCTCCGCTCTGGGGGCAAGACGCTTGAGCGGGGTGCGGAAATAGTCGGTCAGCCGCTGGAAGATCAGCTCTCCTGCGGTGTAGAGCAGATTGCCGTCCGGGCAGTTCTTTTCCAGCATAGCAAGGGGCAGCCGTCCCGCGGCCTTGGTCCGGTCGCCGCCGCCGTCGTTCCCCATGTCCCGGACGAGCCAGTGCACCAGATCATCTGCCCGGTCCCTGCGATTGCAGCAGCGCACGGAAACCTTGACGCACCGCTCCCTTTCCAGCAGACAAAAGGCGACGCACACGGACAGCTCGTGTACATCCATCATCATGTCGCTGACAATGCCCAGCATATACGGCTCGGAGGTGTACACCGGGGCCAGGGCGAAATGATACTCCGGATGGTAGCGCAGGTTCATAACCGCGCTGCCCGCGGTCCGGAAGTCGTCCAGTTCCAGAGCCGCGCTCTGGAGCAGGAGAACGATGTCCCAATCGAACCGCAGCGCGTCCAGCATTTCCCGGTCCAGCCGCTCGGTGCCCTTGAACTTTTGGGTATCCATGTACAGGCCATAGTACAATGCAGTGGACAGCAGGCGGTCCTCAATGGGGAATCCGGCCTTTTTCAGCATGGCCCATATCACGGTGACGCAGGCGCTGCAATCCGTCCGCACCTCCCGCAGCTCCGGCAGGACCTCTCCCATATCAAGCTCATGGTGGTCAATGACCGCGAGCGTCTGGTGGGGCAGCGCCGAAACATTGCGCTGTCCGGCCCGGCAGTCCACCGTGATCAAAAGCTCCGCGTCGCAGTCCCTCCCCCACACATGCTCCAGGGGGATGCTCAGCTTCTCGATCATTAAAAGCAAATTGTTTTTCGTGACTTTCCGCCCGCCGCCGTATACCAGCCGGGGGGATTTCCCCTTGCTCTCCAAGTATTTCAGCAGCGCGTAGCCGCTGGCGATGGTGTCCGCGTCCGGGTCGTCATGGCATTGGATTACGATATTTTCATAGCGCAGTAAATCCTCTAATGTCATCAAACCGTACCTCCTCGTCAACTTTTGGCGCCGCTTTAAGCAAAACCGCGTCTCTTAGGGTCTGTTCCCATCAGCACAAAAGTGGGGATTTCCAAGCAAACTTTTGCCGGATGCAAGGCAAACATTTGCGGGCGGGCGGCCGCCCGGCAAACATTTTTAACGCCGCAGACGACAACATTTGCCGCAAAGACGTGCGTTTGGGCTTATGGGAACAGGCCCCAGCTGCGCAGCGGCAAAAAGGGCTCTCCCTTCCTCGATCCATAGCGGCCGACACTTTTATTATTATATCCGCCGCCGTCTCTTTTTTCAATACATACTTTTTAAGTTTGAAAAAACGGCGGCCTTGCCGCCGCAGATGGACGGCCGGCCAAGCCCGCCGCCGCACCCGGGAAGGGCGTTCGGCCTCCGGATCACATTCCCCGCCGGCGCTTGCGCTTTCGCCATGCCGCTTCATGCCAACGGCACAAGCGAAGGGAACCGGCAGCATGGCGCGGATAACCGGCCTCTGCGCTCAGGCGCCCCCGCCTTTCGGCGGGGGCGCACGTTCCTCATTTTCCGGCGCTGCGTTCCAGAAGCTCACGGGTCACCGCGTATACCCTTTGGGTGGAAGGCACGCTCAGCCGCTCCTGAACAGAGTGCACATCGTGGAGCTCCGGGCCGAAGGACACCGCGTCCAGGCCGGGAAGCTTCTCGATAAACAGCCCGCATTCCAGTCCGCCATGGGTGGCCGCGACGGAGCCCTCCCTGCCGGTCACCGCCTGGTGGGCGGCCAGAACCTCCCTCAGCAGGGCGGAATTCCGGTCGTACTGCCAGCCGGGATAGTTGCCCCGCAGGGAGAAGGAGCCCCCGCCCAATTCCAGGATGGCCTTCAGCCGCTGGATCAGCATGGTTTTCTGAGAGGCGATGCAGGAGCGGACGGAAATGCTGAAATGGAGCCCGTCCTCCTCCACGCCCATGACGCCCAGATTCAAGGAGGTCTGCACCAGGCCGGGGAAGTCCACGTTCATGGCCTGGACCCCCTGGGGAACCGCCAGCAGCGTGCGGAGGATGTTTGCCGTCGTTTCCCGGGAGAGGGCGCCGTCCAGGGCGGCCCTTCCGCAGGTCAGCGTGATCCCGTCGTCGCAACCCGCGTATTCGTTTTTCAGCGCCGCGTCAAACGCTTGGATAAACGCCTCAAAATCTTCGGCGCAGTCCGCCGGAACGGCGGCCACGGCCCGGTTTTTGGAGCAGATCACGTTGTCAAACCGGCCGCCCCGGACGTCCGCCAGACGCAGGCCGGGGAAGCGCTCCATGGCGCTGTAAAGTACCCGGCCCATGACCTGGTTGGCAGAAGCCCTGCCCTTGTGGATCTCGGCGCCGGAGTGGCCGCCCAGAAGGCCCTCCAGAACGATCTCATAGCCCGCCTCCCCCTCCAGGGGCTCTTTCACCCCGGGAAGGAAGCAGTCCAGCCGGGCGCCCCCGGCGCAGGAGACCGTGAACACGCCCTCTTCCTCGGAATCCAGGTTCACCAGCTTCCGCCCCTTAAGGTCGGCGCAGTCCAGGGCAAAGGCCCCGTCCATGCCCACTTCCTCGTCCACGGTGAAGACCGCCTCCAAAGGCGGATGGACCAGGGAATCGTCCGCCAGAATCGCCAGGATCATGGCCACGGCGATGCCGTTGTCCCCCCCGAGAGAGGTCCTGTCCGCCCAGACCCACTCCCCGTCGGTGCGGAGGTCCAGGCCCTCCTTCGCCATGTCCTTGGCGCAGTCCTCCGTCTTGACGCACACCATATCAATGTGCCCCTGAAGAATGACGGGGGCCGCGCCTTCACAGCCGGGGCTGGCGTCCTTCCAGATGACGACGTTGTTTGCCTCGTCCTGCCGCCACCGGAGGCCCAGCTCTTTGGCGAAGCCCACGCACAGGTCGCTGATCTGCTTGGTGTTCCCGCTGCCGTGGGGCACGGCGCACAGCTTTTCAAAGTACTCGAATACCGCTTTCGGCTCCAGGCCGGATAAGACTGTCATATTAAAGTTCCTCCTTCCAGGGCCTGATTGAAACATGCCAAAACACCCAATCGGCGGATATTTTTCCGCGGATGCTTCGTCGCTTTCCCTTGCAATCCGCCAGGATTCCCGGGGAAAATCGCCTCGCCCGGCGAAAAAGTCCCTCGCCGCCGGGCATTCCGCCATGTTCTAAACAGCCCCTAGTTCGTTGATTAAACGCTATCGGAATGGAAAAGTGCTACGAGAGAAACCCATCAGGGGTTTCTCTCGTTTTCAATCAGAAGTTTTCCGGCGGCGCCGGAAAGCCTGCTCAGGCTGGAGAAATACTTTTTCGACAGCCTGAGGCCGCCCCGCCTCTCCGGCGGGGCGGTCCTATTGTTTCCCAATGTTGTGGAAATCAGACGTCGCCCAGGCCGTCTTCCAGGCCCAGCTCGCCTTCCAGGC
>CANPTW010000002.1 GCA_947577075.1 uncultured Oscillibacter sp. | reverse complement strand
AGGGCGATGCGCTTGCCCTTGGCCCCGGCGGAAAGGAGGAAGGCCCCCATGCTGGCCGCCATGCCCACGCAGATGGTGGACACGTCGCATTTGACATACTGCATGGTGTCGTAAATTGCCATGCCGTCGGTCACAGAGCCGCCGGGGCTGTTGATATACAGCTGGATGTCCTTGTCCGGGTCCTGGGCCTCCAGATACAGCAGCTGGGCCACAATCAGGCTGGCCGTGGTGGCGTTGACCTCCTCCCCCAGGAAGACGATCCGGTCGTTCAGCAGCCGGGAAAAAATGTCATAGGACCGCTCCCCCCGGTTGGTCTGCTCTACTACGTAAGGAACTAAACTCACTTTGAAAACCTCCAGTCTTTTGTAACGCCGCTTCCGCCGGAAAACGCGCACACCCGGCGGACAGCCCTTCAGCCCGCCAAAACTCCTTTTTGACGGGCTGAACAAATCCTCCGGCAAGCTGGCAGACGCGGAAGAGGACGCGAACCCTCTTTTGCGCCATGAGCCGCCGCAGGAAACGGCCGGGTACGGCAGGGCGCCTGCGGGCGCCATCCTCCGTCCCGCCAACAGACCGCCTGCTCTTCCGCCAGTCTGTCATTCGCACATCATACCACAAGCATCATGGGCGAATGTGTCGAATCTGTGAATCCGCAAGTAAAGATTCGGCTTATTCGGCGTCCTTCGGCTCCTCGGCGTCCTCGGTTTTCTTCTTCCGGGGCTTCCGGGCGGGCTTTTTCTCCTCGGCGGGAGCCTCCTCGCCCTCGGCGGCCTCGGTCTTCTTCTTCCGGGGCTTCCGGGCGGGCTTCTTCTCCTCGGCGGGGGCCTCCTCGCCGGCGGCTTCCCCGGCGGGCTTCTCCTCCGGCTTGACGGCAACGGCGTTCTCCACCACCACGTCCACGGCCCGGCGGCTGCAGACCTGATCCTTGATCTGATCAGCCTGGATGTATTTTTTCACCATCTCCACATCCATGCCGAACTGCTCCGCCATCTTCTTGTATTCCGCTTCCACGTCCTCGTCGCCGGCCTCGATGCCCTCGGCCTTGATGATGGCCAGGACGGCCAGATCCATTTTCACCTGGCGCAGGGCAGGCTCCTTCGCATCCTCCAGCAGCTTGGACTCCTGCATGCCGGTCATTTCCAGATACTGGTCATAGGGAATGCCCTGCTGGGCCACCTGGGTCCGGAAGTTCTCCAGGAACTGGCGGGCCTGGTTCTCCACCATGACGTCGGGAATGTCGGCGGTGATGCCCTCCGCCACCTGCTCCATCAGGGCGTCCTCAAAGCCCCGCTGGGCGTCCTTCTCCCGCTCCTCGGCAATCTGCTTCTCCAGGTCGGCCTTCAGCTCGTCCAGGGTGTCGAACTCGCTGACGTCCTTGGCAAACTCGTCGTCCAGGGCGGGGACTTCCTTTTCCTTCACCTCGTGGCACTTGACCTTGAAGACCACGGCCTTCCCGGCCAGCTCCGCGTGGTAATCCTCGGGGAAGGTGATGTCGATATCTTTTTCGTCGCCGGCCTTCATGCCCGCGACCTGCTCCTCAAAGCCGGGGACAAAGCTGTGGGAACCCAGCTCCAGGTTATGGTTGGTCCCCTTGCCGCCGTCAAAGGGCTTGCCGTCCAGGAAGCCCTCAAAGTCGATAACGGCGGTGTCGCCCTCCCTGGCCTCCCGCTCCACGGACACCAGGCGGGTGTTCCGGTCGGTGAGGGTCTGGAGGCGGCGGGCCACGTCTTCGGCGGTGACCTGGACCTCTTCCTTGGGGGCGGTCAGGCCCTTATACTGGCCCAGGGCGACCTCGGGATACACGGGCGCGACAGCCTTGAAGGTAAAGCCCTGCCGGGTGCACTCGCCCACCAGCTCGACGGAGGGGTAGCCCACGACGTTGAGCTCCTTCTCCTTCACGGCGGCTTCATAGGCGTCGGGGAAAGCGGCGTTTATGGCCTCGTCAAAGAACACCTCCACGCCGTACATGCCCTCAATGATCTTCCGGGGGGCCTTGCCGGGACGGAAGCCGGGAACGTTGATCTTGTTCCGCATCTTCCGGTACGCCTTTTCGATGGCGGCCTCAAACTCCGGGGCCCCCACCTCGATGGTCAACGCGACCTGGCTCTTCTCGATCTTCTCGCAGCTTTTCACACTCATGTCTGTTTTCCTCCGTTCATTCCCGGCTCTTAAAACCATTCAGCCGGGCAGATAAGTATTCTATCAGAAAAAAATTGAAAATTCCAGTCTTTTTTCCTTCAATCCCAAATTTTTTTCGGAACAAAGCCCAGATAGTCGGCGGAAATCAGGGAAAAGTCCGTTTCCCCCCGCCTTCCCTCCAGCCTCCGGCGGATGGCGTGGCCGTGGAGATGCCCGTAGCAGCAGAGGGAAACCCGATATTTCGCCAGTGTTTCCAGGATCTCCGGGCACTCGTAGCCCTGGTACAGGGGAGGGTAATGGAGGAAGCACAAAACAGGCTTCTCCCCCGCCGCCTTCAGGGAAGTCTCCAGCCGCCCCACCTCCCGGTTCAGCACCTTGACGTTGTGGGGGTCCTCCTCCAGAAACCAGCCCCGGGTGCCGCAGAGGGCCCGGTCCTTGTAAAACACGCAGTTGTTGTGCAGAATGTCCAGGGTGCGGATTCCCTTCTCATCAAAGAAGCGGTGGAGCTTGGCGGCGGTGGTCCACCAGTAGTCGTGATTCCCCTTCACCAGATACTTTTTGCAGGGGAACCGGTCCAGGAACTTGAAGTCCGCCTCCGCCTCCGCCAGGCTCATGCCCCAGGAGGTGTCCCCCGCCAGGACCAGCACATCCTCTTCCGTCAGGGCTCCCAAACCCTCGGCGATGCGCTCCGTGTAGTTCTCCCAGGCGGGGCCGAAGACCTCCATGGGCTTGTTGGCCGTCAGGGAGAGATGCAGGTCCCCAATGGCGTAGAGGGCCATAACAGCTCCCCCCTTTCCGTTTATTCGTATTCCAGCTCATCCTCGAAGGCCAGAGCCCCGCCGCAGCGGCCGCACCAGCGGACCTGGCCCCTGCCCTGCCAGGGGGCGGCCAGGCCCTGGCCGCAGCCGGGGCATCTTAAACGGCGGCGGGTCAGAACGCCCGCGGCAATCAAAAGGACAATTCCCGCCAGGTACGCATAAGCCGCAGCGTCCCGAACGGCCCAGACGGTTTCAATCGTGTTCCAGAGCTCCTCCTCATTCTGAGGCCGAGGCATCAGCAGCTCAAACACCAGACCCCCGGTCACCATACAGGCCAATCCGGCAATCATCAGCGCCAGGATCAGCCGGGCCCGGCCCCGTCTCAGCCGGAACCGCGCCCGCCGGTCCAGGGAAGTTTCCTCCTCATGGATGGGGCCGTCGTCAAAGGGCAGGACATGCCCGCAGCGGGAACAGTAGGTCTTTCGATAGATCCAGCTCCGGGCCCCTCCCCGTTTTCCACAGCGGGGACACCGGGACATCCCGTGCCAGAGGACAACGCTCAGCAGCATCAGCCCCAGGCCGAACATCCCGATTTCAAAAGCCGGCAGGCCGAAATCCTTTTCCAGCCAACCCCCGAAAAAGCCGCTCACCACAACGCTCAGCCCAAGTCCCAGGTACCACAGCACGGCGGAAACCCGGGCCCAGCTGCGCTTCAGCGGTTTGCCCTCCATGTCCCTCGCCCCTTTTCTTATCGCAGGAAGTCCAGCACCACGTTATCCATCTCCGCCTTCTCCGCCGTCAGGTCAAAGCGCCGCGCCTTGCCCTTCAGGACCGCCAGACGCTTCGGGACCGCCACGCCGGTGGCGGCGTTCAGCTGGTCCAGCAGCTCCACGCCGCCGCCCCTGGGCTCCTGGCCGATGGCCCGGAGGACGTGGTCGCAGAACTTATAGGGGGACGCCGTGGAGGCGAAGACCGTAACCGTTCTGTCCCCGGTTTCCCGGCGGTACTGCTCCATGACCCCGGCGGCCACGGCGGTGTGGGTGTCAATGAGATAACCGTATTTCTGATAATACTGGGCGATCGTCTCGGTGGTTCCCTTCTCATCGCAGAAGCCGCCCCAGAACCGCTCCCGGAGGGCCGCCTTGATTTTCTCGGAAACCTCATATTTCCCGCTCTCCGCCAGGGCCTCCATATAGCCCCGGACCTCTTCGTCGTTCTCCCCGGAGAGGTCGAACAGCAGCCGCTCCAGGTTGCTGGACACCAGGATGTCCATAGAGGGGCTCATGGTGTTGTGGAAGGGGCGGTTGCGGTCGTATACGCCGGTGCGGAGGAAATCCGTCAGCACGTCGTTTTTATTGGAGGCGCAGATGAGCTTCCCCACGGGCAGGCCCATGCGCTTTGCGTAATACGCCGCCAGAATGTCCCCGAAGTTTCCGGTGGGAACGCAGAAGTTGATCTTCTCCCCCATCCGGATCTCCCCGTCCCGGAGCAGGTCGCAGTAGGCGGAGACGTAGTAGACCACCTGGGGCAGGATGCGCCCCCAGTTGATGGAGTTGGCGGAGGAGAGGAGATAGCCCCGCTCCGCCAGGGTCTTCCGAAGGCTCTCGTCGGAGAAGATGCGCTTCACTCCCGCCTGGGCGTCGTCAAAGTTCCCCTTCACGGCGCAGACGCCCACGTTCGCCCCCTCCTGGGTGACCATCTGGGCCTCCTGAACGGCGGAAACGCCGTCCCTGGGATAGAAGACCATGATCCGCGTTTGGGGCACGTCGGCAAAGCCCTCCATGGCGGCCTTGCCGGTGTCCCCGGAGGTGGCCACCAGGATGCAGACGGTCTTCTCCTCCCCGGTCTTCCGCAGGGCGGCGGAGAGAAGCTGGGGCAGCATCTGCAGCGCCATGTCCTTGAAGGCGGAGGTGGGGCCGTGCCACAGCTCCAGGCAGTGGGTGGTTTCATCCACCTTCCGCAGAGGGGCGGCGGCGGGAGTGTCGAATTTGCCGGCGCCGTAGGCGTTTTCCGCGAAGGTCCGCAGCTCCTCCTCCGTGTAATCCGTCAGGTAAAGGGCCATGACCTTGGCAGCCCGCTCCTGATAGGAGGCCCCGGTCAGCTCCTCCAGGAAGGCTTCGCCGATCTGCGGAATGGCTTCCGGCGTCAGCAGGCCCCCATCTCTGGACAGGCCCAGCTTCACGGCCTCGGCTCCGCCGACCCGAAGGGTCCGATCTCTCGTGCTCAAATAGTTCATAATATCTCGCCTTTCCAAATTTCTGATTTAGGGTCTGTTCCCATAAACCAACTGTGGGGATTTCCGAGGAAATGTTTGCCGGAAAGATGTCCGTTTGGGCTGATGGGAACAGGCCCTAGCGCTTATTCAAAGGCGTCTTCCAGATACACCACCCGGAGTCCGCCGTCCTTTTCCCCATAAATTTCCGCCACGTCGAAGCGGGCGGGGCAGTCCAGACCGTGCATGCCCATATAGAGGCCCGCGGCTTGGCGGAGGCGCTGCTGCTTCCGCCCGTCCACAAACTCCCGGGGCAGGCCGATGGAGCCGGAGCCCCGGCGCTTCACCTCCACAAAGCAGAGAATGCCGTCGGGACTGCGGGCCACGATGTCCAGCTCCCCGAAGCGGCAGCGCCACTGGCGCTCCAGAACTTTATAGCCCCGTCCCTCCAGATACCGCCCCGCCAGGGCCTCCCCCTGGTCCCCGGAGGCTTTCGTCCCGTTCACGTCCGCTTCGCCTCCCACTTTTTCAGGAAAGTCCTCCGGTGGGCCGGGCAGGGGCCGTATTGGTCCAGGGCGGCGTAATGGGCTTTGGTGCCGTAGCCCTTGTGTTTGACAAAACCGTACTGCGGGTAGAGCGCTTCCAGCTCCCGAGAGACATAGCGGTCCCGGCTGACCTTCGCCAGGATGGACGCGGCGGCGATGGAGGCGCTTTTTCCGTCGCCGCCAACGAGGGTGACATGGGGCGCCTCAATGGAAACCCGGCTCCCGTGGTCCCGGTTGCCGTCGATGAGGCAGCGGTCCGGCTTGTGGGCCAGGCCCTCCACGGCCCGGTTCATGGCCAGCATCCGGGCATTTAAAATGTCCAGCGCGTCGATCTCCTCCGCCGTGACGAAAGCAACAGACCACGCCTCCGCCCGGGCGGTGATCAGGTCATAGAGGGCTTCCCGTTTTTTCTCGGTCAATTTCTTGGAATCATTCAGGCCGGGAATCTCGATTTCCCGGGGAAGGATGACGGCGGCGGCGTACACCGGGCCCGCCAGAGGGCCCGCCCCCGCCTCGTCCACGCCGCAGAGGAGGGCGTACCCGTTATTCCACTGTTCCCGCTCCGGGGTCCACAGGTCCATGGGGCATCTCTCCTTTCTTCCGAAAACGCCCGGACAACCGGAGATAATACGCCGCGTGTCCCGCGCAGAAAAGCAGAAGTAGCCATTGCTGAGGCTGTCCCGCTCCATGACCCAGGACGCGGCTGGTCCAATTCCCCCACGCGCCGGAGAGGTTCAGTGCGTATGGTATAACCACATTCAGCAGTGACGGCCAAAATATGTCGTTGCTGCTCCCGGCCAGAAGCGGCTCCACCAGAAACAGCCACGGCAGCATACACACGCAGGCCAGCAGCCAGTAGGCGCACAGAAATTTGATATGAATCCGGCTCCCGTCCGCGTGAAGCAGCCAGTCCAGGCGAAACACACACAGAGCGTAGGCCGTCAGGGCCAGGACGGACGCCGCCGCCGAACCATTTTCCAATACCAGGACGCACAGCGCAGCATGAAGTCCCGCCCACAGCCGAAGCGCCCAAATCGTACCGCGCTCCCGGCTTGCTTTGATTCCGTTCATCCCGGTTCCTCCAGGGTGAACCGCCCCAGCTTGCCGGAGCGGAACTCGTCCAGCAGGATCTTCGCCATGCGCTCGGTGTCCACCTCCCCGCCGGAGATCAGGAAGCCCCGCCGCCGTCCGGCGGCCTCCAGAAGGCGGTAGCCAAAGGCCACGTCGTTCTCCTCCCCCTCCCGCTCCGGGAGGGCGGGGAGCTTGTATCCGGTTTTCAGGGCTTCCGGGTAGTGCTCCGCCAGGTACGCCGTCAGGTGGCACCCCAGAGTCTCCGTGTCCAGAATCTCGTCCTTCACCGCTCCGGTGAAGGCCAGGTGGAGCCCCACGTCCTGGTCGTCCAGCTTGGGCCAGAGGATGCCGGGGGTGTCCAGCAGCTCCAGCCCCCGGTCGATGGGCACCCACTGCTTGGACCGGGTGACGCCGGGGCGGTCCTCCGCCTTCGCCGTCTTCCGGCCCGCAATTTTATTGATGAAGGTGGACTTCCCCACATTGGGGATACCCAGGACCATGACCCGGACCACCCGGCCCGTCTGGCCCTTCTCGGCGTAGGCCCGGAGCTTGTCCGAAAGCAGCTCCCGCACGGCGGCGGCAAACTTCGCCGTGCCCGCGCCGCTCTTGGAATCCGTCTCCAGCACCGCCCAGCCCTTTTCCCGGAAGTGGGCGGCCCAGGCTTTTGTCGCTTCCCGGTCCGCCTGGTCCGCCCGGTTGAGGACGACTAAACGGGGCTTTCCCGCCGTCAGGCCATCCACGTCCGGGTTCCGGCTGGACCGGGGGATGCGGGCGTCCAGAATCTCACAGACGGCGTCCACATTTTTCAGCTGCTCGGCGATCATCCGGCGGGTTTTCGCCATGTGCCCGGGGTACCACTGAATCTCCACTATCCGATCCCTCCGATCCTTCCAAGCTCCCGTTCTCCGGTGGCGGCGTCCGGCCCGGGAAGCGCCAGGAACACCGCCCGGCCGATGATATAGCGCCGGTCCACCGTGCCCAGCCTCGCGTCCCGGCTGTCGGTGCTGGCGTTGCGGTTGTCCCCCATGACAAAGACGCAGCCCTCCGGCACGGTGAGGGGAAAGGCCGTCCCCTCCATGGTCAGGGTCGGCTCGCAGATATAGTCCTCCTGCAGCCGCTTTCCGTCCACGAAAACGGAACCGGAGCCAAAGTCGATGTCCACCACCTGGCCCCCGACGGCAATGACCCGCTTGACAATGGGGGTGGGAAGGAAGCTCTCCTTCCGCAAAACCACGATATCCCCCGGCTCGTACCCGCCGCAGAGCATGGAGTTCAGCACCAGCAGCCGGTCCCCGTCCTGAAGGGTGGGAACCATGGAGTGCCCGTCCACCCCGATGAGGCGGACGCCGAAGGTGAACAACACCACCACCGCCAAAACGGAGCAAACCAGGGCCTGCACCCACTCGTAAGCCTCCCGGCTCCGGCTCTTTTTCTTCTCGTTGGGCTCCGCCCCCAGGGCCTCTTTCGCCATGTCTCTTTTTCTCCTCGATCCCGAATTCCCGCGTCAAACCGCTTGGGTTTCTTTGTCCGCCGGGCCTTCTCAGAGCGTCCCGATCCGGTTCCACTCCCGCATATTCAGACCCTCCGTCCGGCCCGGCAGAAGCAGGAACACCGCCCGACCGATGAGGCAGCGGGTATCCACCGCCCCCAGCTCCGGGTCCCGGCTGTCCCGGCTGCCGTTGCGGTTGTCCCCCATGAGGAAGACGCAGCCCTCCGGCACGGTGAAGGGGAACGCCGTCCCCTCCGGCAGGTGCGTCTCCTCCAGGATATAGGGCTCCGCCAGCTCCTCGCCGTCCACGTAGACCGTCCCCAGGTCGAAATCCACATCCACGGTCTGGCCTCCGGTGGCAATGACCCGCTTGACAATCGGTTCGCCGTTTTCAAAGGCGGGCTTGGCGGCAATCACCACATCCCCCCGCTCATACCCGCCGCAGAAAAGATTGTTCACCACCAGCAGCAAATCGCCGTTTTGCAGGGTGTTCCGCATGGACCCGCCGGACACGCCCACCACCCGCACGCCAAAGGCGAACAGCACCACCGCCGCCAGCACCGAGCACACCAGGGCCTGCGCCCATTCGTAGACGCCGCGGCCGGGTTGTTCCTTCTTCGCTTCTTCCGACATCCCGATCCCTCCGTATGATCCAAATTGAGCCCCCGGGGGCCGCCTGATCCGTTTCGCCTCAAACCGCTCCCGGATTGTAATCTGAATTAGTATATCAAAAAAGCGGGCGCTTCACAAGGGGTATTTCCCATAAGGAACCGGGCAAATTTTATAAGAACCATTTGCACTTTCGGGAATTTCGTGGTAAACTGGTAAAGTTGAACCTTGACGGAAGACCGGATGGGAGCAGCTCCTCCTGCCGGGCGCGGCGGTTTGGCCCGGGATCCCCGCTGGATCTCCGCCAAAGCGGCCCGGTTCCGGGAAAAACGGCTCCCGCGCTTTGGGAGCGGCCATTATCAAGTTATTGAGGTGTGAACCATGGAAAACGCGAAGAAACGAATCCTCAGCGGCATCCAGCCCTCCGGGGACCTGACCCTGGGCTCTTATCTGGGCGCCATCCGGAACTGGGCCGCCCTGGCGGACGCGTACGACTGCTATTACATGCTGGCCGACCTCCACACCCTGACGGTGCGGCAGGTTCCCGCCGAACTTCGCCGCCATACCCTCACCCAGGTGGCGGCCTATATCGCCTGCGGTCTGGACCCGGAGAAAAATGTGCTCTTCGTTCAGTCCCACGTCCCCGCCCACACCCAGCTGGGCTGGATTCTGGACTGCTACACCATGTTCGGCGAGCTCTCCCGGATGACCCAGTTCAAGGACAAATCCGCCAAAAACGCCGACAACATCAACGCGGGCCTGTTCACCTACCCTGCCCTTATGGCGGCGGACATCCTGCTCTACCAGGCGGATCTGGTGCCCGTGGGACACGACCAGAAGCAGCACGTTGAAATCTGCCGGGACATCGCGGGCCGCTTCAACGGCATCTACGGCGAGACGTTCAAGATTCCGGAGCCTTATATTCCCCAGGTGGGGGCCAGGGTCATGAGCCTCACCTCCCCCGAAAATAAGATGTCCAAGTCCGACAAGGACCCGGGCGGCTGCGTCTACATGCTGGAAAAGCCCGAGGACATCCTCCGGAAATTCAAAAAGGCCGTGACGGACTCCGACGCCTGCGTCCGCTTTGACCCCGCCGCCAAGCCCGGCGTGTCCAACCTGATGCAGATCTATGCCGCCGCCACCGGCCGCTCCTTCCAGGCCATTGAGGCCGAGTTCGACGGCCGGGGCTACGGCGACTTCAAAAAGGCCGTGGGCGAGGCCGTGGTGGAGCTTCTCCGCCCCATCCGGGAGGAGACGGAGCGGCTGCTGGCGGACAAGGCGTATCTGGAAGGTGTCTATCGCGCCGGGGCCGAGCGGGCCTCCCGCACAGCCGCCAGAACCCTTTCCAAGGTCTATAAGAAGGTGGGCCTGCTGGCCCGGTAACCCGCTTTTCAAACGGAACGGGGCTCCCGCCGGGCGGAAGCCCCCCAAAGCACCCCGCGGCAAGGCAGGCAAACGCGCCTTCCCCCGGGACCCGGGCCGCAGCCCGGGCCTCCGCGCGGCAGACAGATGATACAAGGAGACAGATTATGACCCTGGACAATCAGCTGATCGCCTACGTGGCCCTCGCCCTGCTGGCGGCGCTGGTCATCAGCTTTCTCATGACCCCGGTGGTGAGGACCTTCGCCTATAAGGTGGGGGCCGTGGACGTGCCCAAGGACGCCCGCCGGATGCACAAGGTTCCGGTTCCCCGGCTGGGGGGGCTGGCGATTTTCATCGGCTTCATGCTCAGCGTTCTGGTCCTCGGCGAGGTCCGGGGCAATGGGCAGATGCAGAGCATCCTGCTGGGCTCGGTCATCATCGTGGTGCTGGGCGTGGTGGACGACATCATGGCCCTGCCCGCCATGCTGAAATTCGTGGTGCAGATCGCCGCCGCCCTGATCCCCGCCCTGAACGGCGTGGTTATCCAGGCCTTTTCCAATCCGAACATCTTTTCCGACAGCCTTTACTGGGTCCTGGGTCCCCTGTCCATCCCCTTTACGGTGCTCTGGATTGTGGCCATCACCAACGCGGTGAACCTCATCGACGGGCTGGACGGGCTGGCCAACGGCGTCTCCGCCATCTCGGCCACCACCATGCTGGTCATCGCCCTGCTGGCCTCCGAGGCGGAGGTGGCCATCGTCATGGCGGCGCTGGTGGGGGCCTGCGTGGGCTTCATGCCCTACAACCTCAACCCCGCCAAAATGTTCATGGGGGACACCGGGGCCACCTTCCTGGGCTACATTCTGGCCACCATGTCCATCCAGGGGCTGTTCAAGTTTTACGCGGTGATCTCCTTTGCCGTGCCCTTCCTCATTCTGGGGCTCCCCATCTTTGACACCGCCTTCGCCTTTATCCGCCGCATCGCCCACGGGCAGAGCCCCATGCACGCCGACCGGGGGCACATCCACCACCGGCTCATCGACATGGGGCTCAACCAGAAGCAGGCCGTGGCCACGCTGTACGTCATCTCCGCCATGCTGGGCCTCTCTGCCGTGGTGCTCACCACCGGGGGGGAGCAGAAGGCCATGCTGTTTTTTGCGGCGCTGTGCATCGTGGCGGCGGTGGCCGCCAGGGTGGTGTTTCCCAAGGAAATCCGGGAGGAGCTCCACGAGGAGATGGAGGAGCTGCGGGAACTGGGGCGCCACGGAGAGCAGGCCCTGCCGGAGCACGGGGAAGACCCCGGGGATAAGGAGCGTTAAATGAAAAAGCTGCGTATTATGAGCGTCTTCGGCACCCGTCCGGAGGCCATCAAAATGTGCCCCCTGGTCAAGGAGCTGGCCGCCCGCCCTGGATTTGAGAGTCTTTGCTGCGTCACCGCCCAGCACCGGCAGATGCTGGACAGCGTGCTGGAGGTCTTCGGCCTCCGGCCGGACTGGGACCTGGACATCATGACTCCCCGGCAGACCCTTTCCGACATCACCAGCAGGTGCCTCCTGGGCATGGACGAGGCCATCGCCGCCCTGCGCCCCGACGTCGTCCTGGTCCACGGGGATACCTCCACCACCTTTGCCGGGGCCCTCTCCGCCTATTACCACCAGGTGCCCGTGGGCCATGTGGAGGCGGGCCTGCGGACCTATGACAAGTACGCCCCCTTCCCTGAGGAGATGAACCGGGTGCTCACCTCCTCCATCGCGGACATGCACTTCTGTCCCACCTCCGGAAACCGGGAGAACCTGCTCCGGGAGGGCCGGAGCCAGAACCTGTTCGTCACCGGAAACACCGTGATCGACGCGCTGAAGACCACCGTCCGTCCGGACTACCGCTTCTCCACGGAGGAGCTGAACCGCCTGCCCTGCGGCGGGAAGAAGCTCATCCTGGTCACCTGCCACCGGCGGGAAAACTACGGCGAGCCTATGAAAAACATCTGTCTGGCCCTCCGGCAGATTGCGGAGGAGAATCAGGACGTGGAGCTTGTGTACCCCGTTCACCTCAGCCCGGTGGTCCGGGAGACGGTGGACCGCTACCTCCGGGGCGCGCCCCGGGTGCATCTCATCGATCCCCTGCCCACCGACGAGATGCACAATCTGATGGACCGCTGCTACCTGGTGCTGACGGACTCCGGGGGGCTCCAGGAGGAGGCCCCCGCCCTGGGAAAGCCCGTGCTGGTGCTCCGCCGGGAGACGGAGCGGCCCGAGGCCGTCGCCGCCGGAACGGTGAAGCTGGCCGGCGTCGTCCAGGACGATATCGTCACCATGGCGGAGCGCCTGATTTCCGACAAAGAGGCGTATGAAAAAATGGCGCACGCCGTGAACCCATACGGCGACGGGAACGCCTGCCGCCGCATTGCCGACGCCATCGAGTGGCGGTACGGCTTCCGGAAGGAGCGGCCCGCAGACTATGAGGCATGACGTGGACAGGCAAAAGCTGAATTGGATTACCTGGGCCGTGCTGGCTCTGGCGCTGGTGTTCATCGCGCTGATGCTGGGGGGGAACCTGAGCCGGGCGGCTCACATTACCCTTCCCGCCTCCGACCCGCCCAGGGATTCCGCCGCCGGGGAAAGCGGAACCGGCTCGCTGACCGTGGTGGAAATTGCTCCGGAAACCGTCCAGGCCGCCATAGGCAGCCTGTCCCGCCCGGAGAGCTATGGGCGGAGCATGACCGTCGAATACTTCTGGAACGGCGGCAGCGGGAAGCATGAACTCTATACCATCGTCCGGGGCCCCTGGACCCGGACGGACCGGGGACTTCCCGGCGGGCAGACCCGCATCAGCATCACCAACGGCGAAGTGACTTATATCTGGTACGGCTATGACAGCGGCGCGGAGGTCTGCGCCGCTCCGGCGGGGGATATCTCCGCCGACGACGAGCAGTCCGTCCCCACCTACGAGGACATCCTGGAACTCCCCGTGGAGGACATTCTCTTCGCGGATTACCGTCCGCTGGACACCCTGACCTGCATCTATGTGGAGACTGCAGAGGATGCGGAGGGTTATGCCACCCGCTACTGGGTCAGCGTGGAAAACGGCCTGCTGGTGCAGTCCGAGCGGCTGCTGGAGGACCAGGTCGTCTATCGTATGACCTCCCTCTACGTGGACCAGACGGAGTATGACGCCTCCCGGTTCACCCTTCCGGACGGCACGGTGCTGCTGGAGGAGGACGGAGCGGAGCCCATGGAACCCATGAAGTAAAAAGGACGGGAACTCCCGTCCTTTTTTTGTTTCTTAAAGAATCAGCAGCAGGCCCAGGGCTACCAGCAGCTCCTCGTCCGCGTCCTCCCGGAAGAGGAAGAACAGCAGCACCAGAAGCAGCAGATCCCCCGTGTCCACATGATCCAGGTGAAGCTGGTCCAGAATGTGCCGCAGGAAGCCGGTGAGTCCGTCCGCATGCCGGCCGCCGTTTGGCGGCGGGCCGTGCGGCGGCCGGCCAGGCCCCGGTCCGCCTGGCGGCGGTCCTCCCGGCGGAGGACCGCCCGGCGGGGGTCCGCCCGGTGGAGGACTGCCCGGTGGAGGACTGCCCGGTGGGGGACCGCCCGGTGGAGGGCCGCCCGGTGGGGGTCCGCCCGGTGGGGGACCGCCCGGTGGAGGACCGCCCGGCGGAGGACCGCCCGGTGGAGGACCGCCCGGCGGAGGACCGCCCGGTGGGGGACCGCCCGGTGGGAAACTTCCGTGCGGAGGGCCTCCGGAAGCGGGGGCATCTTCCGGGATGCGGGTGTAGCTGCCGTTGTCGTTTCGGATATAGCGGTTATACATCCCTCAGCCCTCCCATCCCGACAGGAATTTCTTCCCCAGATGGAACAGCCGCGCCAGCTGAAGCGCCCGCTCAATCTTGTCCTGCCGGTCGCTTTTCAGATAAGGCCGCAGGGCATAGAGGAGATTACGGGCGTTGGAGTCCCGCTGGCCCCCCAGCTCCTGGATCAGGGGCAGCAGCCGGGAGAGAAGCTTCGGGTCCAGCCCCCCCGCCAGCGAGGAAAGCAGATCTCCCCCGCTCCCTCCGGGCGGCGGCTGGCTCCAGCCGGCCTGCTGCGGAGCCGGCTGAGATCCCCACCCCGTCTGGGGCGGCGGGTCCCCAGAGCCCGGCGCCCCCCCGCCCAGGGACTGGGCCAGCTGCATAATCTGGGACATGGCGTCCGGGTTGGACAGTATGCTGTTCAGCTTCTCATCAAACTCCGCCATACGGACCAACCCCTCCCAACATTATTTCTGAACGGCCTTGTTGATGCGCTCCACCACCCCGGCGCCCTCCGGGCTCTGCATGATCCGGCTGATCATCTGGACCATGGCCGTGGTGTCGCCCTTCGCCGCGGACTGCACCGCCCGCTGAAGTCCGGCCCCCTGGTCGCCCTGGGTCAGCATCTGCATCAGCGCCTGTCCGTCCCGGGACTGCATCAGCGCTTTCAGCGCCGCCGGGTTCTTGCGGAGCTGTTCGGCCATCTTAGCGGTTTTCTCATCCATACTGCTGCCTCCCTCCCCCCTTTTCCGGTTGGGAAAAGGGGCAAAAAGAACTTTGGCCCGCCCTGGTAACCGGCGCGAAGCCAAGCTTGCCGTGCGTCAGCGTTACAGCCGGCGCAGCCGAAAAGAAGGCCTGCTTCTTTTCAACCGGGCCCCGGGTCCGCCGAGGCGCAACGCGCCTGCGCGTCCGCTGTGAAGCCGGGCGCAGCAGGCCGCACATGCGGTCCGCCGCAATACGGCCCCCCCAGGCTGAACGGAAGCCCGTTTCAACTGCGCCGGCTGTAAACGCGCCGCCGGTCTTCATAGCCAGTATATGAGGCTGGTTGCCAAAAAGTTCCTGTGCGGAAAGCCCAATGTCCGCCGGCTCCGAAGGAAACCCCCTCCGGAAAGGCGAAGCAGGAGGGCCGCCCCCAGCCGCCCCCGCCACAGCGTGGGCGGAAACGGGAAAACCGCCGGGGCCGCGCCTCATTCGGGCGGTCCTGGCGGCTGGGGCGTATGGGGTTTCTCCGGAGAAGGCGGCGGATCAGTTCTCGGGAACTTCACCCACGCCGTTCAGAATGAACCGGGGACGGTAAGGATACTGCTCACAGGTTTCCCGGGTCGACACGCCGGAAAGCACCAGAACGGTGTCAAGGCCCGTCTCGATGCCCGCAATGATATCGGTGTCCATGCGGTCTCCGATCATCACCGCGTTTTCCGAGTGGACGCCCAGCATGCGCAGGCCAGTCCGCATCATCAGGGGATTGGGCTTTCCCACAAAGTAGGCGTTCTTGTCCGTGGCAAGCTCAATCGGCGCAATCAAAGCCCGGCAGGCCGGCACAATCCCGGCCTCCGCCGGGGCCGTCAGGTCCGGATTGGTGCCGATGAGTTTCGCTCCGCCGTTCACCAGGCGGATGGCCTTTGTGATCTGCTCCAGATTGTAGGCGGAGGACTCGCCCACGACCACATAGTCGGGGTTTACGTCGTTATAGGGAATCCCCTTGTCGTAAAGCGCGTTCAGGATTCCATGCTCTCCCACCACATAGGCGCTGCACCCCGGCGCCTGCGTATCCAGGAAACAGGCGGTCGCCAGAGCGCTTGTATAAAAGTGGGACTCGTCCACATCCAGTCCCATCCGCGCCAGCTTCTGCTGCAGCTCCTTGGGGGTATGCTGGCTTGAGTTGGTTAAAAACAGATAATTCTTCTTCTCCTTCGTCAGCCACTGGACAAACTCCCTGACGCCGGGTAAGAGCTGGTTGCCGTGATAAATCACGCCGTCCATGTCGCAGATAAACCCCTTTTTCTTCTTCAGTAGATCCATACATGCACTCCTGTCGCTTCAAGGGCACAGAGGCCCGCGTTATATAGCCGGGGCGCGGCGCGCCCCCGCGTTATGTCTGTGAAGTCAGCCGCAGAAGACCGCATACGCGGCCCCCAGCGCCGGGGTTACACCGGCGCCGTTCCGCCAGTCTCCGGCCGCAGCTCCAGTATCCCACATTCCGGCGGATTTGTCAAAGGGAACCGCAAAAAGCGCAATCCCCAAACACTGCAAAACCGGCAGGAGCCACAGATCAAACGCCGTGTCTCCTGCCGGTTTCAAGATGCGGACGGAACGCCGGAGGGGTTCCCGCCCGCATCCCGCAGGGCCGGGAGGTCAGTCCTTGGCCAGCGTAAACTGCTCCACCAGCTGTTTCAAGCTGGTGGCCTCGGCAGAGAGCTCCTCGCTGGCGGCGGCGCTCTCCTCGGCGGTGGCGCTGTTGGTCTGCACCACGGAGGAAATCTGGTCGATGCCCTCGGTGACCTGGGCGATGGCGGAAGTCTGGTTGGCCACGGCCTCCACCACAACATCCATCTGCGTGGTCACATGTCCGGCATAGACGCTGGTCTGCTCCAGAGATTCGGTCACCTTTTCCACCGCCTGGCTGCCCTCGGCAACGGCGGTGATGGAGCTTTCGATCAGCTCCTTGGTGGCCTTGGCCGCCTGGTCGGACTTGGTGGCCAGGTTCCGCACCTCGTCGGCCACAACTGCAAAGCCCTTGCCCGCGGAACCCGCCCGGGCGGCTTCCACCGCGGCGTTCAGCGCCAGGATGTTCGTCTGGAAGGCGATATTTTCAATCGTGGCGATAATCTTGGAAATCTCCTCAGAGGAACCGGATATCTTTTCCATGGCGGCGTTCAGCCCCTTGACATGTTCCACGCTGACGCCCAGCTGTCCCCCGGCCTGCCCCACAAAGCGGCCCGCTTCCTCGGCGGCGGCGGCGGTCTTCCGGGCGCTGGCAGAGATGTCGTTGATCGTGGCCGCCAGCTCCTCCACGGAGCTGGCCTGCTCCATGGAGCCCTGGCTCAGCGTCTGGGCTCCGGTGGAAACCTGCCCGCTGGCGGAAGACACCTGGCCGGCAGAGGCGTCAATCTGCCGCATCGTATTGCTCAGCTCCACCTTCAGGTGGCGCATGGACAGCAGAATGCTCTGGAAATCCCCCACGTAGGCCCCCCGGTGGGAGGACTGGATGTCAAAATTCTGGTTGGCCATCTCGTTCAGCAAATACCCGATGTCGCGAATGATGGTATTCAAGCCGGACACCATCTCCGCTGTGGAGCGGGCCAGCTCCGCCGTTTCATCCTGCCCCCTGACCTCGGGAACCGGAGATTCCAGGTCCCCCTGCACCAGCAGCTTCATCCGTTTGGCGCAGTCCTGCATGGGCACGCTGATGTTGCCGGACAGCTTCAGGGCCACCACAATCGAGGCCAGGATGGAAACCAGGATCACCACTATGTTGATGACCATGCCGAAATATGTATCGGCCAGGAAGTTCGCCTTTGGCGAGGCGACGGCGACGCTCCAGCCGTCGGTCCCGCCCACGGGGGCGTAGGCCAGGAAACGGGGGCCGTCGGAAGCGCGAATGCTCCCGAAGCCGTTTTCTCCCCGGCGCATGGCTTCATGGAGCACGGCCCGGCTTTTCAGCGACGGATCGCTCTGGGCCTCCCGCTCAACGTTCTGCGTCGTAATGGTATCCAAGGTAATATCGGCGATCGTATCGCCGGATTTATTGATCATATAGGACCGGCAGTTTTCTCCGATCTTAATGGAAGAGACAATGTCATTCAAAAAGGTCTCCGGCGGCACAAAGTAAACCACGCCCGCGATGAGCCCGCGGTTGGAGTAGAGGGGCGCGGCCACCATGATGGACAGCTCCCCGGTGATCTTGCTGACCAGGGGTTCCGAGACGAAGACATTCCCCGCCAGGGCCTGCTGAACATACTCCCGGTCGGAATAATCCTTTCCGTCGAAAATGCTGATCCCGTCCAGGCCGATCACATTGCCCCTCTGGAACCCATGGAGACTGACCCGCTCGTCGATAATGGCCCGCTTTTCCTCCACCGAGGTAACGGAACTGGCCAGCTGGGAAATGCGGCCTGTGTCCATGGCCACATTCTTGTACGCGTTCATCTCCTGCTCAATGCGCTCCGCCGCCAAAACAGCCGTCTCACTCATCATCTGTTCCACCGTGGCGATGGTGCTTCTGTAGTTCAGGGCGATGCTGGAGGCTCCCACTGCAAACAAAGCGATCAGGACCGTCGCAATCAGGCAGACCGTGATTTTTTTGCGGATACTCTTCATCTCTCTTCACCTCAACCTTTTTTTGACTGAACGGGGACGCTCAATCCTTGGAACTGGAGGGACTCCAAACTCCCAAGCCCCTGCCTTGGGGCATCCTTTCCCCAAGGGGCGCGCGCTGTCCCTAAGCGGCAAAACCGCCGACGGACGGCCGATCCCGCCATGCCGCGCCGCTTCGGCTTGAAATCCGCCGGGATTCCCCAGCCGAAGCGCCTTGCCTGACGGAATAATCTCCCCCTATCCGGCACTCCGGGGATTTGAAGTCACCCTCTGGAGCGGTTCCCGGAAATAATGAGAAGCAAAGACGAAGACCGCAGGGCAAGGCGGAGAACGCAGACGGGCCGCGCCCGTCAAGAGCGGCAAGACCGCCATGCGCGCCCGGGCCCCCTGAAGGCTTCTCACTATTTTTCGGTACTGTTCCAACTTCTATTATATGGGTTTGGCGGCCCCCCTGTCAATGCCATTTGCGGATTTTCTGCCCCGCAAAAAAATCCGGCCGCGAAAAAAGCGGAGCAACCCCAAAAAGCCGCTCCAAACAAGGCTTTTCCGCCCCCTTCGGCATTCCGCCGCCGGGAATACGGCCTCTTAGTTCCCGCCCTTGCCCGTATCGCAGTCCCCTGCCAGCAGGCAGTCCCCGCACTTCGGGCTCCGGGCGGTGCAGGTGTCCCGTCCAAAGAGAACCATCCGGTGGCAGAAGTTATTGGACTCCCTGGGCGGCAGGACCTCCCGGAGCTGGCGCTCCACCTGGAGAGGGTCCCTGGACCCGTCGGTAAGCCCCAGGCGCCCGGTGATGCGGATGCAGTGGGTGTCGCAGACATAGGCGGGCTGGCCGAAGACGTCTCCCAGGATCAGGTTAGCGGTTTTCCGGCCCACACCGGGGAGGCTGGTCAGCTCCTCCATTGTGCCGGGGACCTTCCCGTCAAATTCGTCGAGCAGCCGCTGGGCGCAGAGGACCATGTCCCGAGCTTTCCCATTGTAAAAGCCGCAGGAATGTATGTACTCCCCCACCTCCTTCGGGTCCGCCTCCGCAAAGCTCCGGAGGCTGGGAAACCGGGCGAACAGGGCGGGCGTCACCTGGTTTACCCGCGCGTCCGTGCACTGGGCGGAAAGGCGCACGGCGAAGAGGAGCTCATAGTCCTTCTCATAGCGCAGCGAGCAAAGCCCGTCGGGGTAGATTCCCTTCAGCGTTTCAATAATGCGCTTCACAGCGGCCTTGGATTTCATTGCGTCCCCTCCCAAGTTGTTTTATATTGTCTTTCGTAATGCGCTTTATAATGTCCCGCGGTATATCTCCGCCGCGTCCAGAAGCTCTCCCGCGCTTTTCAGCAGCGCCTCCGTCACCTGGGAGCCGCCGGTAATGCGGGCCAGCTCCGCCTTCCGCCGCTCCCGGTCCAGGCGGACCACATGGGTAAAGGTCCGTCCCTTCTCCTCCCCCTTCTCAACGGAGAAATGGGTGTCCGCCATGGCCGCCAGCTGGGGCAGGTGGGTGACGCAGAGGACCTGCTTCCGCCGGCTGACCTGGGCCAGCTTCTCCGCCACCTTCTGGGCCGCCCGGCCGGAGACGCCGGTATCCACCTCGTCGAAGACCAGGGTGCCCACGGCCTCCTGCTCCGCCAGGACGTTTTTCAGCGCCAGCATAATCCGGGCCAGCTCGCCGCCGGAGGCAATTTTGGCGATGGGCTTCAGGTCCTCCCCTGCGTTGGCGGACATCAGGAAGCGCACCACGTCGCATCCGTCGGGAGAGGGCTCCTTCTCCGCAAAGGCAATGGAGAAGCGGACCCGGTTCATGTCCAGGTCCCGAAGCTCCCTCTGGATGCGCTCCTCCAGCTCCGCCGCCGCTTTTTTCCGGGCCGCGGTCAGGACCTCCCCCGCCTCGCGGACGGCTTTTTCCGCCTTGGCCAGCTTTTTTTCCAGAAGAATCCGCGTGTCGTCCGCCGTCTCAATGGCGTCCAGCTCCGCCCGGCGCTGCTCCAAATAAGAAAGCATCTCCTCCACCGTGGGCCCATACTTCTTCTTCAGCCGGTAGAGCTGATCCGCCCGGCTCTCCGCCGCGTCCAGCTCCTCCGGGGAAAAGGCAAAGCCGCTCCGCAGGTCCCGGATGGTCTCGGCCAGGTCATACGCCTCGCTCTGCAGGGCCTCCAGACGCCGGTACGCCTCCTCCAGCTCCTCGTTCAGGCTCCGCACGCCGGAAAGGGCTTCCTCCGCGCCCCGGAGCTGGCTCACCGCCCCGGCGCTCTCGTCGTCGCCGGAGAGGCAGTAGTCCGCCCCGGACAGGGCCGAGAGGTACTTCTCGCCGTTGCGCAGCAGGTTCCGCCGCGCCTCCAGCTCCTCTTCCTCCCCGGGGCGGAGCTCCGCCCGCTCCAGCTCGCCGATCTGAAAGCGCAGGCTGTCCACCCGCCGGGCCTTTTCCGCCTCGTCCATCTGCAGGGCCCGGATCCGCTCCCGGAGGTCCGAGAGGACGGCATAGGCCCCCCGGTAGGCCCCCAGGGCCTCTTCCGTCCGGCCGAAACGGTCCAGATAGGCGCCGTGGAGCTCCTCGTCCAGGAGCTGGGCGCCGTCGTGCTGGCCGTGGATGTTCAAGAGCTCCCCGCCAAGCTGCCGGAGCTGGGCCACGGTGATGGGCCGCCCGTTCACCCGGCAGACATTCTTCCCCTCTGCGGAGATCTCCCGCTGCAAAAGCAGATTCCCGTCCTCGTCGGGGGAAAGACCGTTCTCCGCCAGTCCCGGCAGCTCCGGCGGCACGGCGGAAAACTCCGCGCTGACAAAGGCCTTGGCCGCCCCGGTGCGGATCAGGTCCCGGGAGGTCCGCCCCCCCAGAACGGCCCCCATGGCGTCGATGACGATGGACTTGCCCGCGCCGGTCTCGCCGGTGAGGGCGTTGAAGCCCGGGCGGAACTGAATGTCCGCCTCCTCGATGACCGCAATATTTTCAATGTGCAGAAGCTCCAGCATAGCAGCCTCTTCCTCCATTTTCATCACTTTTGTGACGGCAGCACGTCACCCCGCGGCACCGCCGCTGCGGCGTCCCAAAAATTCCTTGACCCGTGCGCCTTGGGCGCACCCAGCAGTCCGCAGACTGGTGGAGAATCGAAAGGCGGAACAGAAAATTAAAGCATGTCCTTGATCTCCTGGCACAGCAGCTCCGCCGCCTCGGCGTTCCGCATAACCAGCAGCGCCGTGTCGTCCCCCGCCAGGGACCCCACAATGTCGCTCATATTCATGTTGTCCAGGGCGGAGCAGGCCCCGTTGGCCAGCCCCGGCATGGTCTTGACCACCACGATGTTCTGGGCGCAGTCGATGCTGACGATGCACTCCCGGAAAATCGTCCGCAGCTTTTCCGCCACGTTCAGCTTCGTCCGGTTTTCGGAGACTGCGTATTTGTAGACCCCCTGCCCCGCGGGCTCCTTGATCAGGTGGAGCTGCTTGATGTCCCTGGAAATGGTGGCCTGGGTGCAGCGGATGCCCCTGGCCCGGAGGCGGGTCAAAAGCTGTTCCTGCGTCTCGATGTTCTCCTGGGAGACAATCTCCAGGATGACCGTCTGCCGTTCGTTTTTCATGTCTCAAATCCTCCCGGAAGCATTTTTTGCGCGAAGATCTCGCAGAAGCTCCGCTCCGTCAGCCGCACCAGCCGCGTCACATACCGGGACCGGCGAATCTGCACCTTGTCGTCCGACCGCAGGGCGAAGGCCCGGCTCTCATCCACGAAGAGGTACACCGGCTTCCGCCCGTTCCGCTCCAGCTCCACGGTCAGCGTGTGCTCCGGGCTGAGGACGTAGGAGGAAAAGCGCATATTGTGGATGCAGATGGGGCAGAGCACCATCGTCTGCGCCACCGGCTCCACCACCGGCCCACCGGCGGAGAGGGAATAGGCCGTGGACCCCGTGGGCGTGGCGACGATCACGCCGTCCCCGGCGACGTCCGCCAGATGCCGCCCGTCGGAGGAGATCTTCAGATGGATGACGTGGGAGATGGGTCCCTCCCGGATCACGGCCTCGTTAAGCCCCAGATTCGTGTAAATCTGCCGCCCGTCCCGGAAGACGGACACGTCCAGCATCATCCGCTGTTCCAGCTCGAACTGCCAGTCCTTCAGCCTCCGGAGCTGCTCCAGCTCCCCGGCCTCCAGCTCCGCCACAAAGCCAAGGCCCCCCATGTTCACGCCCAGCACCGGCATCTTGTGCAGCGCCGCCAGCTTGGCCAGGTGCAGGATGGTCCCGTCCCCGCCGAAGGTGATCAGCAGGTCCGCCCCCCGGAGCTCCTGGGGCAGGGGCAGCACGTCGTACCCGGCAAAGGCCCCCTCCTTCCGGTCCCGGAAGGGAGAGCAGACCACCGTCTGGAAGCCCATCTCCCGCAGGATGTCCTCCGCGGCCCGGGTGGCCTTCATGCCCTGGTCCCGGTTGGGGTTGGGGCACAGGATGATTTTTTTGGGGCTCATGGCGCTTCCCCCTCTCCGTGTTCCTTCAAGTCCTGATGGGACGCCTCCACCAGGGTCTTCAAATCAAAGCGCTCCGGGGCGGCCCCGCCCTTTTGCAGCCAGCCCAGGTACTCGATGTTTCCCTCCGGTCCCCGGATGGGGGACCAGGTCAGGCCCCGAACCGTCAGGCCCGCCTCCCCGGCATGGTCCAGGAAGCGTTCCAGGACCTCCAGATGGACGGCGGGGTCCCGGACCACGCCCTTTTTCCCCACCTTCTCCCGGCCCGCCTCAAACTGGGGCTTCACCAGGGAAACCGCCTGTCCCCCCTCCACCAGCAGCGCCGCCAGGGGCGGCAGGATGAGCTTCAGGGAAATGAAGCTCACGTCCACCGAGGCGAAGGCCAGGTCTTCCGGGATCTGCTCCCGGCTGAGATAGCGGGCGTTGGTCCGCTCCAGGCAGACCACCCGGGGGTCATTCCGCAGCTTCCAGGCCAGCTGGCCCCGGCCCACGTCCACGGCGTAGACCCTGGCCGCGCCGTTTTGCAGCATGCAGTCCGTAAATCCCCCGGTGGACGCGCCGATATCGCCGCAGACGGCCCCCTCCAGACGGATGGGGAAGCGCTTCATCGCCTTTTCCAGCTTGAGCCCGCCCCGGCTGACGTAGGGAAGCCGGTCCCCCCGAAGCTCCACCTTCGCCCCGGCGGGCACCGTCATGCCGGGCTTGTCCGCCCGCTGCCCGTCCACATAGACCACACCGCTCATGATGACGGCCTGGGCCCGCTGCCGGCTCTCCTCCAGGCCCCGTTCCACCAGAAGCACGTCCAAACGCGTCTTAACGCTCATGCCGCACCGCCTTCCGCACCGCCGCCGCCACGGCGGCGGCGTCCAGGCCAAACCGCTCCTCCAGCTGAGGGACGCTGCCCTCCGGGGCGAAGGTCCTGCCCAGGTTCAATAAAATCAGTTTCCGCGGGGCCCGCCCTTCCGCCGCCAGGATGGCGGCGGCCCGCTGGCCCACGCATCCGGCGCCGAAGCAGTCCTCCAGCACCAATAGGATGTCCGTTTTCCCGAAAAAGCCCGCCAGATCCTGCCCGCTCAGGGGAGCGATCCGGTTCAGCTTCAGCACCTCCGCCCGGATGCCCTCCTCCGCCAGGAGGTCCGCGGCCTCCAGCGTCCGGTTCACCAGTACGCCGTAAGTCAGAAGGGTCGCGGCGCCTCCCTCCCGGAGGCGGACCAGGGGACGGTCCGACGTGTCCTCCCGGAAGGTCCCCTCCCCTCCCCGGGGATACCGGACCGCCACGGGACCGGCAAGCTCGAAAAGAGCGGTCCTCAGCATGTGCCGCAGCTCCGCAAAGCTGGCGGGGCAGAGGACGGTATAGCCCGGCAGCGCCGGGAGAAACAGCGGGTCGAAGCAGCCGTGATGGGTTTCGCCGTCAGCGCCCACCAGCCCCGCCCGGTCCACGCCCAGAACTACGTGGAGGTTTTCCAGGGCCACGTCATGGATGAGCATGTCATAGCCCCTCTGGAGAAACGTGGAATAAACGGCGAAGACCGGCAGCAGTCCCTGCGCCGCCATGCCCGCCGCCATGGAGACGCCGTGCCCCTCGGCAATCCCCACGTCGAAAAACCGCTCCGGAAAGGTCTTGGCAAAGCCGGCAAGGCCCGTCCCGTCGGCCATGGCGGCGGTGACGGCGCAGACCCGCCCGTCCTCTCTTGCAAAGTCCGTCATGGCCTTCCCGAAGACGGAGGAAAACGTCTCCTCCCCCGTCTTTTTTAAAAGGCCCGTGTCCCGGTCGAAGGGGCCCACGCCGTGGTACATGTCCGGATTCCGCTCCGCGAAGGGGACGCCCTTCCCTTTTATCGTATGGATGTGGACCAGGACGGGACAGTTCAGCTCCCGGGCCCAGCGGAGCACGTCGCACAGCCGGGGCAGATCGTGCCCGTCCACGGGGCCCAGGTACGTAAAGCCCATGTCCTCAAACAGGGTGCTCCCCGGAAAGAGCGTTCTTTTCAGAGAGGTCTTCACCCGGTGGTTGAAGCGGTAAAGGGGGTTTCGCATGGGGCGGGAACCGAAAAGGCTCCGATACCACTTCTTGAAATGATAATAGGCGGGCTTGGAGCGGAGCCTCGCCAAATGGGAAGGCATGGCCCCCACGTTGGGGTCGATGGACATGCCGTTGTCGTTCAAAAGGACAATCAGAGGCTCGCCGGAGGCCCCGGCGTTGTTCAGCCCCTCATAGGCCAGGCCCCCCGTCAGGGCCCCGTCGCCGATGAGGGCCAGAACGCAGTAATCCTCCTTCCGCAGGGTCCGCGCCCGTGCCATGCCCAGGGCCACGGAAACGGAGTTGGAGGCATGTCCGGCGATGAAGGCGTCGTGTACGCTCTCCCGGGGCTTTGGAAAGCCGGAAAGCCCGTCCAGCTGCCGGAGGGTGCCGAACCGCTCCCGGCGGCCCGTCAGGATCTTGTGAACATAGCACTGGTGCCCCACGTCGAAAACCAGCCGGTCCCGCTCCGTGTCAAAGACCCGGTGGACGGCCACCGTCAGCTCCACCGCCCCCAGGTTGGAGGCCAGATGCCCCCCGGTGCGGGACACGCTTGTTACAAGAAACTCCCTCAGCTCCTGGCAGAGCTGGGGGAGCTGTCCGTCCGGCAGCGCTCTGACGTCGGCGGGGGAATGAATGGATTCCAAAAGCATAGGCTCTCCTTACAAAATCGGTATTCAAAGCCGGTGTGCGCCTTTTGGAGGGACGGGCCAGGCTCCCGGGGCCGCTCCTCAGCGGTGGAACAGGTGCAGGAACCTGCCGGACCAGTACACCACCTTGGTGCTTTTCTTGATGGCCACGGTTTTGCCCAGGGCCTTGCCGCCGATGGTCAGGCCGGACACCAGGGCCGTGACGGCCACGGAGATCAGCACCGTCCGCATATTCAGCGCCCGCTGGAGCTGGGTGACGATCACCGCCCCGGTGGCGCCGCTGACGATGCCGCAGATATCTCCCACCACGTCGTTGCAGACGCTGGAAACCCGCCCCGCGTTCCGCAGGAGCATCAGGGATTCCTTGGCTCCCTTCTCCTTATGGGCCGCCATGGCATGAAAGGGCTTGGGGTCCGCCGCCGTCACGGCGACGCCCACAATGTCGAACAGGATGCCCAGGCCGATGAACAGCGCCAGCATCAAAAGGGCGGCGGTCACGCCCGCGCCCTCCAGCATCGATTCCGACGCCAGACTCAGCACGGCGGAGAGGACCACCGCCATCAAAAAGACCGTAAGGGCCCAACGATATGGGGAAGGGGCCTTCCCCTTCTGCTGCTTTTTCAAAGGAACCTCCACGGAGGCCGCCCTCAGGCGGTCCCCTCTCTCATTCTCATGGGAAGCATTCGGGGCGCATCCCGCCCCGGAGCCCGGCGCCCCAGGGCGGCGGGCTTTTCCGGCCTGCCCGCGGAACGCGGGCGCAGGCAGTTCGACGGAATTATTTATGCTAAGCCGGCGGCGGCAGGAAAAGTAAATCTTACGGCTTAGGTACGGGTTGGATTTCCCCGGAGCACACCTCTCGTTGCCGATGGAGGCGGTTCCCCTTTCAGCCCTCCGGCGCGGCGTCGCCCGTCCGCGCTACCCGATTGCCACTTAGTCCGCACTGCAATCCTTTTCCCGCCCGGTGAAGACAGCCTAGGTGATTTCCACCACAGTCCGTCCGCTTCTTTAGCCTCTTTTGCAGAACGGGTTTCAAAGGGCGATCACGGCGCCGCCCTGGCCGGGGCTCCGCCGTGTAGTTCCCTGATCCACCCGCCCCACGCAAGGCAGGCTACGTCTGCACACAGCGTTACGGCCCCAAGGGACCGATGCACCGCATTGCAGGTTCACAATCTGTTTCGTACGCGGGCCGAAAATACCACGGTGGGAGTACGTCCGCGCACAAGAACAGGTCTCCACGGAAACAGGGTCGGATAAACCATGCCATTGGAAAACGCCCTGAGTCCGCAAGCGCGCGCCGCGCGCTTCCCCCCAGCACCCACCCAAAACTGGGCGTATCAAGCAGGCACCACGGGTTTCATCGATGTGCCCTTCAGAGGATTTTTAGGCCCTCCTTAGGAAACGGCAGATCTGACTAGAATACTGCGCCGCCGCTTAGCGGGAAATAGTATAGCACAGGCGGGAAAAATATGCAAGATATACGGTATATGAATTTTTTCTTAACACCCGCCAGCGGGTGTCTTCCAATTCCCGGAATACCGGATGGAGGCTGATTTATTCGTCAGGCAAGGCGCTTCGGCGCAGGAATCCTGACGGATTTCAAGCCGAAGCAACGCAGCATTGCGGAAAAAGACGTCCCAAGACGGGGTTTTGGGAATTGGAAAACACCCGCTAGCAGCCCCGCAGGGCCGCCACCTCCTCCGCCGTCAGATACCGCCATTTCCCCGGCGGCAGGGACCCCAGGACCAGCGTGTGCTCCCGCACCCGGCGGAGCCGGGTCACCTCCAGGCCGCAGGCGGCGCACATGCGGCGGACCTGCCGGTTCTTCCCCTCGTGGATGGTGACGGCCAGCCGGGCCTCCCCCTCCCCGCGGCGCAGGGTTTCCACCCGGGCGGGGCGGATGGCCTCCCCCTCCAGGTCCCGCACCCGGGAAAGGCGCTCCGCCGCGCCCTCCGCCGCGCCCCGGACCCAGACGTGATAGGTCTTTTCCACCTGGCGGCTGGGATGGGTCAGGCGCTGGGCAAGGGCGCCGTCGTTGGTCATCAGGAGCAGCCCCTCGGAATCCAGGTCCAGCCGGCCCACGGGGTACACCCGCGCCCCGCAGCCCGCCACCAGGTCCGCCGCCGTCCTTCTCCCCTTCTCGTCGGAAAGGGTGGAGACATAGCCCCTGGGCTTGTTCAGCAGGAGATAAACCGGCTCCGCCCCGGAGGGCAGGGGCTTCCCGTCCAGGCGCACGTCGTCCCGGTCCGGGTCGGCCCTGACCCCCAGCCGGGCCCTCTCGCCGTTCACCGTCACCCGGCCCGCTTTTATGTAGTCCTCCGCCGTCCGCCGGGAACAGACCCCGGCGGCGGAGAGGAGCTTTTGCAGCCGCTCTTCCATTACTTCACCTATACTTTCGCAGCACCGTCATGGCGGTTTCCACCTCCGGCGCCCGGCAGGCTCCGCCGGGGCCCGCGGCTTCCCTGGCGGGAGGCAGGCTGACGTCTCTCCCCGTCAAAAGGCCCACCCGGCCCACCTCCCTGCCGTTCAGGGAAAATACCGCCTCCCCCACCCGGGTCCCCGCCCGGAGGGGCGCGGACAGCTCCCGGTCCAGCTCCACCGCCGTCTCCAGCGCCTCCCCCCGGGCCAGGGGCCAGGCAAAGCTGTCCGCCGCAATCAGGGGGATTCCGTCCTTTTCCGCCAGCTCATGGCCCAGCTGGGCCATCCGCTTGGCCGGGTAGGCGGCAAAGCCGTACTCATAAAGGCTCTGGTGGTCCGCCCAGTCGTTGCCGTCCTGAAGGGTCACGGCGATAAGCCTCTGGCCGTTCCGCTCCGCGCAGCTCACCAGCGTCCGCCCCGCCGCCCGGGTGTACCCGGTCTTCAGGCCCAGGCAGCCATCCATCATGTTCAAAAGCTTGTTGTGATTGGTCATGGTCCGCCCGCCGATGCTCACCGTCCGGGTGGAGGCGATGCGGACCAGCGTCTCGTTCTCCATGGCCGCCCGGGCCAGGACGGCCATGTCCCTGGCGGTGGAATAGTGGTTTTCGTCGTCCAGGCCGTTGGGATTGGCGAAGGAGGAGTTTTCCATTCCCAGGTCCAGCGCCGTCTCGTTCATGCGCTCCACGAATCCTCCTGTGCTGCCCCCCACGTGCTCCGCCACCGCCACGGCGGCGTCGTTCCCCGAGCAGAGGAGCAGGCCGTAGAGCAGCGTCTCCAGGGTCAGCTCCTCCCCCTCCTTCAGGTACATGGAGGAGCCCTCGGTATACGCGGCCTCCCGGCTCACCTTCACCGTGTCCGCGAGATTCCCGTCCCGGATGGCCACCAGGGCCGTCAGAATCTTCGTGGTGCTGGCAATCAGCATCCGGGCGTCGGCATTCCGCTCGTAGAGCACCCGCCCGCTGTCCATATCCATCAGTATGGCGGAAGAGGCGGAAACCTCCACCGCCTCCGCCCGCCCCGCCAGAAGGCAGGCCAGCGCCAGGGCCAGCGCTCCGGCCCGCCGGAAGGGAACATGCTTCGGCAAGCGTCGTCACCCCGTTTCTCAACAGTCAAGTGACGCTAGTATGTCCGGAGAGGCGGAAAAGTATTTCGCCTCTCCGGACGGGCGGGGCGGACGCGGCCATAAAGCTTTGCCCTTTCCCGCGCCCATGGGTCACACGGGCTCCTGCTCCTTTTCCGCCTTCTTTTTGTCCAGGTACTTTTCCACCTTGTCCATCAGGTCCGGCGCCATCTCCACAATGCGGTCCACCGTGGACGCCGGAGGAATCGCAACCGGCAGAACCCGGGTCACGCCGTCCTTGATGGTCAGGAAGGCCACGGGGTCAATTTTCACCCCCGCGCCGCCTCCGCCGCCGAACTGTTGGGGCTGAGCCTTGCCGTAGTCCCCGCCTCCGCTGCCGACGCCGAAGCTGATCCGGGAAATGGGGATCAGGGTCACGCCGTCGGGGGTGTGGATGGGCTGGCCCACAATCGTGTTGGTGTCCGCCAGCTCGCGGACCTTCTCGATCGTGGAGCGCATCAGCTCGCTGACCGGGTGCTTCTTGTCCATCGTATTGTCCATTTCACGTTTCCTTTCTTCCGATCACGGGACCCACAGGGTCCTTGTTCTAAACGCCTCAAGCGGCGGAATGCTCCATCCCGGCATCCCCGGGGGTTTTCGGCGGCTCCTTCTCCGGCTTCGGCGGGCGGGTCCGGCAGCGCTTCCGCCAGCGCAGGAACCAGCCCAGCGCCGGGAAGGCCATGCCGAAGCCCACGGCCAGCAGCGTCCCGACCCGGAGGGCGACGCCGACCTCTCCCTCCGCCGCCGTGCCGGGGGCGGTGAAATCCACATCCGTGCGGATGTGGGGGTCCCGGATGTCCAGCAGCCTTTCCAGCAGGGGCATCCCCGCCCAGACGGCGGCCTGCAGCTCGCCGTAAAGCTGCGCGGCGGCGGCGGGATCCTCCCGGCCTCCCAGGACCACGGACAGCCGCAGGGGCTTGATCCGAATCCCCCGGCAGGTCCGCTCCAGGGCCCGCTTCAGCGCCGGGAGCAAGGTGCGGAGGGCGTCCTTCCCGTCCTCCAGCGTGAAGGAGCGCTTTGGCGTTCCCTCCTTCGGCTCTTTCCCGGGCTTCTTCTTTTTCTTCTCCTTTTGCGGCTTCTCCGCCTCGGGCTTTTTCGGCTTTGCGGGGAGAATATGTACCCGCAGAAGGCCGAATGTCACATCCAGCCGAAGTCCCCCCTCCCCGAAGGCCGCCCAGACGCCCGCCCGGGTCCGGCAAAGCAGGACGGCCAGCAGGACGATACCCGCTAAGATCCACAGCCACGCCATGGGCGGCGCCTCCTTTCCTCACTCCGGGTCCGTTTCCTCCCGGGCCTCCACAATCTCTCCGTTCTCCCCCAGGCGCATCTGCCCGTCGGCCTCCGGGTCCAGGGGGTCCTCCCCCTCGGCGGGCTCCGTCAGCTCCGGCAGATCCTCCAGGCTGTTCAGGTGAAAGGCCCGGAGGAACTGCCTGGTGGTCCGGTACAGCCGGGGCCTCCCCGGCACCTGGAGCCGTCCGCATTCCTCAATGAGGTCCCGGTTCAGCAACAGGCTCATGGTATAGGAGCTGTCCACGCCCCGGATCTGATCCACGTAGGCCCGGGTCGTGGGCTGGTAATAGGCGATGATGGTCAGCGCCTCCAGGGCGGGCTGGCTGAGCTTGGCGGGCTTGCGGACCTCCAAAACCCGGTGCACCAGATCCCCGAACTCCGGGGCGGAGCAGAGCTGCCAGCTGTCCTCCATCTGGACCAGCCGGATGCCCCGCCGGTCAAAGGCATAGGAATCCCGTAGATCCTTCAGCGCCCGCTCCACGGCGGGGCGGGCCAGCTCCAGGGCGGCGCACAGGCGCTTTATCTGTATGGGTTCGCCGGAGGCGAACAAAACCGCCTCCACCGCGGACTCGATTTCCTTTCTCTCCATAGGGGTCCTCCTCCGAGTCTGTTTGTTCGCCGTCTCAGCGCTCCTCCGCCTGGGCGGCGAGGTGCTCCGGCGGCTCCCCCACCTGGCGGACGGTGCACTCGGACTCCGAACCGGTCAGCTGCAGCACATGGGACCGGCACAGCTCCAGCACCGCCAGGAAGGTCGCCACAATTTCGCTGCGGCTCCGGCTGCCCCGAAAGAGCTGGAGAAAGCGGGTAACCCCCTGCTCCCTCAAGCGCCGCAGGATGTCCAGCGCCTTCCGCTCCACGGGGTAGGGCTCGTGCCGGGCGATCTCCTGAAAGGCCGCCCTCGGGGGCGGCAGCTTCCGCTCCGCCCTCGCCTGGAGCTCCCGCATGGCCCGGAGCAGATCCCGGGGCCGGTGGTCATAGAGAATCTCCCCGGGCTCCAGAGGCTCCGGCCCCCGGACGCAGACGTTCCGGCCGAATTCCCCCAGGGGCGCCAGCCTTTCCGCCATGGTCCTGACATAGGCATAGCTCTCCCCCCGGCGGCGCTCCTCCAGGGATTGGATCAGGGCCTCCATCTCGCTTTTGGCCTCCTCGTCCTCAATGGAGAGGAGCATCCGCGTCTTGAGATAGACCAGGTGGGAGGCCATGGCGGCAAACTCGCTGGCCACCTCCAGGTCCAGCTCCTTCCTCCGGTCCAGCCAGCTCAGGTACTGGTCGCAGATCAGGGAGATGGAGATGTCCTGAATCTCCATCTTGTTCTTGCTCAGAAGAAACAAAATCAGGTCCAGGGGTCCCTCGAAATCCTGCAGTTCCTCGGACCGGGAGTGGACCACCTTTTCCAGCTTGAATACGGGACTTTCCAAAAAAACCTCCTACCGCGCCGGAAGCCGGGCGGATTTGACGCGGCCCGAAAACGCGCCGCCGGAATGTTTCCCACACGGCCCGCCGGCCGCGGGATCAGCGCCGAACGTCCGCCCCCGGGGTCCGTTCCCACAGGGCCTGTTCACATCAGCCCAAACGCACGTCTTTCCGGCAGATTTCGCCGGATGCGTGGCAAAGCATTCGGGAAACGGCGCCCGCTACCCCACGCCCTGAAAGACGGCGCCGAAGAGCCCCCCGTACACCCGGGCAATGGTCCCGCTGATGACGGTCCCGGTGACGCCGAACCAGCTCAGGGCCAGCAGGAAGAGCATCCCGTACCGCTCATAGCGCATCAGGCCGAAGTAAGCCCGGTCCGGCAGGAAGGCCCCCAGGACCTTGGCCCCGTCCAGGGGCGGAACCGGCAGGAGGTTGAACACCCCCAGGCCGACGGAAAGCGGGGCCAGCGTGTACAGCAGAAACGAAAATATCCAGGCTCCGGCCGGGCTGCCGGGCAGGCGGAGGTAAAGCTCCCGGCTGAGGAGCATTGCCAGAAGGGCCAGCAGCAGGTTGGACGCCGGACCCGCCAGGGCGGTGAGGGCCATGCCCCATTTGGGCCTTTTGAAGTGCCGGGGGTCCACCGGCACGGGCTTTGCCCAGCCGAAGCCCACGAACAGCATCATGGCCAGCCCCAGCCAGTCGATGTGCCGCAGGGGATTCAGGCTCAGCCGGCGGCGGTCCCGGGCGGTGGGGTCCCCCAGGGCATACGCCGCCAGGCCGTGGCAGCTTTCGTGAACCGTCAGGCAGAGGAGAACGGCGGCAAGGCGGAGGAGGGTGCTTTTTAAAAGCTCCAGATCAATGGAGCGAATCAGATCCTGCAGCCCGTAATCCATGGCTCTCCCCTTTCGGCGCGCTGTTTTCTGCATTATACCATTATCCGGAACGGAATACAAGGGAAAAAGCCCCGCACCGGAAAACCGGGGAACCGGTTCCCCCGCCGGGCCTCCCCCCCCCCCGCCTCCAAAGGGCCGGGCTTTGAAAGCGGGGCCTCCGGGCCGTTTTGCGCCGGCCCCGAGGCCCCGCGGAACTCCCGGCGGACAAAACCCTCCGGCAGGCGGCAGAGCGCCCGTCGGAGGGTTTGCGGCTAGATGTTTTTCTTGATGGTGTTGATGGCGCCCTTCTCCAGCCGGGAAACCTGGGCCTGGGAGATGCCCACCTCGGCGGAAACCTCCATCTGGGTTTTCCCCTCGTAAAAGCGGAGGGACAAAATGCGCCGCTCCCGGTCGTCCAGGCGCTTCAGCGCGTCCTTCAGTGCGATGCGGTCCGTCCAGTGCTCGTCGGTGTTCTGGGTGTCCCGGACCTGGTCCATGACGCAGAGGGCGTCCCCGCCGTCGGAGTACACCGGCTCATAGAGGGACACCGGGTCCACAATGGCGTCCATGGCGAAGACCACGTCCTCCCGGGGGATGTCCAGCTCCTTGGCGATCTGCTCCACCGTGGGTTCCCGCTGCGTCTCGGAAATCAGCCTCTCCCGGACCTGAAGGACGCGGTAGGCCGTGTCCCGCATGGAGCGGGACACCCGGATGGCGCTGTTGTCCCGGAGGTAGCGGCGGATCTCGCCGATGATCATGGGCACGCCGTAGGTGGAAAACTTCACCGGCTGGCTGATGTCAAAGTTGTCAATGGCCTTGATGAGCCCCACGCAGCCCACCTGGAACAGGTCGTCCACGTTTTCTCCCCGGTTGGAGAAGCGCTGAATCACCGACAGCACCAGCCGCAGGTTCCCCTCGATCAGCTGGCGGCGGGCCTCCTGGTCCCCCTCCTTGGTCCGTCGGAGAAGGGCCATGGTCTCCTCGTTTTTCAGAACTTTCAGCTTGGCGGTATTGACTCCCGCAATCTCAACTTTTCCCTGCATGAAAGCCGCCCCCTTGTGTGTAGTGACCGCGCGGCGGCGGGGTCCTCCCCCTCTCAGCGCCGCAAAGTCAGTATCTCCGGAGGCGTTTTTTCCTATACTGGGACCTTTTGTCAAATCCTCTGACCGGAATAGGACAGTCCGGGAAGCGCATAGCCTCTTCTCAGGAAGGGAGTGACGGCGATGCAGCTGCGGTTTCGGGATCTCCGGCGGAAGGAGGTCATCAATATCAACGACGGCGCCCGCCTGGGACTGGTCGCGGATCTGGACCTCAAGGTCCCGGAGGGACAGGCGGCGGCCATCGTGGTCTACGGTCCGGCCCGGTTTTTCGGCCTCTTCGGCCGGGGGGAGGAATATTATATCCCCTGGGACTGCATCCAGCGCATCGGGGACGACATCATCTTAATCGACAAGCCCTTCCAGCGGAGGGACCCCCACCCGGAGCGGAAGCGGAGGCGGTAAGAGGCGGCGCTTTCCCGGAGGAAGGGGCGGGATCATGGAGCGGGGCGCATAAAAAAACGCCCCCTGAAAAGGGGCAAAGCAGCGCCGGGGCGAGCCTTCAAAGACCCTCCCCGGCGCTTTCACGGTTTTAAATCCCAGAATCGGTTCACATAAACCAAATGTGCGGATTTCCGAGGAAATTTTTGCCGGATGCAAGGCAAACATTTGCGGGCGGGCTGACGCCCAGCAAAAAATTTTTAACGCCGCAGACCACAAAATTTGCCGGAAAGACGTGCGTTTGGACTTATGTAAACAGGCCCTAGTTCAGCTCCTTTCGCAGCAGCTCCAGGAACAGCTCCATGGCCGGGGTGACCCACCGGCCCTTCCTCCAGGCGCACAGCGCCGGGGCGGGAACGCCGGAGATGGGGGCCTTCAGCTCCACCAGCCGCCCGTCCGCCAGCTCCTCCTCCGCCACAAAGCGGGGCAGGTAGGTAAAGCCCAGATTGCTCATCACGCAGCGCTTGATCGTCTCGATGCTCCACAGCTCCAGCGTCACGTCCAGTTCAATTTCCCGCTGCCGGAGGTAGGCCTCCAAGCGGCGGCGGAAAATGCTGTCCGGCTCGTCGGTGACCAGGGAGGCCGCCTTCCGCCGGCCCGGCGTGGTAAAGTCCGGCTCCGCAAAATCCGGGGAGGCCAGAAGCACGATCTCATAGCTCCCCATGGACTCCACCTCCAGCGCCTCCCGGTTCCAGTCCATGTCGTAGCCCACTCCCAGGTCGCAGTCCCCGGTGCGCACGTTGATGGGAATGCGCATGCAGTTGCAGTCCCGGATTACCAGCCGCACCTGGGGGGCCCGTTCCCGAAAGGCCCGGATCACCGGCTGCATCCGGTAGCACAGCAGCGTCTCCGCCAGGTCCACCCGGAGGGTCCCCGCCGGAACCCGGCCCGTCCTTCCGCACTCCAGCAGACGGTCCGCCGCCGCCAGGAGCTCCCTGGCCTGGGGCAAGACCCGGGCGCCCGCCTCCGTCAGCACCATGCGCCGGCCCACCCGTTCGAACAGGGGAACCCCCAGCTCCTCTTCCAGCTGCTGCATCTGCACGGTGATGGTGGACTGGGTGTACCCCAGCCGCTCCGCCGCCCTTTGATAGCTCCCCTGGTCCACCACCGTCTGAAAGGTGCGGAGATTTTTCAGTTCCATAGCGCTTCCCCCTTACCCTTTTATTTTTCTAATAGTATACTTCAAAAACTTTCGCTTTTCAAATGGAATTCTTTCTGTTATGATGGGGCCATCTCAGAACCTGTATTCAGAACCGGGGGATGCCGGACCGGCGGGGACTTTTCCCGGCGGGCAGGGGTCTTTTCCGCGGCGATCCCGCCGGATTGCAGGGAAAGGCGACGCGGATACGGCGGGAAAAAGACCGCCCAGGCAGCGCCCGGCGGCTGTGAATGCAGATTCCCAAACAAAGGACGGTGCCTGTCATGCCCCTATCTCTTCTTCCCTCCTTCCTGCTCTACTGTTACGTGGGCGCCATTACCCCCGGCCCTGCCAACCTCTGCTCGCTGTCCACCGCCCTGCGGTACGGAAGGGGCCCCGCCCTGCGCCAGTGGCGGGGGCTGTTCACCGGCTTCTTTCTGGTGTCCATGGGGGCGGTGCTGGCCACCTACTTCCTGGGGGCGGTGCTGGACCGCTATGTGGGCTTCCTCTCCTGGGTGGGAGCGGGCTATCTCTTCTGGATGGCGTTCCACACCCTCCGCTCCTCCTCCGGGCCGGAGGGAAGCGCCCCGGACGCCCCCGGCTTCTGGACCGGGCTTCTGGTGCAGCTGACCAACGTGAAGGTCATGATCTTCTGCCTGATGGCTCTGGCCTCCTACATTCTGCCCTACACCCGGTCCTTCTGGGCTCTGCTGGCGGCGGGGCTGTTTCTGCCCTTCACCGGCCCGCTGGCAAACCTGGTCTGGCTCTTCGCCGGGGCGGCGCTGCAAAAGCTCTTCGCCAACCACCGCAAAGCCGTGGACTACGGCTGCGCCGCCGCCCTGGCTCTGTGCGGCGTCAGCCTGGTCCTGCCCCACTGACGCCGCGGGGCTCCTCTCCAAACGACGGCGGAACGCCCCCGCCCAGGGTCCCTTTCCCCGGCTCCGGCCGCAGCGGCGGCACGGCGGAACAATCCCCCTTTTCTTTTTCCTCCGGCTGTACTATAATGATGGAAAAGCCGGGGCGCGCATACCGGAACGCGCCCAGGCCCGTCATAAAGGAGGAACCGCCTATGGAACGCATGGACCAGGGGATGCCCTTTCTCCTGCGGTACGAGAACGTAGCCTGGTACGAAGATGGCAAAGTCCGCATCCTGGACCGCCGGGTCTATCCCGCCCAGGTCCGCTTCGAGGTCTGCGAGACTTACCAGCAGGTGGTCCGGGCCATCGCGGATATGGTGACCCAAAGCGCCGGGCCCTACACCGCCGTGGGCATGGGCATGGCGCTGGCGGCCCACCAGGTGCGGGACAGGCCCCGGGCCGAACAGACGGCCTTTCTGCGCCGGGCCGCCCATGATCTGGCCCACGCCCGGCCCACCACCGCCAACCGCTACGGCCAGATTACGGAGCGCTGCGCCGCGGCGGCGGAGGCAGCCCTGGACGCCGGCGGGGACCCTGTCGCCGCCATTGTGGATCAGACGGTGGAGTCCCTCCAGCGCCGCTACGGAACCATGCGGACCGTGGGGGAGCATCTCCTGAGCCTGATCCCCCGGAACGGCGTCATCCTCACCCAGTGCTACGGCGAAACCATCATCGGAACGCTCATCCAGGCCGCCGCCCGGGAAAACAAGCCCTTCCGCGTCTTCTGCGCCGAGACCCGGCCCTTCCTTCAGGGGGCCCGGCTCACCGCCAGCTGCTTTGCCCAGGCGGGCTTCGACACCACGGTCATCACGGACAATATGGCGGCCTATTCCATGGAGCGGGAGCACATCGACCTCTTCACCTCCGCCGCCGACACCATTGCCCGGGACGGCCACATTGCCAATAAAATCGGCACCTTTCAAATGGCCATCCTGGCCAAATACTTCGCTGTCCCCTACTACGTCACCGGCATTCCCGACCGGGACAAAGCGTCTGTAAAGGACATCGTCATCGAGCAGCGGGACCCCGGGCCGGTCCTCGTCTCCCGGGGCGTCCCCAACACCGTCCCGGAGGTCCGGGCCATCTACCCCTCCTTCGACGTGACGCCGCCCCACCTGATTTCCGGCGTGGTGACGGACAAGGGGGTCTATGTCCCCTATCTGCTGGACCGCTATTTCGACGCGGATTTCAAAGCTTACTATTAAAGTTCGGCGCAGCAGGCCAAGGCCATTCGGCCCGGCGGCGGAAAGCCCCGGACCGGATCAAAACGGAAAGGAGCGTCTGCCTATGCTCATGCGGGAAGAACGGGAACTGGTGGTGGAATACGGAAAAAAGATGAGCGCCGCCCGGCTCAGCACCGGCACCAGCGGGAACATCAGCATCTATGACCCGGAAACCGGCCGGATGGCCATCAGCCCTTCCGGCATCGACTATTTCAGCACCCGGCCGGAAGACGTGGTGGTCGCCGACCTGGAGGCCAACATTGTGGAGGGGAGCCGGAAGCCCTCCAGCGAGTGGGCCCTCCACGCCCTTTTTTACAAGCGCAAGCCCCAAATCCGGGCCGTGGTTCACACCCATTCCATGTACTGCACCACCTTCGCCGTCCTGGGCCGGCCCCTCCGGGCCGTCCATTACGCCATTGCCGACGCCGGGGCCGCCCTGGTTCCCTGCGCGCCCTATTACCCCTTCGGCAGCATGGAGCTGGCGGAGGCCGCCGTCCGGACCGCCGGGGCCGCCAACGCCGTCCTTTTGGGGAACCACGGCCTGGTGGCCTGCGGGGCGGACATCGCCGGGGCCTACAGCCTGGCCCAGGGGATGGAATACGTGGCGGAGCTCCAGTACCGGGCCCTGTGCGTGGGTACGCCCAATATCCTCAGCGACGAGGCCATGGCCGACGTGATGGAGCGCTTCCGGAATTACGGCCAGCCCGGCGGGGGGAAAACCGGATATTGAGGGGCCGGCCCTTGCCGGAATCGCACAAATGAACAACAGGCGGGAGGAGCCCTTACCGGGTTCCTCCCGCTCGTTTCATCTCTCTTACGCTTACAGGCACCGGAAGAAATCCTCCACCTGCGTCAGGGCCGCGCCCACGGCGGCGGCCTCCCGGGAGCGGCGGCAGGGCTTCAGATAAGCCGTGTCCGGCTCGAAGCTGCTCCGCTCCGCCAGCAGAGCCCGCAGCAGCTCCCCGAACTCCTCCAGATAGGCGCCCACGTCGCCCCCCGCCACCACATCGCAGTCAAAGCAGGCGTGCAGGTTGTTTACCGCCACCGCCAGATGCTCCAAATACTCCCGCCAGATCTCATGCTTCTCCGGGTCACCGGAGCGCAGGCCGTCGAAAAACGCGGGAAGGCTTCCGTCCGCCCGGTCGGACAGCACCCTGGCGGAGCAGTAGGCGTCCAGACACCCCAGCTTCCCGCAGCGGCACCGGAGCCCCCCGGGAACCAGCGTCATGTGCCCGAACTCCCCCGCCCGGAGGTGGTCCCCCAGACACAGCCGCCCCTCCCGAAGGACGGCCCCGCCCACCGTGTCCCCAAGGGACAGGTACACCATGTCCCCGGAAGTGCCGGCGGCCTCCGCCAGTCCGGCGGCATGGGCGTCGTTCAGGCAGCGGCAGGGCCAGGAAATCTGCCGGGTAAACAGGCTGAGGCTCGTATTTTTAAGGCCCAGGAGCCGGGACTCCCGGAGGAGCCCCCGCGCCTCGTCCACCGCCCCGGGGAGGGCCAGCCCCACCCCCAGGACCCGGTCCGGCCCGCCGTTCGCGTCCACGAAGCGCTGAATCAGGCCCCCCAGATACTTAAAATAGATGTCCTCCGCGGAGAAGCGAAGGGCCCCCCGGGCCCGGGCCAGGACGTTCCCCCCCAGGTCCGCCAGCACCACGTCCACATGGTCCCGGGTCAGGTTCACCCCCACGGCGGCCCGGGCATCCCGAACAGGGGCGTAGGCCCTGGCCTTCCGGCCCCCGGTGGAGGCGTACACGCCGTCCTCCCGGACCAGGCCCATCCCGGCCAGCTCCTTGACATTCTGGAGAATGGTGGGCCAGCTCAGCGCCAGCCGCTGGGTCAGCTCCATCTGGGAAACCCGGTCGCTGGCGAGGATGCAGCGCAGCGTGTTCACCCGGTTCCGCCGCTTCACGTCCATATTGTTGGTGGGAGATGTGGTCATCATGCTTCATCCTTCGTTTGTTTTATAAAGGCTTTATGAATATCATAGCGGATTTTTCTCCGAATGGCAAGCCCCTTTCCGGAAAAAACCGCTTCCGGCCGAAAAGCTCCCGCCCGCTTTTGGTTGACAGCGGCGGGGAAGCACGGTATACTTGATTTAGAGCACTTCTCAAAAATACTGAGAAAAGTTCAGCCGTTCGGAAATTGCATGGCCGCGTTGTCGTCCTTGACGGGCGCCAGCCCGCCTGCGTCCTCCGCCTTGCCCTGCAATTCCCGCCCTCGCTTCCTTTTTTCTCATTATTTTAGAGAACTGCTCTAATTTCCTATTTTTCCCCATCTTCAATCACCGGGGCGCCCTTTGCGCCCGGAACAGGAGGAACCGCCATGCTGCACGAAATCAGCTTTCCGTCCTTCAACCAGCGGGACCAGGTCCAGGGGTGGATCTATGTCCCCGCCGCCAAGCCCGTGGGCGTTATCCAGCTGGTCCACGGCTTTGGGGAGCACTCCCGGCGCTATCTCCACATGATTGTCAAATTCCTGGACGCCGGATTCATCGTGGCCGCGGACGACCATGTGGGGCACGGAAGGACCGCCGTCGTCAACGACTCCTGGGGCGACTGGGGGGACAAGGGCCCCCACACCATGATGGAGGACGAGCACACCCTAACGAAGCTGGTCAAGGAGCAATACCCCGGCCTTCCCTATTTCCTCTACGGCCACAGCATGGGCTCCTTCATCGCCCGGGACTACATGGCCGCTTACGGAGACGAGCTTTCCGCCGTCACCCTCTGCGGCACCAGCGGCGTTTTCCCCGGCCTGGACCAGGGCATGGCCATGCTGCAAGCCGCCGTGGACGCCGGAAAGGGCGGCGAGTCCGACCCCACTGCCGCCGGGGCCCTGCTGGGCTGGATGTGCGAGCGGTGCACCGAGGGCGTGAAGTTCGGCAACGAGTGGATCTGCTCCGACCCCTATGTCCAGGCGGACCACGCCCTGGACCCCCTGGACGCCTTTTCCCGGCCCACCAGCAATCAGTCCTTCCTCTATTTCTGTCAGATGATTGACTTCATCACCGGCCCGGCCTGGGCGGAAAAGGTGCCCGGGGACCTGCCCGTCTTCAACATCGCCGGAAGCGAGGACCCCGTGGGCCAGTACGGCCGGGGCGTAAAGCAGGTCTCCGCCTGGCTGGAGGACTCCGGCCATAAGGTCGTCACAAAGCTCTATGACGGCTACCGCCACGAGATTCACAACTACAGCGGCCTCAGGGACGAGGTGGAGGCGGATATCCTCGGCTTCTTCAAAAGCGCCCTTCCCGCCTGACCACCCGGCACAGGAGGCGCGGACGTGAAGGAGAAAACGTATGTAATCGCCATGGACCAGGGCACCACCAGCTCCCGCTGCATCCTCTTCGACCGGAGGGGGGAGGTCTGCAGCGTGGTCCAAAAAGAATTTCCCCAGATCTACCCCCGGCCCGGCTGGGTGGAGCACGACCCCAGGGAAATCTGGTCCACCCAGATGGGCGTCACCATGGAGGCCATGCAGAAAATCGGCGCGGAGGCCGGTGAAATCGCCGCCATCGGCATTACCAACCAGCGGGAAACCACCGTGGTCTGGGACGCCGCCACCGGAAAGCCCGTGTGCAACGCCATCGTCTGGCAGTGCCGCCGGACGGCGGACCGCATCCAGCGGCTCCGCCGGGACGGGCTGGAGGAAACCGTCCGGAAGAAGACCGGCCTCATTCCCGACGCCTATTTCTCCGCCAGCAAGCTGGAATGGATTCTGGACAACGTCCCCGGGGCCAGGGAGCGGGCGGAACGGGGCGAGCTCCGGTTCGGCACCGTGGATTCCTGGCTCATCTGGAACCTCACCGAGGGGCGGGTCCACGCCACGGACTATACCAACGCCTCCCGAACCATGCTCTTTGACATCCACAAGCTCCAGTGGGACCAGGAGCTGCTGGACTACTTCCGCATCCCCGCCTCCATGCTGCCCCAGGTGCTGCCCAGCAGCTGCGTTTACGGCGCCACGGGAAAGTTCGGCGGCTCCATTCCCATCGCCGCCGCCGCCGGGGACCAGCAGGCCGCCCTCTTCGGCCAATGCGGCTTCGCTCCCGGCGATGTGAAGAGCACCTATGGCACCGGGGGCTTCCTCCTGATGAACACCGGGGCGGAGGCCGTCCGCTCGGAGCGGGGGCTCATCACCACCCTCGCCGCCAGCCCGGACCGCCGGCCCCGCTACGCTTTGGAAGGCAGCATTTTCATCGCGGGAGCCGCCATTCAGTGGCTCCGGGACGAGCTGAAGCTGCTGGAGAGCGCCGCCGAGACCGAGGCCGTCTGCTCCTCGCTGGAGGACGCCGGGGGCGTCTATGTGGTTCCGGCCTTCGCCGGCCTTGGGGCCCCCTACTGGGAGCCCTATGCCCGGGGCACCATCGTGGGGCTGACCCGGGGCGTCACCAGGGCCCATTTCATCCGGGCCGTGACGGAGTCCCTGGCCTATCAGACCAACGACCTCCTCGCCGCCATGAAGGAGGAGTCGGGCCTGTCCCTGGCCGCCCTCAAGGTGGACGGCGGGGCCAGCGCCAACAGCTTCCTCATGCAGTTCCAGGCGGACCTGTCGGACATCCGCATCCAGCGGCCCCGGTGCATCGAAACCACCGCCCTGGGGGCGGCCTACCTGGCGGGGCTGGCCGCGGGCTTCTGGACGGGGACGGAGGAGATCCGGGGCAACTGGGCCTGTGAGCGGACCTTCGTCCCCGCCGTCTCCCCGGACCGGCGGCAGGCCCTTTTAAACGGCTGGGCCAGGGCGGTGCGCTGCGCCGTCGCCTGGGCCAAAGACCAGTCCTAACGTCAAGGAGCCCCCGGGGAAGAATTCCCCGGGGGCTTCCCGCCGGAGGAGGCTCCCGCCCCCGTTCCCCGGTCCGCAATCCGGCCCCGGGCAAAAAAGAGGCGCAAAAAAGGAAAAAAGTGTTGACCAGCCGGCGGTCCTGTGCTATACTGAGCCTTACCTGTGAGCGGGGCTTTTTTGTTGTGCGCTTTTTCGCTTTTCAAGCCGCGAGAATCAGGCCCCGGCAGGGAGGCAGTCGGCCTTCCCCGGAGGAAGGTCAATATAAGGAGGTGCCGAAACAATGCGAGTCAAAGTGACCCTGAGATGCAACGAGTGCAAGCAGAGAAACTACAATACCATGAAGAACAAGAAAAACACACCGGACAAGCTGGAGCTGAACAAGTATTGCCGTTTCTGCCGGAAGCACACGCTCCACAGCGAAACCAAATAATTGAGGAAAGGGCGTATTGATAAGGATGGCAGAAGCGAAAAAGAAGGATCGCGGCCTTTGGTTCCGCGAAATGAAAAGCGAACTGAAGAAGGTTGTTTGGCCCAACAGGCAGACGGTTGTGAAGAATACGGGCACCGTGCTGCTGTGCTCCGCGCTCATCGGCGTGTTTATCTGGGTGTTCGACTTTGTGTCGGTCTCCCTGGTTCAGATGATCCTGAGCGTCTTTGGCGCCTGAGGCAGCGAAGATGGCAGACAGCGCGAAATGGTATGTCGTCCATACCTACTCCGGCTATGAAAACGCCGTCAAGACCAGCATTGAGAAGTTTGTCGCCGGGCGGAACATGGAGGACATGATCCTTCGGATCGAAATCCCCATGGAGAACGTGACGGAGATCACCGAGAGCGGCGCTTCCAAGGAAGTGGCCCGGAAGGTCTTCCCCGGCTACGTGCTGATCAAGATGATCATGACGGACGAGACCTGGCACCTGGTGCGGAACGTCCGGGGCGTCACCGGTTTTGTGGGCACCGCCAACAAGGCCATCCCCCTGACGGAGGAAGAGGTCCTGGCCATGGGAATGGAGAAGCACGAAATCGTCGTCAAGTACGGCTTGGGCGACCACGTGCGGATTATGGACGGCCCGCTGGCCAGCTTCACCGGCGTGGTCGAGGAGATCGAGCCGGAGAAGAACCGGGTCAGCGTCATGGTTTCCATGTTCGGCCGGGAAACCCCGGTGGACTTGGAGCTGGATCAGGTAGAAGTCCAGAACTGATCGCGCCTTTCGGCGCAGGTGGGAGGGACGGAAACCGTCCCGCCGAACCACATTTTAAATCGTAGGAGGTGCCGCTCCATGGCACAGAAGATTACTGGTTATGTAAAGCTGCAGATCCCCGCGGGCAAGGCGACGCCCGCTCCCCCCGTCGGCCCCGCTCTGGGCCAGCACGGCGTGAACATCGCCGCCTTTACCAAGGAGTTCAATGAACGCACCAAAAACGACGTGGGCATGATCATCCCCGTCGTCATCACCGTGTATGCGGACCGTTCCTTCTCCTTCATCACCAAGACGCCTCCGGCGGCGGTGCTGATCAAAAAGGAATGCAGCATCGAGTCCGGCTCCGGCGTTCCCAACAAGACCAAGGTGGCCACCATCTCCAAGGCCAGCATCCAAAAGATCGCCGAGATCAAAATGCGGGACCTGAACGCCGCCAATCTCGAGTCCGCCATGAGCATGATCGCCGGAACCTGCCGGTCCATGGGCGTTATCGTCGGCGACTGACCGATATTATTTCCGAATTGGAAATTCGGAAATAATACATTTGATGGGAGCCGTTTTGCCCGCCGCCGGTTCCGGCGGCAGCCGCAAAAGACGGCATATATTGCCTCCGGGCTTTCCGCCCGGAAGTAATATCACACGAGCGGCCGGATCGCCGCTCCATACAGTGGGAGGATTCCATTCCGAAGAACCACTATGAGGAGGAAGTAACAGTGTTTAGAGGCAAAAAATATCAGGACAGCGCCAAGCAGATCGACCGGAACACCCAGTATGAGCCCGCCGAGGGCCTGGCCCTGGTCTGCAAGACCGCTACCGCCAAATTTGACGAAACCGTCGAGCTTCATGTGAAGCTGGGCGTCGACTCCCGGCACGCCGACCAGCAGGTCCGCGGCGCCATCGTCCTGCCCCACGGCACCGGCAAGACCGTCCGGGTGCTGGTGTTCGCCAAGGGCGACAAGGCCGAGGCCGCCAAGGCCGCCGGAGCCGACTACGTGGGCGAGATGGATCTGGTGGAGAAGATCCAGAAGGAAAACTGGTTTGACTTTGACGTGGTGGTCGCCAGCCCCGACATGATGGGTGTGGTGGGCCGTCTCGGTAAGGTGCTGGGCCCCAAGGGCCTGATGCCCTCCCCCAAGGCGGGCACCGTGACCCCCGACGTGGCCAAGGCCGTGCAGGAGGTCAAGGCCGGTAAGATCGAGTACCGCCTGGACAAGACCAACATCATCCACTGCCCCATCGGCAAGGTCTCCTTCGGCCCCGAGAAGCTGACGGAGAACTACAACACCCTGATGGGCGCCATTGTCAAGGCCAAGCCCGCCGCGGCCAAGGGCCAGTATATCCGCAGCTGCGTCGCCGCCTCCACCATGGGGCCGGGCGTGCGGATGAATACCGCTAAGCTGGTCTGACCACCAACTTACAAGGGGGGACTGACGTCCCCCCTTTTCGATTCTCCCCTGTTCGGCCGGGTCCTGGGAAATATTTTCCGGAAACCACAGAAAAATGAAAATCAGCGCTTGACTTTTTGCCGGGTCCTGTATATAATAATAGTCGCGTTCCAAAGACAGCAGGTGGGTTCCGCCCGTAAGTCCTGCCGAGGGCGGCAAATTTTGATTTGCTATGCGTCCTTGTGTCTTTCCGGGCACCGGGGCGTTCCTTTTTTTAGAACGCACATTCCCATTCCTATGGAGGTGAAAACTACCATGCCTAACGCGAAAGTCTTATCCGAGAAGCAGGCCATCGTCGCCGAGCTGACCGACAAGATCCAGAAGGCCACCGCAGGCGTCATCGTGGACTACAAGGGCATCACCGTCGAAGAGGACACCGCCCTGCGCCGGGAGTGCCGTGAAAATGCAGTGGACTACGCCGTCGTCAAGAACACGCTGCTCCGCTTTGCCTTCAACAACACCGGCCTCAACGACCTGGACGATCTGCTCAACGGCACCACTTCCCTGGCCCTGTGCAACGACGATCCTGTGGCCCCCGCCCGGATCATGAACGACTACGCCAAAAAGCTGAACGACAAGTTCGAGATCAAAGGCGGCTTCATGGACGGCAAACCCGTGAGCCTGGACACCATCAAGTCCCTGGCCGCGATTCCCGCTCTGCCCGTCCTGCAGGCCCAGGTCCTGGGCACCATGCTGGCTCCCATCACCGGCCTGGCCGTGGTCCTCAAGCAGATTGCCGAGAAGCAGGGCGCGCCCGCCGAGGCCGCCGAAGAAGCCCCCGCCGCCGAGTAAGCGGCCCCTCAACCTACCATAAAAATTTACTATCAGGAGGTTCCATACAATGTCTGAGAAAGTTACCGCCATGATCGAAGAGATCAAGGCCCTGACCGTTCTGGAGCTCAGCGAGCTCGTCCACGCCCTGGAAGAGGAGTTCGGCGTCTCTGCCGCCGCCATGGCCGCTCCCGCCGCCGGCGGCGCCGCTCCCGCCGCCGAGGAGAAGACCGAGTTTGACGTGGTCCTGACCGGCTTCGACGCCGCTTCCAAGATCAAGGTCATCAAGGTTGTCCGCGAGATCACCGGCCAGGGCCTGGCCGAGGCCAAGGCCACGGTCGAGGGCGCTCCCGCCACCATCAAGGAAGGCGCTTCCAAGGACGACGCCGAGGCCCTGAAGAAGCAGATCGAGGAAGTCGGCGGCAAGGTCGAACTGAAGTAATCGGCCCGCCTGCAAATTCAAACGAGGCCATGGCCCTCCGCCATGGCCTCGTTTCCTTTCTCCGCCAAGACGCATCAAACCAAAGCGGCTCAAACCGCGGAAAGAAGGTCCCGCCATGCGCATCATGGCCATCGACTACGGGGACGCCCACACCGGCGTCGCCATCTCCGACCCCACCGGGCTCCTGACGGGCTTCACCACCACCATCACCGCCTATCGCCCGGAGGCGGTGGCGGAACAGATCGCCGCCCTGGCCCGGGAGCATGGCGCGGAAGAGCTGGTGCTGGGCCATCCCCGAAACATGGACGGCACCCGGGGCCCCCGGGCCGAGAAGGCCGAGGCCCTGGCGGAGCTGCTGCGGGAGCGCTCCGGCCTGCCGGTCGTCCTCTGGGACGAGCGCCGCACCACCATCGACGCCCACCAGATCCTCTTCAACGCCGGAAAGAACGCCAAACAGCGGAAAAAAACCGTAGACGCCGTGGCGGCCTCTCTTATCCTGGAGGGCTACCTGACCTATAAGAAAAGCGCCGACCGATAAGACATCGGCCGGCCGCTTTTTTCATGTCAAGTGTGATCCCGGTTGCCGTCGCTTCAGCCCAGTCAAACTCCAGACATTCAGAGCGAGCGAAAGCTCTTTTTGCCTGCTTTTTCTCTCGAGAAAAAGTAAATCAGAAGACGCCCTGGGCCATCATGGCGTCGGCCACTCTCTGGAAGCCCGCGATGTTGGCGCCCGCCACCAGATTGTACCCCAGGCCGTATTTCTCGGCGGCCTCCACGCTCATGCTGTAGATGGTGTCCATAATCTGGTGGAGCTGCTTGTCGACCTCCTCCTCGGTCCACACCAGCCGTTCGCTGTTCTGGGCCATTTCCAGGGCGGAGGTGGCCACGCCGCCGGCGTTGACGGCCTTGCTGGGGGCCACGATCACGCCGGGCTGCTCCATCAGGAATTTCAGGGCGTCGTTGGTGGTGGGCATGTTCGCCACCTCAATATAATATTTTACCCCGTTGGCGGCGATTTGCTTCGCCTGCTCCATGTGAACGTCGTTCTGCATGGCGGAGGGCATCACCACATCCACCTTCACGCCCCAGGGCTTCTCGCCCGCGTGGAACTCCACGCCGAATTTGTCCGCGTAGTCCTGCACCCGGTTCCGCCCGCTGTTCCGCATCTCCACCAGGTACTCGATCTTCTCCGCCGTGGTCACGCCGTCGGGATCGTAGACATAGCCGTCGGGGCCGGAGAGGGTCACCACCTTCGCCCCCAGCTCCGTGGCCTTTTTGCAGATGCCCCAGGTCACATTGCCGAAGCCCGCGCAGGCAATGGTCTTGCCCTTCAGGTCCTCTCCCTCATGCTTGAGGACATTCTCCAGATAGTACACCGCGCCGAAGCCCGTGGCCTCGGGCCGGATCAGGCTGCCGCCGTAGCTGAAGCCCTTGCCGGTCAGCACGCCGTTTTCAAAGGCGCCTTTCAGGCGGCGGTACTCCCCGTACAGATAGCCGATCTCCTTGGCTCCCACGCCCATGTCCCCGGCGGGCACGTCCACGTCGGGCCCGATATAGCGGTACAGCGCCTGCATGAAGCTCTGGCAGAAGCGCATAATCTCCGCGTCGGACTTCCCGGCGGGGTCAAAGTCACTGCCGCCCTTGCCGCCGCCGATGGGCAGGCCGGTCAGGCTGTTCTTGAAGACCTGCTCAAAGCCCAGGAACTTGATGATGCCGGGATACACGTTCTTCTGGAACCGGAGGCCGCCCTTGTAAGGGCCGATGGCCCCGTTGAACTGGCAGCGGTAGCCGATATTCGTGTGCCAGGTCCCGTCGTCCGCCATCCAGCAGACCCGGAAGGTAAACATCCGCTCCGGCTCCACCATGCGGGTCAGCAGATCGGCTTTTTCATATTCCGGGTGCTTTTCGATGACGGGCTCCAGGGAGGAGAAAACCTCCTCCACCGTCTGGACGAACTCCGGCTCGCCTGCGTGCCGGGTCTTCACATGCTCGATCACACTGGAAAGATAGGCGTTCATAGCAAACATCCTCCTTAAAACATAGGGTACCTTCGAAACCCCTGCGGGGTGTTGTCTTTAGTGTAACATTTGACAGGAAAATAAACAAGGGCGGAATTTCAATTCTCCGCTGAATTTTTTCCGATATTTCAAAAAATGCCGGAAAACCTTTGTGCATTCTGACAACGGGCCGGGACGGGCGCGGGGAAAACGGCTCCCGATCAAGGGGAAACGCCTCCCAATCCTTGACTTTTGCCCCCAAACACGTATAATGCCTGTGAAAACCCCCTGTTATAAGCGGCAGGGCGGAAAGGGATTCATCGGATTCGTTTCCGCCGCCTTGGCCGTATCCCCCCGCTCCCGGAGGCTTTCGAAGGGCTTCGGCAAAATTTCGCCTCCCATCCTCAAGGGAGCGCGGCGGAAATCCGGCCTCCACATCGGAGCACGCCTCGTTTTCCCCGAAAAAAGAGGGGCGCAACCGGCGGTTGACAAAGTTCCACCCGCCGCGTTCTTGCGTTTTCCGGCGGGACAGGCTAAAGTCTACGGGAAGATCGGAAAACACCCGCGGGAACCGGCGTCCCTGTCCGGCTTTCCGCCCATCCTCAAACAAGGGAGAGCATGCGTATGAAGACATTCTCAGAAAAACTGCTGGAGCTCCGCCGCCGGGAGGGGCTGTCCCAGGAGCAGCTGGCGGACCGGCTGGGGGTAACCCGGCAGTCCGTCAGCAAGTGGGAGAGCGGCGCGGCGGCGCCGGAGCTCTCCAAGCTGGTGGCCCTGTCGGACCTCTTCGGCGTGAGCGTGGACTATCTGGTAAAAGACCGCCTGGAGGAGCCGGAACGTCCCGCCGAACCCCCGGCCCCTTCCACGGCGAGGCTGGAGGAGCAGGTAGAGGAGATTTCCAGTTACTTCCGGGGCTATGCCTACGACAGCAAAACCAGGATCTTCGGACTGCCGCTGGTTTCCATCCGGTTCCGCCTCTATGGGCGTCCGGCGCGCGCGCAGGATGTGGCCCGGGGCGTCGTCGCCATCGGCAACATCGCCGTTGGAATCGTCTCCCTGGGGCTTATGAGCGCGGGGCTGTTCAGCCTCGGCTTGATATCGGCAGGGCTCCTCTCCATAGGCTGCCTGGCCTTCGGACTGGCGGCGCTGGGGCCGGTGGCCGTGGGCCTGCTGGCCTTCGGCCCCGTGGCTTTGGGCCTCTGGTACGCCGGGGGCGTGGCGGCGCTGGGCGGGAAAATCGCCGTGGGCGTGGCGGCGGTGGGGGAAACCGCCGTGGGCTATGACGCGGCGGGCCGGCACCTTCTGCTCTGGGGAGACGGCCTGACCCAGGCCGAGGTGGAGTCCTTCCTTCTGGAGCACCATCCCAAGCTCTGGACGCCGCTTCTGAAGCTGCTGGCCTTTTTCGGGGCAAACATCAAATAGCGTGCGGGCGGGAAACCCTTTCCGGGTTTCCCGCCCAATTGCAAGCATTTGATTCCTTCCACGGTTTCGGCAGGCCGGCGGGAGGAACCCGGGAGAGAGTTCTCCCGTCTTCAATCCCGGTTCATCATCTGCCCCTCGATCAGCCGATAGACCCGCTCCGCCTCGGCGATCTCCTCAAAGCCCACGCCAGGAACCCGGCGGCGGTGGTTTCCGCTTCCGTAATAGGCGGGCTGCCGGAACCAGACGGTTCCCACGCCGCTCCGGCGGATTTCCTTCTGCAGAAGGGGAATCTGGCCATACATCAAAAAGAGGGTTTCCCGGCGGCCGACGAGAATCACCCGCTTGTCCGTCACGGCATAGCGCGCCCCCGCCAGCCGCCAGGCCCGGAAGAAAAAGCGCCCGGCCAGCAGGTAGAGCCCCGCCAGAATAAAGGGAATATAGATCAGTCCAAAAAGCGGCAGGACCGTCACCATGCGAAGCTGCGGCCCTATGACGACGCAGAGCATCCCGCACCAAAGGAGGCTGAACGGAATGGTATACCAGTCCGAACGCTGGAGCCGGATTCCCCGCTCCGGCGCTCCCTCCCACAGCAGACGCTCCCCGGGCTGCAGAAGTCCCCGAATTCCACGCTCTTCCATACCGTATCCCTCCTACTTTTTTCCCAAAACCTCCCGGCGGACAAACGCGAAGGCCGCGTCCTCCCCCTCGTCCCGGAGCATAACCAAAATCCGTTCCAGCAGAGCCGCCGTGGCCGGGTGGAGCAGCAGCCGCCGCCCCTTCCCCCGCTCAAAGAACTTATAGGGGTCCCCGGGGTCAAAGTTCCCGCCCTTGTATACCTTGCTGGCCGCCAGCCGGTCGCAGAACATCTCCGCCACATATTTAGGCGGCATCTCCACGCCGCCGATGCCGCTGCCGTCCTGCTGATAGTCGGTCCAATATTCAAAATGGTGCTTGTTCCGCCCCTTGTGGTGGAGCCAGGCGGCGCTGCAGCCCTCCTCCCGGCGCTGCTGGTCGTTGGGGCTGTGGTCCCCCTGGAAGTACTTTACCCCCGGCCAGAACTCCACCGGGGCGTATTTCGAGAGATCATGGGTCAGCCCCTGCCAGTAAAGTCCCAGGCGGAAGCAGTGCTTCCGCACCAGGGCGCGGTGGCGGTGAACCGTTTTCAAGTGGCCCCAAAAATCCAAGCCCTCACCTCCCTGTTCGTCCCCGGCCCAGAGGAGAAGCTCCCCTCGCGGGCCGCCTGTCCGTCCGCAATGGAAAGATGCTCCAAGCGGCCCCGGGGAACCCGGGATTTTCGTTTCTGCCCGTGGGCTATTGTACCACACTCCCGGGAAAAAGACGAGAAAATTTTGCATGGAATTCCGGCCTCTGCGGAAACTATTTTCCGTCGGGCCCGCCAGCGGGCCCAAAACTCCGGGGCGGCGCCGCCCCGGCTGGAGGGATGGGATGGACGCCGCAATCTACGACTGCCCCACAGCGTGGGCGCAGCTGCTGCCGCCCGGGAGCCGCGGAATCCGGCGGGGCGCGGAGCTGGCGGAGCACATCTGGCCTCTGCTGGCCCTGACGCCGGAGGGCTGCCGGGCGATGGCGGACCGCCGGGAAGGCGGCAAAATCGTCTGCCGCCTCCTGCTGGTTCCCGGGGACCTTCCCGCCCTCCCGGCCCAGGTCCGGGCGGAAACGGTGATTTCCTACGGCCTCTCCCCCAGGGACAGCCTGACCCTCTCCAGCCTGGCCTCGCCGGTGCTCTGCGTCCAGCGGGCCCTGCCCCGGCCGGACGGCGGGACCATCGAGCCCCAGGAGTTTCCCCTTCCCGCTCTCCCCGGCCCGGCGGAGGCGCTTCTTCCCCTATTGGGGCTTAGACTGTTGCAGATGCCACTGACAAAGCCGCCTTTTTCCCTGTAAAATAATATAAAAAGGGGGCGTAAGACATGGCATGGTACGGCTGGCTGTTTTTGATCGGCGTTCTCTTGGTCCCGGCGGTCATCTGCGGGTTTCTCTACGGCGATAAGAGCGGAAGCACGCCCTGCATCGGCTGCGGGGAGTGCATCCGGACCGGCGAGTGCGTCCTGGTAAAAGGGCGGAAGAAAACTCCGGCTGAAAAGCGGAGAAAAGGGCAAAAACCGTCTTGACAAATTCCGCGGAAACGATATAATATCTCTGTTCACAATGGCAAACGCCGTGAAAAAGCCAGCCCTGCGAGACGGTTCCTCAGCGAGAGGGGGACGGTGAAAGCCCCTCGTCCACGCCGCAAGGCCGCCACTTTGGAGCGGTCCGCGAAGAGCGGAACGGCTCATCCCCGTTACCGGATGGCTCAAGATGTTCCCTGTACCGGGGGATAATTAGGGTGGTACCGCGAAGAAACCTTCGCCCCTGACGTTGTCAGGGGTTTTTTTGTTCAGAAAGGAGGCGCAGTATGAAGAATTTCCAAAACTATACGCCGGAAAAATACAGCGGGCCGGAGTACCAGATGGCAGAAGAGGGCATTTATTTGGGCAGAAACCCCTACTGGCAGCCCGGATTCGGCCAGGAAGACATCTATGTCACCTCCCTGTCCTTTGAGATGGAGCCGGAGTGTTACGGCGAGGAGGGCGGCTGCCCCCAGGATATCACCCAGGTCCCCTTTGAAGACATTCTGGATAACTACTCCGTCTATGTCACCGACTTCTATGACGAGCTGAACCAAGCCAGCGCGACAGCTTGTTACCAGGAATTCGGCTCCGGCGACATTCAGGATATCCGAAACCTGCGCACCCTGATCGGCAAACGATTCTACGCCGTGCCCTGCGAGGCGGACGACCCGGAGGGCGGCGGTTCCGAGTACAAAATTGTCATTGAATAATTCAAAAGTATTATTTCAGGAGGTAATACCCATGTCACACCCCTACCACGGCCTGAACGAGCTGCGGGAGATGTTCCTCAGCTACTTCGAGAGCAAGGGCCATCTCCGCCTGCCCAGCTTTTCCCTGATCCCCCCCGCCAACGACGCCAGCCTCCTGCTCATCAACAGCGGCATGGCCCCCATGAAAACCTGGTTCACCCGGGAGGAGGAGCCCCCCCGGGACCGGGTCTGCACCTGCCAGAAGTGCATCCGCACCGGCGACATCGAGAACATCGGCAAGACCGACCGCCACGGCACCTACTTTGAGATGCTGGGCAACTTCTCCTTCGGCGACTACTTTAAAAAGGACGCCATCCCCTACTGCTGGGAGTTTTTGACCAAGGTGGTGGGCCTGGAGGAGGACCGGCTCTATCCCTCCATCTACCTGGACGACGACGAGGCCTTTGAAATCTGGAACAAGGACATCGGCATCCCCGCGGAGCGCATCTTCCGCTTCGGCAAGGAGGACAACTTCTGGGAGCACGGCGCGGGCCCCTGCGGCCCCTGCTCCGAGGTCTACTACGACCGGGGTGCCGAGCACGGCTGCGGAAAGCCCGGCTGCACCGTGGGCTGCGACTGCGACCGGTATATCGAGGTCTGGAACAACGTCTTCTCTCAGTTCGTCAACGACGGAGAAGGGCACTACGAGGAGATGAAAAACAAAAACATCGACACGGGCATGGGCCTGGAGCGGCTGGCCTGCGTGTGCCAGAATGTGGGCTCCCTCTTCGACGTGGACACCGTCATGAACATTACCAATAAAGTCTCCGAAATCACCGGGGCCCACTATAAGGAGAGCCACAAGACCGACGTGAGCCTCCGGGTCATCACGGACCACATCCGCTCCTCCGTCATGATGATCTGCGACGGCGTGCTCCCCAGCAACGAGGGCCGGGGCTACGTGCTCCGCCGCCTCCTCCGCCGGGCGGCCCGCCACGGGCGGCTGCTGGGGGTGGAGAAGCCCTTCCTCTTCGACGTGGTGGACACGGTGGTCCAAGAAAACGAGTCCGCCTATCCCGACCTCCGGGAGAAGCAGGGCTATATCACCAAGGTCATCCGCACGGAGGAGGAGAACTTCGCCAAGACCATCGACGGCGGAATGCGGATCTACAGCGACCTCCTCTCCGCCCACAAGCAGCGGGGCGAGACCGTCTTCTCCGGCGCGGACGCCTTCAAGCTCTACGACACCTTCGGCTTCCCCATCGACCTGACCGTGGAGATGGTGGAGGAAGAGGGCATGACCGTGGACCGGGAGGGCTTCAGCCGGCTGATGGAAGAGCAGCGGGTCCGGGCGCGGAAGGCCCGGGAGGCCCTGGGCGACCTGGGCTGGGCCGGCATCGAGTTCGGCAGCGACGTGCCCGCCACGGAGTTCGTGGGCTACGACAAGGAGACCGTGGAGGCGAAGCTCCTGGCCATCGTGGTGGAGGGCGAGCTCCGGGAGGAGATCGTCTCCGGGGCCGAAGCCACGCTGGTGCTGGACCAGACCACCTTCTACGCCGAGATGGGCGGCCAGGTGGCGGACCACGGCGTGATCTCCGCCGGGGAGAACTGCGTCTTTGAGGTCCGGGACGTGCAGAAGAACAAGGGCGGAAAGTTCCTCCACACCGGCGTTCTGAAGAGCGGCGAGCTGAAGGTCGGGCAGGCCGTCTCCGCCACCATCGACGGCCAGCGCCGCAAGGCCGTCCGCCGGGCCCACAGCGCCACCCACCTGCTGGACGCGGCATTGAAAAAGGTCCTGGGGGACCACGTGCACCAGGCGGGCTCCCTGGTGGAGCCAGACCGCATCCGCTTTGACTTCACCCACTTCGAGGCCATCACCCCGGAGCAGCTCAGCGAGATCGACCGGCTGGTGAACGACGCCATTCTGGAGGGCCTGCCCGTTGTGACGGAGGTTCTGCCCATTGAGGAGGCCAAGCGCAAGGGCGCGGTGGCCATGTTCGGCGAGAAGTACGGCGACGTGGTCCGGGTCGTGGAAATGGGCGATTTCTCCATGGAATTCTGCGGCGGCACCCACCTGGACAACACCGCCAAGGCCGGGCCCTTCCGCATCAAGTCCGAGGGCTCCGTGGCCTCCGGCGTGCGGCGCATCGAGGCCACCGTGGGCAAGCTGACTCTGGAGACGGTGAACCGGAACCAGCAGATGCTCTTCCACGCCGCCCAACTGCTGAAGACCACCCCCGGCGAGCTGGAAAGCCGCATCGAGCAGCAGACCGCCGAGATGAAGGAGCTCCGCCAGGCCCTGGACAAGTTCAAGGCCGAGGCCTCCCTGGGCGAGGCCCGGAATTTCCTGATGAGCGCCAAGGACGTGAAGGGCCTCAAGGTCCTCACCGCCCAGCGGGACGGCCTGGACGCGGGCGCCCTGCGGAAGATGGGCGATTTCCTCCGGGACAAGGAACCCGGCGTGGTGGGCGTCATGGCCTCCGTCAACGACGGGAAAATCACCTTCCAGGCGGTCTGCGGCAAGGAGGCCGTTGCCCGGGGGGTCAAAGCCGGAGATATCATCAAGGCCATCGCCCCCGTCTGCGGGGGAAAAGGCGGCGGCAAGCCGGACAGCGCCATGGGCGGCGGCACCGACGTTTTGAAGCTGGACGACGCCCTGGCCATGGTGGATGATTTCGTGGCCGGGAAACTGAACTGAAAGGAGCGGAAACCATGCTGATCGAATTCGACAAGATGGAGCCCCAGGTCATCCCCCACATGCGGGGCGGCGAGAAGGAGGCCCGCATGCGGATATACAGCGACCCGCTGAACAAGATCATGCGGGGCCGGCTGATCCCCGGGGCCACCATCGGCATGCACACCCACGAGACCGGAAGCGAGATCATCTATATCCTCTCCGGGAAGGGAAAAATCCTTTATGACGACGGCTGCGAGCCCCTGGAGGCCGGGAGCTGCCACTACTGCCCCAAGGGCCACGCCCACAGCCTGATGAACGACAGCCCCGAGGGCGGCGAGGATCTGCGCTTCTTCGCCGTGGTGACGGAGCAGTGAGCACCCGGGAGGACCTGGACCGCTTCCGGGCGCTGGAGCTTGACGGTTCGTCCCTCGGCCTGGACCGGGCCGGCGCGTTCACGCCTTATTTCTGCACCCCGGAGGGAGCGGAGCATATCGGCTCCCTCGGCTGCGACGGCGTGCACTTCATCCTCCTGCCGGGGGACCAGCGGGTCTTCTGCGTGGACCCCGCCATGGGGGAAGCGGGGACCTTCGTCCTGCCGGTGGGGGCGGATTTCCGGGAATTTCTCTCCTTTCTGCTGTACTGCCGGGACGCCAACCCCCTGAGCCAGATCCGGTGGATGACGGAGGAGCAGTTCCGCAGGCTCCTGGCGGAGGACCGCGCCGCCAGGGAAAGCGGAGCTATGCCGGAGTTCTTCGCGTCCAAGGACGCCGCCCTGGCCGCCGCCGCCGCCGCCTTCGGCCTGGAACCCCGGGACCCCTTTGAGAAGGTCAAGGCCCTGCAGCGGGACTTTGATCCGGCGGTCCTCCGCTTTTCCGCGGAATATTATGACGTTCTGGGGCTGGAGCCCCCCGAGGCATAAGCGGATGCCCCGCAAGCCCGCGCCCCGGCTGAAAGGGAGGGATTCCGGCCTATGATACCGAAGGACCCCGCAATCCTCCTGAGCTTCGTCAACACCAAGCTCCGGGACGAGTACCCCAGCCTCACCGAGCTCTGCGCCGCTCTGGACGTGGACGAGGAGGTCCTGAGAGGGACTCTGGCGGGGCTGAACTACCAATACAGCCCGGAGCGGAACCAATTTGTCTGACCCCATTTTATCAAAGGAGGTTTTTTCATGTCCGACTGCCTATTCTGCAAAATCGCCGCCGGAGAAATCCCCAGCGGCAAGGTCTATGAGGACGAGGTCTGCTATGCCTTCCACGACATCGCCCCGCAGGCCCCCACCCACTTCCTGGTGATCCCCAAGGCCCACATCGGGTCCGTCTCCGAGGTGACGGCGGACAACAGCGGCGTGGTGGCCCACATCTTTGAGGTCATCGCCAGGCTGGCCGGGGAACTGGGGCTGGAAAGCTACCGCGTCGTCTCCAACATCGGGGAGCAGGCGGGCCAGAGCGTCTTCCACCTGCACTTTCATGTGCTCTCCGGCCGGGACATGACCTGGCCCCCGGGCTAAGTTACTTTTCTTGAAAGAAAAGTAACCAAAAGAACTTTAACGCGCTCTAATGGTCCGGTACTTTTCCAAGCTGAAGCGACGGCAACCTAGAATTGCGAAACCCGGGCAGGGGTCCCTCCCTGCCCGGGTTTTTATATTCTCCAATTAGTCTTTATAGTCAGCACAGTTGAAAAGAGTCCAAAGGTTTCTTTTCCATACGGTGCTTGCCTTCATAGGAAACGCACAGGCGCTTTGCGCCCCGGCGGGCCTATGGCCCGCCGGTTGAAAAGAAGTGTATGCTTCTTTTCAACTGCGTTGACTATATCTTTCATCTCCCACATAAGCGCCGCCGGGCAGTTCCCGGGCGCCGTTGGGACCGGATACAGCGGGCCCGGCGTTCTCCGTCCTCGACGGGGCCGCCTGGGGCGCGGCGGGCTCGGAGGCGGGCCGGGTCTGCTCCGTCCCCTCCGCGAAGTCACGTCCGCCGGTCCCCGGTTCCTGTACGTCCTCTTCCCCGATGATAACCCGCCGGGGAAGCTCCTCTTCCCCGATCTGCTCCCGGATATAGGCCGCTACCTCATCCAGGGTTTCCGCTTCCGCAATATCTGCGTAGGCGCCCCGGTCAAATTCCAGGCCATCCGCCGTGTCCGCGAAGACATAGCGCTGTCCTTCCCCCAGGTAGAACTCCGCCAGGTCGGCGTAGCAGAAGCAGCTGTCCCCCTCCCTCCATCCGGTTTCCCGGTCCGTGGGAATGGGCATGAAGATCGCCTCTCCGCCCACGTCCAGATTTTCCAGCGGGCCGGAGATGGAAGTGGACATGTAGCCCTTGGCCCCCAGCCAGAGGAGGCTGTACGTCTCCCCTGCCGTCACATTTCCCCGGATGGAGTCCGTGACCTCCACAATGGCCCGGGTATAATACGTCTCCATGTTTCCATATCCCGGCTCGGTAACGAAGTATTGCAGCTCCCGGACGGTTCCCCGGAAGATGGCCGTATCCTGGGCGAAAATCTCCTCCGGGGACAGCCAGGCCAGGCAGGCCGACAGGCCGATCATGCTTTCGCCGGTTCCGGGGCCGGGCAGCTGGCCGATTTCCACGCCGGTGGAATAGTCGGGATGGGTGGGCCGGTTTGGGTTGTCCGTCCGGTAGTCGGAGCCGTCCAGGCCCCCCGCCGCCGCTCCGCCGCCGGAATCCCCCCGGGGGCCGAAGGGCTGTACAACCGCTTTCCAGCTGTCAGGGTCCTCGTCCACCTCGACGGCGGGATTGAAGCTTTTTACAATGGCCGCCCATTGAAGCTGGCCCCTGATTTCCGGGACAGCCGCCGCGGTCACCGTCACGATCAGCGCCAGACACGCCGCCAGCGCGCCGAAGCGCCGCCAGGGGTGAATCTGCTTTTTCACGATTTCCGCCGCCTCGATCTGGTCCTCCCGGACCTCTCCCACGGCGCGGAAGAGTTCTTCTCTTGTCACAGGTCGTAACCCTCCTTCCTGAGATGCTCCTTAAGCCCCTTCCGGGTCCGGTGGAGCAGGGATTTCACCTTGGACACGCTGAACCCCGTCCCGGCAGCGATCTCCGCCACGCCGTCGCAGTACCAGTACCGCCGGAGGAACACCAGCCGGGCCGCCGGAGAGGCGCCGTCCAGAAAGCCGGAGATGGCCTCCCCCAGGCGGCGGAGATCAAAGTCCTCCTCCAGGGGCGTTCCGCCCACGCAGTCCGCCAGCTCCTCCAGCACCGCCTCAAAGCCGCCGCCGCGGCGCCGGGCGGCGTTGTAGTCGTAGCGGTCCAGGGCCGTGTTCCGGGCAATGCGCCCCAGGAAGGGCGGAAGGCGCGCGGGCCTTTGGGGCGGCATGGCGTTCCAGGCGCCAAGCCATGTGTCGCTGAGGCACTCCTCCGCGTCCCGGCCGTCCCCCAGCACCCGGCGGATGATCTGTCCGCAGTAGGCCCCGTATTTCTCCGCCGTCCGGCGGATGGCCTCCTCCGACCGCGCCCAGTACAACGCGACGATGTCCTTGTCCTCCATGAAACGTCCCCTCCTTGTGAAAGCCGCTTTCACCTATATAGTCGGAAAACGGGGGCGTCCGGTTGCGGGGAAACGCAAAAAAACGGGCGGGGAAATGTCTCCCTGCCCGTCCTTCCGTTTTCAGAGCATATCGTCCAGCGAATAGCGGTGAAGCTTCCCCGGCAGCTCCTTGCTGCGGGTGGCGACGCCCGCGGCATAGCCGGGGAAGGCGTCCAGCTCATAATAGTACTCCCCCGGCTGAAGGGGGGACTCGGAACGCATGATGGTGCCCACGCCGTTTCCGCTGCGCTTGGCCCGGGCCTCCCGCCGGACCCAGCTCTGGAAAAACGCCTCTTCCGTGCTCACATGGGCCAGGCGGACCATCATCCTCTGCCCCACCGGGCGGATGCGCTCGATGTCCACGCCGATCTCCTGATCCGAAATGCCCACCAGCACCGCGCCGCTGGAGTGGCTGAGGTTGAAATGCACGTCCGGGTGCCCCGGAAAATAGGGCTTGCCCAGCCGGCCAAGGGCCACCTCCGGCAGGCTCTTCCAGCCGCACTTCTGCCGCAGGGCCAGGCAGAGGATCAGATACGCGCAGAGGGGCTCCCGCTGCTTCTCCGTTTCCAGGGTCCGCAAAAGGCGCTCCCTCCGGGCGGGGGGCAGCAGCGGCAGGATCGCCTCCCGCTCCGGGTCCGACAGGGGGCGCTCCATCCGGGCCGTCCACAATTCAATGGGCATGGCGGTCCTCCTTCCTTTGTTCCCTCCTATTTTAAGCGCTTCTCCCCGGCCTGTAAAGCCCTTCCCGAAAGTTTTCAAAAAAATCCGGAAAAAAAGAGGAAATCCGGAAGCCGCGGCGTATATAAAAGCATCGCCAGAATACCGACTCAGCCGTGTTTCTCACTTTTTCGGTATGACCGAAGCATATTTTGGCTAAACTGACCGAAAGGAGGGGACAAACGCTTGGCCTTACCGCAGAATTTTATGGACGAGCTGGTGGCCCGGTGCGACATTGTGGACGTGGTGAGCAGCTACGTCCAGCTGACCCGCAGGGGCTCCAACCTCTTCGGCCTCTGTCCCTTCCACAGTGAGAAAACCGGCTCCTTCTCCGTTTCGCCGGACAAGCAGATATACTACTGCTTCGGCTGCAAGCGGGGCGGCGGCGTCATCAACTTCATCATGGAGGAGGAGAACCTCCCCTTTCTCGACGCGGTGCGCTTTCTGGCCAAGCGGGCGGGACTGGAGATGCCGGCGGAAGAGGGCGACCGGGAGGCCGGGCGCCGCCGCCAGCGGCTTTTGGATCTGAACCGGGACGCCGCCCGGTTCTATCACCGTCTTCTCCAGCAGCCCGAGGGCGGCGCCGTCCGGGAATATCTGGAGCGGCGGCAGATTCATAAAAGCACCGCGGTCAAGTTCGGCATGGGGGCCTCTCCGGACGCCTGGGACGTGCTTTTGAACGAGATGACCGCCAAGGGCTACAGCAAGTCGGAGCTGCTGACCGCGGGGCTCATCGTGGACAACAAGCGGGGCGGGTTTTACGACAAGTTCCGAAACCGCCTCATGCTTCCCGTCGTCGACACCCGGGGGGACGTGGTGGCCTTCGGCAGCCGGGTGCTGGACAAGTCCGAGCCCAAGTATATGAACTCCTCCGAGACTCCGGTGTACAGCAAGCGCCGCTGTCTCTACGGGCTGAACCTGGCGAAAAAGACCAAGCGGCCCAACATCATCCTCTGCGAGGGGAACCTGGACATCGTTACCCTCCACCAGGCGGGCTTTGACAACGCGGTGGCCTCTATGGGCACCGCCCTGACGACGGAGCAGATCCGCCTCCTCTCCCGGTTCACCAAGGAGCTGGTGCTCTGCTACGACAACGACAACGCCGGGAAAATCGCCACGGAGCGGGCGCTGCAGCTTCTGAACGGCTCCGAGTTCTCGGTCAAGGTCCTCCAGCTTCCCCGGCGGCGGACCGAGGACGGGGAGCTGGTGAAGCAGGACGCCGACGATTTCATCAAAAACGAGGGTCCCGCCGCCTTCGAGCGCCTGCTCGGCGGCAGCGAGACCGGCGTGGAGTTCCGCATGGCCCAGATTGCCGGAAAGTACGACCTGAGCAGCGACGAGCAGCGGGTTTCCTACAGCGAGGAGGTCAGCAGCTTCCTGGCCACCCTTCCAAACAAGGCGGAGCGGGAGATTTACGCCGCCCGGGCCGCCGAGGCCGCCCGCATCACCATCGACGCCGTCAAGCTCGACGTGGAGCGGGCCCGGAAGCAGAAGGTGCGCAAGGAGAACCGGGCGGAGCTCCGCAAGAGCCTGAATCCCGCCGCGCAGCTCCAGCCCAGGGACCGGGCCCTGCGCTATGAAAACCTGCGCTCCGCCCGGGCGGAGGAGGGCGTCCTCCGGCTGCTGCTGCTGGACGACAGCCTCTTTCCCCCGGAACCGCCCCTGCAGGAGAGTGACTTCTCCTCCCCCCTGCTGGGAAGGGTCTTCACCCTCTTGTGGAAGGCCCGGACCGAGGGACGGGGCGCGGCCCTCCCCGCTCTCGCCGGAGAGCTGACGGCGGAGGAAATGAACCATGTCACCGCCCTCTGCCAGCAGCCGGAATCCGTCCGGAACGGACGGCAGGCCCTGGCGGATTACATACGCGTCATACAGGGGGAGGCTGCGAAGCGCTCCGGCAGAAAGCCGGACCTCCTGTTGGCGGCGGCAGAAAAATACAAAGACAAAAAGGGAGAAAAACGGAATGTCTAATAAACAGGATTTGACCCAGAAGGAGCCCGGCCGCCAGACGGACGCGCTTCCCGCCGCCGGAACCGAAGCGGCAGACGGGGGCGCCCCCCGCGTCCTGACCGACGAGGAGGCCAAGAAGGCCGGCATCGTCCGCCTGGACGACAAGCAGGTGGCCGCCCTCCCCGCCGCCGCCTGGCTCATCAACAACGAAAAGCTCCGGGAGCTGCTGGCCAAAAGCAAGAAGAAGGGCAAGGTGGAGTCCGCCGAGCTGATGGAGGCCGTGGACGACCTGAACCTGGAAGGCGAGCAGATGGACCAGCTCTATGACTCCCTGGAGGCGCTGAACATCGACATCAGCGCCGAGGAGGACCTGCTCCCCGAGCTCCCGGAGGAGGGCCCCGCCGCCGAGGAGATCGCGGGGATGGAGGAAGAGGAGCTGGTGGACCCCAACACCCTGGTCAACAGCTTTTCCATCGACGACCCCGTCCGCATGTATTTGAAAGAGATCGGCAAGGTGGCCCTGCTGACCCCGGAGGAAGAGGTCAACCTGGCCCAGGCCATGTCCGCCGGAAACGAGGCGGGAGAAAAGCTGGCGGAGCTCCGCCGCCGCCGGGAGGCCGGGGAGCCTGTGGACGCCGAAGAGGAAGCCGCGCTGAAACGGCAGTACCGGGCCGGCGAAACCGCCAAGCAGAAGCTGGCGGAAGCCAATCTCCGGCTGGTAGTCTCCATCGCCAAGCGCTATGTGGGCCGGGGGATGCTGTTCCTGGACCTGATTCAGGAGGGCAACCTGGGCCTCATCAAGGCCGTGGAGAAGTTCGACTGCACCAAGGGCTTCAAATTCTCCACCTACGCCACCTGGTGGATCCGCCAGGCCATCACCCGGGCCATCGCCGACCAGGCCCGGACCATCCGGATTCCCGTCCACATGGTGGAAACCATCAACAAGGTCATCCGGGTCAGCCGCCAGCTCCTTCAGGAGCTGGGCCACGACCCCTCCCCCAACGAGATCGCCGCCGAGATGAACATGCCCGTGGACAAGGTGCGGGAGATCATGAAGATCGCCCAGGAGCCCGTGTCCCTGGAGACGCCCATCGGCGAGGAGGAGGACAGCCATCTGGGGGACTTCATCCCGGACGAGGGCGCGTCGGAGCCCTCCGAGGCCGCGTCCTTCACTCTTTTGAAGGAACAGCTGATGGACGTGCTGTCCACCCTGACCCCCCGGGAGGAAAAGGTGCTGAAGCTCCGCTTCGGCATCGAGGACGGCCGGACCCGGACCCTGGAGGAGGTAGGCAAGGAATTCAACGTCACCAGGGAGCGCATCCGGCAGATCGAGGCCAAGGCCCTGCGAAAGCTCCGCCATCCCTCCCGAAGCAAGAAACTGAAGGACTTTTTAAACTGAGCAGAAGGGGAAAGCCCGCCGGTCCCGGCGGGCTTTCCCTTTTACGGCGTCTTCCTCCCTCCCGCAGGGCCGGGGCGCTCAGGCCCCCGCGCCCGGCGTGTCAGCCGTAGCTCAGGAGCCTCCCCGCCTCCAGGGCCGCCAGGGCCCGGACGCCGTCGAAGTCGACGTAGGGATTATACACCGCCTCCAGGGCGTCGTGGTTCCGCTTGGCCTCCTTCAGCGCGTCCACCGCCTCTTCCCGGAGCAGCGCCACCATGCGGGTCTGGAAGCGCAGGCGGGCCCTGCCCTCCGTTTCCGCCATGGCGTCCAGCCGGACCCGGCGATAGGGCTTTTTCCCATAGTCCATCCCGGGGCAGGAGGTGACAAACGCCAGCCCCAGGCCGGGGATCAGCAGGTGCTCGATGCGCTCCGGGTCCTCCGGCGAGAGGCAGGCGACGGTGTCCCATCCCTTTTCCGCCGCCGCCGCATGGAGGCGGGCAAAGGCCGGTCCCGCCAGCTCCCAGGTGTCGGCAAATTCATAAACCCGGGGGCAGAGAACGTCCACGCTGTCAAAGCGCCAGACGCAGCCCTTGTGGGTGATGCTTCCCAGAAAACGGCGGGCGGTCCGCCCCTGCTGGTCCCCCCTGGCCCGGAGCTCCCGGCTGATGATTCCCTTGACCCGGCGCTCCAGGCGTTCGCCGTCAAAATCCCGGCCCATTGAGGCCACCGCATCCAGCTCCACCTGCCGGGCGGCCTTGAGGCTGTGGTAGGCCCGGACATAGGCCGCCTTATAGGCCCGGGTGCGGGACTTCACTTCCTCCGCGGAGGCCTTGGCGGCGGTGAGGTCGTAAAACCGGCCCAGGTCCACGTAGCGGTCCACGGCGGCGGGATATTGGGGTTCGATGACGTGGGGCGAGGTGCCGTCCGCTATGGCGCAGCGGAGCTCCGGAATCACCACGCCGTCCAGGGAATCCGGGTCCCCGGAGCACCAGAGGTACTCCACCGCCCTTCCCGCCTCCTCCATGGTCCGGCCGATCTCCCGCATGAAGGTATTTTTCCCCACGCCGGGACCGCCCTTCAACACCATGAAATCATATGTATTCTCCACGTCCGCGATCTCCGAAAACAGGTTCCGAAATCCCTCGCCGCTGTTGGCGCCCGCAAAAAAGTTGGTCACTTGTGCCATCGGTCTGCCCTCCCAAAGATTTTTACATGCTCAGGCTATGCCGGAGGAACTTGGCCTGACAGCGGCTTTCCGGAAAAAAGACTCCCCGGAGGGGAGCCTCTGCGCCTTACAGCTCGTCAATTTTCATTTTGTCGATCTGGTCCCGCACCCGCCGTTTCTCCCGGACCGCCCAGTAAATCGCCAGCAGAAGCAGCGTGGGGATGTTCCCCGCCAGCAGGGTCACCAGCACCAGCAGGACATTCCGGGACACGCTGCCGGTGTCCATGACGTTCAGCGGGCCCAGCAGGGACCACAAAAACGTCAGCAGCGGCAGGACCAGGCCCGGCCAGCGGCTCTCCCGCTTGGAGAGGAAGATTTGCAGGAAAATCCCTCCCGCAAGGACCACCAGCGTAAACACCAACAACACAATCATTCCCTTAGTCAAAACGGCCATCTCTCAACCTCCATTCTCGTTCCGGGCCTCCCTGTAGGCCGCAATCAATATCTTCGCGGTGTCGAAGTCCAGCTTGTCGTCCACCGCCAGGCGCTTCACCAGGGCGACGTAGGGGTCCGCCTCCGCCGTGTCGCTGAGGCGTATCTTCTGTATCAGCCGGTCCAGGCGCAGGCGCACCGTGGGATAGCTGACGCCGTACTGGGCGGCCACCTCCTTCAGGGAGCCGGAGGCCAGAAGGAAGCGCTTCACAAAGGTCAAATCCTGTTCGTCCAGGTCCGCCATCCAGGGGGGCACAGTGGTCATAGGCACGGCCTCCTTTCATAATATTAAATATAAACATTAACTTTATGAAAGTCAAGATTTATTTTTCTGTTTTATAAAATTGATGCGGCCGGGTTTTTCCAGGCGGGGCCTTCCGGCGCGGCCCGGTGTTTTCCCCAAATGGCGCCAAAAAGAGCAGTGGGGAACGGCAAAGCGGCCGGGCGGTGGAAACGCCGCCGGAAACGCCTTGCGGCGGGGCGGACGCCCGCCGGGCCGCGGCTCCTGCCGGGCCCACCCCGGAATTACTTGGCGCTTTTCCCCAAAAATGGGAAATATTTTTTAGCAGCCCTCCAATTTTTTTCTTGCCGCTCAAGTTTTCCTTGCATCCTTTCCCAATTGTTGCTATGATAAGTGCATGGGTTCTGGAAACGTTACCAATAACGGTTCCGGAAGCGTTCCCAACTCTGGCGAACAAATACTATCAGGAGGATTATGAAATGAAGAAACGACTCTTGGCTCTGCTCCTTTGCGCCGTGATGGCGCTGTCCCTGGCCGCCTGCGGCGGCGGAGACGCTCCGGCTGCGGACAGCGGCTCCTCTTCCGAAAACGGCGGCGCTTCCGGCGCCTCCGGCCGCGTCTACTGGCTGAACTTCAAGCCCGAATCCGACGAGGTTCTCCAGGATATCGCCGCCACCTATACCGAAAAGACCGGCGTGCCCGTCCAGGTGGTTACCGCCGCCTCCGGAACCTACAGCCAGACCCTCATCTCCGAGATGGACAAGAGCGCGCCTCCCACCCTCTTCGTCATCGGCAACACCGCGGGCGTCAAGGACTGGCAGGACTACGCCCTGGACCTCACCGGAACCCCCATTGCCAACGAACTGAGCACCGACGCTTACAACCTCTATGCCGAGGACGGGAAGCTGGTTTCCATCGGCTACTGCTATGAGTGCTACGGCATCATTGTCAACCCCGACCTGGTGGAGCAAGCCGGCCACTCCATGGATGAGATCAAAAACTTCGACGGGCTCAAGGCCGTGGCCGAGGACATCCACAGCCGCGCCGGGGAGCTGGGCTTCGACGCCTTCACCTCCTGCGACATGGACGGCTCCTCCTCCTGGCGCTTCACCGGCCACATGGCCAACCTGGAGTACTATTATGAGCAGGAGGGCGAAACCTGGACCGAGTGCCCCGCCACCATTACCGGAAAATACCTGGACAACTTCAAGAATCTCTACGACCTGTGCATCAACAACAGCCTGACCGACCCCAAGGAGCTGGCCACCGGCGGCCATGACGCCAGCGAGGAGTTCCGCTCCGGCAAGGCCGCGTTCCAGGTCCAGGGCTCCTGGGAGTACGAGGGCTTGAAGGAGCAGGTCCCCAACGCCACCATGATTCCTTACTACTGCGGCGTTTCCGGCGAGGAAAAGGCCGGCCTGAACTGCGGCACCGAAAACTGCTGGGCCATCAACTGCCAGGCCTCGGAAGAGGATCAGCAGGCCACCATGGACTTCATGGTCTGGTGCGTCACCGATCCCGACGCCTCCCGCAAGCTGGTGGACACCTTCGGCGTCATGCCCTATAAGCAGGCCGCCGAATCCACCAACGGCTTCCTGGCCGCTGCCGACGCCTATACCGCCGACGGCTGCTATGTGATGAACTGGGCCACCAACTTCCAGCCCAACGTGGACGACTACCGCGCCGCCCTGGTGGCCGCGCTGAACCAGTACAACGCCGACCAGTCCGCCGCCAACTGGGAGCAGGTCCGCACCGCCTTCGTGGACGGCTGGGCCGTGCAGTATCAAAACGCCAACGGCTAAAAGCATCCGCGTTCCCCCTTTCCGGAGCGCGGAAGCAGGCGGGGCGGGCGGGAACGCCCGCCCTGCCTGTCCGGACCCATCCATGGAGACGGACATCGTTCGCCCACGGCTCCGGTGAGCGAACGATATCCGCCCCCCCGAATCTGATTGGGAGTTGATATTTTGAAAACGAAAAAGCTCACCAACAGCAATTCCATCCGGACCTCCACCCGGCGCTGGGCGCCGCTGTTTCTGGGGCCGGTGGTCATCGCCTTCATCATCGGCTTTGTCTGGCCCTTCTTCCAGGGCATCTGGCTGTCCATGTGCAAGTTTAAAACCATCTCCAACGCCCAGTTCATCGGTCTGGGGAACTATGTCAAGGCCTTCCAGGACGTCTCCTTCCGCCACGCCTTTTGGTACACCGCCCTCTTTGCCGTGGTGTCCGTGGTGCTCATCAACGTGCTGGCCTTCGCCGTGGCCTATGCCCTGACCCAGGGCATCCAGGGCAGCAACCTGTTCCGCACCGTTTTCTTCATGCCAAATCTCATCGGCGGCATCGTCCTGGGCTACATCTGGTCCATGATCTTCGACGGCATTCTCAGCCGCTGGAGCACCTCCATCCTGCTGGAGAGCAAATACGGCTTCTGGGGGCTCATCATCCTCATGTGCTGGCAGCAGATCGGCTATATGATGATCATCTACATTGCGGGCCTCCAGAACGTCCCGGGGGAGATGCTGGAGGCCGCCCGGATTGACGGCGCCACCCGCTGGCAGACCCTGTTCAAGGTGACCATTCCCAACGTGATGCCCTCCATCACCATCTGCATGTTCCTCTCCCTGACCAACGGCTTCAAGCTCTTCGACCAGAACCTGGCCCTGACCAACGGGCAGCCCTTTGTCATCCAGCCCGGCGGGACCACCGTCAAGACCACGGAGATGCTGGCGCTGAACATCTACAACACCTTCTACGGCTCCAGCTCCTCCTCCCAGGGCGTGGCCCAGGCCAAGGCGGTTATCTTCTTCATCCTGGTCGCCGGACTGGGCCTGGCCCAGCTGGGCTACACCCGCAAAAAGGAGGTACAGCAGTAATGAATGCCAAAACCCTTTCCGCCGAGCGCCGCCGGAAGACCATCCTGTCGGTGACTCTGGCCGTGATCTGCGTGATCTACGTGCTGCCCGTTCTCACGGTGGTGGTCAACTCCTTCAAGCTCAACACCTTTGTCAAGACCGACACCTTCGCCCTGCCCTCCGGGGAGATGTGGGCCGGGTTCGAGAACTTCATCAAGGGCATGACCTTCGGCAACTACCCCTTTGCCAAGAGCGTGCTTTACAGCGTGGTCATTACCCTGGCCTCCACCTTCCTGATTCTCCTGTGCACCTCCATGGCCGCCTGGTACATCGCCAGGGTGAATTCCGCCTTCTGCAAGCTGCTCTACTTCTTGTGCGTCTTCTCCATGGTGGTCCCCTTCCAGATGGTCATGTTCACCCTTTCCAAAACGGCGGATAAGCTCCACCTGAACACCCCCTGGACCATCCCGGTGGTATACCTGGGCTTCGGCGCGGGGCTGGCCATCTTCATGTTCGTGGGCTTCGTCAAGTCCATTCCCCTGGAGATTGAGGAGGCCGCCGCCATCGACGGGTGCGGTCCCCTGCGGGTCTTCTTCTCTGTGGTGCTGCCCATGCTGAAGCCCACCATGATCTCCGTGGGCATCCTGGAAATCATGTGGGTCTGGAACGATTACCTGCTTCCCTACCTGGTGCTGGACATCAACAAATACCGCACCATCCCCATCCATATCCAGTATCTCAAGGGCAGCTACGGCACCGTGGACCTGGGCGCCACCATGGCGCTGATCCTTTTGAGCATCATCCCCGTCGTCGTCTTCTATCTCACCTGCCAGAAGCACATCATCAAGGGTGTGGCCGCCGGCGCCGTAAAGGGATAATCTCCGGCGGAAAGGTTCTGGTTAAAGGCATAACCTTTCCAAAAAGCCTTGCGCCGCCGGTTAAAATGTGCTATGATTTCCCAGATTTCAAGCTGCCGAGAAAGAGGGGACGCGGTATGACCATCAAAGATATTGCCCGGCTCTCCGGGTGCGGTGTGTCCACCGTGTCCCGGGTGCTGAACGACCACCCCGACGTCAGCGAGGAGACCCGGCAGAAGGTGCTGGCCGTGGTGGAGGCCCAGGGCTTCCAGCCCAACAACAACGCCAAGCACCTGAAGCAGCAAAGCGGGAGCAGCATTGCCGTCATTGTCAAAGGGACCATGAACATGCTCTTCGCCGACCTGGTGGAAAAGCTCCAGGCCCTTCTGCTGGACGCGGGGCAGGACGCCGCCGTCTACTACCTGTACGAGGACGCCAACGAGGTGGCCTACGCCCTCCAGCTCCACCGGGAGCGCCGCCCCCGGGGGATCATCTTCCTGGGGGGGGACCTGGACCTCTTCAAGGCGGGTTTCGCCCCCATCGCCGCCCCCTGCGTGCTGCTGACCAACAGCGCCCGGGAGCTGGGCTTCGGCAACCTGTCCTCCTTTACCACCGACGACGGCGAGGCCGCGGAGCAGGTCGTCCAGCTGCTGGCCGGACAGGGCCACCGGCACATCGGGTTCCTGGGCGGAAACTGGTCCTGCTCCCAGATCAGCTACAGCCGCCTCACCGGCTGCCGGGATGCCTGCCGCCGCCTGGGGCTGCCCTTCGACGTGGACCGGCAGTGCGAGCCCTGCCGCTATTCCATGCCGGAGGCTTACGCCGCCACGCAGAAGCTGCTGGCGCGCTGCCCCCGTCTCACCGCCATTTTCGCCATCAGCGACGTGATGGCCCTGGGGGCCATCCGGGCCCTGCGGGACATGGGGCGGCGGGTGCCGGAGGACATTTCCGTGGTGGGCTATGACGGCATCGTCATCGGGCAGTATTCCCTCCCCCGGCTGACCACGGTCCAGCAGGACACCCAGCGGCTGGCCGAGCGGGGGGTGGACACGCTGCTGCGGGCCATCGTCCTGGGCGGCCGCCCCGTCCACGAGCTGGTCCCCTTCCGGCTCATTCAGGGCGAGAGCGTAGCCCGGCTTTCCTGACCGCAAGGGCCGCCGGAGGGCGGCCCTTTACTTCACTCCGGTCCCCGTCAAAAACGGGCTCCGATTAGGAAGGTGATTCCAACGTGAGAAGATCCGGCATCCTGATGCCCATTTCCTCCCTTCCCTCCCCTTACGGCATCGGCACCTTGGGAAAGGAAGCGTGGAAATTCGCGGATTTCCTGGCCGCGGGCGGCCAGAGCTGCTGGCAGCTTCTGCCCGTGGGCCCCACAAGCTACGGGGACTCCCCCTATCAGTCCTTCTCCTCCTTTGCCGGAAACCCCTACTTCATCGACCTGGACCTCCTGGCGGAGGAGGGGCTGCTGGACGGCGGTGAATTCCGGTCCCTCGATTGGGGGGACGATCCCGAGCGGGTGGACTATGGGCGGATGTACGCCGCCCGTTTCGGCGTGCTCCGCATGGCCTGCGGCCGGCTGCTGGCCCGGGGGGAACCCGATTTCCCCGCCTTCTGCGGGGAACAGGCGGACTGGCTGGAGGACTATGCCCTGTTCATGGCCCTGAAGGACCGGCACGGCGGAGCCCCCTGGTCCCAGTGGCCCGAGGACCTGCGGCTGCGCAGGCCCGGCGCCCTGGCCCGCGCCCGGAAGGAGCTGGCGGAGGAGATCTCCTTCTGGAAGGGGGTTCAGTACCTCTTTTTCCGCCAATGGAGGGCGCTGAAGCGGCACGCCAACGGCCTGGGGCTGTCCATCATCGGGGATCTGCCCATCTATGTCTCCGGCGACAGCGCCGACGTCTGGGCCAGCCCGGAGCAGTTCCAGCTGGACGGGGAGGGCCTGCCCACCGAGGTGGCGGGCTGCCCCCCCGACGGCTTCGCCCCCGACGGGCAGCTGTGGGGCAATCCCCTGTTCGACTGGGAGCGGATGAGGGGGGACGGCTACGCCTGGTGGCTGCGCCGCATCTCCTTCCAGTTCCGGCTCTATGACATTCTGCGCATCGACCACTTCCGGGGCTTCGACTCCTATTACGCCATCCCCTACGGCGAACCCACCGCCCGGAACGGAACCTGGCGGCCCGGCCCCGGCATCGGCTTCTTCCAGGCGGTGAACCGGGCCCTGGGGGAAAAGGAGATCATCGCCGAGGACCTGGGCTTCCTCACCCCCTCGGTGTGCAGGCTCCTCCGGGACTCCGGCTACCCCGGCATGAAGGTGCTGGAGTTCGCCTTCGACAGCCGGGACGGCGTCGGCGACTATCTGCCCCACCGCTATCCCGCCCGCTGCGTGGCCTATACCGGCACCCATGACAACGACACCATTCAGGGCTGGATGGCCTCCGCCCCCAAGCAGGACGTGGATTTCGCCAAGGCCTACCTCCGTCTGAACAAGCGGGAGGGCTACCACTGGGGCATGATGCGCTCCCTCTGGGCCTCCCCCGCCGATCTGGCGGTGGTGCAGTTCCAGGACCTGCTGGGCCTGGGCAGCGAGGCCCGGATGAACATCCCCTCCACCCTGGGGGGCAACTGGCAGTGGCGCGCCCTTCCGGGAACCTTCGGCAGGCGGCTGTCCCGGCGGCTGTACCGGGAAATGCAGGTGTACCAGCGGCTTCCCGGCCCTTCCGGCCGGCCCGTGTGAAACAGGAGGAACGGTTTTTATGGCCAAGAATACGAAAAAGGACTACCGCAATCAGATTCTCTACTCGGTGTACGTCCGCAACTACAGCGCCGAGGGCACCTTCGAGGCCCTCCGCCGGGACCTGGAACGGATCAAGGGGCTGGGGGCGGACATGATCTGGCTGCTGCCCATCCACCCCGTGGGGGCCAAGGCCCGGAAGGGCTCCCTGGGCAGCCCCTACGCCATCTCCGACTACCGGGCCGTCAACCCGGAATTCGGCACGCTGGAGGACTTCCGGCGGCTGGTGGACCAAATTCACCGGCTGGGCATGCGGTGCATCATCGACGTGGTGTACAACCACACCTCCCCGGACTCCTGGCTGGCGGAGCACCATCCGGAGTGGTTTTACCGCCGGCCGGACGGCAGCCTGGGCAATCGGGTCGGCGACTGGTCCGACGTTGCGGACCTGGATTACTCCCATCCGGAGCTGTGGGATTACCAGATCGACACGCTGAAATACTGGGCCTCCATGGTGGACGGGTTCCGGTGCGACGTGGCCTCCCTGGTGCCCCTGGAGTTCTGGCTGCGGGCCAGGGCGGAGGTGGAAGCCGTCCGCCCCGGCTGCTTCTGGCTCTGCGAGTCGGTGGAGCCGGGCTTCGTCTCCGGCGCCCGGGCGGAGGGCATTCCCGCCCTGTCCGATTCGGAGCTTTTCCAGGCCTTTGACGCCGGCTATGAGTACGACGTGTTTTCCTGCTTCCAGCAGTATTTGGAGGGGACGCTTCCCCTGAGCGCCTACGCCGCCGCCCTCAGCCGGCAGGAAACCATCTATCCGGACAATTACGTCAAGCTCCGCTATCTGGAAAACCACGACCAGCTTCGGGCGGCGTTCGTGATTCCCGATGAGACGGCCCTTCTGAACTGGACGGCCTTCCTCTATTTCCAAAAGGGGATGACCCTGCTCTACGCTGGGCAGGAACAGAGCTGCGCACATCTCCCGTCCCTGTTTGACCGGGACCCCGTGGACTGGTCCTCCGGACCGGACCGGGCGGAGCAGCTGCGGCGGCTGGCCGCCCTGAAGCGGAACCCCCTGCTCACGGACAGCGCCTATCAGGTCCGCGCCCTGGCGGGGGACATCCTGTACGCGGTTCACCGCTCCGGGGAGCGGCAGCTTACGGGGGTCTTCAGCTTGAAGGGCGCCTGCGCCCCGGTGGCGGTGGACGCGCCGGACGGACGGTATGAAAATCTGGCCGACGGAAGCGGCGTAGAGGTCAAGTTCGGCAGGATCCGCTGCCAGGGCAGGCCGATCATCTTTGAAAGCCTCCGGACGGAGCGCCGATAAAAACGGCGGCCGGCATTCCCGCTCTCTCATGCTGCGGGACGCCGGCCGCCGTTCCGCTATGCCGAGGACCGCCCCCGGCCGGTAAAATGCCGGCTCGGTTCGTCTGCCTGCATCCCGATTTGCTGCAAATTGGGGGAAATCCACGAAAGTGTCTTGACACCGGGCCTATAATATGGTATTTTTATCCAATGGGGGCAGGTTATACATTGGTACGGCGGACCGTTCGCGGTCCAGGAAACATGGAGGCGCGAATATGGATCATGACACTTTGACCGCGATTTCCAGCCAAAATCTGGAAAGCCAGACCAAGCACGGGCTGACCGGGCTGTTCTTTCCGCAGGGCTTCATGGCCCGCGCCAGGCAGTTTATTCCCCAGGCGGAGCCCGGCGGCTGGTGCATGGCGGCAATTGACATTCTGCATTTCCGGCTGTTCAACCAGTTCCACGGCCGGGATGCGGGCAACCGGCTTCTGCGCTACATCGCGGACTGCCTGGAGGCCATCCGGGCACAGTACGGCGGCGTCACCGGATATTTCGAAGGGGACAATTTTTGCATCATCATGCCCTGCAGCGACGGCTTGGCCGCGAAGCTCCGGGAGGATATCCTGACCGGCATCACCCAGATGGGGGGCGCCGTGGGCGTGGTCCCTGTTTTCGGCGTCAGCCTTATTGACGATCCCTCCCTTCCGCCGGAGATCTTCTGCGACCGGGCGACCCTGGCCCTGTCCTATGCCACTCCCCGGAACCACACCGTCCGCTACTCCCCCGCCATGGACAGCGGCCTGGTGGAGGAAATGCGGCTTCTGGAGGAGGTCAACGGCGCCCTGAAGCGGGACGAGTTCACCTTTTTTGTCCAGCCCCAGTGCGACATCAACACGGGGAAGGTGGTGGGGGCGGAGTCCCTGGTGCGCTGGCAGCACAAGACCAAGGGCCTGATTCCCCCCGGCCTCTTCGTTCCGGTCCTGGAGCGCAGCGGCGGAATCTACCTTTTGGATCAGCAGGTCTGGGAGAAGGTCTGCCGGTGGCTGCGGAGCTGGATCGACCGGGGCTATCAGCCCGTGCCCATTTCCATTAACATCTCCCGCATCGACATCATGTCCATGGACGTGCCCGCCTATCTGGACCGGCTTCTGAAAAAATACAATCTGCCCGCCAAGTACGTCAAGACGGAAATCACCGAGAGCGCCTATGCCGAGGAAGACGCCATGATCAACGATACGGTGGACCGTTTGCGAGAGGGCGGATTTCTTGTTATGATGGACGACTTCGGCAGCGGCTACTCCTCTTTGAACATGCTGAAAAGCGTTCCCGTGGACGTGATCAAAATCGACATGCGGTTCCTGGAAATTACGGAGGAGGAGGAGCAAAAGGGCATCGGCATCCTGGAGTCCATCGTCAATATGGCCCGGCTGATGGGGCTGCCCATCATCGTGGAGGGCGTGGAGACCCAGCGGCAGGAGGACGTCCTGCGGCACATGGGCTGCCGCTATACCCAGGGCTATTACTATTACAAGCCCCTGCCCATCGACCAGTTTGAAACCCTCCTGGCGGACGAGCGGCGGCTGGATTTCACCGGGCTGCACTGCAAACAGGTGGAGTCCTTCCATGTCCGGGAGCTGATGGACGGCAAGCTGTTCACCGATAGCATGATCAACAATATCCTGGGCCCCGCCGCTATCTACGACGTCTCCGGCCAGCAGGTCGAGATCACCCGGGTCAATGAACAGTACTACCGCCTCTCCGGCCTGGACGCGGCCACCAACAAGGAATTGAGCCGGAAGATCTGGAACAGCGTCCGGGACGACGACCGGCCGGTCTTCCTGGAGCTCTTTGAGCAGGCCTATGAGCGCCGCCCCGCCGCCGCGGAGGGAAATCTCCACTATCTGCGGGTGGACGGGAATGTATTGTGGGTCCATGCGCGGGTCTTCTTCCTCCAGGAAAAGGAGGAGCACAGGCTGTTCTTCCTCTCGCTGACGGATATCTCCTCCCTGCAGGAGCGGCGGAGGGAGCAGGCCCGGACCGAACAGCTCACGGCGGAGCTGGACGACGGGGAGCTCAAGCAGCTGGAACAGCACTACGGCGCTCTGCCCTGCGGCTTCGGACTCTCCAAAGTCTCGCTGGATTCGGCGGGAGAGCCCGTCGATTATGAAATCGTCTATGTGAACCGGGAAATGGAGCGGATGTGCGGCAGCGACTACAAGCGCATCCGGCATCTCATCCTGCGGGCCTTTGAGGATAATTATGAGGAGCTGCTGCGGAAGGCCTACCATGCGGCGTTCCTGGGGGAAACGCTGAACCATTACGTCTACAGCTCCGTTTCCAGCCACTATCTCCAGCTGACCCTCTTTCAGCATGAGTACGGATACGTGGCCTGTCTGCTGCGGGACGTGACGCACATGCAGCTCTATGAGGGCGCGTTCAACAGCATGGTGCTGGCCTATCGGGAGGTTTACCATCTTCAGCTGCGGAACAATTACTGCCGGATGATCTACCCCGACGACTCGCTCCTTCTGGAGCGGGGCGACTACGCCGCCATGGTGGAGCGGCACTTCGGCACGGGCAGGATTCTGCCCTATAACGAGGAAAACGTGCGGGAATTCCTGTCCCTGGAGCATCTGCAGACCGCCCTGGCCACGCAGAATTCCGTGGACTTCCGCTACCGCCGGAGGGGCCCGGACACCCCGGACGAGTGGTGCCTGACCAGCGTGACCATCAGCGAGCGGGAAAACGGGAAGCCCAAAACCGCCGTCATCACCATCCGGAGCATTGACAACATCATCAAGGAGGAGGAGGAACGCCGGCAGGCCCGCATGGCCGAATCCCTGGCCAGCATGTCCGACGCCTTCTTCATCTACCGCGCCGTGGAAGACGAGCGCATCCTGTACGCCAATCCGGCGGTGATGGACATCTTTGGCTGCCAGTCCATGACGGAGCTGATGGAGCTGGTGGGCTGCTCCTTCCGGGGCATGGTCCACCCGGAGGACCTGGACCGGGTGGAATGGGAAATCGAGCACCAGATCCGCAATTCCGCCGGAAACATGGACTATGTGCAGTACCGGATCATCCGCCGGGACGGCCAGGTCCGCTGGCTGGACGACTGCGGACACCTGGAAACCTCCAAGTGGGGCGAGGAGCACCGCCTCTTCTACGTCTTCATCAAGGATATCACCGACAGCCTGACCTCCGTGCAGAAGGAGAAGCTGCTCCACTCCAACCAGTTCTACCGGCAGGACTCCACAGCTCCATCTCCGGTGTGAGGAAGCGCCGTTTTTCGAAGGTCCCGGTCGAAAAGCGGCGCTCCTTCCCTCCCGGGGCGCACGGACCGGGAGCTTCTTTTCCCGGGTGAGCCGGCAAAGGATTGAATATCGGATCAATTTATGATATAGTGGATGGCGTATTTCGCCGGTCCCCTCTTCCCAGCGACGCATCCACAAATTTTATGAACGGATAAGGAGTATCGCTATGGATCGATTTGGAATCAACGTGGAGCTGAAGCACACGCCCTCCCTGGACCCGGACTTTATTCCCCTGATGCGGTTCAACCGCGCCTTTCTGGCCGCGGCGAAAAAGCCGGTGGGCATCGCCGTGGAGCGGGCGGACGGCCAGATGGCCTCCTGCCATACCTTCATCCACGGCACGCCGGAGATGAAGGAGGCGGACTGCTACTACATCGAGCGCCTGGTGAAGACCATCCTCTGGATGAAGGGCGGCTTCAAGGTCTACGTCAGCGGCGACGCGGGAATCTGCGAGTACCTGAAATCCGTCTACTGCGCCGGAGGACAGCAGGAGTTCGACTGGGACTACATGGCGGACGTCTTCGAGCACCCCTTTGAAATCGTCCTGGTGGACGAGGTCCCCGAAGCCAAGGACGCCCCCAAGGCCATCGGCGGCCATATGGAGGGCTGCCGCATCGGCTTCGACGCCGGCGGCTCCGACCGGAAGGTTTCCGCCGTCGTCGACGGCGAGACGGTCTATTCCGAGGAGGTGGTTTGGTTCCCCAAGACCAACTCCGATCCGGATTACCACTACGACGGCATCGTCTCCGCCCTGAAGTCCGCCGCGGAGCACATGCCCCGGGTGGACGCGGTGGGCGTCAGCTCCGCCGGCGTGTTCATCAACAACCGGACCATGAACGCCTCCCTCTTCCTCAAGGTCCCCAAGGAGATCTACGACGAAAAGGTCAAGGACATCTACATCCGGGCCATCCACGACACCTTCGGGGACGTGCCCTACTGCGTCATCAACGACGGAGACGTCTCCGCCCTGGCGGGGGCCATGAGCTTAAACGACAACAGCGTCCTGGGGATCGCCATGGGCACCAGCGAGGCCGTTGGGTATGTGGACGAGGAGGGCCGGATCACCGGCTGGCTCAACGAGCTGGCCTTCGTCCCCGTGGACGCCCAGCCCGGCGCCATGCGGGACGAGTGGAGCGGGGACATCGGCTGCGGCGTGAAGTACTTCTCCCAGGACGGCGTCATCAAGCTGGCCCCCCGGGCGGGCATCCAGCTGGACGAGAGCGCCTCCCCCGCTGAGAAGCTGAAGGCCGTCCAGGCCCTCATGGCCGAGGACGACCCCCGGGCCGCCAAGGTCTACGAGTCCATCGGCGTGTACCTGGGCCACACCCTGGCCTATTACTTCGACCTGTACGGCTGCCGCCACGTGCTGCTGCTGGGCCGGGTCATGAGCGGCAAGGGCGGCGACCTCATCCTGGACACCGCCAAGAAGGTGCTGGCGGACGAGTATCCGGAGCTTGCCGGGAAGATCGTCCCGGAGCTCCCCGACGAGAAGTTCCGCCGGGTGGGCCAGTCCATGGCCGCCGCCAGCCTGCCGGAGATTCAACAATAACAGGGGGGAGACATATGGACCGGCAAAAACTGCTGGAAGCCCGGACCTGGGTCCGGGGAGAGCTGGAGCGCTCCGCCGCCTTTTGGCTGGAGCACGGCATCGATAAGGAGTACGGCGGGGTCTACACCTGCCTGGACCGGAAGGGCGAGATTTATTCCACGGACAAGAGCGTCTGGATGCAGGGCCGCTGCGGCTGGATCTTTGCCTTCCTGTGCCACAACTACGGGATCAAGCAGGAGTGGCTGGACGCGTCCAAAAGCTGCCTGGACTTCATGGAGGCCCACTGCTTCAACCACGCCTGCGGCGACCGGATGTACTTCACCGTCACGGCGGAGGGCAAGCCCCTGCGCCAGCGGCGCTACTACTTCTCCGAGGCCTTCTGCGCCATCGCCAACGCCGAGTACTACGGCGTCACGGGGGACAAGTCCCGCCTGGAGCGGGCCCGGCAGTGCTATGACCTCTACTGGGACCTGAGCCAGGGCAGGCCCGATCCCGTAGGCATGGGCCCCAAGACCATCCCCGAAACCCGGACGGGCCGGGCCTTCGGCACGCCCATGATCATCCTGAACGTCACCGGCGTGCTGCTGCGGACGGACCCGGAGCGGAAGGCCCTCTACGAGGAGCGGGCCCGGCAGTGCGTGGACGACATCTTTAAATACCACGTAAAGCCCGACCTCAAGTGCACCCTGGAGAACGTGGACGTGGACGGGAGCCCCCGGCTCTACTACACCGAGGGCCGCACCGTCAACCCCGGCCACGACATCGAGGGCGTGTGGTTCCTGCTGGAGCACGCCCAGCGGACCGGGGACAAATCCCTCATCCAAAAGGCGGCGCAGATGTTCGACTGGGCCATCGAGGCCGGCTGGGACAAGGAGTACGGCGGCCTGCTGTACTTCACCGACTGCCTGGGCAAGCCCCCGGAGGCCTACGAGCACGACATGAAGCTCTGGTGGCCTCACAACGAGATCCTGATCTCCTCCGTCATGCTCTACCGGGACACCGGGGAGGAGAAGTATCTGGACTGGTTCTACAAAACCCTGGACTACTGCAAGGCCCACTTCGCCGACCCCGAATACGGCGAGTGGTACGGTTATCTCCGCCGGGACGGCCTGCCCACGGAGCCGTCCACCAAGGGAAGCACCTTCAAGGGGCCCTTCCACCTGCCCCGGAGCATGATCCTGGTGGATCAGGCCATCGGCGAAATCCTGGGGGCTTAGGACCTGCGCGCACAGCCGCCGAACGCTTCCGGAAAGGAGGGATGCTGTTGGAAAAGGACATTGTGGCGCTGATGCTCCAGGAGTATGAGCACTTCACCAGGTCGGAGCGGAAGATCGCCGACTATGTGCTGGAGCACCAGGAGGAAACCCAGTACATCAGCATCACCGACCTGAGCAGCCAGTGCGGAGTGGCGGTGTCCACCGTATCGCTGTTCTGCCGGAAGCTGAAGCTGGCGGGCTTCAACGACTTCAAGCTGGAGCTGGCCCGGGCGGCTCTGCCCGCCCGGGCGGCTCTTGGCGCGCCGGGAAGCGAAATCACGGCGGAGGACTCCCCCTCCGCCGTGATGTGCAAGGTCCTCGCCGCCGCCCAGGACGCGCTGAACAGCGCCTATCACATGCTCTCCGAGCCCTCGGTATCCCAGGCGGCGGACCTGCTGCGGAACGCGGGACAGGTAGTCTGCCTGGGACAGGGGAACCACTCCGTGGTGGCGCTGGCCGCCTGGGCCCAGTTTTCCACCACCTCCCCCAAGTTCAAAACCATCCCGGATTCCCACATGCAGACGGTAATCCTCTCCACCCTGTCGGAAGGGGACGCGGTGCTCTACTTCTCCTATTCCGGCGCCACCCACGAGGTTCTGGAGGCCGCGGAGCTGATCCAAAGCCGGAGGGCAAAGCTGATCCTGGTGACCCGGTATCTCCATTCGCCCGCCAGCGCCTATGCCGACGTGGTGCTCCTCTGCGGGCCCAACGAGCAGCCGTTCCAGTTCGGCTCCACCTCCGCCCTGGTGGCCCAGCTCTATGTGGTGGAGGTGCTCCTCAGCGAATTCATCCGCCGGACCCCGGAGGAGGCGGAGCGCTGCCGCCGGTCCGTGGGCAAGGCGCTGACACAGAAATGCATATGATGGGAGGATGGGCGCTTGGGTGAGTTCTTCAATCCTGAAAAGGGCCTTTGGGCCTGGCTGAGCACCTTGGTGGACGTCTGCGGGCTGTCTATCTTCTGGGCCGTTCTCTGCCTTCCCGTCGTCACCGCCGGCCCGGCCACGGCGGCGCTGTATTACACCGTGGTCAAGTGCGTCCGCCGCCGGGAGAGCGGGGCCTTCGGCTGCTTCTTCCGCTCCTTCCGGCAGAATTTCAAGGTGGGGCTGCTGGCGGGGCTGCTGGCGGGGCTGCTGGCGCTGCTGCTCCTGGGCGGGCATTCCATTGTCCGCTGGTACGGCACCCGCCTGGGGGGCGCGGCCTATGTGCTCTATGTCGCGTATTACTTCGCGCTGATCCTTCCGGCGGGGGTCCTGTGCTGGCTGTTCCCCCTCCTGGGGCGGTTCCACTACGGCGTGGGGGGGCTTTTCCGCATGGCCCTCCAGCTGACCGCCGCCCACCTGCCCAGCACCGTTGTGGCGGTCCTGCTGACGGCCCAGACCGCCGTGTTCTGCATCGAGCGGTGGTGGCCGGTGGTGTTCATGCCCGTGACCGCCGTGCTGCTGCTCTCCCTGTTCTTTGAGCGGATTTTCCAGCAGCATTCCCCGGAACCCGCTCCGGAGGAGCTCACAGAAGAATAAGAAGCTGTACCAATCGGGGGCGGTGCGCAGCTTGGCGAGAAAATTTTTTGTCTGGCTAGGAAGGAAAGCGCAGGAATCCTGACGGATTTCAAGCTTTTCTGACGCCGTCCAGACGGAAAATTTTCCGTCAAGATGCGTGCCGACGCCGATTGGTACAGCTTCTAAGGACGGCGCAGCGGACGCTTCCCTTCCGCTGCGCCGTCTGCAGACCCGAGGCCCGGAGCGCAAAACCGCTCCGGGCCTCGGATTCGTCTTGGCCTTCAGTCCGCCAGCAGCCCCGGCACGGCCGCCGCCAGCAGCGCCGCCAGCTGGGCGTGCCCCCTCCGGGTCAGGTGCATCCCGTCCACCCTGTTGAACTCACATTCCGCCGCGTTCAGGTAATGGGCGCCCACCAGCCCGGCGGTCTTCTCATAGTACCCGGGCAGCTCCCGGGATTTCTCCAGGCAGCCTTTTCCCATGGGCTGGCCGCACTCCGACTCCTCCATCTCCGGCCGGATGGGCGGCGGGCAGACAATCAGAATATTCGGGGCGTGATCTCCCCAGCAGTCCACGCTCTGGGCCTTGCGGACCAGCCGCTCCATACCGATGGCAATGCAGGAGGCGTTGACCCCCAGGCGCTCCTTCGTGTCGTTGGTCCCCAGCATAATGACCAGCAGGTCAATCACCTCGTGGCTTTTTAAGAGCGCGTAAAGAACCCCCAGCGCGTCCATGCTCTCGTGAAGGGGGTCCGGAAACACCGTGGTCCGGCCGCTGAGTCCCTCTTCCGTCACCAGGAACGCGGGCCCCAGGGCCTTTTGCAGCAGGCAGGTCCAGCGCTCCTCCTCATTGAAGCGGACGCCGCCGTCGGCGCAGTCGGAGGGGTCGGCGCAATAGCCGTGGGTATTGGAATCACCTAAGCAGAGGATGTGCTTTTTCATAGTCCATCTTCCTTTCTGTCTGCGTTCAGCCGGTCTGAAATTTACCCTGTACTGTATACGTTAACAGCTTTTCCCAGTTTGTCAAGGCATACTTTCAGGTTTCCTTCCGAGTTTTGGTGGTAAATTCACCAAAAATCGAAATTATTTTTGAAACAATCCCTAAATATCCAAACTTTGCAGAAATTCTTTCGATTTCAATTGACAAAAGAAGGAAGCCCTTGTATAATTTACACAGCGGGCCGGAGCTTGCCGGTCTATTTTTTGTAAACATTAAAAGGAGGATTCGCGATGAAGAAGCTGCTTGCATTGGTATTGGCCATGACCATGGTCATGGCCCTTGTTGCCTGCGGAGGCAACAACGACTCTCAGGGTTCCACCCCTGCCCAGGACCAGCAGCAGACCGAACCCAACACCCCCGATACCCCGGAGCCTGCCGCCGGCGGCGGCGAACTTACCCTTTGGACCTACCCCATCGGCGACTGGGGCAAGGAGGAAAAGGTTAAGGCCATTACGGACGCCTTCACGGCGGACACCGGAATTGCGGTAAAAGTGGAATACCTGGCCTATGCCGACGGCGATGACAAAGTGAACTCCGCCATCACCGCCAAGAGCGCCCCCGACCTCATCATGGAAGGTCCCGAGCGCCTGGTGACCAACTGGGGCGACAAGGGCTACCTGGTGGACCTCAGCGACATGTTTGACGACACGGACCGGGGGGAGATCAATGCCGCGGCCATGACGGCCTGCACCCATCCCAACGGCTCCGTCTATGAGTACCCGCTGGTGGTCACGGCCCACTGCATGGCCGTCAACCTGGACGCCTTCAAGGAGGCCGGGGCCGACCAGTACCTGGATCTGGAGAACCACACCTGGACCACCGAGAACTTCATCAAGGCCGTTGACGCCCTGTATGCCCACTTCAACGCTCCCGTGGGCGCCGTGTTCTGCAAGGGCCAGGGCGGCGACCAGGGTACCCGCGCCCTCGTCAACAACCTGTACGGCGGAACCTTTGCCACCGCCTCCCACGACCAGTACACCTGGGACGATCCCAAAAACATCCAGGCTCTGGAACAGCTCAAGAGCATGCCCGGCATCGCCTTCGACGCCTCTCTTGAGGGCGGCGACGAGATCAAGGTCTTCTATCAGGGCATCCTGAAAATGGCCTTCTGCTGGAACATCGCCCAGCAGCTCAACCCCAACCAGGCCGACACCGGCGCGGGCCTCACCGCCTCCGGCGAGGAGATCGTCTTCATGGGCTTCCCCTCTGAGAGCGGCAAGCCGGCCCTTCAGGGCGGCATCTGGGGCTTCGGTATCTTCGACAACGGGGACCAGGCCAAAATTGACAATGCGAAAACCTTCATCAAATGGATGTGCGACTCCGAGCACACGGTGGACGCGGTAAAAACCGCCAACTACTTTGCCGCCCGCTCCTCCGCCGAGGGCACCGACCTCTCCGGCATCTGGGCGGACAACGAGATCATGAACCAGTATCAGGTTCTGATGCCTTACCTGGGCGACTACTATCAGGTCACCAAGGGCTGGGCCGGCGCCCGTACCGAGTGGTGGACCATGCTCCAGAAGGTGGGCGAGGGAGCCGATATCGCGGAGACCGTAGCCACCTACGCGGCCAACGCCAACGCCAACGCGGGCTGACGGTTTCCCAAAAAGAACATATCAAAGACCTAGGGTTCGCCCCTCTCCCGCAAAGGGCGGGAGAGGGGCGCGTCTTTCTCGTCCCGCTCTCCTGCCCCGCCGGGCTCCGAATCCAGCTGTAAAGGAGTGTTGACCTTGGCAAGACAGTCCAAACCCACCATGAGCCGCGCGCTTCAGCGCCGGGAGAACATCTCCGGCTATCTCTTTTTGCTGCCCAGCCTGATTTTCTTTATCGGCTTCGTGGTCATCCCCATGATTATCTGCATCGTCACAAGCCTCACGGACGCGAACATGCACGACCAGAGCATGTTCGGGAATTTCATCGGATTTTCCAACTTCACAAAGCTGATGGCGGACGAGACGTTCCTGGAGGCGCTGAAAAACACCTTCATCATCGTCATCGTCAGCGTTCCGACGGTGTGCGCCTTCTCCCTGTGGGTGTCCTCCGCCATCTACAAGCTCAGCGGGCCCGTGCTGTCCGCCTTCCGCTGCATCTTCTACCTACCCGTGGTCACCGGCTCCGTGGCCGTCACCGTGGTGTGGAAGTGGATGTACGACAACTACACCGGAATTTTCAACCACGTCCTCAAGGGCGCGGGGCTCATTGATCAGAACATCAACTGGCTGGGCGACTCCCGGTACGCCCTCTGGTGCATCATCCTCATCCTCTTCACCACCTCCGTGGGCCAGCCCATCGTGCTGTACGTCTCCGCCCTGGGCAACGTGGACCAGACCCTGGTGGAGGCCGCCGAAGTGGACGGGGCCAACAGCTTCCAGGTTTTCTGGCAGGTGAAATGGGCCCAGATGATGCCCACAACCCTGTATATCCTGGTCATCACCACCATCAACTCCTTCCAGTGCTTCGCCCTGATCCAGCTGCTGACCAAGGGCGGCGCGGGGACCAATACGGTGATGTACCATATCTATTGGACCGCCTTCAAGCTCACGGAGCAGGCGGGACACTTCGGCTACGCCAACGCCATGGGCGTGGTGCTGGCCATCTTCATCGGGCTCCTGTCCGCCCTCCAGTTCAAGCTGGCGAAAGAAAAGTAAGGGGGTGCTGGTATGAAAATCGAAAGCGGCCGCAGCCGCGCGTATAAGATCGTCTCCGTGATTATCCTGGTCGTCCTGGCGTTCCTCTTCACCTTCCCGCTGTACTGGATCGTCACCGGCGCCTTCAAAAACGGCGCGGACATCAACGCCACCAAGCCCATCTGGGTTCCCACCGAATGGGTGATGAACAACTTTGACAAGCTGATGAAGCAGCGCAGCGTCCCCCTGTGGGAGGTTTACCTGCCCTTCGGCAGCTTCTTCAACGGAGGGAAAAAGGTCCTCCTCACCGCCGGACCGGAAGCTCCCGGCGCCATCCGCTGGCTCATCAACGCGGTGCTGATGTGCGTGGCGGCTATGCTCCTCACCTGCCTCACCGCCGCCATGGCGGGCTATGCCCTGGCGAAGAAGCGCTTCAACGGCCGGGCCATTTTGTTCTCCCTCATCGTCTGCGCCATGGCCCTGCCCAAGCAGGTCATTCTGATCCCGCTGCTGAAAGAGATGTCCGCCCTGCACCTGTATGACAGCCTTTGGGCGGTGATCTTCCCCACCGTGGGCTGGCCCTTCGGCGTGTTTTTGATGAAGCAGTTTTCGGAGAGCATCCCGGGAGAAATTTTGGAGGCCACCCGCATCGACGGGGCCAGCGAGCTGAAGACCTTCACCACCGTGGTCATGCCCATGATCAAGCCGGGCATCGGGGCTCTCGCGATCTTCACCTTCATCAACTGCTGGAACGACTACTTCATGCAGCTGGTCATGCTGGCCAGCGGCAGCAATTTCACCATCCCCCTGGGCATCGCCACCCTCCAGGCCGAAACCTCCATCGACAACGGCCTCCTGATGGCGGGCGCGACCCTGGCGGCGGCCCCCATTATCATCGTCTTCCTGATCTTCCAGAAGTACTTCACCCAGGGCATCACCATGGGCGCGGTCAAGGGCTAACCTACTTTTCTTGAAAGACTGTAACGGCACTCGAGTTTGCAACGGAACCTCTTCGTGGAGTACGTCCCCGGAGGAGAGCCGCAGGCAAACGAACGTTCACACGCTCTGACTGCCTGGCGTTGAACCAAGCCGGAGCGACGGCGGCAAAGTGCTGCTGAATGGGAGGACACACGATGATTTACGCCAAACACAAGGACGCTCCGGCCTACCGGGGCATCCATCCCAATCTGGACCTGGCGCTGGAGCACATCACGCCGGAGTTTCTCGCCGGCGTCGGCCCGGAGCGGGTGGAGCTCAAGGGGGGCGACGTGTACGCCACCCGCTTCACCTACGCAACCGTCCCGGAGGAGGAGAGCTTCTTCGAGGCCCACAGGAAGTATCTGGACATTCACATCATGGTGCAGGGCTCCGAGGGTGTGGAAATCGCCCCGCCGGAGGCGCTGGCCGAGTTTGACCGGACGGAGGCCAACGATTTTTACGCCTACCGGGGAGAGGGAGACTATCGGCTGGTCCTCGCCCCCGGGGACTTCCTGGTGGTCTTCCCCGGCGACGCCCACCGCATCAAGATGCAGCTCGGCGGGCCGGAGACGGTGAGCAAGGTGGTCTTCAAGGTGAAAATTTATGACTAGGAGGGACAACATGAAAGACCTTTCCAAATACCAGGGGATCTTCCCCGCGTTTTACGCCTGCTATGACAAGGACGGCGGCGTCAGCGCCCCGGCGGTCCGGGCCCTGGCGAGCTTCCTGCTGGACAAGGGCGTCAAGGGGCTGTACGTGGGCGGCTCCTCCGGCGAGTGCATTTACCAGAGCGTGGCGGAGCGGAAGGAAACCCTGGAGAACGTCATGGCGGAGGTGGGCGGCAAGCTGACCGTCATCGCCCATGTGGCCTGCAACAACACCGCCGACAGCCGGGAGCTGGCGGCCCACGCCGAGAGCCTGGGGGTGGACGCCATCGCCGCCATTCCCCCCATCTACTTCCATCTGCCCCCCAAGGGCATTGCCAAGTACTGGAACGACATCTCCGAGGCCGCGCCGAATACGGACTTCGTCATCTACAACATCCCCCAGCTGGCGGGAGTGGCCCTGACCGTGCCGTTGCTCCAGGAGATGCTGAAGAACCCCCGGGTCATCGGGGTGAAGAACTCCTCCATGCCCGTCCAGGACATCCAGATGTGGCACGACGAGGGAGCCCTGGTGTTCAACGGGCCGGATGAGCAGCTTCTCAGCGGCCTGGCCGCCGGAGCCGCCGGGGGCATCGGCGGAACCTATGCCGCCATGCCGGAGCTCTATCTTGAGATCTTCCGCTGCTTCCACGCGGGAGAGCTGGAAAAGGGCCGGGAGATTCAGAACGAGTGCTGCCGGATCATTTACAAGATGTGCTCCGCCCAGGGGAACATGTACGCCGTGATCAAGGAGATTCTCCGCCTTCAGGGCGGGCCCGACATCGGCGGCGTCCGGGCGCCCCTGCTGGCGCTGGAGCCGGGCGATCGGGACGCGGTCGTCCAGGCCCACGAGATGATCCGGGCCGCCGTTTCCAACTATTGCTGAACAACCGAGGAGCGAAGCCGTAAACGGCTTCGCTCCTTTTCGTTTCAGCCCGGTTCGGGGCAACCGGAAACGGGAATCGGCGCGGAAAGAACCCTTCAGGGGTTCTTTTTCCCCTTATCCGGAAGCGTTTCAAAACATCCGGTAAGCCGGGAGGGCACTCACAGCCCCCTTTGGCTTCGACGGAGCGGAGCCGCCGCGGGGGCTTCCCTCCATGGCCCGTCCCGCAATCGAAGGAAGCCCCTGCGGACCATCCCACCCGCTTCCGGCGAAAGTCCCTTTCCAAAGGGGGCTTTTCTTTTTCGGCCCAACGGGACGACATTGCCCCGCGGGGCGGCTCCTTTCCGCCGCCTCACGGACGGTTCCGCCCCCAGCTCCGCGCCGCGGGCCTCCGCTCCTTCCGGAAGCAGGCGTCGCACAGCCGCCCCCGGTGATACAGGGGCAGCGCTTTTCCGCAGCGGTCGCAAAAGCGGATATTGTCCCGCAGCCGGTGCAGCAGAATCTCGTTGATCGCGTCGGCCACCCGCTCCCGGCTGTCATAGAGCTTCTCCTCGTCCACCGGGCAGCCGAAGGCTTTGGCAAAGGAAAAGTAGAGGTCCAGCTTTCTGTAATGCCGCTCCAGCTCCGGCAGGGTGTCCTCCCCCTCCGGAAGGCCGGGCTGCTCAATCGGCTCCCCCTGCTGCCAGCGGCGCAGGAAGGAGAAGAACAGCTCCCGCAGGGCGTCCTCCGTCTCGTCGAAGGGTATGTTGGCCGCCCGCAGCTCCTGCTCCTTCGACAGAAGGAAGCCCATCTCCCGCATCTTGGAGATCACGGCAATATACCGGGTGATATCCAGCTTGCGGTAGGGCTCCGCCGTGGGCATCTTGTTCCACTCCGTGAGAACCTCCAGCAGGTCGAAGTCCGCCTGGAGCACCAGGTCCGAGAAGCCCACCACGGCGTACTCCAGCGGCGGAACCACCGCCTCCAGGCCCGCCTGAATGGTGCCCAGGTCCTGGGTGGCCCCCACATAGCCCTTGTGATACATCCCCAGACGGCCCGCCCGGCCCGCAATCTGCTTGATCTCCTCCGGCCTCAGGGTCCGGCGCTCCACGCCGTCAAACTTCTCCGTCTCCATGAAGATAATCCGCCGGATGGGCAGATTCAGCCCCATGCCGATGGCGTCGGTGGAGACGACGTATTCCATCTCCCCCTTTAAAAAGCCCTCCATCTGCCTGCGCCGGGTGGAATAGGGCAGCGCGCCATAGATGATGGCCGGCTCCTTTCCGCTCTGGCGCAAATCCTCCGCCACGCTGAGCACGCCCACCTTGGAGAAGGTGATCAGCGCGTCCCCGGGCTGAACCCGGTGGTAATCCACCGTGCGGGTCATGCAGACCAGCGGCGTTCTCCTCTGGTGAACCTCCACCTCCACGCTGTCGCCGCAGCTCTCAATCAGGCGGATCAGCAGGTCCCGGGCCTCCTCCGCGGCGCAGAGATGGACCTCCGGGGCCAGAACGCCCAGAATCGCCCGGGTCCAGGCGTAGCCCCGCTGGTGGTCGGCAATCATCTGGCACTCGTCAATCACCGCCACGTCATAGCGGCGCTTCAAATCCAGCTTTTCCGCGGTGGCGGCCATGTGGGTGTCCTCCTCCCGGAAGTCCTCCTCCTCCCCGGTGGAAAGACCGCAGTCCACACCCGCGTCCAGCAGCGTCTCCTGGGCCTCCAGCGCCAGCAGGCGCAGAGGCGCCAGATACACCCCCGTCTCCGCCCGGCGCAGGCGCTGAAAGCCGGCATAGGTCTTCCCCGTATTGGTGCCCCCCAGGTGCAGCACAAAATGGCGGCGCATCCCCCGGGCCTCCGGGTACTCGTCCTTGGGATTCAGGGCCGTCAGCAGAGAGAGGCTGGTGCGGATGGCCTGGGGAACATACCAGACCGACCAGACGGTCCCCAGCCCCTCCTTGAACAGCTGAGACGCCGGAAAGTCCTTCGCCGCCAGCATGGCCGAAAGATCGGCCTCGGGCTGGGCGGCGCGGAACTCCGCGGCCACCTGCCCGGCGGCGGAGCGCAGCACCCGGGGATACCGGGCCAGGACCTCCCCGGCCAGCGTGTGCTGGGCGCATTCCCCCAGCCAGCCCGAGGCCCGGAGGAAATTTTTCAGCACTCCCCGGAGGCGCTTGCCGTCGCAGTGCCCCTCCAGGGCCAGGAACTCGTTCAGCCAGGCCGTGGCCTGGGCGGGCTGAAGCCGGCGGCCCTCGGCCATGGAGGGAATCCGGGCCAAAAGAGCTCTGTGGTAGTGCTCCGCCAGAAGGCAGGCGTCGGAGCCGTCCCTCTCCGCGTCCTCCCACGCCTGGGCCAGCAGCGCGCAGGCATGCCTGGCTCCCGGCGCGGCGGCGCGGGGCTTTCCGGACTCCGCGGAGCGTTTGCCAAACCGGGGATCGCTCTCCGCCGCCCGCACATCCTCCCGGTCCCAGGCCCGAAGGGTGCGCCCGCCCAGCCGGACATACTCCGGCTTTGGAAGCAGCGCGCGGATCAGCTCGTTGGTCCAGCCCCGCCGCATCAGCACGGAGGCCGACCAGTATTTTCCCCGTTCCGACATGGCGGCTCCCTCCTCCTCTGTTCTCCCCGGCAATCGTCCTGCGGCCGCAGCGGCCGCTGTTGAAAAGCAGCGCTGCCGCTTTTCAGGTCTGACGTCTATAGTATAGCCCAGCCCGGGGAAATCTTCAACGAAAGATTTTTCGGACTCTCCGTTTTTCCCCGCCTTCCGCCCCGAAAATCAGGAAAGTACCCATTCCCAACCCGGCGGAGCGGCCCGAAAACAGGATTCTTTTTTTGTTTTATGTTGACTGAGCGCAGACCCAGGCTATTTGAGTAATTCGCTCAAAAACATCTATTTTTTATCACCTCTTCGTTTAATTGGAGAAAAACAGCCGCCGATTTTCTACTGATTTTTCAAGTCTCCCCCCAAGACTGTCCTCCTTGGAAAAACAAATCCAGCTTTTTTGTTCTTCTGCAATTTCGGGCGCTCGGTTTGCCGTTTGACAAGCATGTTGCACAAATTTACAATTGCCCAAAGAGTTTTCTTAGTGAACATCACGGGCACCATGCCCGGAATTCGCAAAAATCTATGAATTCAGGGGGATTGATACTCATGTGGGATGCAGTGATCGTCGGCGCCGGCGTCTGCGGCGCAGCGGCGGCCAGGGCGCTTTCGCGCTACCGGCTCCGGGTCGCAGTCCTGGAAAAGGGCAGCGACGTCTGCGCGGGGGCCAGCCGGGGAAACTCCGCCATGGTGCATGGCGGCTTTGACCCGGAGCCCGGCTCTTTGAAGGCCCGGTTCAACGTAGCGGGAAACCGGATGTTCGATGCGCTCTGCCAGGAGCTGGCGGTTCCCTTCCAGCGCAGCGGGACCATGATTCTCGCCGTCTCGGAGGCGGACATGGAGGAGGTCCGCCGCCTCCATGAGCGGGGGAACCAAAACGGCGTCCCCACCCAGGTTCTGGACCGCGCGGCCCTGCTGGAGCGCTGGCCCGCCATGGGCGAGGGAGCCGTGGGCGCCCTCTTCTGTCCCTCCGGCGGCATCGTCTGCCCCTACACCCTGGTCATCGCCATGTGCGAGAACGCGGCCCGGAACGGCGTGGAATTTTTCCTGAACACGGAGGCGGACTCCATCGTCCCCATGGAGGGCGGCTGGCGGCTGACGGCCGGAGACGGCCGGGTCTTTGAAACCAGGCTGATTCTCAACTGCGCCGGGACCCATGCCGACCGCCTGAACAATCAGGTTTCCACAGACACGTTCAGGATCATTCCCCGCTTCGGAGCCCATCTGATCATGGACCGGGAATACATCAAGTGGGTGGACACCACCATCACCCAGACTCCCGCCGCCCTTCCCACCGGCGGACATACCAAGGGCATGGGCATCATGCCCTCGGTGGACGGAACCGTCATCCTGGGCTGCGACGCGGTGGACTATACGGACCCCGACGACGCGGCCACCACCGCCCGGAGCATCGACGCCATCGTGGACTATTTCAAGGTCTTCTGGAAATACCTTCCCATCAGCGCCGTATACCCCAGCTTCCCGGTGGAGGGCGTGATCAACGCTTACGGCGGCCTCCGGCCCCACCCGGACCGGGACGACTACATCATTGGGGAAGCCCCCGGCGCCCCCGGCTTCCTCAACGCCGCCGGCATCGAGTCCCCCGGCCTCACCGCCGGCCCCGCCATCGGGGAGCACCTGGCCAGGCTGGTGGTGGAGAAGCTCTCCCCCGCCGAAAAGGAGAACTACCGGCCCGGCCGGGAGGTGCTCAAGCCCTTCCGGGAGATGAGCGAGGAGGAGCGCACGGAGGCCATCCGGCAGAATCCGGATTACGCCAAGATCGTCTGCCGCTGCGAGCAGGTGACGGAGGCGGAAATCCGGGACGCCATCCGCCGCCCCGTGGGCGCCAGAAGCGTGGGCGCGGTGAAAATGCGGACCAGGGCCGGCATGGGCCGCTGCCAGGGGGGCTTCTGCCAGAGCCGGGTGGTGGAGATCCTGTGCGAAGAGCTGGGCTGCTCCCCCCTGGAGGTCACGCAGTCCGGAAGCGATTCCTATATCCTGCTGGGAGAGGCTTGCTCCCACCGCTTTGAGGAGGCCCAGGCATGAGACAGGTTGACGTATTGATCATCGGCGGAGGCAGCGCCGGTATGGCGGCGGCGGCCGCCGCCTACGAGCAGGGCGTCCGGAACATCCTGATTCTGGAGCGCTCCGACCGCCTGGGCGGCATCCTCTGCCAGTGCATTCACAACGGCTTCGGCCTCCATCGCTATCAGGAGGAGCTCACCGGACCGGAATACGCGGCCCGCAACGTCGCCGTTATCCGGGAAAAGCAGATTCCCTATCTCCTGCGGACCTTCGTCCTGGACGTCACGCCGGACAAGCGGGTCACCGCCATGAACCCGGAGGAGGGCCTGTTCCACCTCCAGGCCAAGGCCATCGTGCTGGCCATGGGCTGCCGGGAGCGCTCCAGGGGCGCCTTGATGATCCCCGGGACGCGGCCCGCCGGCGTCATCACCGCCGGAGCCGCCCAGCGCTATTTGAATCTGGAGGGCTATCTCCCCGGGAAGCAGGTCGTCATCCTGGGCTCCGGCGACATCGGGCTCATCATGGCCCGGCAGTTCGTCATGGAGGGCATCGAGGTCAAGGAAGTGGTGGAGCTGATGCCCTTCTCCAGCGGCCTCACCCGGAACATCTCCCAGTGTCTCAACGATTTCAACATCCCCCTCAGCTTCTCCAGCACCGTCATCGAGATCCGGGGCCGGAGCCGGGTTTCCAGCGTCGTCGTGGCCAAGGTGGGCCCCGACCGCAAGCCCATCCCCGGGACGGAGCGGGAGATTCCCTGCGACACCCTGCTGATCTCCGCGGGCCTGATCCCGGAAAACGAGCTGAGCAAGGCCGCGGGCGTTCAAATGTCCCCCTCCACCAAGGGGGCCGTGGTGGACGACACGCTGCAGACCTCCGTCCCCGGTATCTTTGCCTGCGGCAATGTGCTCCACGTTCACGACCTGGTGGACAATGTCAGCGCGGAGAGCGAGGACGCCGGGCGGAACGCCGCCAGATACGTCCTTGGCGAATTGGCCCCCAGCGACTTTTCCAGGGCCGTCCCCGTGGAGGAGGGCCAGGGCGTCGGCGGCCTGGTTCCCCAATACGTCAGCCCCTCCGGGGCCTCCGAGACGGTGAAGCTGATGTTCCGCCCCAGGGCGAAATATCCCGGCGGCGCGGCCTGCGCCTATATCGGCGGCGATCTGGCCGCCCGGAAGAAGGCCGTCGTGCTGACCCCCGGCGAGATGTGCGAGCTCACGGTAAAGCGCTCCGCTTTCCAAAACGCCGCCGGGGCCGTCGTGAAGATTGAGGAGAACAGCTGAACGGTCCGCCGAGTCGAAAGGGGAGTACAACTTATGGAAGAAAAGCAATTCATCTGCATCAACTGCCCCATGGGATGCCGCCTGACGGTTTCCCTGGCGGAGGGACAGGCCGTTTCCGTGGCCGGCGCCTCCTGCCGGCGGGGCGAGGCTTACGGCCGGCAGGAGGCCGTGGCCCCCATGCGGGTGCTGACCTGCCTGATGCGCCCGGCCAACCGGGAAAAGCCCCTCAGCGTCAAAACCAGCGCTCCGGTCCCGAAGGAGCTGCTGTTCCGCTGTGCCAACCAGATTTACGCCACCCATCCCCAGGCTCCCATTCCCATGGGAAGCGTCGTCATCCACGATCTCTGCGGAACCGGAGCGGACGTTCTGGCCACCCAGGATCTGGTATAGTCGGCGCCGCTGAACCGAACCCAACGGGTTCCCTTCGGCGCGGCGCCTGACCTCATAGGAAACGCATGGGCGCTTTGCGCCCCGGCGGACCAAGGGTCCGCCGGTTGAAAAGAAGGGGTTCCCCCCTCTTTTCAGCTGCGTTGACTACATAAGGCCCCTCTGCGCGGCCTGCAAATAAAAAGGAAAGGAGATGTCAAAAAAAGCACAAACTACCGCAAGAACAAACGATGATGAAAAGGAGAAACATTATGAACAAGAAGTTGAAAAAGCTTGCGTCCCTGTTCCTGGTCCTGTCTCTGGTGTTTGCCCTGTCCGCCTGCGGCGGAAATAACGGCGGCAGCCAGCCCTCCACCCCCAGCACCTCCGGTGATTCCGGCAGCTCGAACTCCGGCGATTCCGGCGCCTCCGGCGATTCCGTCACCCTGAAAATGGCCAACCAGCACTCCTCCGACACCGTCGCCAACCAGCTGGACCAGGAGATGTGCAAGCGCATTGAGGAGGAGACCGACGGCCGGATCAAAATCGAGCTCTACTCCGACAGCGCCTTGGGCGACTATACCAACGTCTTCGACGAGCTGATGGTGGGCACCATCGACATGGCCCACATCTCTCCCGTGGAAACCTATGACAGCCGCGTCTCCGTCACCATGCTGCCCTATCTGGCCTTCTCCTACGACGAGCTGCTGAAGGTCTACGACGAGGACGGCTTCCTGTTCGGCCAGCTGAACGAGGCCCTGGGCAACCTGGGCATCCACCTGGGCGGCGTGTTCTGCGAGGGCTTCAACGGCGTGGGCTCCATGCAGGAGCTGACCAACGACGCCGCCCCCAACGCTGAAAAGGGCGCCATCATCCGCTCTCCCATGATGGACGTTTACTCCCTGTGCCTGCAGGATATGGGCTTCCGCGTGTCCTCCATGCCCTATTCCGACACCTATACCGCCATGCAGACCGGCGTTGTGGCGGGTCTTGCCGGCGGCACCGCCCAGGTCAACTATATGACCTTCCGGGACCTGATCAAGGCGTTCTACGACTACCGCTATATCCAGGAAGCCACCATGATCCTCTTCAGCCAGAAGACCTGGGATACCTTCTCCGCCGAGGACCAGGAAACCATCACCAAGATCATCAAGGAAACCTGTGAAAAGGCCGCCACCATGGCCGAAGACGCCAACAACGAATATATGGGAAAAATGGAGGCCGAAGGCATCAAGGTCGTCACCTTCACGGACGAGGAGCTGGCCGGCTTTGCCGAGAGCTGCCGCGCCAACGTGTGGCCCCAGCTGGCGAAGAACTACCCCGACGGCTTCCTGGAAGCTGTGCAGGAAAGCCTGAGCTGATCAACGCACACGGTATTTACCCTCTTTTGGACACTGTACCGTGTTTCCCACGGTACAGTGTCCCTTTTCAAAACGGTATTGAAACGGAGGTTTTATGAAATTACTGAAGAAAGCGGATCAGGCCCTGAACCGGGTGCAGAACTGGATCCTGGTCATCACCGGAACGGCCATCACGGCCATGATCCTGGTCAACGCCGCCTGCCGGTTCCTCCAGATCGACTGGTTCGGCTCCGAGGAGCTGACCATGTTTGTGGCCTTTTGGCTGTATTTCGTCGGATCGGCCTGCGCCTCCCGGGAGGACACCCATATCAGCGCGGACATGCTGGCCCTGTTTACCGAGGACCCCAAGGCCCGGGCCGTGGCCGGCATCGTCAAAAACGTGATCTCCGTGGTGATGTGCGCGGTTTTCACCTATTGGTGCTTCAACTACGTGTCCTGGCAGATGAGCCTGGGGGCCAAGTCCTCCGCCTACAAGCTGCCGATCGTGATTTCCACCATTCCCATCCTGCTGTCCTTTGCCCTGTGGGTGCTGTACCTCATCCGGGACCTGATGCGGAATATCCGCAGCCTCACCGGCGGCGCAGCGCAGACTGAGAAAGGGGGAGAATAAGCGATGTTAGTTGCTTCCGCTCTGCTGATCCTCATTGTCATCATGGTCATCGGGGTCCCCGTGCCCCTGGCCTTCCTGGTGTCCTCCGTGGTCATCTGCCTGGGCACCGGCGCGGACCCCCAGATGCTGCTGATCAACGGCTACAACAAGATCAACTCCGTTCTGCTTCTGACCATCCCGCTGTTCGTTCTGGCGGGCTCCCTCATCAACAACGGCGGCCTGGGCGAAAAGCTGGTGGGCGCCGTGGAGCGGTCCAAGCTGGGCCGCATGAAGGGCGGCCTGGGCATCGTCACCGTGGTTTCCTGCGCCGTGTTCGGCGCGGTGTCCGGCTCCTCCTCCGCCACGGTGTCCTGCATCGGCTCCATCATGGCTCCCCGCCTGCGGGCCACTGGATACCCGGACGGCCTGATCGGCGCGCTGGTGGCTAGCTCCGGCGTGCTGGGCATCCTCATTCCCCCCAGCATGCTGATGATCCTCTTCGCCTGGGCCAGCAACACCTCGGTCCTGGGCTGCTTCCTGGCCACGGTGGTCCCCGGCATCATGCTGGTGATTCTGCTCAGCATCGTCAACGTCGTCCTCTACGGCCGGGGCGTGGGCGGAGAGCGGGTTTCCGTCACGGATACCATCATCGAAAACGCCCAGCGGCAGGAGGCCGAGAAGGCCCAGAAGGCCGCTGAGAAGTCCCTGAAGAAGGGCCGGAAAAGCGGCGAGAGCGCCATCCCCGCCCTGATGATGCCCGTTATCATTCTGGGGAGCATTTACTGCGGCTTCCTGACGGCCACCGAGGCCGCCGCCCTCTCCGTGGTGTACGCCATCCCCATCGGCATCTTCTATTACAAGAAAATCAACATGGAGAGCTACCGCGTGGCGATGATCGAGGCCGGAAAGACCTCCGGCGTCATTATGGCCATGATGCTCACCGTCCAGATTCTCAGCCGCCTGTACATGACGGAGAATCTGCCCGACCTGATTCTGGGCCTGCTGACCTCCATCTCCAGCAACCGGATCGTCATCCTTTTGATGATCAACCTCTTCATGGTCATCATGGGCATGCTGATGGACGACTGCTCCAACACCATCCTGCTCACGCCCATTCTGCTGCCCATCATGACGGCCCTGGGCGTCTCCCCCTTCCACTTCGCGGCCATCCTGGGCGTCAACATCGGCATGGGCAACATCACGCCGCCCACCGCTCCCCTGCTGTACCTCTCCGCCCGCATCACCGGCTCCCAGGTGAAAAACGAGCTGAAGCCCACGGTCCTGCTCATCCTCTTCGCCTGGCTGCCCACGCTGCTGGTCACCACCTACTGGCCCACGCTGGCGGAGTTCCTGCCCAGGCTGATGGGCTATATGTAAGAGCCTGCGGCCGCGGAAGGCCCCGGGGCGGGCCCCGCCCTCCTTCCGCCGCCGGCGCGGGCTCCAAAACTTTGGAGGTTTACAAATGAAAGAGTACAGCAGCATTTTCAACCACGCTCTGGCCCCCATCACGCCGGGGCCCTCCAGTTCCAACACCTGCGGCCCCGTCCGCATCGGCATGGTCTGCCAGCAGCTGCTGGGCGAGGTCCCTGCAAAAGCCGTGGTGGAGTACTACACCAAGGGCGCCTTCCCCAACACGCTTTACGGGATGAAGAGCGACGTGGCCTTTGTCAACGGCCTGCTGGGGCTGGAGCAAAACACCCCCGGCTTTAACGACGCCTATCAAAAAGCCCGGGACGCCGGCATGGACGTCTCCTTCGCGGAGGTGGACGACCTGACCGTGGGCGGCATGGAGACGGTCCGGGTCCGCATGACGGCCCACGACGGCTTCCGCCTCACGGTCATCGGCGAGTCCGTGGGGGGCGGCGCCTTCCGCATCCACTACATCGACGACTGTCCCATGGACATCCGGGGCATGAATTACGAGCTCCTGGTGTTCCTGAACGCCCCCTCCGGCGGGGCCGCCTCCGCCCTGGTCCGGGAGCTGGCCGCCCAGGTGGAAAAATGCAACGACGCCGCCTGCGTCACCGGCGGGTCTTATTCCATCGTAAACGTCAAGACCGCCGTCCCGGTTGACCCCGCCCTTCTGGCCGCCCTGACCGCCAGGGAGGACGTGGCCCGGGTCCGGGTGGTCAAGCCCATCCATCCCATCATTACGGACGTCTCCCGCAAGCCCCCCTTTGAGTCGGCGGAGGAGATGGTCGCGTACTGCCGGAGCAGGCAGTGCTCCCCCGCCCGGGCCGCCATTGATTACGAGGCCGCCGTCAGCGGCTGGAGCGAGGAGCGCATCCGCAGCTATGGGGACATGCTCATCGCCATCATGCGGGATTCCCGCGCCGGAGGCTTCCGCCCCGACCTGCGCTTTGACGGCATCGTCTCCGCCAAGGCCGCCCTCCTCCAGAACCGGGTGGGCCGGGAGGGCATGCCCTCCCTGGGGCTGCTGGACGACGCCATTCCCAGCGCCCTGGGCATCATGGAGCACAGCAACGCCACCGGGAAAATCGTCTGCGTCCCCACCGGAGGGTCCTCCGGCATCGTGCCGGGGCTGCTCCTCTCCGCGGCGGAGCGGATGCACGCCTCGGACGACGCCCTGTATGAGGCCCTGATGACCGCCGGAATTGCCGGCGTTTTGATGATGGTGGACGGCAACGAGTTCGCCGGAGGCACCCACGGCTGCCAGGCCGAGATCGCCTGCGGCACCGCCATGGCGGCGGCGGGGCTGGTCCAGCTGATGGGCGGCACCGCCCAGGAGGCCTGCGACGCCGCCTCCATGGGGCTCCAGTGCTTCCTCGGCCTGATCTGCGACCCCGTGGCCGGCCTGGTGCAGGTCCCCTGCCTGGCCCGGAACATCGCCGGCGTCTCTGTGGCCGCGGCCTCGGCGGAGGCCGTCCGGGCCGGCTTCGACGTGGTGATCCCCCTGGACGAAATGAGCCGCATCATGGTCCGGGTGGGCACGGACATCACCCGGGAGCTGGGCATGTGCTGCAGCGGCTGCTGCCTGACCCCCACCGGCGCGCGGCTGACCCGCGAGCGGGAGGAGGCCCGGAAGCGCCAAACGCCCTGACCCGCCGCAAAATCTGATTTTGACAGGAGTATGATCATGGTAAAACTCACGGAATACGAACAGCAGATGCTGGACGGAGCCTTTGGCCGTTATAAGCAGATTGCTATGGAACACGTGGTGGAGTTCGCCAACGTCATGGGGGCTGAGGAGCTGGTCAAAATCTCCAAGGTCCACATGTGCGCCGGGTGCCCTCCCCTGGAATACGGCCAGTCCGACGACTTTGACGAGAGCTTCCGCCGCACGTTCCTGTGGACCAAGGAGCCCGTGGGCTTCGAGGGCTACTCCCCCGAGGTCTATGTGCAGACCGACGGCGGCGCGGTGGACCAGTACGATCCCAAGCCCATGTACCTTTCCCAGGAGCTCTTTGAGCGGAACCGGGAGCGGGAGCTGCGCTATGCCCAGGGCGGCGTGAGCATCGTCGGCTCCTGCACGCCTTATCTCAACGGATGGATTCCCCTTCGGGGCGAAACCTTCATGACGACGGAGTCCAGCAACGTGCTGTTTTCCAACTCCGTCTTCGGCGCGGCGGGCAACTCCAACGGCGTCGCCGCCTGCGCCTGGGCGGCCATCACCGGCCGGGGGCCCAAGTGCGGCATGCACCTGCCCGAAAACCGCATCGCCTCCGTGGAGGTGCAGATCCGGTGCGCCTGCGAAACGCCGCGGGACTGGGACATCATCGGGTACGCCCTGGGCCGGCTTATCATTCAGCACAACAACGCCGTCCCCGTGGTGACCGGGCCCTTCCACGACGTGGACATCATCCGGCTGAAGCGGATGTTCTCCGCCATCGCCACCACCAGCGGCCTGGAAATGTGCCACATCGAGGGCGTGACTCCGGAGGCCCCCACCAAGGAAATCGCCCTGGGGGGCAAGAAGGACTATCCCGTCCTGCAGATCACCCAGGCGGACTATGACGCCGCCGAGCAGCTCCTCTGCGACCCCGGCAGCGGCCCCGTGCAGCTGATTTCCGTCGGCTGCCCCCACTACTGCCTGGAGGAGATCCGGGACGCCGCCGCCTACATCAAGGGCAAGCATGTCCACGAGGGCGTGCGCCTGATCTTCTGGACCAGCTGCTCCATCCGGGAGGCCGCCCGCATGTCCGGCTATCTGGCCACCATTGAGGCCGCCGGGGCCACCATCGGCACCAACGGCTGTCCCCTGGTTCAGGGCTTCGCCTGTTACGACGGCGTGACCGGCATGGCCGTGGACGCCGCGAAGCAGGCCCATTACAACCGCTCCTGGCTTAAGGGCGGAAAGATGTTCTACGGCACCATGGAGCAGTGTGTCGACGCCGCCGTTTCCGGTATGTGGGAGGGAAAGTGACTATGGAAAAAACCATCGTTTTAAAGGGCCGCCCCGCGTATCCCGGCGTGGCGGAGGGCTATGCCATGTGCTGCCCCAACAGCATCCAGGGCTGGGCGGGCGTGGAGGCGTCCACCGGCAGGATCATCGAAAAGGGCCACGTCCACGAGGGCGAGAGCTTTGACGGCAAAATCCTGGTGGTTCCCACCAGCAAGGGCTCCTGCGGCTGGTCCGGCCTCTTCCAGGGGCCCATGGACCTCTCCGGCATCCGCCCCGCGGGCTGGGTCGTGAAGTACGCGGACTCCAAGGTGGGCGTGGCCGCCGTGCTGGTGGGCAGCCCCATGGTGGCCGATTTTGAGGAAGATATCTTCCAATTCATCCAGGATGGGGACCATGTGGTGGTCAACGGCACCGAGGGCACGGTCACCATTACCAAAAAGAGCTGACCTTCGAGGCCCCGGCTCCCCGTCTCTCCCTTGGCTCACGCCAACGGGGACCGGGGCCTCCGGTCTATATTGTCAACGCGGCTGCGGCTGAACCGAAGAAGATCCTTCGGTTCAGCCGGCGAAGCAACGCTGGAAGGAGTTTTTTTATGAGCAAGAAGGAAAAAATTACGCTGCCGGGTGCGGAGTCCGGCCTCTGCTACTCCCCCGCCATCCGCTATGGCGACGTCCTCTATGTCGCCGGGCAGGTGGGCATGGACGAACAGGGCCGCGTCCCCTCCGACATCCAAAGCCAGACCGCCGTGGCCATTGAGAACGCGAAAAAGCTCATCGAGGCCGCCGGAGGCTCCCTGGACGACGTGCTGATGTGCCGCTGCTTTTTGCAGAAGAAGGAGGACTTCGCCGGCATGAACGAAGCCTATGCCAAATTCTTCGGCGGCGCGCACAACGTGGCCCCCGCCCGCTACACGGTCATCGCCCCGCCGGTGGACGACGTCTACCTGGTGGAAATTGCCATGATCGTGGGGCTGTGAGCCCTTCCGGGGCGGCTCCGCCGCCTCCGTGCCGCCGGATACAGGGGGACCCATGAACGCATCTTTCTTGATCAATCTCATCTTTTTTCTCTTCGCCCTTCTGGGCGCGGCGGACTATCTGCTGGACAACCGGCTGGGGCTGGGAAGCCAATTTGAGCGGGGCATCTGCTGCGCAGGGAAGCTGATTATCGCCATGACGGGCTTTATGGCCCTCTCCACCGTCCTGGGGCGGCTGCTGACGCCGGTTGTAACGCCGCTGTTCACCGCCATGGGAGCCGACCCCTCCGCCCTGGCGGGCATGATCCTGGCCAACGACTCCGGCGGCGCCGCCCTGGCGGCCGAGATGGCCCTGGACCCCGTGGCGGGGGATTTCAACGGCTATTTCGTGGCCTCCATGCTGGGGGGCTCCGTGATGTGCATCATCCCCATGACCATGCTCAGCGCCGGGCCGGCCGTCCGCTCCTCCGCAATCTACGGGCTGGTCATCGGCCTGGCCTCGGTGCCCCTGGGCGCGGCGGCGGGGGGGCTGGCCGCCGGGTATCCCCTCGGAGTGGTGCTGCCGAACCTGATTCCCGCATCTTTGCTGTGCTTTGCCCTGTTCCTGGTCCTGCTGCTGCTGAACCGCTGGATCGTCCGGCCCTTTCAGCTCCTCGGGAAGCTGCTGGTGGGCGTGAGCCTCACCGGCCTTCTGCTGACGGAGGCCCGGGAGCTCTTTGGAATCGAGCTCGTGGAGGGCCTGAACCCCTTTGACGGCATCATTTACATCATCGGGGGCATCGCCCTGGTGCTCAGCGGCGTGTTTCCCCTGCTGTCGGTGGTTTCCAGGCTCCTCAGGAGGCCCCTGGCCCGGATGGCGGAACGGCTCCGCGTCACCGACGGGGACGTCTCCAGCCTGCTGGTGACGGCCGTCAACGTCTTTCCCACCTTCGAGCTTTTGAACGGCATGAGCCCCAAGGGCGTCCTGCTGAACTGCGCCTTCATGGTGGGGGCCAACTGCATGCTGGGGGACCATTTCGCCTTCACCTCCCAGACCAAGCCGCCCCTGGCCCTTCCGGTCCTTTTCGGAAAGGCGGTGGCCGGCTTCCTGGCCCTGGCCCTGGCGCTGCTGCTGGCCCCGAGGCTGCTGGACGCTCCGGACTCTGCCGGAGAGCGGGGCGAACCTACATCCACTACAACATAAGGAGTGATTCTATCATGAAATCCAAAATCATCATCATGCTGACCCACAACGATCGAACCGTCAAAAACGCCCAGGAGGTCTTCGACTCCTGCAAGGACCTGCCCGTGGACTTCTGGGGCTTTAAGGACGTCGGCCTGGAGCGGGACAAGATGGCCAAGCTGGTCGCCTCCATGAAGGCGGCGGGCAAGACCACCTTCCTGGAGGTCGTCACCTACTCCGAAGAGGACTGCATGGCCGGGGCCAAGGTCGCCGTGGAGATGGGCTTTGACTATCTGATGGGGACCCTTTTCTTTGACAGCGTCTATGCCTATCTCCAGAAGCACCAGGTCAAGTATCTCCCCTTCTGCGGCAAGGTCAGTGGCAGCCCCAGCGTGCTGGAGGGCAGCTTTGACGAAATCATTGCCGACGCCCGGTCCATGCTGGCCAAGGGCGTCTACGGCATCGACCTTCTGGCCTTCCGCCATGCCCAGGGCGCGGAGCTGGCCGAGGCGTACTGCGCCGCGGTGGACGCCCCCGTGGTCATCGCGGGAAGCATCAACAGCAACGAGCGCATTGATTTTATCAACCGCGTGGACCCCTGGGCCTTTACCATGGGCTCCGCCCTGTTCACCGAGAACTTCGCCCCCGGCCAGGGCTTCCGCAAGAACCTGGAGGCTGTCGCCGCCTATATGGACAGCATCCAATAACGCTCCGCAGCCGTGTCCCCCGGGGCGCCCTGCGGGACACGGCTGATCGTTTCGGAAAATTCAAAAAGCGCCGGGCGGCGGAACCCTTTGGCCCGCCCGGCGCTTCGCGGAGGTCAACATGGCAACACTGATACTAGGAATCGACATCGGCACCACCTCGCTCAAAACGGCGGTCTTCACCGACCGGGGGGAGAAAGTCTCCTCCGCCATCAAGGAATACAGTCTGCTGACGCCGGAGCTGAACGTGGTGGAGGCGCCCTGCGGCGTTTATATGGACTCCATCCAGGCGTGCCTGAAGTCCATGGAGCAGTCGGGAGACGTCTGCCTGAAGGAGATCGGAGTCATCGGCTTTTCCGTCCAAAGCGAGACGCTGCTGTTTCTGGACGGCGGTGCCCGGCCGGTGCGGAACGCCATCGTCTGGATGGACAACCGGGCCGGGGAACAGGCAAAGCGCCTGAAGGCCCGCTTTGGGGACGAGCTCTGCTACCAGGTCACGGGGCAGGTCAGCTTTGAGGCCTGCTGGCCCGCGGCCAAGGTGATGTGGGTCCGGGAGCACGAGCCCCAGGTATACGAGAAGGTCCGCCACATCCTGCTGCTGGAGGACTACATCCTCTATCTGCTCACAGGGCGCTTCGTCTCCGAGTGCTCCCTGCTCAGTTCCACGGAGTACTGGGACATCCGCACAAAGGATTACTGGCAGGAGCTGCTGGACTTTGCCGGGATCGACCGGGCCTGGCTCCCGGAGGTCATCGAACCCGGACAGCTGGTGGGCGCCATCCTGCCGGAGGCCGCCCGGAGCCTGGGGCTCTCCCCCGGCGTGCAGGTCTGCTCCGGCTGCATGGACCAGGCCGCCGCCGCCGTGGGCGTCGGCAACATCCAGCCGGGGATGTTCTCGGAAAACATCGGCGCGTCCCTGGCGGTCTGCGCCCCCACCAAAACCCTCACCTACGACCCCAACCGGCAGATGCCCATCCACTACTTCGCCATCCCGGACACCTATATGATGCACACCTTCACCACCGGCGGCATGTGCCTGCGGTGGTTCCGGGACAACTTCTGCCAGCGGGAGCTGCACATGCAGGAGGCCACGGGGCTGGACTCCTATCACCTGATGGACCTCCAGGCGCTCACGGTGTCCCCCGGCTCCGACGGCCTGATCGCCCTGCCCCATCTCCAGGGGGCCATGGCCCCGGACGTGGATTTGAACGCCAAGGGCGTCTTTTACGGGGCCACGCTGAAGCACACCAAGGCCCACTTCATTCGCAGCATTATGGAGAGCCTCGGCTATATCATCTGCCGGAATCTGGAGTCCGTCGCCGAGATGGGGCTGGACATCCAGCAGATCCGCACCATGGGCGGAGGCTCCAAGTCCGACATCTGGAACCAGATCAAAGCGGACATCACCGGGCGGACCCTCCGGATCACCGGCTGTTCCCAGGACGCCGCCTGTCTGGGCGCGGCCATCCTGGCGGGCGTCGCCGTCGGTATCTTCGAGAGCGTGGGCTCCGCCGTCTCCTCCATGGTCCGGCTGGAAAAAAGCTACCAGCCGAACCCCGCCAACCACCTTGTCTACCGCAGGCAATACGAAAAATACAAGCTCCTCTTCGCCTCGCTCTCCGCCCTGTTCGAGCTGGACGCGGCGGAGCAGCCGTAACAGAAAGGAAGGCCGTTTATGCCCGCAACAGAAGCTTTGACCCACGGCGTCTATCTGGTGGGCGTCGACGCCGAAGGCGTCCGCAACCTGATGACGGCGGCCTGGGTCACCCAGATTTCCTCCAACGCGCTGCTGCTTGCCGTGGGACGGACCCATTACACCGCGGAGCTCATCCGCCGCTGCGGCCACTTCTCCCTCAGCGTCCTCACCGGGGAACACCGGGAAATTGCCCGGCGGTGCGGCACGGTTTCCGGACGGAGGGAAAATAAATTGGCAGGCCTCCCCCTGGGAAGCTCTGCCGACGGGGACCCGGTGCTGGACGGCGCCGCGGCCCACTTTTCCTGCCGGGTGATCGAGACCGCGGAGGTCCTGGATCACGTGCTGTTCTGCGGGGAAATTGTCTCCTCCACCCACTTCGGGGGGACGCCCATGCAGTACCATCCCGGGGACTTTTTCTAAGATTTTCTCTTTCAAAGGGCGTCTTCACCCCATTGAAACGGACGAATCCCGGCACACAGTGCCGGCGGGCGGCGTTTCGGAGGTCGAAGCCGCCCTTTTCCGTTTTTCAGGTCCCGGCCCGGAGCCCCGCTCCAAACCCGCGGCGCCGTTTTGGAATCCCTCTCCCGGCGGGACAGGCAGCTGTCCGCAAACGCGCCCCGCGGGACGCGTCCGCAGCCCCTCTGCCGGCAAGGGGCGGGCCAAGCCCCTACTCCTCCTCTGGCGCCTCGCTGAAAACCACCTGACAGCCCCGCTTCTGGAGCTGGCCGATGAATTTCCGGTCCGCAAAGGGATTGGTGACGATCACATCCGCACCAGACAGGTCCATAAACGCCTGTACGCTGGTGCGGCCCATTTTGGAGCTGTCCGCCAGCACAAAGACCTGCCGGGCGGCTTTTGCCATGCACCGTTCCACATTGCTGATGAGGATGTTGTCCCCCCAGAAGCCCTGCTCCAGGTCGATGCCGTCCACCCCGATGAAGGCCTTGTCAAAGGACATCGCGTTAAAGGTCTGCATGGCGTTGGTCCCCACGATGCAGCCCGTCCGCTCGCTGACAATTCCCGCGCAGATCTGCACCTCAATGCTGCGGTTCCGCAGCAGCACGTTGGCCGAGGCGATGGAGTCCGTCACAACGGTGGAGCGCTTCAGATCCAGAAGGCTGCCGCAGAACTCCAGCAGAGTGGAACCCCCCGCCACGGCGATCCGGTCCCCGTCCTTTACATAGCTCCGGGCGCACAGGGCGATCATCCGCTTCCTGTCCACGTTTACCAGGGACTTCTGGGCCAGGGAAATATCCTTGTTGGCGTCCACGCTGACGGCTCCGCCATGGGTCCGAATCAGAAGGCCCTTTTCCTCCATAGAGGCCAGGAGCTTCCGGGTCGTGGACGGGGCAATGTGAAGGAGCTTGCTGACGTCTTCCGTCGTGACGCGGAAACGGCTGTTCAGCAGATGAAGCACCTGGTTCGCCCGGTCTTCAAAGAGCATCGTTTTAATAGTACCACCTCATTTCCCTTTTTCTGTCTTTTGTCTTATTATACACCCTCTTTTGCAAAAAATCTATTCCCAACTTTCCGATAAACCTCCCAATTGCTGTATAGGGTTCAGGCCCGCTCTTTGGACGGTCTGCGGCGGTTTGCCCTGTCGTTGACAGGAACGGGCCGGACCGCTATAATAAGCTCGAAGGCGGTCGAACTTCTTCCGGGGCCTTCATTTCTCCAAACCGCCGTCCGTCTGACGCAACAGGAGGACCGCTTATGAAACCGCGTATTTCCGCCATGCTTCTTTGTTTTCTGCTCTGCCTGAGCGCCTGCGGCCCCGGCGGCGCCTCTGCCGAGGCGCCGGAGGTCCCGGAGTCCGCGCCGGAGGAGGCGGCTCCTTTCGAAGCGGCTCCTCCTCCGGAGGAACCCGCGCCTCCGGCTCCCCCCGCTCCGACTGTGGCCACCCTCGCCGTCTGCGGCGACGCCATGAGCCACATGCCGCTCACCAACGACGCCTGGAACGGGGAACGGTATGACTACGGCCGCATTATGGCCGCCGCCGGACCCTATGTGGAGGCCGCCGACTACGCCGTGGTCAATCTGGAAACCACCCTTTCCGGCGGCCCGCCCTACTCCGGCTATCCCGCCTTCAACTCCCCCGACGATCTGGCCCATGACCTGAAGGCTCTGGGCTTCGACCTCTGCCTCACCGCCAACAACCACAGTCTCGACCATGGGTTCTCCGGCCTCAGCCGGACCCTGGACGTGCTGGACCAGGCGGGCCTGGCCCATGTGGGCACCAGCCGCACCCAGGAGGAGTGCGGACAAAACATCGTGCTGGCGGACGTGGGCGGCATCTCGGTGGCCTTTCTGGGCTATACGTACGGCACCAACGGCATCCCTGTGCCCAAAAAGCACCCCTACGCCGTCAACCTCTTCAACTCCGACTACCTGTCCACCCTCTCCACCCCCGACCGGGACCGCCTTGCCGCCGATCTGGGCGCAGCCAGGGACCTGGGCCCGGACCTGGTCGCCGTGATGATCCACTGGGGCGCGGAGTATCAGACCAAGCAGAACCGTTATCAGGAAGAGCTGGCGGAGTTCCTCTTCCAGCAGGGGGCGGACATCATCCTGGGGGGCCATTCCCACGTCCCCCAGCCCATGGAGCTGCGCACCCTGCCCGACGGGCGGCAGGGCTTCGTCTGTTTCTCCCTGGGCAACTTCATCTCCTCGCAGACCAAGCCCCTCACCGACACCACGGCGGTCTTGACCCTGGAGCTCACCCGCAGCGGCGAGACCGGCGAGGCCCAGGTTACCGGCTGTTCCTACCGGCCCATGTACATGCTGCACCGGGACAAGGGCGCTTCTCCCCGATTCGAGCTGGTGGATATTCACGCCGCCCTGGAAGCCGGCGGGGCGGACGCCCCCCTGAAGGGCAGGCTGGAAAAAGCCCTGGAGACCTGCCGCGCCGTCTTTGGCGAATCCTATGACCGGGCTCCGCCTGCGGCCCAGGCAGTAAAAGCGGAACGCTGACCAAACAAATGGAAGAGGTGTGCTGGAATATCATGAACATCCTATTCGTCTGCCACGGCAACATTTGCAGAAGCCCCATGGCCGAATTCGTAATGAAGGAACTGGTGAAAAAAGCCGGGCTGGAGGACCAATTTCAAATCGCCTCCGCCGCCACCAGCACCGAGGAAATCGGCTGTCCGGTCTATCCTCCCGCCCGCCGGAAGCTGGCGGAGCACGGTATCTCCTGCGCCGGGAAGACCGCCCGGCAGCTCCGGCGGGAGGACTATGCCCAGTACGACCTGCTGATCGGCATGGACCGGGCCAATCTGCGGAACATGTCCCGCATCTGCGGCGGGGACCCCGGGGGAAAAATCCACGCCCTGTTGGAATACGCGCCCCCCTCTCCTGCAGAGCCGGAGGCTTTTTCGAAACGGGAAGGCTTTGGGAAGCGCCCGCCTCAGGCGGAGGTCCGGGAAGTGGCGGACCCCTGGTATACCGGGGACTTTGAAACCGCCTACCGGGACATCCTGGCGGGCTGCAGGGGGCTGCTGGCAGCCCTGGAGGGGAAGGAGGTGAGGTATGACCCGCGGATTCATTGAGGGCTGTGTGGATTCCCACGTCTCCGCCCTGGCCGCCTGCCGGGGCGGAGCGGACCGGCTGGAGCTGTGCGCAAACCTCTCCATCGGCGGAACCACGCCCTCCCTCGGACTGTTCCAACAGGTCCGGCGGGACTGCGCCGTCCCCGTCAACGTCCTCATCCGCCCCCGCTTTGGGGACTTTCTCTACTCGGCGGAGGAGGCGGAGGAGATGGAGGACTGCGTCCGCCGCTTCCGGGACCTGGGGGCCAACGGCGTGGTGCTGGGGGCGCTGACGGCGGAGGGGCGGCTGGACAAGGCGCGGATGGCCCGCCTTATGAAGGCCGCCGGGGACATGGAGGTCACCCTCCACCGGGCTTTCGACATGACCCGGGACCCGCTGGAGTCCCTGGAGGCGGCGGTGGATCTGGGCTGCCGGACCATCCTCACCTCTGGGCAGGAACGGAACGCCCTGGCGGGAGCGGAGACTTTGCGGGTTCTCCAGGAGCGGGCCGCGGGCCGCGTCGCCGTTATGGCGGGCTGCGGCGTGGAGGCGGGAAACGTCCGGGAAATTCACGAGCGGACCGGGGTATATGTCTTCCACACCTCCGGGCGGCGGGGCCCCGTGGACAGCGGCATGGTTTACCGGAAGGCCACGGTTTCCATGGGCCTGCCCTCCCTGCCGGAGTACGAGCTCTGGCGGACGGACGAGGAGGCGTTCCGGGCCTGCGCGGAGATTGTGCATGGGCTGCCATGACCGCTAAACCGCCGTTCCGTTAAAAGCCAGAACAGCTGCCGAGCACACAGGCGGCCTCCTGTGGTGGCCTTCTCAGCCAGCTGATTGGAAAAAGCCGGCACCTCCCTAAGGGAGGTGCCGGCTTTTCAGCACAGGCGAGTAGAAGAAGGAAATCAGAGGAATACATCTCTTTCCCCCGCCGGGTTTTGCGCAGCTGTTCAGCCAGGCCAAGGTGCTCCTGCCCAATGTGAGTCGTAAGCAGACGCCGCCCTTTCTCATCGGCGCCGCAGAGCTGCCTGCAAGGACAGTATTGGCATAGCTTGGGGGTGCTGCGGTAGATTCGTTTTCCATTTTTGCCGGTGGTGGTATGGCGGAGCGCTTGGCCTTTCGGACATACAAAACAATCCTGAAGCCGGTCATACGTGAAGTCCCAGGGACGAAAGCGGTCTTTCCTGCCCTTGCAGCGCGTGTACGGAAGGATGGGAATACAGTTGTCCTCCAAGGGCTTTTTGGCGATCCAAGGTGTTTTGCAGCCCGCGTCCATGACGATGAAGGCTGCTTCCGGGAATCGGCCTGTTACCTGGCCATACACCGCATCCCACGCTGTGCTGCCGTTTGCATTTCCGGCGGTTACTTCTACCCCTAATATCCAGCCATGCCGGTCACAGGCGGTATGGGCCTCGCAGGCAGATTGCCGCTCATGGCCGCCTTTCGCAAACACTCCGCATTCCGGGCCGGTGGTGGACACCGTTTTACGCACCGTCCCGCCGCCGCTTCCTCCCGAAGCTGCCGCCTGTATGCCTACGCCACATTTACTTGTAGTTCTCGACATGTCTGCCGCAGCGGCGGAATCCCAAGCAAATGCTGAATCAGCACCGTTTTAACCAACACCACCGGGTCTGTTCCCGGCCGTCCGCTGTCTGCGGAGGAATATGGCCGCATCCGCTCATAGATCCATTCATAATCCATTACCCGCTCTATTTTCCGCAGCAGATGTTCTTTCGGCACAATACCTTCTATATCTGTTAGGACTGCTTCTTTCCGGTTGTCCTTTTTCCGGCTTTCCACTCCGCTTCACTCCTCCTTCATTTTACCAAAAACCTCGCCTTTGGCGAGGTTTTTTGACAGGCTGAGCGGGGTATACCCTGCTCTCATCCCCCATGGGGATGACGCTTATTCAGGAAGGAGGCTGTATGATAAAACGCAGACTTTTCATCATCCTCACCGCCCTGGCCCTGTGCCTGGCCTGCTGCCCCCGGGCCTTCGCGGCGGAGACATACAGCGACATTTCGAACAATTCCCCCGCCAGCGGAAGCGGCTATGAGTGGGACGAGGCGAGCAAGACCCTCACGCTGACGGATTTTCACCAGGAAACACCGCAGAGCTTCGACATCGTCCTGCCCGCGGATTCCACCCTGGTCCTGGAGGGTGAGAATACCATCACCCTGGGGAATAACCCCCAAGCAGGCGTAAGCTGCTGGGACAGCCTGGCCCTGGCAGGCGGCGAGGCGCTGACCGTCGCCTCCAGCTCCGGCGCGCCGCCCCAGTGCGGCGCGGCTTACGCGAGAGGGAGTACTTCAACCCTGACCTTTGACGGCTACATTTGCCAGGACCTGAGGTGCAAAAGCGTGCAAAATACGGCGCAGAGCACTGTGTTCCAATGTCTGGCGGACAAAGACGGGAACATTCTGTCCTCTGTGGCCCCTGCCGCGCGGGTCAACAAGCCGGACGGCAGCTCCTTATACGTATAGCGGCCCTGGCCAACGCCTTTGGCGGCAGCAATTCCGGTGCAAAGGTCACCCTCCTGCGGGACGCGTCCATGCCGGGAGAAATCTACATCTGCGGCGATTTTCTTCTTGACAGCGGCCTACCAACCTACGTCTTGAATCCCCTGCACACCAACCTGTACCGAAAAAGCCTCTCCTTACGGAAAACCAAGACCGATAAAGTTGACGCGCGTACCATTGCGGCTATGCTCTTGTCCGATTTGGGCCTCAAGCCCTACACGGATACAGCATACCACAACGAGGAGCTAAAGTCACTCACAAGATACAGATTTGATAAAGTCCGAGAGCGAGCCAAGCTCAAGTAGTCAGTCTCCCGTCTGGTCTGTATCATGTTCCCCGAGTTGGAAAAGCTGGTTCCTACCCTCCACATGAACTCCGTCTACACTCTCCCGGAAGAGTACCCTGGAGCCAAGCAGATTGCCCAGGCCAACCTTACCAGGCTGAAGTTCTTGCTGACTGATGCCTCTAAGGGCCGGTATGGACGGGACGTAGCGGTGTCCATCCGGGACGCCGCCAAAGCCTCCGTTGGCTCTGTTATGCCCGCCAAATCTCTGGAACTCCGGCACATTATCCGTCTCATCCGGGAACTGGATGCCGAAATAACAGACATTGAAGCCTCTATCCAGTCCATTATGGAGAAGCTGCACTCTCCCATTACCACCATTCCCGGCATGGGAGTGAGGATGGGGGCATGATACTGGCTGAGGTAGGTGACTTCTCCCGTTTTGATTCTCCCGACAAGGTTTTGGCTTACGCCGGTCTGTCTCCCTCCATCTACCAGTCCGGGCAGCTCAACAACTGCTACGCCCATATGGAGAAACGAGGCTCCAGATACCTACGCTTTGCTATTTACAACGCTACCAAGTACGTCTGCATTTGGGACCCTATCTTTGCCGCCTATCTTGCCAAGAAGCGAGCTGAAGGCAAGCACTATAATGTGGCTTTGTCTCATGCTGCCAAGAAACTGGTGCGGCTTATCTACGCAATGGAGAAGTCCAGACTTCATTACCAGCCGGTCACAATCGCATAAATCATCCTGCACTTTCTTATCCTGGCGTCCTCTTGGACGCCTGCTTCCTTGCGCCCTTTTTCTGTCTTGTGGCTCCGTATCCCTTCTTTCTATTTTTTTCTAATTCAAGTCTTGACTTCTAATAGTTAGTCTTTCTTAAACATAAATAAAAACAGGTTTAAGAGAGAACCAATCTCCTTAAATCTGCTTGTTGATACCTGCGATATGTAATTGTAGCCAATTTGGAACTGCGATTTTAATTCAACTTTACCAAGTAAAAGCAAAGTAAAAGCAAAGCCTGCGTATAACTATCTTACACACAGGTTTCGACTACTATGGTGGAGACTACTGGACTCGAACCAGTGGCCTCATGCGTGTGAAGATTCGATAAAGAGAGAAGGTATATCCTGTTCCCTCCATCCGGGCCTTTCATGCCCGGATTTTGTCATTTTAACCTCCTGTTCTCTCCGCCCAGGTTTTTCCTATCGTGGGTCAAGTTGTGGGTCAGAAGTCAAATTACCTCTTGAAGCGGGTCTGTGACGGAGGGGCAACCGTCGTATATCTCACAAGGATCAAGGTCAATACAGGCGCTGGTATTTCTCGTCCCTTCCAAATCCCAGGCAACCGTGCCGTTCATTACCGTCAGGCTGTTCCGGAACGTGGCCTCATCACAAAGCGGAGAAAAAACGCCAGCCTGCTTCAAAAGAGGCTTTGCGTCCAGAAGTCGAATCGTGCCGTCAAGGAAATAGACATAAACGGTAAAGTCTTCTCCCGCTAAGACTTGGACAACTTGTGGAATCATATAGCCTGCCTCCTCTCACATGAGTGGGTTAATGCGGTTCAAGGGTTTTGCCTGTAATCCCATTTCTCGGATTATCCGCATTTGCGGAAGCAGCCACGAGTTAGAAATCCGATGGAATAATCGGTGTAGTAGATGAAGTCTCGCACTTTTCTGCCTGCTGAGAGCTGCTGTTCCACCCAAAAGTCATACAGATGATAGTCAGGCTTATGGTGTTCGACCTCATCTGGCAAAGGCGCAGCCTTGTCATAGAAAAATCCTGTACCGCCATATTGGATATTCGGCAGAGAGAGTACGTCATCTGGCACCGGCGTATCGGTAAAAACTTTTGAAATGAACACCTTGTCGAAGCTGTCCAGGCCAAAGAAATCGGTCTTCAGTGTCACGTCCGTTCCCTGCGATTTCCAGTAGCCGGACAGCTTCATACAGGCCAAGTTTGGGAAACGATGTCGTTTTCGACCGATAAGGTCTGCATCAATGATTGCTATCCGAGGCATTGTTCACCGCCAATCTTTCCCGCAGGGCAGAATAAAACGCCTTGGTTCTGAGGCGCTTTCCGGCTTTCAGCCACTCGTCCTCAAAATCAAAGCGTTGTTCCAGTTGAATTACAGAGTATCCATCTTTGAAGGTGCGCCAGGTCATGGCGTCCCACCGCTTGAGCTGTTCCCACAGATCGGGGAAATCCCGGTATAACACGCGACAATCCGCCAACGATTGGAGTGGGCAGCACCAACAGGAAACCCGGTGGAATTTTTCATACAGACCGCTCCAATCGTAGCCGCGCTCCTTGCAGTAGGCGAGACAGTCGGCCTCAGTCATGCCCCATTCTACCAACGGATGTCGCACATTGGGGCGCTGATTACACTTACGGGAGAGCCGATAAGCCTCATCAGCCGCAATACCAACATATTCCAGCACCGTGTATTCCTCTCGCAAATGCTGTAGAAACTGCTCTCGCGGTTGATTTTTCAACAGTTCAATACACCAGCGCATCTTTGGACCTGCCCAGCTATACCCATTCCGCTCCATGCCGTATCTGGCGGCATTCTGGGTTTTCCGCTTTCGTGTGATTTTCTTGCGGGCAAAGAGGTATTCGAAATCATCTGCACATTTGACTGTGGTGATCTCCCTGCCGATATTCCGCTCCACTTTCCGAATGTGGTCGTAGAGGGCGGGAAATTCCAGCCCGGTATCACAGAACAAAATCACATCCACTTGGATGCCCTCCTCCAACAGCCGGAGGAGCATGGCGGTCGAGTCCTTCCCGCCAGAAAAGCTACAGACCCGGAGTGTAGGTTTGTCCATCTGCGCCCCTCCATCAAAACAGCGGGATTTCTTCGCCCACCAGTTCATCATAACGGTAGGTCAGCCCATCCCGCTGGACAGAAATGCCATCGGCGGAGCCGACCTGCTCGATGTACCGCTTGACGATCACATCGCAGAACTTCTCATCCAATTCGATAGTGCAGCAGGAGCGGTCGGTCTGCTCACAGGCAATCAGCGTGGAGCCGGAGCCGCCGAAGGGGTCCAGCACCAGGGTGTTGCTCATGCTGGAGTTCATGATGGGGTAGGCCAGCAGCGGGATCGGCTTCATGGTGGGGTGGTCGCCATTCTTCTTGGGCTTATCGAACTCCCAAATGGTGGACTCCTTCCGCCCGGTGTACCACTGGTGCTTGCCTTTTTTCTTCCAGCCGAACAGAATCGGCTCATGCTGCCACTGATAGGGGGAGCGGCCCAGCACCAAAGATTGCTTTTTCCAGATACACGTCCCGGAGAGCCGGAACCCGGCATCCGCAAAGGCGCGGCGGAAGTTCAACCCCTCGGTGTCGGCGTGGAATACATAGATGCTGGCGTCATCCGCCATCACTGCCTCGGTGTTTTGGAATGCCGCCAGGAGGAACTGGTAGAACGCCTCGTTCCCCATGTTGTCATTCTGGATTTTTCCGGCGCTGCCCTCGTAGTTCACATTGTAGGGCGGGTCGGTGATGACCAGGTTGGCCTTGCGGTCACCCATGAGCATGGCGAAGGTCTCGGTCTTGGTGCTGTCGCCGCAGACCAGCCGGTGCCGACCCAGCGTCCACACATCCCCGGCCTTGGTAAAGGGAGGCTCCTTCAGCTCGGCCTCCACATCGAAATCATCATCCTTGACCTTGCTCTGCTGGGTATCCTTGAACAGCGAGTCGATCTCCGCAGGTTCGAAGCCGGTGAGGGACACATCGAAGTCGGCTCCCTGGAGGTCGGCGATGAGCAGGGCCAGCTTGTCCTTGTCCCACTCGCCGGAGATTTTGTTGAGGGCGATGTTGAGCGCCTTTTCCTTCTCGGCATCCATCTCCACCACTACGCACTCCACCTCAGTGATGCCCATATCCAGCAGCACCTTCAGCCGCTGGTGTCCGCCCATGACAAAGCCGGTGGTCCTGTTCCAGATCACCGGCTCCACATAGCCGAACTGCGCGATGGAGCGTTTCAGCTTTTCATATTCAGCGTCCCCGGCTTGAGGTCCTTCCGGGGATTGTAGTCGGCGGGAATCAGATCCGCCGTGCGCTTTTTCTCAATTACCATGCTGGACTCCCTTCTCAGATTTTCCCCTTCCGGGCCTGGAGCAGCCGCTCCATCACATCATCCTGGGGTGTGGCTCCGCCGTACTCCCCGGCGCAGCTTTCTTTCACGATCTGGTAAATCTCCATCCACAGCCGGTTGGTCTGGGACATGAAATTCTGGCTCATGGCCACATAGGGGCTTTGGATGGCGTTGCCAGTAGTGGGGTGCTTGGCGAGGAAGCCGTACTCGGTGATGGCCTCCTCACACTGAATCCACCGGGCCACGCTCATGGCGTACCGCTCCAGGAGCTGGGGAGAAACCAACGAGGCACACCGGCGCTGGGCCAGCCAGTTCCAGATGGCCTCGTATATCTCGGCGGCGATGAGCGGCCTGCCGTCCTTCTGGGTGGCGGAGAGCAGGGCGGAGGGCTTGGGCATGGGCTGGCCCTCCAGGTCGGCGGTGGTGTCGAAGTCGGTGACGGTCAGCCGCCGCCTGCCGGGATTGCCCTCGGCGATCTTGTCCGCCAGAGCCTTTTTCTTGGCTCCCGCGCCCACACGAGCGCCGCCCCGGTTGGTGCCGTCCTTCGCCACGGCTCACACCTCCTCTCGCTACCGGGGTATATATCCCGTTTGAAACCGCGATTTTGCGCAAAAGACCCCGCGCCGTTCCCCACGGGGCAAGGGCTGTAGAGATTTGACCCGCCCCTGGGGTCAGTAGGTGTACTCTTTTCGGGGCCAGCGGTCGCCCATCTCCACCGTGATGCGGGAGTGGCATGGCTTGCACAGCGCCATGAGGTTATCCTCCGCATGAGTGCCGCCGTGGGACAGCGGAACGATGTGGTGGATTTCCTCGGTAGGGGTGAGGATGCCGCGTTTGTAGCACTCCTCGCAGAAGGGGTGGGCGGCGGCGTATCGGTCGCGGATGCGCTGCCACGCTCTGCCGTAGCGCCGCTTGGTGGCGGGGTCCCGCTGGTAGCGTTCGTAGCGGCGGTTCTCCTGCTTGGCGTGGACTTCGCAGAACCGCCCATCGGTCAGGTTGGGACAGCCGGGGAAACCGCAGGGGTGTTTTGGCATCCTGGGCATGGTGGTCACCTCCATCCGGGCAAAAGAAAAGCCACCGAGGGAGGCTGCTCCCACGATGGCTGTCCTTTATCCTGTTTTCCTATCCTACATGATACACCATTCCCTTAGTGCGAAATAGTGCGTTTTACTGCGCGGCCAGAATTTTTTCAATTTTATTTAGAGCCTTGCTGTGTACCTCGTAGACATGGCGGAGCCGAAAGCCCATCTCCACCGCGATCTGCTCCCAGGACTTGTAGCAGAGGTAGCGCCCTTCCAGGAGAAACTGGCAGTCAACATCATCCACCGCCTTGATGGTCCGCATCAGCTCACGTTTCAAATCCACCAGCCGGTCGATGTCCCGGTTGATCTCCGCTTGTAGGTCGATAATCTTCACCACCGCATCCGCCATTGTGGAACCGCCCTGATTGGGAGCCTTCGGCATCCCCGTGACATTGGATGTGCATTTGGTAGCCAGAATGTTCAACGAGGCCACCTGGTCGATCTTGCTGTTGATGCGGTTATCCAGGCGATACGCTTGGGAGAGATATTCTTTTGCCTTCATTTTTTATCGCACTCCTTCTGTAATTTTTCTAAAAGCACCAAACCGTCCACAGAGGTCAGAACAGAGAACCAGCCGGAGCGGAAGAACCGCTCGACCTCCGAAACTGTGCGCAGGGCATCGGGATAGCTGGGATTGACCCTCAAATCCCGCAGTGCATCCCGATAATCGTCAACAGCCCTCAAGACGATGCCATTTGCCAGATTTTCATAGGGGGTCAATCGGCTGCACCTCCAGATTCGCTTTCACCGCATCGATCAATGCGGACTGTGATTTTTCCTTTCTGCTCAGAGCGGTCATGATCCGCTCGTCAATCGTGTCAACGGCAATGATGTGGTGGATGACCACCGTTTCCGTCTGTCCCTGCCGCTAGAGGCGGGCGTTGGCCTGCTGGTACAATTCCAGCGACCAGGTCAGCCCGAACCAAACCAGGGTGGAGCCGCCCGCTTGGAGGTTCAGCCCATGTCCGGCAGAGGCCGGGTGGATGAGGGCCACTGGCAGCTCCCCGCGATTCCACCGGGCGATGCTCTCAGATGTGTCCAGCGGGGAGAAAGGGATGTGAAGTTTTCGGAGCCGGGCGGCGATCCGCTCCCAGTCATGCTGGAACCAGTAGGCCACCAGCACCGGCTTTCCGTTCGCCGCTTCGATGAGGTCCTCCAGCGCGTCCAGCTTTCGGTCGTGGATGGGGAATACACGCTTGTCCTCGCCATAGACGGCCCCGTTCGCCATCTGGGACAGCTTGTTCCCCAGAGCCGCCGCGTTCCCGGCATCCACCTCCTCACCGCCTAGGGAAACCACCAGTTCAGACCGCATGGTGTCGTAGGTTCGCCGTTCCTGTTCGGAGAGGTCCACCCGCACCTCATTGAACACACACTCCGGCATCTGGAGGTGGTCGGTGGCCCGCATGGAGATGGTGATGTCGGAAATTTTCTCGTAGATGGCCTCCTCTGCGCCGGGGAGGGGCTTGTAGGAGAACACCACCTGGCCGTTGCGCTTGTCCGGCTGGAAATACCGGGCGCGGTAGTGGGTAATGTACCGTCCCAACCGCTGGCCCATATCCAGGAGCCGGAACTCCGCCCAGAGGTCCATCAGGCCGTTGCTGGAGGGAGTGCCGGTCAGCCCCACGATGCGTTTGACGCCGGGGCGGACTTTCAACAGGGCGCGGAACCGCTTGGCCTGATAGGACTTGAAAGAGGACAGTTCATCGACCACCACCATGTCGTAGTCGAAGGGGAGGCCGCTGTCCTCGATGAGCCACTGGACGTTCTCCCGGTTGATGATGTACACGAAGGCCCGCTGGTGCAGCGCCGCTTTCCGCTCGACCTCGCTCCCCACCGCCAGCGACCAGGACAGGCCCCGGAGGTGGTCCCACTTCCGCAGTTCGGAAGGCCAGGTGTCCCGCGCCACCCGGAGCGGGGCGATGACCAGCACCTTCCGAATCAGAAAGCTGTCCAGACACAGGTCAAAGAGTGCGGTGAGGGTGATGACGCTCTTGCCAAGACCGCAATCGAGGAAGATGGCGGAGGCGGGGTGCATCAGGAGGAAATTGGTCGCATAGGTCTGGTAATCATGAGGACTGTATTTCACTGAGGACACCTCCGATCTGCTCCGGCCTGTCGATGCAGTACACCGAAAAGCCCAGAGCCTCGATCTGATTTTTCCGCCTTACCTGCAACGGACGCATTTTCTTTCCGGGGGCTTTCAATTCCACGAAAGCCGCCTTTCCACCGGGGAGCAGCACAACTCGGTCGGGGACCCCATCGAAGCCCGAACTTACGAACTTCAGGGCCAGCCCGCCCATCAGGTGAACTGCCTGCACGAGCTTGCGCTCGGTCATTTTTTCTGCTGCCATAGTTCCTCCAAAAATCGGAGCAGTGCAGGTCGTGACAGTTAATTCTATAAACTGTCTTATAGGCTAAAATTTTTAACCTATAGTGATTTTAGTAAAATGACTATCACGACCTACACACGCCCCCTCAGTTCAAGAAATCATCAAAAGGTGCAAAGTCCCGGTTTTTCAGCTTGAGGCCATGTACGATGACTCCTTTGTTGGTACGGCTGCGCGTGTAACCCGTCGTGTCCAGCGCGGCATAGAACTCCGCTGTGCTGCGGAAAAACTCGCCGGTGTCAGCACAGTAGGTGCGGTATGCCTGATATAGCTCGCCGGACTTGGCGGTGAGTCCCGCGCCGACCTCGCAGTTGTCGGCCACGAAGTGAGCCAGCCAGTCGTTCTCCTCCCGGTACTTGGCGATTGCCGCTTCCACCACAGGAGGGAGGGTGATATGGAACTCCATGTCGATGACGCGCTTGGCTCCCTCGATCATCCAGGCGAGGATGGCGGGGCCTGCATTCTCATAGAGATATTCGGCGTAGTTCTTGATGTCGCCGCTCCCGGTGATCCGGGCGTTGAACGGCACCACGATGAGCCGCCGCCATGTACCGGCGTCGATAGCGCCCACCTTGGGCAGGTGGTTGGTATAAAGCACCAGCGTATGGCTGGGAACAAAGCTGAACGGGTCCTTGTATTTCTTTTCCGCATAGACCTCATCGGTGGAACACATCTGCTTCACCGTGGCGGTGTTCAGCCGAGTGCCTTCCTCCAGCTCGGCGGCAATCACCAGCCGTTGGCCCCGCATCCGTAGGCGACGATCATCTGCTCAATGAACACCTTCCCCACACAGGCGGTTCCGGCCACGAGCTGCACATAGTTGATGAGTTCCCGGTCACCGCAGAACAGCAGGTCGAGCTGTTTCTGCCAGAGGTCGGCCCCCTTATCGCCGGGAGACACCGAGGTCACCTTGGTCATGAAGTCGTTGGGGCGATGCTCCATCCAGCCAGCCATCCCACGGCGCAGATCATAGGTGGCCTCCGGTGTACACAGGAGGTAGCAGTCGGCATCCAACTCTTTCGGCGTGATAGCCAGCATGGGGCGGGCCTCCTTCAGTGTGTTGGTGATGTTTCGGGAGCCGCGCCGGTCCAGAGCAAAGGCTTTGTACTCCGCTGCCTTTTTGTATTTGGCATAGGAAACAGCCTGCTCTTTGGTGAGCATGGACTCCTCCTTTTTCTTGCTCATGGCGGCGAGCATCTCGGCGGCACCGTTTTTGGTCAGAACAGCCCAGGCATCCTCGGCGGCGGCGGTGGCCTCCTCCAGTTGATTGGCAGTCAGCTTCTGGGCCACAGCCTGCGCCCCATGCTTGGACTCCTCCCAATAGGTGCCGTTGTAGCAGATATAGTCGGTGGCGGGAGAGTAGCGCAGTTCTCCGCCAGACACACGGGCCAGCACCTCAGCCTGCCCCACATCGGTATAATCCTCCGGGCTGTAGAGAAAATCAGTGCTGTATTCCTCCGGGGGAATGTAGCCCTCTTGTTGCTGGACCCGTCGGTTGAACCGAAGGGCGCTGCGCCAGATGGCGGTCAACTCCTCGTCCTCCAGCGGCGGGTCACACTTGCCCGCCTCCGCCAGAAAAGCGTCATGGGCCTCCTGCGTGTTGCCCAGCCGCTTGAGGATGCGTCCAGCAAAGTGGGACAGGCGGGAATTGCGGTGTCCCTCCGGGATGGTGTCCCCCACCGGCATCGCCAAGTCCTCGAAAGCGGTGCCGCCAAGGAAATCCAGAATGGTAAGGCTGCCATCGAAAAACTCCACCTTCGGGTCTTTGGTGCCGAAGAAGAACCGGGCCGCGTCCAGGGCGTTGGGATCGAAGAAGGAAAACTCGCTCTGGAGCCGCTTTTTCATATCACTGTAGGCGGCGGGGTCGATCTGCTCCAGGATAGGGAAAAACACATGGAACTTGGGCCGAGCGGCCTTGCCGTTCTTCACCTTGCCGCTGTTCCGGCTGTAGTGGACGGCAAAGGCCACATCCGGGAGGGAGTCGGCCAGAATCTGCGGGGTGATCCAGGCGGCGGAGTCCTCAGAGTGGTCGTTGTCACAATCCAGGGCCAGACAATTTGTCTTGAGAAAGTTGGCGTTGTTGCGGTAGCCGTTTTTATACTCCACCGCCACATAGTCAAAATTGACAGCGGCGGCAAGGGAGGCGGCATCGGTGATCTCTACGGCGTGAGGATACATACAGTTGGACACCCTGCCCAGGCTGTCCGAATGGTAGAGGGTGAATGGGTGGCTCATGGGGCAACCTCCTTACAGTTGACGGTGAACCAGCGGATGGTCTGATTTTTGCGTCTGGCCTTTTCGATCTCGATGCTCATGCCACTGGAGATGGTCTCACCGAACACCCACAACTCGGCGCATTTCGAGAGCAGAACGAGGTCCATAAACAGGGCGAGGTCCCGCTCGGCCCCGCTGCCGTCATCCATGAACTGCGGGAAGTAGAGGTGCGGGGCCAGGGGGATATATCCGCCCTCCACGGCAAACCGGCAGTAGCGGCGGGCACTGCGCTGGTTGGCGGCGATGTTGCCGGAGAGCGGGGAGCAGATGTACACCATGGGGCGGAAGGCGTGAGCCTGCTTCGCCTCCTGCTCAATCTTGACGAGGGCCTCGTATGCGGTGGGATCATAGTAGCCCTCGGAATTTCGTTTATTTACACTCATAGTCAAACCTCAGTCTTTCTTGTAGAAGTCGTACTCGTAGCCGTCCGCCCGGAGTAGCAGGCCCTTGGCCCAGGGCGGCGTCCGGCCCATCTGCTCACACACGGCGGTGAGGGAAACCCGGCGGTCGCACTCGATGATAAGCTCGTCATGGACATGGGCCACGATGGAGCAGTTCCGCAGCGTCTGCATAGCGTGCATGAGGATGTCCCTGGCGGTGGCCTGGACAATGTTTTCCACAAATTTGGGGCCATAGCTTTCCAGCTGCTCCCACTTTTTCGTACCACCCACGCCCTCGTAGGTGACTGACTCGCCGCCGAAACGATTCTCGCCGATTTTCGGCTTCACATAGGCCAGCCGTTTGCCAGAGGGGAGGGTGATGAACAGGAATCCGCTCTGGTAGGCAAAGCGGAGGCCGTGTGTCTCTGTGGCGCACCGCTCCTTCACGCACCGCTTGACCTCCCGGTCCACATCCCACCAGAACTGGACGATGCGGGGATTGGCAGTGCGCCATGCGTCCACCAGCGGTTTCAGTTCCTCCTCCGGCACACCCATTTCCAGTGCGCCCATTGATTTCAGAGCGCCGACCGATCCGCCGTAGCCCAGGGCCAACTCCGCGATCTTGCCCTTCTGCCGCAGGTGGCCGTTGACTCCGTGCTTTTCCACCGGCATATGGAACATCTGGGAGGCCGATGCGCAGTAGATGTCGCCGCCCTTGGCGAACACCTCCTGCCGCCACTGTTCCCCGGCGAACCAGGCAATAACTCTGGCCTCGATTGCGGAGAAGTCGGACACGATGAACTTCCTGCCGTCCTGCGGCACAAAGGCGGTGCGGATAAGCTGGAACAAGGTGTCCGGCACATCCTCATAGAGCAGTTCCACCGCCTCGGAATTACCGGAGCGCACTAGCGAGCGGGCCTGTGCCAGATCGGGGATGTGGTTCTGAGGCAGATTTTGTAATTGAATAATTCTTCCAGCAGCCCGACCTGTCCGAGCGGCACCGTAAAACTGAAACATCCCTCTGGCCCGTCCATCCGGGCAGACCGCCGTTGACATTGCGGTGTATTTCTTCACACTGGATTTCGCCAACTGCTGCCGCAGGAGCAGCACCTCCGAGAGCGGAGCGGGAGCGGTTTTCAGCAGAGCGGCGACCTCCTTTTTACCAAGGCTGTCCAGTTCCAGCCCGTTGTCCACCAGCCACTGCTTCATCTGCTGGACGGAGTTGGGATTTCCCAAATCGGTCAGCTGCCGCATCTGGGCGGTCAGCTTTTCTCTGGAGTGGGCATCCATGGCAACGGCCTGACGCACCAGCTCCATATCCACACCAATGCCCCGGTCGTTGATTTCCTGGTCGAGATGGTACTCGTCCCAGACGTCCTCCGGCACCGGGAACCGGGACAGCTTCTGCTGGATAGCCATTTCCGTTTCCACATCTCGGATGTTATAGGCTTTGAACCGCTCCCACTTTTCTGGGGCATCCTCCGGGCGGCGGCGGAACTGCCCACCATCCCGGCTCTTGGCGGGGGTGCAGAAGTAGCGGATGAGGTCTTTGCCTTCTTTCAGCTTTTGCTTTTCCAAACCAAGAACGGCTCCCACACCTTCCAGCGAAAGGGGGAGGCCCAAAGTCGCCGCCCACACCATCGTACAGCGCCAGGAGGACGGGTCGAGGTATTCGCCCACGGGCATCCCCAGCCAGCGTGACAGGCACACACGCTCGAATTAGGCATTGAAGGCCCACTTGGTCACGGCAGGGTCGGTGAGGGCCGACAGCACCTGGTTGGGGAGCTGCTCCTCGGCGGTGAAGTCCACCACCTGGACAGGCCCACTGTCCACCGAGTAGCCGAACAGCAGGATTTCAAAATCTGGTGCGGATGCGTACTTATACACGCCGCACTTTTTCAGGTCATAGCTGCTGAACGATTCCAGATCGATAGATAAGTGCTTCATGATGCCTCCTTCCCGCGCCAAAGGGCAGCGGAGCCGAAGCCCCGCCACCCGGCGCACATAGTCTCAGGAGAGAAAATCATCGTCCAGCTCGGTGGCGAAATCATCAGCGGCGGAGGTGCGGCCACTGAGCGGCTCCCCGTCCCGGACCTTCTGGATGTTGCCCAGGCCGCAGGCGATACCCTTGTTGCCGTTGGTGTTGAAGGCGTAGAAGTTGATGGACACGCGGGCATAGCAGCCGGAGTAGACCTCGGCCCGGTCGAGGATGGGCTGGACAGCCTTGTCCACGATCTGGGGCGCGGTGGTGCTGTTGGCGTTGACGAAGTAGGCCCCCTTGTACGCCTCGTCATCCCGCTCGGCATCGCCGTCCCGGAGGGGCAGCTTCAGAGCGCCCTTGGGCGGCACCTTCCCGCCGAACTTCGCCATGCCCTCTTTGATGGCGGCATCCACGGCGGCGTTGATGGCGGCGACGGTCTTGGTGTCGCTCTTTGGAATGATGAGGGACACACCGTATTTGGGGTTGCTGCCGTTGATGGAGGCAGGCTCCCAGACGTTGGCATAGGACAGCCGGACGATGCCGGTGACCACCTTGGTGTTGGATTTCTGAGTGGGCATGGATTAGTCCTCCTTAAATTCGGTGAAATCATCGCCCGCGCCGGTATTGGTCAGGGCGGGGCGTTTGTCGGAATCGGGAACGAGGGTAGGTCGGCCCTGGGGCTTCTCCACCAGGGAGCCGAGAATGGCGGCAAAGCTCTTCTTGTCCATGAGCCGCTCCATCTCTGTGATGGTGATGAGGCTCTTTTTGAAGATGTCGGTGTATCCGGCCTCCTTCGCGGCCTGGATCACCGCCTCCTCGTCTGTGTAGCGGCGATTGGTCCGAGTGGCCACCAGCTTGAAGCCCCGCCACACCTTCCCGTGGTTGACAGCGGCATCCTGAGCGTATGCTTGTATCTCGCTGGCCCACTTGGTGAGGTCATCCAGCTTGGCGAGGATGTCCTCGATCTCCTCATCCGAGAGGAGCGGCGGCGGGGCGAACTCGAACCGGGCAAGCTGGAGCTTCTCCTCGGCGCGGGCGCGACACTTCACCGCCGCTTTGCAGAACTGGCACCAGGGGCCGGGGAGATAGTCCCCCTCGCCGCTGTGAGCCAGTACCGCCTTGGGCTTGAGTGTGTTCTCCGCCCAGGCGTTCAGCTCTTCCACCGAGATCGTCCAGGTGGACACATTCTCCCGGCGGGGCTGGTAGATGCTCATGCTCACCTCGGTGATGTCGTAGAGGGAATCGAACAGCCGGAGCGCGCCCAAGGCGTACAGCATCATCTGGGGATTGCCCTCGGCCTCTACCAGAACGCCCTGCCCATACTTGAAGTCAATGATGTGGAGCAGCTTGTCCGCCACGATGAGGCAGTCCCCGGAGCCGAAGCCCTCCGGGACCCAGCAGGAGAAGTCCAGCCGCTGTTCGATGAGGATCAGCGGGTCGGCGCACTCCAGCTTGGCTTGGGCAAGCTGCTCCAGCACAAACTCCACATAGCCGTCCGTGTATCCGTCCATCTCGTCGCAGTCGTACTTGGACACCGGTTTGCGGGAGCGCATCTTCAGAGCGCGGCGGAGCTTGTGTTCGCACAGGGCGTGGGCGGCGGTGCCTTCCGCAGCGGCCTCGGTCTCCCGGTCGGCGAACTCACGCTCCAGACGGGCAGAGGGCGTGCAGTTCATCCAGCGGTGGGAGCTGGAGGCGGAGAGGATGGCGTGTGCGTTAGGTGGCATGGCCCAGCACCTCCGCATCCTTCAGCAGCGCGGCGTAGTGGGCGGGGTCCACGCCGCTTAGTTTCTCGGCCCCGTATTTCTGAAGCAGGCCCCGCACCTGGTCGGTGTACCCATCGTGGCTTTTCTCCGCCAGCACCGCCCGAACCTCCCCCAGCGTGATGGCCTTGGGCGGCGGGTCGGCGGGTGCCGGGGGAGGCGTTGCCAGAGCCGGATCAAAAGCGGTGGCACCCTCCGGGTCACTCTGGCCTAGGGCGGTGGCCACGGCCTGGAGACTGTCCGCCAGGGAGCGGATGTCCTCAATCACATCCAGGAGCGGCTTGATCCTACTCACAGGCCGCACCTCCCTCCGGCACCTCGGTGATGCACACCGACTCCACGCTGCTGCCGGGAACCAGGATCATCACCTTCTCCCGCCGACCCAGCAGCCGGGTGAGCAGTTTCTCCCGCAGGGACACGTTCCGGCACTGCACGATGCCGCTGTCCGGCGGTTTCTTGGAAACACTGATGTTGAGATTGTGTTTCATTCTTTGGTTGTCCTTTCCGAAAGGCGATTTGTTTTGTGTTGCCTTTCGGTGTACCCAGAAAAGGAGAGGGCTTTGTCAGGGTGTTGGACAGTAATTTTTCAAAAACTTTTTCCTGGCGGCTTCGATGGACTCGGCTACAGACTGGAAACTAGCGTTCTCCAGCGCGACAATCTCCCGCAGAGTCTTACCGTTTGCATACAAACGCAGGCGGCGTTGCTGGACTTCGGTGAGATGGGAGAATGCCTCTCGCACCCGTTCCGCCCGTTCTGCAGAATCGTCCTCAATGGGATATTCATCACACTCACCGTACTCAAGGCCCTCGTAGTCGATGGCATCAAGAGAATAGCAGTGGTAGCGGTTGCGCTCCTCCAGAGCGTGTTCAGCCTTGCGGCTGGCAGTGATCACGGCACCAATCTCATCTGAGACATCAACTTCCGTGACCTCGCCGGTGGCAAACTTATACTTGATTATCATAAGAATGACTCCTTTCAGATTCGCTGGAATCTGCAGGAGCCGTTCTTATCCGTAGAGGCAAAGAAAGACGGCTTGGAGATAGTTCATCCGTGGTGGGGGTTGAACTAAATCCAGGCCGTCAAGCAGCTCTGCGGATTCGACTATTTGGTTTCTTTTGCCGCATCAGGCGGCGAGTGCGTAGTCTGCTACGGTAAACGCTGTGGCGGTTCTTGTTACCAGCGACTTGAGATTGTCCCGCACGACTGTAAACGTGCCGCCGATGGGGATACTGAAGATGTAGGAAGAGTGGTGCGGTCCCTGCATTTCAACTTCGCCTGTGCTGGCGTTTGCCATGCAAAGCAGCCGGTTGTCGCTGTTTCTGATTTCTTTAAACCCTCTTTCTATAGCGATTCCTCCTTTCCGGCCAGAGGCCCTTTCTTATGCTCTCATTATAGCAAAGTGTATATCTTTACTAAAATCGTAGTGTTTATTTTATGGTGGCAAAATTAAAATAAAAAGTTGATTTGTTCGTTTTATGGTGGTATAATAGGATATAGTTTCAAGAATAGGAGGAGTGCGCCCTTGGGCAAGAAGAGATATAAAGAAAATGATGTGTCCAAGCCTATGACCGAAGCTCTCGGCATTGCTGACTTACTTGCACTGAAGACCAGTACCGTCAGTCACTACTATACCGTCCACGAGCGTTACTTTTCGGACGACAAACTACCGTGTCCGGCCTGCGGCTCTACTAAGACAAGATGTTCCAAGGTTATAAAGCGGACATTCAAAGATATCCTATGGGACGAGGTTTCCACTGACGAAAGCGAGGCACAGAAGTTTAAGGTATTCGACCTGACCCTCTATCAGCGATACCTGCGTTGCGATGGATGCAATAGCAGCGTTTTCCCAGAACCAATAGAATTTGGAGATAAGGGCTGTCGCTATACCAACCGGTTGTCGGATGCTCTGGCTGACGGTACCTTCCGCTTTTCCTATAAGAAGGTATGCGATCATTTCGGAGTCCCGGCATCGACCGCATCCATCGGTCCAATCATGCGCAGAAGGATTGAATACCGTGAATCTCTGTTGCTACCCGTCAGCACGCCAAAAAAGCTGGGTATAATGGAAACCGTATTTTTTCGCGAGGCGCACCCCATCATTTTCGCCCTGCGGGATGACGGCGTTTACTGCATCGACATCCTTGAGGATTCTTCCGAAGAAACGGTACTTACCTTTCTCAGAACATTGAATGCCAATATGGTAGACACCGTTTATCTTGATCCTGTTGATAGCATCCGCAGCGCAGCGGCAGTCGCTTTTCCGAGCGCAAAACTTGTCGTGACAGACGAATGCATTCTTCGCTATGCGCGAGATGCTATGCTTGAAATCATCCACGAGGACGGGAAGCGGTTCCCTGTAAAGTTTAAAGATGCTGTCCTGACGATTCCAAACAAGCATCTCCGAAGCAATTATGAACGCAAACAAATTGACAGTGGTATGGAGAGCCGCCCACGATTGAAGTCAGCGTATGATAAACACCAGGTACTTATGGAACTGATGTCCGGCGAATGGACATACGAAGCTCTGAGTAAATGGGCTCACGAATTGCCGGGTGACCTCCCGGAATTCCAAACCCTTATCGATGTTATAGACTTGTTTGATCAGGAAATCGGCGATTATATAGAAACAGAAGAAAAGCCGCCGGACTTCTATCCGACAGCTTTGCAGGCAGTCTGCGAGGCGTTCAAAGCAATGCCACACTGCATATTCGATGTGTTAAGAGCGCGGTGTTTTCTGACCATCGGCCACGATACCATTGAAGAAGGCGGAGAAAGATACCGGCTTGGCATCCATACTACCAGATTGACACAGAATATGAACGAAATAACCACAAACATCAAGGAGGCAAGAGAATATGGGCTCTAATGATAAAATCAAGGCAGTCGGTGTCAATATTCAGGAAAAAGCGAATCTGATCTGGAATGTTGCTAATTCTCTCTTCGGAGCATATAAGCCCCACGAATATGGATTGGTCATCCTGCCAATGGCTGTGATCAAGCGTTTCCATGACTGCTTGCTCCCGACCCATGACAAGGTTCTGGAAACCCATGAGAAAATCAAGCACTTAGCGGTCAAAGAAGGCTTTCTCCGTGCTGCCGCCGGCGGCTACCGCTTCTACAATACAAGCCCCTTCACCTTCGAGCGGCTAAGAACAGACCCGGAAAATATCAAAGCAAACTTTGAGGCCTTTATCAACGGCTTTTCAGATAACGTCATAGACATTCTGGCGAACATGGGCTTCTTCAACCAGATTGACCGCATGAACGATGCCGGAGTACTTTATCAGGTTATCAGTGACTTCTGCGCAGAAAACGCTGACATGAGTCCGGATAAAATTTCTGCCGTTGATATGGGCTATGTTTTTGAGGAGCTCGTTAGGAAATTTTCTGAAAGCTATGATGAGGAAGCCGGAACCCACTTCACCAGCCGCGACATCATTTATCTAATGTGCGATATGCTGACGATGGAGGCCGACTTCTCAGACCCGGAATCTCCTGCCAAGACCGTATATGACATGACCATGGGTACAAGCCAGATGCTTACCTGCATGGAGGAACGGATTAAGGCACTGGATGCAGAAGCCGAAATCATTTGCTATGGTCAGGAAATCAATCCATTCACTTTTGGCATTGCCAAAGCAGATATGCTTATTCGTGGCGGCGATCCTGAAAATATGCAGTTTGGCAATACTCTGAATGACGATAAATTCACGGGATACACCTTCGACTACTGCATCTCCAATCCGCCTTTCGGCATCGACTGGAAGCGCGAGGCTGCGGACGTGGAAAAGGAACACAAGAAGGGCGATGCGGGAAGATTCGGTGTTGGGCTTCCGACAAAATCTGACGGTCAGATGCTCTTTATGCTGAACGGTATTGCAAAGCTGAAAGATACCGGTCGCATGGCGATTATTCAGAACGGTTCCTCTCTCTTCACGGGAGATGCCGGAAGCGGTCAGAGCGAAATCAGAAGATACATTATAGAAAACGACTGGCTGGATGCCATTGTTCAGTTGCCGAATGACAGCTTTTATAACACGGGCATTTCCACTTATGTATGGATCATTACGAAGGATAAGCCTGTGTCCCATCGTGAACACGTTTTGCTGATTGACGCCAGCGGATGCTATGAGCAGCGCAGAAAGCCTATCGGCAACAAGCGTGTCGATATCACAGAGGCTTGCCGCAATCTCATCATCCAAGCTTACGGCGATTACGACAGCAAGACCTATGAAAAGAAAATCGGCGATGGAAAGACCATCGTGGTAAAGAGCAAGCGCATGGAATCCATCGCGCTCGGCTACAACAAAATCACGGTAGAAAGCCCTGTCCTCGGTGATGATGGGGAGCCTGTTCTCAAGAAAGGCAAACCGACCGCTGACACCTCTAAGAGAGACACCGAGACTGTTCCGCTGGATGAGGATATGGACGATTACTTCGAGCGGGAGGTGCTTCCTTACCGTCCCGGTGCGTGGATCGACAAGTCTAAGACAAAAGTCGGCTATGAAATTCCGTTTACCAAGACTTTTTACGAGTATCTGGAGATGGAATCCGCTGATGAAATCGCCAAGCGTATCAAGGCACATGAGCACAGCCTGATGGAGAAACTCCACGCATTATTCGGAGGTGAGCAGAATGAGTAATACCGTTCAGTATACCGACATGAAGGACAGCGGAATCAAGTGGATCGGCGCTGTTCCGGCATCGTGGAGCGTGCGGACGCTCTATCAGCTTGCCACGAGAGTCAACAACAAGAACTCCGACCTTTCTGAGCAGAATCTGCTTTCTTTGAGCTACGGGAAAATCAAGCGCAAGGACATCAATACCAATGACGGTCTTCTGCCTGCGTCCTTTGATGGTTATAACATTATCGAGGCTGGGGATATCGTTCTGCGTCTGACTGACCTGCAGAATGACCACACAAGCCTGCGTGTCGGACAAGCTACGGAGCGCGGCATCATTACCTCGGCATATACCACCCTGCGCCCAATCAATCCGGCGCATTCCAGATATCTGTATTACCTGATTCACGCCTTTGACCTCAAAAAAGGTTTTTATGGCATGGGCTCCGGTGTACGCCAGGGACTCAACTATGATGAGGTAAAGGAACTGCGAGTGGTTCTTCCCACACAGAAGGAGCAAGATGCGATAACCACATTTCTTGATGCTCAATGCGCAAGAATTGATGATATGATTGCAGAATCAAAATCCATCATTGAAGAGCAAAAGCAATGGCGTGCCTCGATTATACAAGAGGCTGTTACAAAAGGCTTACTTGCTGATATTCCAAAGAAAAAAAGTCAGTTGGAGTGGATTGATGAAATTCCTGCATCTTGGGAAACCGCCCGTTTAAAGGCACTCTTTACGTTCGGGAAAGGACTTCCTATTACAAAGGAAAACCTTGTAGAATCAGGCATTCCCGTCATTAGCTACGGGCAAATACATTCTAAAACAAATCCAGGGACAAGAATTACCTGTGATTTGATTAGGTATGTTTCTGATATCTATCTGACTACAAACCCTGATTCATTGACTGAAAAATACGACTTGCTAATGGCCGATACATCCGAGGACTTAGCCGGATGTGGGAATTGCGTCTATGTAGATACTGACAATACGTTGTTCGCAGGGTATCATACCATTATACTTCGTTCTGTTTACAAGCATAGCAATAAATATCTCTCGTATCTGTTCAAATCTGATGCTTGGAGAAGTCAAATCAGAATAAGAGTGTCAGGTGTAAAGCTGTTCAGTATATCTCGTAAGATTCTCAGTGTGTTAACAGTCCTTTTGCCGCCGGAGAATGAACGTGAACAAATAGTTGAATACCTTGACAGAAAGTGCGAGTTGATTGATTCCGTAATTGCGGAAAAAGAAGCTCTAATTACTGAGTTCGAAGTATATAAGCGTTCACTTATTTATGAAACCGTAACAGGAAAGCGAAAGGTGGTGTAAGCAATGAACGAAAGCGAAAGAACATTTGAAGAATTCATAGAGTCCTATCTCGTTTCGGAAGAAGGAGGCTGGACGAAAGCCACGGATGCGGGACTCCGCAGCGAAGAAAGCCGTGGGATGAATCTGGATATCGTGACGCTGACGGACTTTGTTAAATCCACCCAGCCGATGGCGTGGAAGCGTTTCGAGCGGATGTGTACCATCAACCCGGTGCGTCAGTTCTATAAATCCTTCGAGAACGCCGTGACACAGGACGGTTTGATCTCCGTTCTCCGTTATGGCTTCAAACATCGCGGCGTCAATTTCCGTGTGTGCTATTTCAAGCCGGAATCCGAACTGAACGAGCTGGCAGTGGCGAATTATCAGAAGAATGTGTGCCAATGTATCCGGCAGTGGCACTACTCGGAGCAGAACAAGAACAGTATTGATATGCTGCTTGCCGTCAACGGCATCCCGGTCATTGCCATTGAACTGAAGAATCAACTAACGGGACAGTCCGTGGACGATGCGAAAAAGCAGTGGGCATACAACCGCAATCCCAAGGAGCCGGTGTTCGGTTTCAATAAGCGCATCCTCGCTTACTTTGCCTGTGACCTCTACAATGTGTACATGACCACGAGGCTCGAAGGTCCCATGACAAACTTCCTGCCTTTCAATCAAGGCAGCAACGGTGCGGGCAGAGACGGCGGAGCGGGCAATCCTCCGAATCTGACCGGCGGCTATGTGACTTCGTATTTCTGGGAGAATGTGCTGCAAAAGGACAAGCTGATGGATATCCTTCAGAAGTTCATCAGCTACGAAAAAACCGAGAAAAAGGAAATCATGCCAGACGGCTCTACCAACATAAAGAAAACCGAGAAGATCATCTTCCCACGTTACCACCAGCTTGATGTTGTGCGGGAATTGGTGCGCCACGTCCGCGAAAACGGTCCGGGACACAATTATCTCATCCAGCACAGCGCGGGCTCCGGCAAATCAAACTCCATTGCCTGGACAGCTTACCGCATGGCAAGCCTACACGACAGCAACAACGAGGCTGTGTACGACAGCGTGATTGTGGTCACCGACCGCCGCGTACTGGATCAGCAGCTACAGGCAACCATCTCCAGCTTTGACCATACCCTTGGCAGCGTGGAGACCATTGACGATAAAAAAAGCTCGAAAGACCTGCTGAACGCCATCAACAAGGGTAAGCGCATCATTGTTACCACCCTGCAGAAGTTCCCTGTGATTTATGAGCAGGTACAGTCTGCCGTTGGCAAGCACTATGCCATCATCGTGGATGAAGCGCACAGCAGCCAGACCGGGCAGTCCGCCATGAAGCTGAAAGCCGCTCTTGCTGACGTTTCAGACGCTCTCGAAGAGTATGCGGAACTGGAGCAGAAAGCAGTCGATGAGATTGAATCAAAGGACATCCTCGTGCAGGATATGCTCAGTCAGGGCAAGCACAAGAATCTGAGTTTCTTCGCTTTTACGGCCACGCCGAAAGGCAAGACGCTCGAAATCTTCGGTGAACCGCAGCCGGACGGGTCCTTTCATCCATTCCATATCTACTCGATGCGGCAGGCGATTGAGGAAGGCTTTATCTTGGATGTTCTTGCGAACTATACCACCTATAAGATGTGTTACCAGATTGCGAAGAACGTGCCAGATAACCCAGATGTACCAACCTCTAAGGCGGTACGCACCATTCGCCGTTATGAGGAACTTCATCCGCATAATCTCGCACAGAAAGCGGCCATTATCGTAGAAACATTCCGCGATGTTACCAAGCACAAAATCGGCGGTCTCGGAAAGATGATGGTTGTCACGGCCTCTCGCCTTGCGGCTGTCCGCTACTACCATGAGATCAAGCGGTATCTGGAACAGAACGATTATGACGATGTTGAGATTATGATTGCGTTCAGTGGTAGCCTAAAAGACCCGGATGATCCTAACAGTCCGGAATACACCGAAAGCTCCATGAACATGGACAGCAACGGAAACCGCGTCAAGGAGAGTCAGACAAAGAGCGTCTTCCACGATGAAGGCGATATCTTGATTGTTGCGGAGAAGTACCAGACGGGCTTTGACGAGCCTCTTCTGCATACCATGATTGTGGACAAGGAACTGCGTGATGTAAAAGCCGTTCAGACATTGAGCCGTCTGAACAGAACGTACCCCGGCAAAGTAGATACCTATGTCCTCGACTTCGTGAACGATGCTGACCGCATCCGCGAGGCGTTTCAGCAGTTCTATCAGGAAACGAGCCTTGACGAAGAGATAAACTTTGACCTTATTTACACCACGCAGAAAATCCTGCGCGACTTCAAAGTTTATACAGATGCCGATATCGAAGCGGTATCGCAGATTTATTTTGATCCCGATATTCGCAAGGCGAATGCGACGCAGGGGAAAATCTCCAACATCCTTAAGCCCGTCGCTGACAAATACAATCTGCTGAATCAGGAACAGCGGTATCAGTTCCGCAGAGAAGTCCGTGCATTTGTGAAGTGGTATAACTATATTTCGCAGATTACGAGGATGTTCGATAAGGATTTGCACAAGGAATATATCCTCTGCTCTTACCTTGCCAAATTGCTTCCGTCCGATAAGACGCAGCCGTTTGACCTCGATAACCGTGTGAAACTGGAATACTATCGGTTGGAGAAAACATACGAAGGTGCAATTGAATTGGAGGCCACACCCGGTTCCTGGAAACCCACCCAGCCAAAACGTGCCGGAGGTCAGAAGGATCGACTTAGCCCGCTGGACGAGATCATTGCCAGAATCAACGAGGAATTTTTTGGTGATTTTACAGACGCTGATCGAGTTATGGTGGATACCCTATACATGAAGATGAAGAAGGATTCTAAAGTAAAGAAAGCAGCAAAGAGTAATGACCGTCAGGTTTACGAAAGAAGCATTTTCCCTGGTATTTTCGATACAACTGCGCAGCAGGCATATATGGAGAACACAGAGGCATACGAACAGCTTTTCCTTGATGCAGAAAAATATCGCGTTATTCAACGGGCGCTTGCAGAACGGTTGTACAGGGAACTGCACGGTGAGGGTAACTAAAGAAACGGAGGAGAGCTATAACTATGTCGCGCGGAAAAAGCATCAACCTGTTTTTGATGGATGGCGATGCCAATGGTCGCATCAAATGCACTCTTGCCAACTGGACGGGTATTGCATATAAAATCCCTCGTACGGAGCTTGACAAGTGCAAGGAACGCGATGACTTAAAGCAAAGCGGCGTATACTTTTTATTCGGGACCTCCGACCAAACAGGAAAGCTGGTTGTCTACATAGGGCAGGCCGGGGCCAGGAAAAACGGCGAAGGCATCCTTAACCGTCTGCAGGAGCATAAACGCAATCCGGAAAAGGATTACTGGACAGAGGCAGTAGTGTTTACCACATCAAATAATTCCTTCGGCCCCACAGAAATCAGCTATCTTGAAAATCGTTTCTGCAACCTTGCCATCGTTGCCAACCGCTATGAAGTGAAAAACGGCAATGACCCCACCTCAGGAAACATAACTGAGGAGAAAGAAAGCGAGTTGGAGGAGTTCATTGATTTCGCCAAGCTCATCATGGGTACATTAGGACATAAGGTTTTTGTCCCTCTGAGCCAAGTTCAGTCATCAAAAGAGCTACCAGTGGATGGGGTAGAAGCAGACGAAGGTATCAAGTTTTACCTTACCCGCACAATTAAGCAGTATGGCATAACCGTCAACGCTATGGCAAAGCAAACCAGTGACGGCTTTGTTGTGCTACGGGGCAGCAGCATTTCGCCGCAGGATGACAGCACTGTCTCGGCCGGAATCAGGGAACGTCGAAAGTCGGCTCAGGTAGATGAAAACTATGTTCTGTTGGAAGATGTCCTTCTTGCCAGTCCATCTGGAGCGGCTATGTTTGTTATAGGAAAAAGCGCAAACGGGTGGACTTCCTGGAAAACTCAGGACGGAAAAACTCTCCATGACCTGGAGAACGGCCAATAAATGGTATGCCAACTTTTCAACGCTTCCCCCAACCTTTTAATTTTCTCTCCCGTGGAACAGGAGAAGGGTTCAAATTCCAAATCTCCTCATAGCGTCATCTGTCCCCTAAAAAACCCAAAGGCGGGACACCGGAGGAAATCTGCACCCCCAGTGTCCCGCAATCCCTTGATTTCAAGGCTTTTTCATAGGCAAAATTTAAAAGTCCTCAGTCGATTGTATCATCGACTGAGGACTTTCGTGCAGAGTGACACAGCCTCTGTACTTTTCATTGCTGAGAATCTTCCGCAGAGTTTCTTTACTCCAGACGCTTTTACCTCTTGGCAAAGGAATCCCCATATCCTCCAAATGCGCAAATATCCTTGCAAGGCTGACTCCTGATGCTGACATCTCATAGATCAATCGAACAATTTCAGCCTGCTCCTCATGAATGATGAGCTTCCCCTCCTGGTCATGGGTATATCCATAGCATACTCGCTGATAGTATTTGGAATCTGGGTTCTGAAACGATTTGCGCAAACCCCATTTGATATCCTCACTTTTAGAGTAGCTTTCATCCTGTGCCAGGGCACAGATCAGCATCAGCATAAACTCTGAGCTTTCATAGAGAGAATGGATATTCTCCCGCTCAAAATGAATATCAACATTTCGACGTCTCAACATCCGAATTGTCTTCAAAGCGTCTACTGTATTTCGGGCAAAGCGGTGGGCCGATTTTGTTAGGATCATATCTACCTTGCCGCGCCGACAGGCAAAAAGCAGAGCTTTAAATCTGATTCTTCCCTTTATCCTCGTTTCACTGCCGATATCAGAATATACTCCTACAAAAATCCAGTCTGGGTTTTGCTTAATATGCTTCTCGTAGTATTGTTCTTGCATTGCCAAACTTGATAGCTGTTCAGCGGCATTAGTGCTGACCCGGCAATATGCCGCTACCCTTAATTTTGGTGGGAAATTGGCTTTGGGAGGTATCATTCTGGCAGTACCCATATGGCTTCTTTTCACATTTTTCTATCTCTCACGCAAACGATGCTGAAGTGACCCCGAAAAGTTAGACAAATATTTCAGGCAGAAATAGTTTAAGCAGGCGAAAGGGCTTGCAGTCTGTGAAGCGCAGGCGGCAAGCCCTTCAGCTTCGCCTTGATACGACGGTTGTTGTAGTAATCGAGATATTCAATGAGTTCTTGCTTGAAGTGTTCCATAGAACGGAACTCTTGCAGATAAAGCAACTCGCTCTTGAGTAATCCGAAGAAGTTCTCCATGACAGCATTGTCCAGACAATTTCCCTTCCGGCTCATGCTCTGCCGGACGCCTTTCTTCCGGAGCATTCTCTGATACTGTTTATGCTGGTATTGCCAGCCCTGGTCAAAATGGAGAATCAGACCGGTTCCATCCGGAATTTTTGCAAAAGCCTTATCAAGCATGGTCGTTGCCATGCTCAGAACAGGTCGGTCAGAAATCGTATAGCTGACCAGATCGCTGCTGTGCAAATCAAGAATGGGCGAGAGATAGAGTTTCTCTCCAAATAAACGAAACTCCGTCACATCGGTTACCCACTTTCGGTTGGGTTTTTCGGCATAGAAGTCCCTGTTCAAAAGATTCGGAGCGATCTTGTCGATTTCACCCTTGTAGGAACGATATTTCTTCATTCTGACACGGCAAGCCAACCCGAGCTCCTTCATAAGCCGCTGGACAGTCTTGTGATTCAGAGGAATATTCCGCTTGCCAAGTTCTATTGTAATACGGCGATAGCCGTACCGGCCTTTGTTTTCATGGTAGATGGTCATGATTTCCGCCTTGGCTGTTTCATACTTGTCTGAGCGCTTCATTCGATTCACTTGATAGTAAAAGGTTGCTCGGGGAAGTTGAGCGATTGAAAGAAGGATATTCAGAGCATGTCTTTGCCTCAGCTTTTGAACTACCTGCGTTTTCTGCGCTGGCGTCGCTCGTCTTCCAAAACCAAGGCTTGCAAGTTTTTTAGGTATTCGTTCTCTGCTCGTAGTCGCTGCACTTCAGCCAGCAAATCCTTTTCTACCTCGTTGGGCAGTTTCTTTGGGCGGCCACTGCTGCCGCGGCCTCGACGCTCAATCGAAAACCCTTCCGGCCCTTCTGTCAGATAAATTCGTTCCCAGTCCTGCACTCTCTTGTGGCGGACTCCAAATCTCTCTGCTGTTTCGCGATACCCCAGCTTTTCCTTTTGCATTGTTTCCACCACCAGCTTCTTGAATCCTGGCGTGTATTTCTTCTTTGAAATCCCTTTTGCCATAATGAATCACCCCACTTGTTATTCAGTATACCATACTGTCTAACAAATGGGGTGCAGTTCATGCCTGCGGCTTTTTTTTTGAACAGAATCGAACAGTTCCTTTGAAATGATTGCAGGATGATGGTTCGTTAAAGTAGTCCTTGTTGAAAAATCAGTGGTTTTAACTTGTACACCATTTTGAACCTGGGTCTTACCCAAGGTAACGTTTCCGGTGTATTTTTCATTGCTAAGGATTTTCGAAATGGTTTCCTTACTCCAGACTTCCTTTCCGGAGGGTGAGGGAATATCCTTGAGAAACAGTGCATCAGATATTTTCCCAAGGCTGTCACCAGTGGCAAACCTCTCAAAAATGTAACGCACATGAGCGGCTTCCGCAGGATAGATCTGAAGTTTGCATTTGGAGCCTACCCTGTACCCATAACATACGATGGATGCTTTGGCTGATTTACCGCTCCGAAAGCTCCTTTGCAAGCCTGCTTTGATTTTATCACTTCTTGTTGTATCCATGTTATCATATTCCTCCCCAAATTTCAATCTATATGGCAAATATATAAAAATAAGCAGCTTTTGGCTGCTCATGAGTACACATGATTAAATATCTAATAAATGGTAAGTTTGATTTTACTCCATTGGCCATGCAGGATATCCTGAAAAAGCCCGAAAAAATCAGTCAAACTAGAACCCTGTAAATTACGTCAAGAACTTAGATTTTTTCACTTTTTTGCAACTTTTTAATAGATAATTTTGTCAACTTAACATTTCAAATTGTGCCTCAAAGTACATAGCTATCTCACCAGATCGTACATACTGTTATCTTATGAGAGGCAAGCGTCCGTCGGATACTATTGGAAGCACAAAAGTAGAATGATAAGTATAGAGTGAGACGCTAAAGCGCATTTTCCAATACTATCAAGTGCATAAAACAGAAATCACAAGCTACCAATTAACTTGGCAGTTTGTGATTTTTGTTTTCTACATAAAATATTTTGTCTTGGGCTTGACATTTGGGTGGCGCAGATCATGGAAGCGGATGTGCTCCAGTCCGACATCTTTATAATATCTTCTTATGAAGATTTACTACCGAGTCAGGGTGGTACATCTCTCCCGTTTTCGGTGAGGGGAACATGTATAAACTGTCTGGGTGCTTTTCGTGCTCCTGTATGGGCAGGTCCACCGCCTCTTGAGGATTGGATATCCTGCGGACAGAGGTTTCCGTTTTCGGTCTGCTCATAGTGATTTTACCGCTTCTTACTGCCGCCTGTTTGCTGGCAGAAATCGTGCGGTTTTCAGAATTGAGGTCATTCCGGAGGAGCGCGACCAGCTCGCCCTTGGGAGCAGTCATCGTCCCCCACCCGCCGCTGATCATCCTACTGTAGGGCGTAGGCAGGAGCGGGAGGTCCAGGCCACCATTGGCGCATACCAAACCGCCGCGAAGCAGGCAGCGGCCTGGGAGCCGGAGGGGTTGATCATCACCTCTTCCCATCATGTAACCGCCTGCTTCCACATCTCTCCGGGCCGGGGCGCTGGACGGGCTGGCGGTAGAGGCAGAGCTCAGTTATGAGGGCGTCACCCGCGTGGGCTATGGAATGGCTGCGCTTGCCGTCACTGGCCCGGACGAAAACCGACGATTTGGGGAACACGGCTTCACGTCTGCGCGGTTCAAGAGGCTGGGCGGGAATCTGGAACCGGCGAAGCGCTCCATCTCCCTAGCGGCGGAAGAGCGCCGTGTGGAAGGCGGCCACGCTGTTGATCTCAGGAGAAAAAGACGGTGTGGAGGCGGTCTGCGCCTTGGTCCAATGGCTGGAATCGGTAAAGCGGAATATTCCGCTGCATCTGTCCCGGTTCTTCCCTCAGTACCGGATGACGGACCGACCGCCCACGCCGGAGGAGCGGATATACCGGGCTGACGGACAAGACGGGCGGTATCCGACGTTTGTCTATACGGGAAATTGCGGACTTGGTTTTGGTTACTACCTTAAAAAAGCCAAAGATTTTTTGGGGAACATTACCACCCGGGAACTTGGTTCCAGCAAGCTTTAAAGAGAGATTTTTGAATTAAATAAAGCAACGTTTTACTATTAACGCATAGAATAAGAATTCAAATCGCCTGATAGCCCAATTTCCTGTATATGCCAGGGATCGGCTATCAGGCTTTTATGTTTATAAACTGTCTCCGCACAGGTCTTTCCGGAAGTGATTTCCACAACTGCTGTAACGGCTCCGGGTTTGTCTCTCCATCCTATTCTTTAAAACAGGCGGAGATTCTCTCCAACCAACCCGATATAAGCCCCATCACGAGCTTCCGGCGCATCGGCATGGGCAAGCAGCCATTTATTCCTGGCCCACAGCATGTTGTCTTCCACCGTCTTTGGCACTATTGAGGGAATATCCGTATTCGTCCCTCTGGGAAGAACGATGGAAACCTGGAAGGTACATCCACTTTTGGGACTGCAAGGCGCGTAATGCAGCGTTGCAGCGTACAGCTCCACCGCGCTGCCGGCAGGGATATAAAACGCCTTGACGCAATCCGTGTGGAGCTTTCCGTCCTCAATTTCCTGTTCCAGCGCTACGAGCAATACCGCGTCCGACGCAAACACGTCAACCTCGGAATCCCGATGATATTCCAGGCAGTTCAGCATGGCGTTGCAGCCATTGCAATACCCGATTTGAATGGGCATCCCTCCGTAAAAACGATCCGCCAGTTCCTTGGCAACCGGCAGGCCCTCCAGCTCCGGGGCCGAGGGCACATAGAGAACGGTATCCTTCGGGCAGGCTGTTCCCCGCAGCACCTCCAAAAACTCCGAAAAGTCATATCCTTCTACAATTTTTCCATAAGGGCGAAATGAGGGCGAATAAACAGATTCTATCTTCATACACAATTCCCTTTCCGCTTTTTTCATGGGCCGCGCAGCTTCTCTTAATACTTCCGGTTCTGAAACAGGGCCTTTGGCGTATCCGCCGTAAAGACACTCTCGTCGGTAATAATGCGGAGAGGCAGCTCATTTCCCTGCATGAGATCCGTGACCGCCTTCATCAGCTGAGGCCCCAGAAGCGGATTGCACTCCACCACGCAATTCATGTTCCCGCTTTGCAGCGCCCGGAGGGCGTCCGCCGTTCCGTCAATGGACATGATCTTCACATCCGCACCCGGCCGCATCCCCTCTTCCAGCAGCACTTCAACGGCGCCCAGGGCCATATCATCATTGTGGGCATAGATCGCGTCGATGTCCCAGGGCTGTCTAGAGAGGTACGCCCGTACAGCCACGCGTCCGCCCTCTCTTGCGAATTCACCGCAAGTGGAATAGACAAGTTTACAGTTCTCTGATCCATTGAGGGTCGATTCAAATCCTGCTTTCCGATCCTGTGCCGGGGACGAGCCTTCCGTCCCCCGCAGTTCCATGACACGGACTTCCTCCATACCCGCCGTTTCGTTCATCAGCCAGCGGGCGCAGCGGCGTCCCTCCTCTTCAAAATCCGCCCCGATGAAGGAGGTATACAGCTCCTCCCCCGCGTCCACCATCCGGTCGACAAGCAGAACGGGGATTCCCGCCGCCCGCGCTTCCTCCAGGACCGTCAGCCAGCCTTCCGCCACAACAGGGGAGACAATGATCACATCCATTTTCTGCGCAATGAATTTCCGCACCAGCTCCGTCTGCTCCTCCACCAAGGGCTGTGTGAACTCCATCGTCAGGTCGATGTCGAAGTCCTTCGCCGCCTGGCGGATGGATTCCGTGCAGGCCTCCCGCCAATGGCTTTCCTCCTCAATCTGGGCATACCCCACCCGAATGACGGAGGGACGTTCCTGAACCGGCGCTTCTCGTTGGTAGTCCGCCGCGTTGTCCTGCCGAATCTGGTGGCTGCGCAGAATGATCTGCTTTGGAATGCCGCTGACCTGATTGATGATGTCCACGGCGTACCGGATCGCCTCGGTTCCTCCGGTGGGGCAGGTGACCGTGGCGTCGATCATCCCCTGCTCCACCAGCTGCAAGCCGCCGTTCTCGCCGGAAAAACCGTCCAGACCCACAATCTGGATTCCGTGGATGTTCAGCCTCTCCAGCGCCAAATGGGCCCCATAGGCCATGTAGTCGTTGTGGGCAAAGATCACGTCGATGTCCTTCAGCACCTCCGGGTCCGCCAGGAGGGTGTCCTCCGCGCAGTCCCGGGTGGCCTCCGCCAGATCGATGGAGCGCGTTGTCACCTGGGCTTCTGAGACTGTCTTTACAAACTCCGCGCTGCGGCTCTCGCTGGCAAAGGAGTCGTTTTTCAGCTCCAGGACGGAGGCGTTGGGGGTCCCCCGCTCTCCCAAAAGCTCCAGCACCGTCTTGCCCGCCTGGCGGCCAATGAGATCGTTGTCCGGCCCGATGAACAGAGAATAGTTATAACCCTCCACGGCCCGGTCCATCACGATGACCGGGATTTCCTCATAGGCGCCGCCGATCACCGGGGTCAGGGCCTCCACGTCGCTGGGGGAGATGATCAACAGGTCGATGCCATAGCTCATCAGCCGCTCCACATCCTCCGCCTGCTTTTCGCTGTCCCCGGCGGCGTCCGTGATGACCAGGCGGACCCCCTCGTATTTTTTCGCCTCCGCCTCCAATTCGTCCTTCAGCACCAGCCGCCACTGCTCCCGCAGGTTTGCCAGGGAAACGCCGATCACACAGTCAATGCCGGTGGTCCGCGCCGAGCAGCCGGAGAGGCCCGCCGCCAGCGCGGCCAGGCAGAGGAGGGCCGCCAGCCCTTTTTTCAAACGGTTCATTTTCCGCCCCCCTGCTCCAGGATATTTTTCCGGTACTCCACGGGGGAAATGCCCAGGGCCCGCTTGAAGGCGCTGCTGAAATAATGCTGGGAGCTGTATCCGGTTTTCTGCGCAATTTCGTACATTTTGAGATGCTGGTTTTGCAGAAGCCGCATGGCCTCCTTCATCCGCTTCCCGGTCAGATAGGAGCCGAAGGTGTCGCCGGTCTCCTGGTGGAACATGCGGCTTAGATACTGCGGGGTCACATACAGTGCGTCCGCGGCGGCCTGGAGGGAAAAATCGCTGTTCCCCCAGCGTCTGTCAATGAGCCGGATCGCTTCGGTCACCATATCGGAATACCGCCGGTGCGCTTTGTACTCCTGCATGGCCTGTTCCACCACCTCCGGGAAATCCGGGAGGCTTTCGCCCTTCCGCTGGACCAGCTCCACTTTCACCAGCAGATGGCTCTCAATGGGCAAGACCAGATCACGGGCCAATTCCTCCCACCGCTCCTGGGGAAGCACCTCCGAGATCATAGCAAGAGCCGAGTCCTCCGTCCGAAAAGTCAGCACCGGGCAGTAGGAAGCAAATACCTCCTGAACAATGTTGTCGCAGCCGTAGAGCAGCAGCTCCGGCTCCCAGTCCGTGATGCTGGCCTTCTGCGTCGGATCGTTGCGCAGATGCAAAACCGTCACCCAATAGGGAAGGGGAATCTGAATGTTCAGATACCGCATCCGGTCCTCGATCTCCAGTTGATCCATGCTGCCCCGCAGCCACCGGCGGAAGAAATCGCCCAGCAGGGAGGGACGGTTCCGCTCTAGCTGCTGTGTCAGCCAATTTATGTATTTTCTGGACGTTGCCCGGTTGTCCAGGCGGCTTATCGCCTTGTCCAGCACCGCGAAAAACGGCTCCTCCATAATGGGCTTGAGCAGGTAATCCGCGACGCCCAGCTGCAGAGCCTTCTGGGCAAAGGCAAAATCGTCATAGCCCGTGACGATAATGATCTCCGCCTCCGGCAGCAGCTGCTTTGCCTCTTTGATAAACGCAAAGCCGTCCACGAAGGGCATGTTGATATCCACCAGCATCAGGTCAGGCCGGGTCCTGGCCGCCTGCTCCAGCGCGATCTCGCCGTCCTCCGCCAGCGCCGCCACCTCCAGCTTGGGGTGCTGGGACACCATGCCCGCCAGCCCCCGGCGGATGATGTCCTCATCGTCCGCAATCAAAATCTTATACATCCGACACCTCCTGAACCGGCAGGCGGACCGTCACTTCCGTAAACGTCCCCTCTTCGCTGTCTATCTGAACGCCGTAGGGCGGGCCATAGGACAACCGGATTCGCTCCGCAATATAGGACAGGCCGAAGCCCCCCTTTTGTTTCTCCCGGGGCTTGCTCCGGCGGATGCTCTCCAGCCGCTCCGGGGAGATCCCGGCGCCGTCGTCCCAGACAGAGAGAAGCAGCGTCCCGTTTTCCACTCTGGCCGTCACCCGGACCTGTCCCCCGCCCCGCTTCATCTTGACCCCGTGGTAAATCGCGTTTTCCACCAGCGGCTGCAAGATCAGCTTGGGGACAATAAGCTGGTCGTACTCGCCCGGGATTTCCATAGCGTACCGCAGGCGGTCCTGGTAGCGGACCTTTTGGATATAGAGATAATTCGCCACATGGCTTTTTTCCTCCCGGAGGGTGATATAATCCCGGCCGCTGGAGAGGCCCACCCGGAACATGTTCGTCAGCGCGTCTACCAGGCGCACCACGTCCAGGGCGTTCTGCGCCCGGGCCATCCAGCTGATGGTATCCAGCGTGTTATACAGGAAATGGGGCTTAATCTGCTCCTGGAGGCTTTTCAGCTGCGCCTCCAGGCGAATCTGCTTTTCTTCATAAAGCTCGTGAATCAGCTCGCCGATATGCTCCAGCATGTGGTTGAACGAGGAGCCCAGCACGCCGATTTCATCCTGGTGCCTGGCATCAAAGCGCACGGAGAAGTCGCCCTCCTCCGCCTTGGACATCAGCCTGCTCAATTTGGAAATGGGCCGCGTCACCGTGGCGGAGACTCCCAGGGATACCACAATGACCAGCAGCAGGCAGACCGCGATGCAGAGGCACAGCGCCTGATAGACCGGGCGGATGCTGGCGGAAAACTCCAGCTCCGGAATCACGCCCACTACCCGCCAGCCGGAATAGCTGCTGTAGTGATTCGTAATGAAATAATCGGTATTGTGGATTTGTACCGTGCTCTGATCGGTTTCCGTCTGCTGAAAGCTCTCCCGGTCGATCCGGTAGACAATGTTACTGGAGGGGGTGTATACGATGTCGCTTTCATCCACCACGAACAAAAAGCCGTTCTCACCGATGGACACCCGGTTAATCAGCTGCTGGATCATGTCGTGCCGGATATCGAACATGACGACGCCCCGGCAGGAGCCGCCCTCGCCAAAGGAAAAGGCCTTGACCAGGGCGAAGATGGTGTCGGAGCTGTCGTTCAGATTGCCCATCACGTTCCGCCCCACGGCGCTGCCCAGCACGCCCAGGCGGCCCTGGCGCTCCACGGCGTACTGCCACCAGTATTGGTCCTCAAACCGGTCCCGGGAAATCCGGCTCATGCCCGCGCCGAAATACTGCTCGTCCTCATAGGCGATGCAGAAGCCTGCGATTTCAGGGTAGGCGTCCAATATGGAATCCGCGAGACGCTGAAGCGCCTGAATTTGAGCGCTGTCATCCACCGGCGCGGCGCTGCCCTCGTCGATCACCAGGTTCATCAGCTTTTCGATTGTGCTGATGTAAATATCCAGGGAAGCGCTGGTCTGGCGCACCATCTGCAAGGTCAGCTGGCCGGACTGCCGACTGATATTTTTGACAAATACCGTGGCCGTGAGAACGGAGAGCACCAGCAAGGGGATCAGCGCCACTAGTGTGGTGCTCAAAACCAGCTTGCTGCGGAATTTCAGGTTGCCGAATGCGGCGATGATACGCTTCATCTTTTCACTTCCCCAAAGATATCTTCCCGCCCATCCTATCAAATCGCAGAGCGTAAATCAAGCAAGCCGCATTGGCCGCAGGTCTGCCGTCTGCGGCCAATGCAGTTTGTGAGCGCAGGGAAACTAAGAAGCTGTACCAATCGGAGGCGGTGCGTAGCTTGGCGAGAAAATGTTTTGTCTGGCTAGGAAGGAAAGCGCAGGAATCCTGACGGATTTTAAGCTTTTCTGACGCCGTCCAGACGGAAAATTTCCCGTCAAGATGCGTGCCGACACCGATTGGTACAGCTTCTAAGCCTTTTTCCGCTCCGCGCGGATGGCGATAACCCGCTGGATTAAGATGAAGAAGCACAAAATCGCGGCCACCGTGACCTTTGTCCACCAGGTGTTCAGGTTCTGATAGGTGACGATGGTCTGGATGATGCCCTGGATCAGCACCCCCACCATGGAGCCGATGACGGTACCCACGCCGCCGGTCAGCAGCGTGCCGCCGATGACGGCGGAGGAAATGGCGTCCAGTTCCAGCCCCATGTTCTGGAGGGAGTAGCCCGCCAGGGTGTAGAAGCTGAACAGCACGCCTCCCAGGGCGGCGCAAAAGCCGTTGATGGCGTAAACCCCAATCTTGACCCGCTTCACGTTCAAGCCCATGTACTGGGCGCTCTGCTCGCTGCTTCCCACGGCGTAGACCGCCCTGCCGAAGCGGGTGAACCGCAGGACATACCAGGCGATCAGCAAAACCGCCAGAGCCACGAACACATAGTAATAGAGCTTCGCCGTGCCGCCGGTGGACAGTTTCCAGGAGAACTTGCCCAAGGCGGCGGCTTTGAAAAACGGATCGTTAATCGGGATGGACACCGTGCTGATGACGGCGCACATGCCCCGCATCAGGAACTGCCCCGCCAGCGTCACCAGGAAGGGAGCGATCTGGAAGGTGTGGATGGCATACCCCTGGGCATAGCCCACCAGGGTCCCGATGACCAGCACCAGAGGAATGACCACAACGGCGGGCAGTCCCTTTTCCAGCAGAAAGGCGGAGAACACGCCGGTAAAGGCCAGGGTGGACGCCACGGAGATGTCGATTCCTCCCGTGAGCAGGACGAAGGTCATGCCCACCGCCACCACGATCAAATAGGCGTTGTCGTTGAACAGGTTCAAAACGGTGGATACCTGCCCGAAGCGGTCGTACACGCTGGCCCCCGCCAGGTACATGACAACCAGCATGGTCCCGGCAATCAGCAGGGAGATATTGCTGATCTTGACTCTTGTTTTCAGTGGAGTTTTCGTTTTCATGACTGTGCCACCACCTTTTTCCTGCCGAACGCTTCCTTCATCTTGGCGATAAAGGCCGGAGACTGGGCCAGGCAGATTACAATGACGATGAGGGCCTTGAAAACCCGGATGACCTCGGGCGCAACGCCGAAGGCCAGAATCATGGTGGTGATGGTCTGGACCACCAGGGCCCCGATGATACTGGCAATCAGGCTGAACCGGCCGCCGGAGAGGGACGTCCCGCCGATGGCTACCGCCAGGATGCCGTCCATCTCAATCATCAGCCCGCAGTTGTTGCAGTCCGCGCCCTTGATACCGGCGGACTCAATCAGCCCGGCGATGGCCGCGCAGACGCCGCAGAAAATGTAGATGAGCCAGATGTTCCGGTCCACCTTGATGCCCGCCAGCCGGGCGGACCGGGAGTTGACGCCGATGGCCTCCACCGCCAGGCCGAAAGCCGTCTTCTTGGTGATAAGCAGGGCGGCAATCAGCATGAACGCGGCGATGTACAGGGGGAAGGGCAGGCCCAGGATATAGCCGCCGTTGATGTAGTAGTAGGAGTCGGAGGTGATGGTGACGATTTTCCCGTCGGCAATCAGCTGGGCAATGCCCCGGCCCGCCGTCATCAGGATCATGGTGGCCACGATGGGCTGCACCTTCAGCTTCGCAACCAAAAAGCCGTTCCAGGCCCCGCACAAGGCCCCCACAGCCAGGGCGATGACCACCGCCGCCAGGGTGTTTCCGCCCAAGCCCGGCAGGATGCGCATGTCCACGATGGAGCAGGCCAGCGCGCCGGAGATGGCCATGACGGAGCCCACGGAGATGTCCGTGCCGCCGGTGGCCAGGACCATGGTCATGCCGGTAGCCAGAACCATGTAACGGCTGCCGTTTCGAAGGATGTCGATCAGACGGCCGTACAGGTGCCCGTCCACGATTTGCAGGGAAAAGAAGCTGCCGCCGGAGAGGATGCCGCAGGCCACGAGAATGACGATCAGCGACAGCAAGGGGCGAAACTCCATCCTGTTTTTAAACTTCTTCATTTACCGTCTCCCCCTCTCCCGCGATGATCTGCATAATGTGGTGCTCGTTGATGGCCTCCCCGGTCAGCTCGTCTACGATTTCCTTGTCCCGCAGAACGTACATCCGGCTGCAGCAGCGCAGCATCTCCTCCATCTCAGAGGAGATGAACACGCAGCTCATGCCCTCCTGGGCCAGTCTCATGACTACCTTCTGGATTTCCGCCTTGGCCCCGATGTCGATGCCCCGGGTGGGTTCGTCCAGAATCAGCAGGTCCGGGTCCGTGGCCAGCCAGCGGGCCAGCAGGACTTTTTGCTGATTGCCGCCGGAGAGGTTCTTGATCTGCTGGTCGGCGGAAGGCGTTTTGATGGCCAATTCCTCGATAAAACGGTCGGCAATCTGCTGGGCCTCGCTGTAGCCGATCACCCTGCCCAATCCACGCTTGGCCTGGAGGGCAATAATGATGTTCTCCCGGATGGTCAAATCGCCGATGATTCCCTCCGTTTTCCGGTTCTCGGAGCAGAAAGCGATGCCGTGCCGGATGGCCTCCAGCGGATCTTTCAGGCTGCACTCCTTACCCTCGATACAGACCTTGCCGGAGGTGTGCCGGTCCGCGCCGAAGAGCAGCCGGGCAATCTCGCTGCGGCCGGAGCCCAGCAGACCGGAGAACCCGCTGACCTCGCCCCGTTTCAGGCTGAACGATACATCGGAGATGCTGCCCGTTCCCGCGTGCTCCAGCCGGAGGAACTCCTCCGCCTCGCTGTCCTGAGCGGCGGCGGGGGGCGTGCTCTCCAGAGCCTCATATTCCTTGCCGATCATCTTGCCGATCAGCTCCACCTTGGGCAGCTCCGCCGTGTTGTAGGTGCCCACATATTCCCCGTTGCGCAGAACGGTGATCCGGTCGGTGACGGCGTAAACCTGGTCCAGAAAGTGGGTGACGAAAACGATTCCCAAGCCCCGATCCTTCAGCATGCTCATAATCTGGAAGAGCTTTTCCACCTCGGCAGTGGACAGGCTGGAGGTGGGTTCGTCCAGAATCAGAATTTTGGCCTGGACGTCCACCGCCCGGGCAATGGCAATCATCTGCTGGACGGCGACGGAATAGTTGTCCAGCTTGGCGGTGACGTCAATATCCAGATCGAACTGCTTCAGCAGCTCCTTGGACTTTTGATTGATGGTCCTCCAGTCGATCTTGCAGAATTTAATTGGCTCCCGCCCGGCGTAGATATTTTCCGCCACACTCAAGTGCGGGCAGAGATTGACCTCCTGGTAGACGGTGCTGATGCCCTGCCTCTGGGCCTCCAGGGGGGATTTGACGGAGATGGGCGTCCCCTCCATGGTCACCGTGCCGCCGTCCAGATGCTCCACCCCGGTCAGCACCTTGATGAGCGTGGATTTGCCTGCGCCGTTTTCCCCCAGCAGGGCGTGAATTTCCCCGGCGCGCAGGCGGAACTGCACGTCGTTCAGGGCGACGACGCCGGGGAAGCGTTTGTGGATGTGTTCCATCACAAGCAGGCTGTCTTGTTCCAAAGCGAACCCTCCTTATGCAACGGGCCTCCGGGCCGGCCGAAAATCGGCTCGGACCGGAGGCCTGGTTTCTATTTCAGACGGACCGTGCCGCTGGGATCAGTACGCGCGGCCCGCGACCACGTCCTCGGTGACCCGGTCGGAAGTATAGACCTCATCGGCAGACATGATCCACTTCTCCACGGACTCGCCCGCTTTCAGCTTGGCGGCGGTGTCAAAGATCTGGTTGGCCAGGATGGGAGTGCACTCCACGGTGCAGTTCATCTCCCCGGCCAGGATGGCCTCAAAAGCCCCCTTTACGCCGTCCACGCCCACGATTTTGATATCCACGCCGGGCTTCAGTCCGGCTTCCTTGATGGCCTCGATGGCTCCAAGGGCCATGTCGTCGTTGTGGCAGAACACACCGTCGATTTTGTCATAGGTCTTCAGGAAGGACTCCATGACCTCCTTGCCCTGGGCGCGGGTGAAATCGCCGGTCTGGGAGGCCGCGATCTCGATGCCGGAGCAGTTGGCGGCCATGTACTCGTCAAAGCCCTGCTTGCGCTGCACGGCGGCGGAGGCGCCCACGGTGCCCTCCAGCTCCACCACGACGCCGCTGCCGCCCAGCAGGTCGTTCATGGCGATGGCGGCCTGTTCGCCGGCCCACACGTGGTCGGAGGCGATCATGGTTGTGTACAGGCTGTCGTCTGTGTTGGCGTCAATGCCCCGGTCCACCAGGATGACGGGGATGCCCGCCTCCTGGCACTCGGTCAGGACGGCCTCCCAGCCGGTTTCCACCACGGGCGGGAAAGCGATCACGTCCACGCCCATCTCAATGAAGCTGCGGATGGCCTTGATCTGGTTCTCCTGCTTTTGCTGGGCGTCGGCGAAGTGGAGCTCCACGGTGTCGGTGTTGCGGGCGGCGTACCACTGGACGTCGTTGGTCTCGGCGTCCCGCCAGCCGGACTCCTGGCCGATCTGAGCAAAGCCCACTACCAGCTTGGTGTTTTCGGGCGCGGGGGGCGGAGCGGGGGTATCGGTCTGTCCGCCGTCGCTTGGCGCCGGGGCAGGGTCGTTTGCGGGCTGGCTGCCGCAGGCCGCCAGGGCCAGGACCATCACCAGCGTCAGCAGCAAGGCAAAAATCTTCTTCATGTTCTGCATCCTCCAAATTCTGTTTTTCGGCCGGGGATTTTTCCCCTTGCAGATTTATCATACCTGGAAATCGTCCGGCAGTCTTTACGTAAAATTAACCCAATGTTGCGATTTTTTGCAGTAGGCGCCGCCGGGTCCGGGGCCGGGCTTTTGAGCGAGGATCGGAGGGCGCGTTGGCCAGCGCACAAAAAATCAGGCGGCCACACTTTGCTTGTGACCGCCCGGAAAATTGGAAATGTCGATGTCATTACGCTTTTGTAAAATCGTCTTTTGTTAAAATGACCGGGGTCACATTCCCCTCATAGAATTTATAGGGTTCCCCGACAATTTTGCCACCCATGCCGCAGACAATTTTTACCGTTGTGTCACGGGCGTCCATGTATATTTTATCGACGCCCTCATGAAACAACTCGGCAAAAGAAAATCTTGCCAGCCTGGTCCCGATATGCAGTCCCCGTACGGCCGGAAACACCACAAACCGGCCCCAGTGGACTTCGTCGTTTTCTTTCCAGGCCGCAGCCGCAGCGTATAGCTTCCCACCGGATTCAGCGCACCAGCAGACAGGTTCCTTCGCCATAAATGCATCAACATCTTCACTGGGGATTCCCTGCTCACCGCTGAACACATCCGCCTGCATTGCCATAATCCTGGGCATTTCCTCTCTATGCGCTCTTCTGAAAATTATATTTTCCATAATCGTGCTCTCATCTCCGGGTATCGACTTATCGCTTTGATTATTGCACGGTGCAGACTGCTTGTCAATTCGTTTTTGTGGAATCGCCAAAGCTTGACCGGCAAAATAAAAGAGACTCCCTTTTCACTATTGACAGCGGGAAAAAACCGTGCTATTATATCTAACAAAGTTAGCAATTGGATGAGGGAGGCGGCGCGCCATGGACTACACCCAACTGGCAATCCAGCTCATTGACCTGCGGGCCGCCGCGCCCCAGATCAAGATGGAGCGGACCATGGCCCAAGCCGTCAGGGGCGAGGTCCTGGCGCTGAACTATCTGGCGGCCAACGGAAATCAGGCATACCCCAAGGACATGAGCCGGGCGCTGATGCTGACCACGGCGAGGGTCGCGGCCATGCTGAAATCCCTGGAGGGCCAGGGTATGGTGACGCGGACCCCCGATCCGGCAGACAGCCGGCAGGTCATTGTCAGCTTGACCGAAAAGGGCGTCACCCTGGTGGAGGAGCGCAGGACCGGAATGATCCACGCGGTGTCAAAAATGCTGGAGGCGCTGGGCGAGGAGGATGCGAAAGCCTACGTCCGCATCCAGGCCAAGCTGATTGAGCTGGGCGATATCTGGCGGTGACGTCCTGAAAAGACAACCGAATACCCAAGGCGCTATAGAGTTCTATAGAGATAAGTCCTATGCGGGTTTGCCCGCATAGGACTTCATTTTTTGTTAGGAGGCAGCAGCATGAACCCAATCATACAAGTGGAGCATTTCTCGAAAAGGTACGGGGATTTTACGGCGGTGGACGACATTTCCTTCACCGTGGACGAGGGCAGTATCTTCGCGTTCCTCGGCCCCAACGGTGCGGGCAAAAGCACGACCATCAATACCCTGTGTACCATCCTGGACAAAACGGAGGGCACGCTGACCATCAACGGCCACGATGTTTCCAGGGAGCGCGGTCTGGTGCGGAAGGACATCGGCATCGTCTTCCAGGATTCCACCCTGGATGCTCAGATGACCGTGGAGGAAAACCTGAAATACCACTGCGCCTTCTACAAGGTGCCGAAGAACGAGGTGCGGGAGCGCATTGCTTTTGCCCTTGATCTGGTGGAGCTGACGGAGTGGCGGCGGGCGGCGGTGGGGAGTCTCTCCGGCGGCATGAAGCGGCGGGCCGAGATCGCCAGAGGGCTGGTCCACGACCCAAAGGTGCTGTTTCTGGACGAACCCACCACCGGCCTGGACCCGCAGACCAGGGCCAATGTGTGGGAATACATTCAGCGGCTCCAGAAGCAAAAGAATATGACCATCTTCCTGACCACCCACTATATGGACGAGGCGGAGGTCTGTTCCCAGGTCGTCATTATGGACCACGGCAAAATCGTCGCGCACGACACGCCGGAGAATTTGAAGCATCAATATACCGGCACAGAGGTGGACGTCGTCTGCACCCGGACCGAACCGTTGGAATCTGCGCTGCAGGAGCGGGATGTTCCCTATCGGAAAATCGAAAACAAGCTGACGTTCCACACGAAAAAAGCGTCTGCCGCCTTGGATATCTTATCGGCGCACAGGAGCGAGATTATGGATTTTGAAGTGAAAAGCGGGACGCTGAACGAGGTGTTCCTGGCGATAACCGGAAAGGAGATTCGAGAATGAACCCAATTACAGCGATTGTGCAGAGGAATCTGCTGAATTATGTCCGAAGCAAGGGGCGGGTATTCGGCGCCCTGTTTATGTCCATGTTCATGCTGGTGATGTTTTCGTTTCTGATGAAATCCTCCATGAGCGGCCTGGACGCCCCCATGCCTTACCTGATTTCCGGCGTGATTATCATGAGCGTGTTCCAGGTCAGCGTCAACAATTCCTCGGATATTCTGACCGACATTTCCAGCGGCTACATGAAAGAGATTCTGGTAGCGCCTATTCCACGGACGCAGATTTCCATGGGGCACATTCTGTCCGGCGCGGTCATTGCCGCGCTGCAAGGCGTCATTACCATGATCTGCGGCATCGTGCTCGGCCTGCGGGCGGGCGTCCTGCAAATCCTGCTGCTGGCGGCGGTGATGCTGGTTTCCGCTATGACATTCAGCGCCGTCGGCCTGTTTCTGGCCACGGTTTCCCGCAACTCCCCCGCCTTCCAGACCATCAGCTCCATGATCATGATGCCCCTGACCTTTGTTTCCGGCGCGTATATCCCCACCACCATGATCCCCGGTTTTCTCCTGCCCATCGTCTACCTGAATCCGCTGACCTATACGACCTCCATTTTCCGCTACATTGCCCTCGGGGCGCACACGCTGGGCACGAAGGAACTTGTAGAACAGGGTATGGCGTTCTCGATTGGCGGATTCGTCATCACGCCGCTGATGGGGCTGGCCATCACCACCCTGATCGGGGCATTTTTCTTCGTGCTGTGCGTCCGCAAATTTGACCGGGCGGACTTCTCCACCGTCAAGGTCGCCGCAGGGATGCGGGGCGGCGGGGCCGCGGCCAGGAGGTAACTTATGGAATTGCAACTGGAAGCTGTCACAAAAAGCTACAAGAGCAAGCAGGTCCTGAAGGGGATTTCCCTCACCATGGGGGCGGGGGTCTACGGTCTGCTGGGTCCCAATGGGGCGGGTAAGACCACCCTGATTCGGATACTGGCCGACGTGCTGCGCCCCACCAATGGGCGTGTCCTGTATGACGGAAAGGACATTCGCACCGTGGGGGATGAATACCGGGCGAAGATCGGCTATCTGCCCCAGGATGTCCGCTTTTACGGCGACTTTACCGGCAGGGATTACCTGGAATACTCGGCGGCGCTGAAAGGGATGGAAAAAGCCCGGGCAAAAAAGCGGATTGAGGAACTGGCCCGCAGCGTCGGCCTTTGGGATGATCTGAAACGGAAATGCGCCGCCTATTCCGGTGGGATGCAGCGCAGGCTGGGCATTGCCCAGGCCCTTCTGGACGACCCGGAGATTCTGATTCTGGACGAACCCACCTCCGGCCTGGACCCCTATGAGCGGATCAAGTTCCGCAACATCATCTCCGCCTACGCGGAGGACCGTCTGGTGCTGCTCTCCACTCATATCGTATCCGACGTGGAGCATATTGCCGCGCGGATCATGATGATGGAGTACGGGACCATCCAGCACATCCGCACCGGCGGAGCATATGTCCAAATGATGGAGGGCAAGGTCTGGCTGGAGGAGATGCCCGCCGAACAGCTGATAGCCTATCAAAACCGGGCGGTCATCAGCAACGTCCGGGCGAAAGGCGGCCGCATGGAGGTCCGCATCATTTCGGACACAAAGCCTGTTCCTGACGCGGTGCAGGCCGTACCCACGCTGGAGGACGCCTATCTGTATCTTTTCAACTACTTGCCTGAAAGGGCCGGGAGGTAACGCCATGTCTCTGTTCCGATTTGAACTGCGAAAGCTGCTGCTCAACAGAAAGACCCTGCTGTTGCTGCTGTGCCTGTTCGTTCTTTACAGCGTGGTCGGCCTGACCTCCACCGTGTTCCTGATCGGCGGTAATGACAGCTACCGCGCTTACGAGGATTTAGCCGCCGGCTGGGAAGGTCCCTTTGACAGTGAAAAAGCCGCGGAAGCGGAGAAAATTTATCAGGAGGTCAGCGCCCGGTACGGCACAGACGCCCGGATGATTGCCCGGAGCGTCAAAGACCGGCCGGAGATCATTCTGGCGGTGAACTACCATGCCTATGCCGAACGAGTGGAGGAATATTGGAACGGCACGCCGCCGGAGAGCGCCGAGGAACCCTATGGCATCGCCCTTCTGCAAGGGAAGCTCGCGGAATTGAAACGCCAGGGAAAACAGGATGCCTCTGACTACCGGGAACTGTCCGCCGCCCTGGAACGGCTGGAAAAACTGGGAGAGCCGGAGTTTGTGGGCGCTCTATTGTGGGAAAATCTGTTCAACAACTGGGGGGAGCATATGATGCAGTTCCTGCTGTTTGTGCCGCTGACCTTTGTCATTGCCCCGGTGTTCGCCGTGGAATGCTCCAGCGGCATGGACAACCTGATTTTAAGCGCCCGGTACGGCAGGCGGAAAATCGTCACGGCAAAGCTTCTGAGCGTCCTCGCCGCCTCCGCGGTTGTGGTAGCGCTGTATCTGGCCGCTACGTTTCTGTTCGGTTTTCTGCCCCATGGGAGCTTCCACGGCTGGGACGCCGCCATCCAGTCCATTCCCACCTATGCCCGGTCCATGTTCCCCTGGAAGGTCTGGCAGCTTGCCGCGGTTGGGGCCGCATGGCTCATTTTTACCGGCGCGGTCTATAGCCTGGTTATCTGTTTGATTTCCTCCCGCATGAAAAGCCGGATGGGGACGGCGGGGGTCAGTCTGGCGATTTTGTTTGTGAATGTAGGGCTGGCGGCGATGGGCGATACCGTGACACAGAGGCTTGGGGCGCTGGTGGATTTCGGGCTGGCAAATGTCACGCTGATGAAAGAGGTGTTCGGCGGATATAAGGGTTTCAATGTGTTCGGAATGTATGTCAGCTATCCGGTTATGGCGGCTTTCGTTTTGGGAGTCGTCTCCGCTTTCGCCGTCCTGGGGGTTTACCGGGGACAGCGAAGCAGAACCGTACAGTCGATGTGATTTAAGGAGGCGGAACTCTGTACGCGTTCACAGAAAGGCCGGAAGGAAGCCGAATAGAAAAAGCAGGAATGGCGGCAGCCGTTCTGATCCTTACAAAACATAATCAGAGAACAACTCCGTCTTTCCAGATGGAGATTTCCCGGGCTTCCCGCTGCTCGTTCTTCGTCGGTCTTCCTCCGGCAATTTCCAAAACAAAATCCAGCAGCCGCTCACCCGCACTGTCCAGGGGCTCCCCCTGGGCCACGGAGCCCGCGTTAAAGTCGATCCAGCCGCCCTTTTTCTCATACAGGGCGGTATTGGTGGAAATTTTCACCGTGGGAGCCGGCGCCCCAAAAGGCGTGCCCCGGCCGGTGGTAAACAAAATCAGATGCGCCCCGGCGGCGGTGAGGGCCGTGGCGGACACCAGGTCGTTCCCCGGGCCGCTGAGGAGGTTCAAGCCCTTCCGGGTCACGGCCTCGCCATAGCCCAGCACGTCCACGATTTGGGCGCTGCCGCCCTTCTGGACGCAGCCGCAGGACTTGTCCTCCAGGGTGGTGATGCCCCCCGCCTTGTTGCCGGGGCTGGGGTTCTCATAGACCACCTGGCCGTGGCTGGTGAAATACCGCTTGAAGTTCTCCACCATGCCCACGGCCTTTTGGAAGACGGTCTCGTCGGCGCAGCGGTCGAAGAGGATGCCCTCCGCGCCGAACATCTCCGGCACCTCCGTGAGGACCGTGGAGCCTCCCAGGGCAATGAGGCGATCGGAAAAGCGGCCCACCGTAGGATTGGCGGTGATGCCGGACAGCCCGTCAGACCCGCCGCACTTCATGCCCACCACCAGCTCGCCGGCGGGAATAGTCTCCCGCCGGAAGGTCTTGGCGTAGTCCGCCAATTCCTTCAGCAGAGCGGCCCCGGCGGCGAACTCATCCTCCGCCTCCTGGCAGAGGAGGAACTTCACCCGCCTGTCGTCCCAGGGGCCCAGCTCCTCCTTGAATTGGTCCATCGTCAGGTTCTCACAGCCCAGGCCCAGCACCAGCACACCCCCGGCGTTGGGGTGCCGGGCCAGGGCCGCCAGCAGCTTCCGGGTCTGGGCGTGGTCGCCCCCCATCTGGCTGCACCCGAAGGGATGGGGAAAGGTATAGAGCCCTTCGACAGAGCCGGAAACCAGGTGCTGGTTTTCCCGGACCAGCCGCCCGGCAATGGAGTTGACACAGCCCACGGTAGGGATAATCCACAGCTCGTTGCGGACAGCCGCCCGGCCGTCCGGCCGCCGGAAGCCCCGGAAGGTCCGGGGCGCAGTCTCCGGCAGAGGAAAGGTCTTGTGGTCATAGGCATAGCTTCCGCCCTCGGAAAGGCCGGTACGAACGTTGTGGACGTGGACCCAGGCGCCGGCGGGGATATCCTCCCTCGCCTGTCCGATGACGCAGCCGTATTTTACAACATCTCCCCCGGCGGGAATAGGCCGCAGGGCAATCTTGTGCCCCCGGCGAACGTCCTCCAGGGCGGTCAAGCCCCCCATTTCCAGAGCTTCGCCCCGGGTGATGTCCTCCAGGGCCACCGCCACGTTGTCGCCGGAGTGAATTTGAATCAGCTTCATTGCAGGCACCCCTTTAAGGACTCGTACATACCCATGGCCTCTATACGCTCCAGGCAGGCGGTAACCGCGCTTTCAAAGGCAGGCAGGGCTTCCAGTACTCCGTCCCACATATCCGCGTTCCGAACGACGGCCCGGGCAATCTCTTGGGGGCCGTCGTTCCGGTGGTCATAGTAGAAATCCAGTACCCAAGCATCGTCCTTGACTTCATAGGCTTCGCCGTTCCGATCGCCAATCAGGCAGCCCTCGCCCCGCTCTTTGGCGTTGTGGTAAAAGGCAATATAGGCGGCGAAGGAGAAGGTAAGGCACTGCGGCAGCCTTCCCATACGCCGGACGTACTCCGTCAGACTGGGCAGGACACGGGCCTTCCACTTGGCGGTGGAGTTCAGGGCGATGGAGAGAAGAGCGTGGTCAATATAGGGGTTGTTGAACCGTTCCGTGACGGCGGCGGCAAAGTTCTCCAGCTCCTCCCGGGGAAGGTCCAGGGTGGGGATGATTTCTTCATAAACCGTCCGGTTCATGAAGTCATGGACGGCCTTGTCCTCCATGCACTCCCGGACGATGTTCCGGCCCGCCAGAAAGGCCGCCAGCACCATGGAGGTGTGGGCCCCGTTCAGGATGCGGACCTTGCGCTGCTTATAGGGCACGTGGTCCTCCACCAGTTGGATGGGCAGGCCCGCCGCCCGGAAGGGCAGCTCCTTCGCCAATCCCTCCGGGGCCTCCACGACCCAGGAGGCGAAGACCTCGCCGGTGTCCAGCAGGGCGTCCTCATACCCCAATTCCTGGCAGAGGGCAGACGCCTCCGCTTTGGGATACCCCGTGACGATGCGGTCCACCACGGTGGAGCAGATGTGATTCTCCCGTTGCAGCCAGTCCGTAAAATCCCTGCCCAGATCCCACAGCTCCGCGTATTTCAAAACGCACTCCCGCAGGAGGTCCCCGTTGTGGTCGTTCAGCTCGCAGGGAAGAATCCAGAAGCCGGGAAGTCCCTCCTGATAGCGCCGGTATAAAAAGGCCGTGAGCTTTGCCGGGAAGCCGGCCGGGGGCGCGTCGTCCCGCTTGCAGGCAGGGTCAAAGGCAATGCCCGCCTCGGTGGTGTTGGACAGGAGAAAGCGAAGGTCCGGGTTTTTTGCGCAGTCCAGCAGGGCGCCCCAGTCCGCCTTGGGGTCCAGGCAGCGGGAGACGCAGGAAATCACCCGGGTCCGGGTGGCGGCCTCCCCGTTCTCCCGGCCCCGGAGAATCAGGGTGTACAGCCCGTCCTGGTCCTGAAAGGCCCGGGAAATCTCCGGGTGCCCGCCCCGGGGCTGGACCAGGACCACCTTGCCGTTGAATCCGGCCTTTTCGTTCATCTCGTCGACGAAGGGCTCCGCGAAGGCCCGGAGGAAGCCCCCCTCGCCAAATTGCAGCACCCGCTCCGGGGCCTCCCGGAGCAGATACCCGGCATAGCCCTGCTTTGACAGGGTCTTGTAACTTAAACGGTCCATGTTATTCTCCTCTTTTTGTCCGTACGCTCAATACGCTCAGGATGATGGAAACCAGAAGCAAAGCGGTATAGGCCACAATCAGCCCCATTCCGGCCCGGATGCCCGCCGACTCCGCCACGAAGCCCACCAGGGCGGGGGTGATGATGCCCCCGGCGCTGCCCGTGAAAATCATGATGCTGCACCCCAGGTCGTTGCCCCGGATCGCGCCGCTGCCGAAGGCGAAGGCCGTGGGGTAGATGGTGGCCATGAAAAAGCCCACGCCCACCAGGCCCAGGATGATGGGGCCCGGCGTCCGGCTGAAGAACATGACCAGGAAGAAGGCGAAGAGGCCCACGCCGTCTATGAGCAGCAGGCGGCTTTGCGAAATCTTTCCGGTGACGGCCGCGCCCACCATGCGCCCGAGGAAGATGACCAGCCAGAGGAGGCTGTTCATCATCTGGGAGTGGTCCGGGCTCAGAATGCCGATGTCCTGGAAATAAGTCACCAGCCAGCCCACGATGGCGTACTCCGTGGAGATGTAAAAGAGCAGCATCGCCGCCCCCAGCCAGAACTGCCGGACCTTGAGGAAGCTGTAATCCACGGACTTCAGGGACCTCTCGAGCTTCTCCGGCGGCAGGGGCATCAAGGCGTACACCGCCAGCTGGCTGACGCACAGAAAGCAAAGGACGCCCGCCACGATCCGCCAGCCCATCCCGGGCCAGCGCCCCGCGCAGAAGATCAGCAGCAGGGGGCTCAGCAGCGCGCCGATGGCAAAGCAGCCGTGGAGCAGGTTATAGCCCCGGGTGGCCTTGTCGCCGGGGAGGGTGGAAATCATGGTGTTGGAAAAGTTGGAGTTCCCGCCCCGGGCCACGCCGGTCATGAGGCAGGCGGCGATGAGCAGCGCCGGGGTCCCGATACCGCTGGCAAAAATCAGATAACCCAGGGCCATCCAGACGGCGGTGGTCAGAATGGCCCTCCGCCGTCCCAGCCAGACCGGGAGGAACCCGGCCGCCAGGACGGCCAGCAGGTTCCCCACCGACTGGCAGGAGAGCAGGATGCCGGAGAGGTCGTAGCTGAACCCGTAGGTTTCCCGCAGAAAGGGGATGAAGGACCCCAGGGGCTGAGAGGCCGCGCCGCTGACGAAGAAGACAAACAGGGTGTTGCGGAGCAGCCGGTTCTCCTGCCGCTCCCGCGCGTTGATTTCCATGGTTTGAAAGCTCCTTTTTTACAGGCCGAAGTACCGCTCGGCGTTGGTATAGCACACGCCTTCCACGATCTCCCGCAGGGCCTTATCGTCGTTGGGGTACTCGCCGTTTTCCACCCAGCCGCCGATGAGATTGCAGAGGATGCGCCGGAAGTAGTCGTGCCGGGCGTAGGAGAGGAAGGACCGGGAGTCCGTCAGCATCCCTACGAAATTCCCCAAGAGGCCCAGGTTTGCCAGGGACTTCATCTGCTCCTCCATGCCGCTCTTGGTGTCGTTGAACCACCAGGCGGAGCCGTGCTGGATCTTCCCGGGGATCTCGTCGGACTGGAAGCAGCCCAGGAGGGTCCCCAGCTGGGCGTTGTCCGCCGGATTCAGGGAGTAGAGGATGGCCTTGGGGCACTCCCCCTTCTCGTCCAGAGCGGAGAGGAGCTGGGCGATGCTTCCGCCGCAGCTGTTCTGAGCGATCATGTCGAAGCCGGTGTCCGGACCCATTTTGGCATACATCCGGGCGTTCATGTTCCGCAGGCAGGAATAGTGGATCTGCATGGCGACGCCCAGGCGGTGGTACTCCCGGCCCAGGTGCAGGAGGATGGCCGTCTGATAGCCCTCGGCCTCCTCCAGGGTCAGGGCCTCGCCCTTCATGGCCTTCCGATAGGCAGCGTCGGCCTCCTCCAGGGAGCAGGGGCGGAAGGGCACGTAGTCCAGGCCGTGGTCGCTGGCCCGGCAGCCCAGCCTGACGAAGAACTCCAGCCGCTCCGACAGGGCGGCGCAAACCTCCTCCACGCTGTTCAGGCTGTCTCTGCCGACGCTGGCCGCCAGCTTGCCCATGTACTCCGCAAAGCCGGGCTTGGAGATATTGATAGCCTTGTCCGGCCGGAAGGAGGGGCAGACCTTGACCCGGATGGAGAAGTCGGCGGCGATTTTCTCGTGCCACTCCAGGGAGTCCACCGGATCGTCGGTGGTGCCGATCATGTCCACGTTGGCCTTTTGGATGATGCCTCGGACGGTGAGATTGGGGTCCGTCCGCAGCTTCTCATTGCAGAAGTCCCAGCACTCCCGGGCAGTCTCCGGGGTCAGGGGCTTGTCGTAGCCGAAGAACTGCCGGAGCTCCAGGTTGCACCAGTGGACCATGGGGTTGCCGATGGCCTTTACCAGGGTCTCGGCGAATTTCATAAAGCGCTCAAAGGCAGGCTTGGAGCCGGTGACGTAATCCTCGCTCACGCCGTTGGAGCGCATGAGCCGCCACTTGTAGTGGTCGCCGAAGTAGGTGCCGTCGGGGTTCTC
>CANPTW010000001.1 GCA_947577075.1 uncultured Oscillibacter sp. | reverse complement strand
AGATAAAACCGTGTCTTTCAAGATTCTTCAATTACGTTTTGCGTGTCTCCCCACAACAGACCCTAGAACCGTCAAAACACCGTCCGGGGACGTTTTTCCGCCGGGACGGCGTTGATCTGCCTGGAAATCCGTCAGGGATTCCTGCGTCAAACCGCCTTGCCCGGCAAAAAATCCGCCCCTATCCGGCATTCCGCCGATTTGAAAGCAGATTCTAGCACAGAAATCCATGTTTGTCAAATTTGCGGCCCTCTCTTGACAGGAGCGGGGCGCTGTGCTATATTTATATAGTTCTAAATAGAACGGTTTAAAAAAGAACAAAAAAGGAGGCGGGGCATGCTTACCATTGCCCAATTGATCCGCCTGCCCCGAAAATTTGGGAAATACTACGACCGGCAGTTTCTCCCTCTGCTGGAGCGGACGGGGCTGTCCATGCGGGAAATCCACGTCCTTCTCTTCCTGGCGAACCACCCCGGGCAGGATACGGCCCGGGATGTGACGGAGCTGCGGGGAATTGTGAAATCCCAGGTTTCCCAGGCGGTGGAGGTTCTGACGGGCCGGGGCCTCCTGGCCCGCCGGGCCGACGGGGAGGACCGGAGGATCATTCACCTGGAAATTACCGAAAAGGGCGCGCCCCTGGCCCGGGAGGCCCAGGCGGTCCAGACCGCCTGCGGGCGGCGGCTGCTGGCGGGGCTGACGGAGGAGGAACAGGCCGTGTTCCTGAACCTGCTGGAGCGGGTGCTGCGGGAGACGGAGGAACTGGGCGCGGAAAAGGAGCGTTTGCCATGAATCAAAGAAGCGTGGACCTTGGCAGCGGGAAGGTGAGCAGGCTGCTGTTCTCCCTGGCCCTGCCCACCATCACCTCACAGATTGTGAATATGCTGTACAACCTGGTGGACCGGGTCTACATCGGCCACATGCAGCCGGTGGACACCGTGGGGGCCCTGGCCCTCACCGGCGTGGGGGTCTGCCTGCCGGTGATTATGATCATTTCCGCCTTCGCGGCGCTGGTGGGCATGGGCGGCGCGCCCCGGGCCTCCATCCAGGAGGGGCGGGGGGACCTGGAGGGCTCCCAGCGGATCATGGGCAACAGTTTCACCCTGCTGGTGCTGACCGCCGCCGTGCTGACGGCGGTGTTTCAGGGCTTTGCGGAGCCCCTGCTGCGGACCTTCGGCGCCAGCGAAAACACCATCGGCTATGCCCTGGACTATATGAAAATCTACTCCCTGGGCACCCTCTTCGTCCAGGTGACCCTGGGCATGAACGCCTACATCACCGCCCAGGGCTTCACCACCGTCAGCATGAAAACCGTCCTCATCGGCGCGGGGCTGAACACGCTGCTGGACCCCATTTTCATCTTCGGGCTTGGCATGGGCGTCCGGGGAGCGGCCCTGGCCACCATCCTCTCCCAGGCGGTTTCCGCCGCGTGGGTCCTCCGCTTTCTCACCGGGCCCCGGACGAAATGGCGGCTGCGGAAGCAGGACCTCCGGCCCCGGCCCAAGGTCTTTCTGCCCTGCCTGGCTCTGGGGCTGTCCCCCTTCATCATGCAGTCCACGGAGAGCCTCATCGCCGTGTGCTTCAACTCGTCGCTCTTGAAGTACGGCGGGGACGTGGCGGTGGGAGCCATGACGGTGCTGACCAGCGTGATGCAGTTCGCCATGATGCCCCTCCAGGGCCTGAGCCAGGGGGCCCAGCCCATCGTCAGCTACAACTTCGGCGCGCGGAATTCCCAGCGGGTGCGGGATGCCTTCGGCTGCCTGCTGAAGTCCTGCGTCGTCTATTCGGCGGTCCTCTGGGCGGTGGTGCAGCTGTTCCCCCGGTTCTTTGTGCAGATCTTCAACAACAACCCGGCGCTGGTGGACTACGCCGCCTGGGCTCTTCGGATCTATATGGGCACTACCTGCCTCTTCGGCATCCAGATCGCCTGCCAGCAGACCTTTGTGGCCCTGGGGAACGCCAAGACCTCCCTCTTCCTGGCGGTGCTGCGGAAGATCATCCTGCTGATTCCCCTGATCTACATCCTGCCGAACTTCTTTGCCGATAAGGCCTTCGCCGTCTTCCTGGCGGAGCCGGTGGCGGACTTCCTGGCAGTGAGCGCCACCGCCTCCATGTTTGCCGTCCAGTTCAAGCGGAGCATGGCGGAGCTGGAGGGGCGCCCGTATAGTCAACGCAGTTGAAAAGAAGCATACACTTCTTTTCAACCGGCGGGCCATAGGCCCGCCGGGGCGCAAAGCGCCTGTGCGTTTCCTATGAAGTCAAGCACCGTGAGCCGCTCACGCGGCTTACGGCGCTGTAAAACAGCGCCGTATTGAAAAGAATCCTTTGGACTCTTTTCAACTGTGCTGACTATAAACCCACAGAACGGAGGGCCGGTGAAACACGGGATAGGCCCTTTCAGGGAGAGGAACGGGAAACCCGAAAAGGGTTCCTCGCCGCTTCCGGCATAAAGTCCTCCGAAGCGCTTCTTCAAGGGCCCGCACAATTTGCATAGCCCGGCAAACAAAGACATCCCCGGACAAGGTCCGGGGATGTCTTTCTGCACTGCCGCGCTTAACCGTTGGACAGGAACTCGCCCTTCATATAGCCGCTGGTCGTCACGCCGCCCACGGCGGTGAAGGTAATCTCATACCAGTCGTTCCCCGCGCTGGAGACGACCTGGACCGAGCCGCCGTTGGGAATCGTGGCCAGAATGTCATAGTTGGTGCCGGGGCCGGAGCGGACCCGGACGCCGTTGCCGCCGTTGATGACCGTGGCCCTGCCCGCCTGCAGGCTGCCGCCGGAAGAAGACGGCGCGGAGGTGCCGGGGGCGGGGGAGGCGGTCCCGCCCCCGGACGCCGGGGCGGAACCTCCGGTGACCCGGACAATGCAGATGGCCCGCTTGCTCCCGTCGGTGACCACGACGTTGGTGGTGCCCTTGGCCACCAGCGTTACCGTGCCGTCGTCGGCCACGGTGGCGATGGAGGGATTTTCGCTGATCCAGGTATAGGTGCCGGTGCCGCCGGAAACCCGGAGCTTGACGGTGCCCTTGGAAACCGGCTCCGTGAAGTCCGTGAGGTTCAGGGTCAGCCCCCTGGGCAGGGCTGCCGCCGCGGCGTAGCTCATGCCGCCGCTTTCGCCGCCGGAGGCCGTCCCGGTGTTTCCGGCGTCTCCGCTTCCCTCAGGCATGGAGCCGGTGTCGGGCGGCGTATCCGTGCCGGGTTCGCCGGTTCCCGGCGCATCCGTGCCGGAGGGGCCGCCGGAAGCGTCCGGTTCGCCGGTCCCGTTGGGGTCGACGGCGGGCGTGGTGCCGGGGGTGACGGCGGGCTCCTGGGGCTCCGTAATGCCGGGCTTGTCGTCGGGGTCCTTGCCCTCCTTGCCGAAGAGCTTGTCCCCGTAGAGCAGATAGACCAGCAGCAGGGCCATCAGCACGATCAATACAATCAAAATGGGCGTCACAATGCTGTAGGGGCTCCGCCCGCCCCGGCCGCCGGGGCTCCGGGTTCCCTCCCGCAGAATGGGGCGGCGGGCAGGCTCCTGCTGCTCCTCCTCCCAGTACTCCTCTTCCTCGCAGAACGGGCAGTTTTTATAGGTGTCGGAATATCTCTCCCCGCAGACGGGGCAGCGCTTCATTGCCATATCGGTCCTCCCGCAACGTGATCGTCGTCATAAAGAAGCTTGCCGCTTCGTATACTGTCGTATTTTATATGATAACTGCTTTTTTCGCCGCCGTCAAGTGCGAGCTCCCCAAAATTTGTGAACTTTCTCGGTTCTCCTTGCTTTTTCGCGCGCAATCCATATAATGGATGTTGGAGAATCAAAATTGAACCGACGGGAGGTATCCGGCATGAGCGCCATCATCATCGGCATCGCCGGGGGTACGGGCTCCGGCAAAACCACCCTCACCCGGCACCTGAAGGACCATTTTGGCCCCGACGTCACCGTCGTCGGCCACGACAGCTATTACAAGCGGCAGGAGGGCAAGACCTATGAGGAGCGGGCTCTCCAGAACTACGACCACCCCGACGCCTTCGACACGGACCTGCTCATCCGGCATTTGCGGGAGCTGAAGGCGGGCCGCTCCATACAATGCCCCGTTTACTCCTATGTGGACCACAACCGCACGGACCAGACCGTGGAAATTTTTCCCACCAAGGTCCTGATTGTGGAGGGCATCCTGATTTTCCAGGACCCCGTGCTCCGGGAGATGTTCGACATCAAGATCTTCGTGGAAACCGACGCGGACGAGCGCATTCTCCGCCGGGCTCTCCGGGACGTGGAGGAGCGGGGGCGGACCCTCCGCTCCGTGGTGACCCAGTACCTGACCACGGTGAAGCCCATGCACGAGCAGTATGTGGAGCCCTCCCGGAAGTACGCCGACATCATCGTCCTGGAGGGGGGACACAACCTGGTGGCCCTGGAGATGATCATGCAGCGGATTCAAAATCACATTGACAGGGACTAGGCCTTGTTTGAAAACCGTCAGAACGCCGTCTTGGGGCGTCTTTTTCCGCCAGGACTGCGTTGATTTGACTTGAAATCCGCCAGGATTCCTGCGTCAAATCGCCTTGCCTGGCAAAAAAATCCGTCCGAATCCGGCATTTCGCAGGTTTTCAAACAGACTCTAGAGTCTGTTTGAAAACCGTCAAAGCGCCGCCGCAAAGCGCCTCTTCCCGCCGGGACGCCGCTGCTTTGACACGGGAACCCCGACGGATTCCAAGCCGAAGAGACGCGTTCCGGCGGGATCGGCTGCCCGTTGGCGGCTTTGCCGCTTACAGGCGGCGCGTGCCCCTTGGGGGGAAGGTCCCCCAAGAGCGCGGTTTAGGGAGCTTGCAGACGCCCGCTAAAAGCCGGCCCCGGCGGAATATCCGCCGGGGCCGGCTTCTTTAGGCCCGGTTTGAAACATGCCAGAATGCCCAAACGGCGGAGATTCCGCCAATGTTCAGACACCCGCTAGTGTTCTTTCCGAAAGCTCCCGCCGTCCTCCGGCCCCTCCGGCGTCAGGCCGCCGAAGGCAATGGAGCCGCTTCCGTACCGCCGCCGGATGCCGTCCACGGCGGCTTCCAGCCGCTCCTGCCGCCTCCGGTCCGGAGTGGCCCCGGCGGTGAAGAGGTCCGTCTGCTCATAGGTTTCCTCCTCCGGCGTCAGATGAATGGCCGTCACCGTCAGGGCCCGGACGGGGCTCGGCGGCTTCCACAGCTCCCCCGCCAGGGCCAGGGCGGCGGCGGAGATCTCCCGCATCAGGTGGGTCGGGGCGGGAAGCTGCCGCTGGCGGGAGCGGTCGTGAAAGGCCGGGTCCCGGACCGTCACATGGACCCCTCCGGCGTAAAGCCCCGCCCGGCGGAGGCGGGCGGCCACGCCGTCCGCCAGCAGGCTGATCCCCGCCGCCACCTGGTCCCGGGTGGTGAGGTTCCTGGGAAACGTGGTGCCGCTGCCGACGGACTTCACCGGCTCCGGCTCGTGCCGGGAGCGGACCGGGTCCCGGTCCAGGCCGTTGGCGTAGTCGTGGAGCTGGCCCCCCAGCTTGCCCATCAGCTCTTCCAGCGTCTCCCGGCGGCAGGCCGCCAGCTCCCCGATGGTTCCGACGCCGTACTGCCCCAGCAGCCGGCCCGCCGCCCGCCCCACATAGAGCATATCCCCCGCCGGAAGGGGCCAGACGAGCTCCCGCCAGTTCTCCCGGGAGATCACGGTGGTGGCGTCGGGCTTTTTATAGTCGCTTCCCAGCTTGGCAAAGACCTTGTTAAAGGAGACTCCCACGGAGAGGGTCAGCCCCAGCTCCTTCCGCACCCTCCGCCGGAGGGCGTCCGCCAGGGCCGGGGCCTCCATGCCGAACAGGTGAAGGGTGTTCGTCACGTCCAGCCAGCTCTCGTCGATGCCGAAGGGCTCCACCAGGTCGGTGTACTCGTCGTAAACGGCGTTGACCCTCCGGGAGTACTCCCGGTACAGCCGGTGATGGGGCGGCAGGAGGATCAGCTCCGGGCACTTCTTCCTTGCCTGCCAGATGGTTTCCGCCGTCTGGACGCCGAAGCGCTTGGCGGGATCGTTCTTGGCCAGAATGATCCCGTGGCGGGAAGCGGGGTCCCCGCACACGGCCACGGGAAGCCTCCGCAGCTCCGGGCGGTTCAAAAGCTCCACCGAGGCGTAAAAGCTGTTCAGGTCGCAGTGAAGAATTACCCGGTCCATACGGCCGCGCCCCCTCTCGTTGTTTTGAACCCTGAACCCGTCAAACCGCCGCCCTGGACGGGTCCTCCGCGGCGGGGCGGCGGGCCCTCAGGGCAGTCCGGATTTTGAGGAACCGCCTTTATAATAGCACATCTGTTTGGCCTTGAAAAGGGGGAACCGCCGCCTTATTTTGCCGGCCGGGGCGGTTGGGTTCAGCAAAGCATTGAAATTCCCGGGTGTGATATGCTATAATGAGCAAGCTGTTTGAAAAACGGCAAGAGCCGTGGGGAGACGGCCCGTCCTTCCGGGGCGGGGAAGGCGCCCTTCGGCGCGCTTTGCAAGTAAGTTGGAAATGGGAGGCCATATGCGGTATCACATTCTCGCCGTGGGCGACGTTGTGGGGGAGCCGGGGCTCCGCCACCTGGAAAAGGTTCTGCGGCCCCTGCAGAAGCTGAAGAACATTGCCTTCACCGTGGTCAACGGGGAGAACGCCTCCGGCGTGGGGCTGACCCGGGACCAGGCGGAGCGCATCCGGGACGCCGGGGCCGACGCGGTGACCCTGGGCAACCACGCCTTCGGAAAGGCGCAGATCTCCGGACTGCTGGACGACGCGCCCTGGCTGCTCCGCCCCGCCAATTACTCCGGCCGGGCCCCCGGCCATGGCTGCGAGGTGTTCGACCTGGGGGGGATACGAATCCGGGTCCTGAACCTGATCGGACGCTGCGATCTGGCCTGGGGGGCGGACAACCCCTTCACCACGGCGGACCGGCTGCTGGAGCGGGACCGGGCGGAATTTACGCTGGTGGACTTTCACGCCGAGGCCACCAGCGAGAAGCTGGCCCTGGCCTATTACCTGGACGGGCGGGTCTCCGCCCTCTGGGGGACCCACACCCACGTTCCCACCGCCGACGAACGGGTCTGCCCCCAGGGGACGGGCTATATCACGGACCTGGGAATGACCGGGGCCGTGGAGTCGGTCCTGGGCATCGAGCCCGGGCAGTCGGTGGAGAGCTTTTTGGGCGGCCTTCCCGGGCGGTACCGGCACCCGGAGGGGCCCTGCAAGCTGCAGGGGGCCATCTTCACCCTGGACGGCGGCTCCGGGTTGTGCGCCGGGGTGGAGCGGGTGGATATCCGGTGAAGCGGCGCGCGCGTTCCGCCGCCGGGAGGCGGCAGTAAAAACAGTGCGGAAAAGAGAGGAAGTTTCGTATGTCCATTGAAAAAGTGAGAGCCTATTTTCAGGAGCTCGGCATTGCGGAGCGCATCCGCGAGTTTGAGCTCTCCTCCGCCACGGTGGAGCTGGCGGCGGTGGCGGTGGGCGTGGAGGGCGCCCGCATCGCCAAGAGCCTGAGCTTCAAGGTGGAGGACAAGCCCGTCGTCGTCGTGGTGGCGGGAGACGCCAAAATTGACAACAGCAAGTACAAGGCCCAGTTCCACACCAAGGCCAAAATGCTGACCCACGAGGAGGCCCACAGCCTCCTTGGCCACGACGTGGGCGGCGTGTGCTCCTTCGCCCTGCCGGAGGATGTGAAGGTCTATCTGGACGTGTCCCTGAAGCGGTTTGCAACCGTCTTCCCCGCCGCGGGCAGCGACAACAGCGCCATCGAGCTGACCTGCGAGGAGCTGGAGAAGTACTCCTCCAACTTCCAGCAGTGGGTGGACGTCTGCAAGGCCTGGCAGGAGTCCTGACCCGCCCCTTCCGGCCGAGAGGCTTCTTGACCGGCCCCGGAGATTCCGGTGTGCAGAAGGCGTGCGGAAAAAGCGGCTGACCACAGGTCAGCCGTCAGCGTGTCAAAAAATGGTGAAACCTTCTTCGACGGGAAGGAAGAGAGTTACGAGAGGAACCCAGGAGGGGTTCCTTTCGTTTTCAATCACAAGTTTTTCGGAACGTTTTAACGGTCTGAAAAACTTGCTCAGGCTGGCGAAAATACTTTTTCGACAGCCTGGCGGCTGACCGCAGGTCAGACGTTTTTTTTCGGAAGTTCTATTGACAATATCGATGTTCGATATTATACTGATCTCAGCAATAACGATATTCGATATTAAGGGGGCGGCTCTGTGGCGCGAGAGAAATTTCAAACCCTGACGGAGCCCATGTTTTACATTCTGCTCTCCCTTCGGGAGGAGTGCTGCGGGGCGGACGTCATGGCCCGGGTGGGGGCGCTGACCCATGGCCGGGTCAGCGTGGGTCCCGGGACCCTGTACAACCTCCTGGACAGCTTCCAGCAGGCGGGGATGATCCGGGAGACCGCCGTGGCGGGCCGGAAGCGGAGCTACCTGATTACGGACAAGGGCCGGGAGACGCTGGAGGCGGAGTACCGCCGCCTTCTGGCGCTGACGGAGGACTACAAGGCCTGCATCGGAGAGGAGGACCTGTCATGAAGCGCGCAGCATACCGGGCCGAGACGCTCAGCCCCTTCGATCTCCAGGGGACGGAGGAGCATCTTTCCGCCATGGCCGCCCAGGGCTGGAGGCTGGAGTCCATCGGCCGCTTTTTCTGGAAGTACCGGCCGGCGGAGCCCGCCGCCGTTCATTACGCCGTCACCGCGCCCCCCGCCGCCGGGGAGGACGGGGACCTCGGGGACCGCCTGTATTTCGAGGAGCTCTGCGCCGCCGCCGGATGGGAGAAGGTCACGGACTGGGCCGCGTTGCAGATCTACGCCAACGGGGCGGAGAACCCCGTTCCCCTGGAGACGGACGAGCCCCTGCGCCTGGAGACGATCCATCAGTCCATGCGGCGCACCTATCTGCGGGACCGCCGGAACCAGCTTTTGTGCTACGGAGGCCTGCTGCTGCTCACCCTGGGGCAGGTCTTCCGGTTTCCCCGCGCCCACTTCCTCAGCGCCCTGGGCCTCGCCCTGCCGCTGTTCTGCCTCCTGTCCCTTTTGGGGGAGGCCTACGCCATCGCCGGGTACTTCCGCTGGCTCCGCCGTTCCCGCCGCCGGGTGGAGGAGGGCGGGGTCCCCGCCCCCGTGTCCCGGCATTACCGCGTCCTCAGCCGCCTGTCCGGCATCCTGATGGTTCTGCTGTTCCTGGCACAGCTGGGAACGCTGGTTCCCCTGTCCCGGCCGTCGGGCTGGACCGCCCTGGTGGCGGTGCTGTCGGCGGTCTGCGTCGTGGTGTTTTGGCTGCTGGACGGCGCGCTCAAGCGCCGGGGCGCCTCCCGGGAGATCCGGGCTGCCGCGGGGCTCCTGCTCGTCGTTCTCTGCCTTCTCCCGGCGGGCTTTGAGGGTTTCCGCCCCTTCGAGTTCCTGGACGAGGCCGGGGCGCCGCCCTCCTACGTCTGGAACGGCGAGAACTGGGATCTGGAGCCCCAGCCCCTCCCACTGACCGTGGAGGAGCTGACCGGGGAGGACTGGCCCCATGTCCGCCGCAGGACCGTTTCCCAGGGCCGCACGCCCTTTGCCTCCGAGACGTCCTATTCCGAAGCCGCCTCCCGGGAGGACGGCACGTACGCCTATCTCTCCTGCGCCGTCCTGGACGCCCCCAACGCCTGGGTCTGCCGGCGGATTTTGGAGGATATGCTGAAGCCCTCGCAATTCTTTTTGTTCCGGCCCGAGGAACCCGGCCCCTGGGGGGCGGAGGAGGTCTACCGGCGCTTTTACCGGAGCGGCGAGCCCTGCAGCGAGTGGATCGTCTTCTGGCCGGGCCGGATTGTAACCCTTTACGCTGAGGAGCTGGAGCTCACGCCGGAGCGGCAGGCCGTGGCCGGAGCGGGGCTTGCCCCGGAGGAGGAACCGTCATGAACGAGCTGCGATACCGCTGGAACACCCTCTGCCTCTATGATTACCGGGGCGTGGAGGAACACCTCTCCGTCATGGCCGCCCAGGGCTGGCGGCTGGAGAAGGCGGGGAATACCCTCTGGAAGTACCGCCGGGCCCAGCCCGCCCAGGTCCGTTACGCCGTCACCTACAGCGCCGGCGCCTCCCAGTTCAACCCCGGCCCCACGGAGGGACAGGAGTCCCTGGCGGAGCTCTGCGCCGCCGCCGGGTGGACCAAGGTCTCCGACTGGCTCCAGGCCCAGATTTTCGTCACGGAGGACCCCGCCGCCGTCCCCCTGGAGACGGACGAGGCCCTGCGGCTTGAAAACATCCACCGCTCCATGGGGAAGAACTTCCTCCCCGCCAACATCGTCATCCTGATCCTGGGGCTGTTCATGACCTATTCCTCCCTCGGCACGCTGTTCGTCCGGCCCCTCCGCGTCTTCGAGAGCAACGCCCGCCTCTTCTCCGGGGTGCTGTTCCTGCTGGTGGCCCTTCTGGAAATCTATACCCTGTTCCACTACTACGGCTGGCGGCGGAAATCCCGGCGGGCCATTGCGGACGGCGGCCCCTGCGCCCCCATCCGCACCAGGGCCTATCAGTGCCTCAACCGCGCCGCGCTGGTCCTGGTGGGAGTTTGCGTCGCCCTCTACCTGCTGGCGGAGCTGCTGAAGGGTGAGCCGGGCCTCGCCCTCTTTTACGCCGTGTACATCCCCCTGTTCGTCCTGCTGGTGGCTCTGGTCCGGCTGACCACGGTGCTGATGCGGAAACTGAAAGCCCCCAAGTGGGTCAACATGGCGGCGACCCTGGCGGTGGATGTTGTCCTGGCCTTCGCGCTCATCGGCGGGCTGGCCTTCTGCGCCATCCGTTTCGGCTGGTTCTTCGGCGGGGGCGGGGAGACATACACCTATCAAAATATGAAATTCGACGCGCACCCCCGGGAGGACCTGCCCCTGACCCTCACGGACCTGACCGGGGAACCCTACCGCCACGACCGGCGGGAGCGGCGGGCCGAGGGCTCCTTCTTCCTGCCGGAGCAGTCCTGCCGGGAGTACGCCTTCCAGAATACGGAGGGTGAGGACGGCTGGCCCGGTTCCCTCCAGCTCAGCTACACCATCTATGAGCCCCGGGCCCAATGGCTGTACGACGCGCTGATGGAGGACCTCCTGGCAGAGGACGACGACCCCGCCATTCCCGAGTTCTCCAAAGCCTACCGCTGGGAGGACCCGGCCCCCTGGGGGGCGGAGGCCGTTTACCGCCAGTACTGGCGGGACGGCAGTCCCACGGATTCCTGGCTGCTGTGCTTCCCGGGCCGGGTGGTGGGCCTCAGCCTGGACTGGGAGCCCGCGGCCCCGGAGAAGGCCCTCATTGCCGCCCGCCTGGGGCTGGGGGCATGAAAAAGAGGAGAGGCGTCCGCCTCTCCTCTTTCCTGTATTCATATACATTCAGCCCCGGTCCCGCAGCACCCAGCTGTCTCCGCTGAGCATCAGCCGGTCCGCGATCATGGCGATGAACTCCGAGTTGGTGGGCTTGCCCTTGGTGTTGGACACGGTGTAGCCGAAGTACTTTTGGAGAGTCTCCAGGTCCCCCCGGTCCCAGGCCACCTCGATGGCGTGGCGGATGGCCCGCTCCACCCGCGACGGCGTGGTGCCGAAGCGCTTGGCCACCGCCGGGTAGAGCACCTTGGTCACCGCGTTGATGACCTCCATGTCGTTCACGGCGATGATAATGGCCTCCCGGAGGTACTGATAGCCCTTGATATGGGCGGGAACGCCGATTTCATGGATCACCGCGGTGACGGTGTTCTTCAGGGCATAGAGCCGCAGCTCAGGGGAAGAAGGGCTTTCAAAAATACCCTGCATCCGCTCCAGCAGAGCCCCCGGCTCACAGGGCTTGGGCAGATAATAGCTGACGCCCAGCTTCTCCGCGTCGGCGAGAACCTGGTCGCCGCAGAAAGCGGAGACAATGATCGTCTTGGGCACGCAGCCGCCCTCGCTCTTCAGCGCCTTGAGCACTCCCAGTCCGTCCAGTCCCGGCAGGGCCACGTCCGTCAGCAGGAGGTCCGGCCGCAGCTCTCCCGCCAGCCGCAGCGCCTCCCGCCCGTCCCCGGTGGAAGCCGTCACGGTGAATTCGCCGGCCTGTTCGATGGCCTCCTGCAGCATTGCGCGGAACTCCTCGCTGGCGTCCGCCAAAAGCACAGTCCTTTTCTTGTCCATGATGATTCCTGTCCCTTTCCTTCATGTTCCGGCTGTCGGAGCGTCCTGACACTCTCAGCTCGTTTTCTATAAAATAGCATAAATTTCCATATTTTTCAAGATTGGATTACAAAAAAACAGAAGTTTTCTTCGACATTATTTTCATTTTTCAGGGGAAACCCCATATATTGTGCATATTTTACATTTTAATGGAAAATTCTACCAAACCGGGCGGGGCGAAAACGGGGCTTTTCCGCCGGGGCCCCCTGGAAGGGGGATTGTCCGGCAAAAAATTTACCCGCTGTCCGTGCTTCGGCGGGCCGTCCCGCCTTGCCGCCGCCTCTTTTTCGAGGGGGGATGGCTCCATTGTAAACCACTGCAATGCAAAATGCAATGCACTTTTTAAATTTTTTTCGCCGCCCTGCCTGCCCCGCCGCAGGGCGGAGGGGGATTTTCCGCTTTCCCTTTTCCGGCGGATATGGTATGATAGAGCCGACGCGGCTGGAGAGAGGCGGGGCCTTCTCTTCAGCCGGCAGGCCCCGGGCCCGCCCAGGCAGAGGGCCCGGGCGCTTTCTGCCACGTCCGGCACGGCAGGCCCCGGCAGCGGGGAACAGAAGCCTTCGGCCGGATATAAGCCCATAAGACTGCCTGGTTTGAAAGGAGGAGGGACTTGCCATGGACCTGATCAACCAGCTCCGCGCCTTCCGCCCCTGGAACGAGCAGGAGGAGCGGGACTGCTCCGCGCTTCTCCGCCTGCTGGCCTCCGGGGAGGCCCCCTACGGCCGGGAGGACCCGGCCCATCTGACGGCCTCGGCCTGGGTGGTCAGCCCGGACCGGACCCGGGTGCTGCTGGCGTACCACAACCTCTATGACTCCTGGGCCTGGCTGGGGGGCCATGCCGACGGGGACCGGGACCTGCTGGCCGCCGCCCTCCGGGAGGTCCGGGAGGAGAGCGGGCTGGAGGAGGTCCGCCCCGTGTCGCCGGAGCTGTACTCGGTGGAGATCCTGACGGTGGACGGGCACGAGAAGCGGGGGCGCTATGTCTCCTCCCACCTGCATCTGAACGTCACCTATCTTCTGGAGGCGGACCCCGCCGCGCCCCTGCGCTGCAAGCCGGATGAGAACAGCCGGGTGGCCTGGTTTGCCCTGGAGGAGGCGGTGGCCGCCTCCTCGGAGCCCTGGTTCCGGGAGCGGATTTATCCCAAGCTGAACGCGAAGCTGGCGGGCCGGCCGCCGTCCCGGTGACGGACGGTCTGCGCTGGGAGGCGCTGTGCCCCGGGGGGCTGCGCTTCGTCTATGGGCAGGGGCAGTTTCCCCCGGGGCTGGACAGCTTCGTCCTCGCCTCCCTGCCGCGGCTGAAGCCGGGGCTGAAGGTCTGCGACCTGGGCTGCGGAACGGGCCTGCTGGCGCTTCTGCTCCTCCAGCGGCAGCGGGCCCTGACGGTGACGGGGCTGGACGTCCAGCCGGAGGCCGTGGCCCTGGGCGGGCTGGCCGCGGCGGAAAACGGCCTGACGGACCGCCTGGCCTTCCGGCTGGAGGATCTGCGGGAAACCGCTCTGCCCGCCGGGAGCTTTGACCTGGCGGTCTGCAACCCGCCGTACTTTCCGCCGGGCAGCGGCCCCCTCCCCAGGGAGGAGGCCCGCCGGACCGCCCGGACGGAGACGTCCTGCACCCTGGAGGAGGTCTGCCGGGCCGCATCCCGCCTGCTGCGCTGGGGAGGGAGCTTCTGCCTGGTCCACAAGCCGGAGCGGCTGACGGACCTCCTCTGCGCCCTGCGGCAGACCGGGCTGGAGCCCAAGGTTCTCCGCCTGGTCTGCTCCCGGCCGGGGCGGGTCCCGTCCCTGGTCCTGGCGGAGGCCCGCCGGGGCGGACGGCCGGGACTGGACATTCGCCCGCCCCTGATTCTGGAGAATCCGGACGGCTCCGCCACGGCGGAGCTGGACAGGATCTATTTTCGGGACTGCGGCGGCAGGGGGTGAACGCGCCCGCCCCGGGCTTTGGGCGGGGCCGCCCGCCGGAGGAACGCCCGGCTCCGCCGCCGTCCAAGATCTCAGAGAGGTGCCAATATGAGTGGAATCCTTTACCTCGTCGCCACCCCCATCGGAAACCTGGGGGACTTTTCCCCCAGGGCCGTGGAAACCCTCTCCGCCGTGGATTTCGTTGCGGCGGAGGACACCCGCGTGTCCTTGAAGCTGCTGAACCACTTCGGGGTGAAAAAGCCCCTGGTCAGCTACCACGAGCACAACTGCGCCGCCGCCGGGCCCTCCATCCTGGCCCGTCTTCTGGCGGGGGAGAGCTGCGCCCTGGTCACCGACGCCGGCACCCCCGCCATCTCGGACCCCGGCGAGCCCCTGGTCCGGCTCTGCGCGGAACAGGGGGTGACGGTGCAGGCCGTCCCCGGCTGCTGCGCGGCGGTGAACGCCCTGGCGGTCAGCGGGCTGCCCACGGGACGGTTCACCTTCGAGGGCTTCTTGTCCGTCAACAAAAAGAGCCGCCGGGAGCACCTGGAGAGCCTGCGGAACGAGCCCCGGACCATGATCTTTCACGAGGCGCCCCACAAGCTCCGGGCCACTCTGGCGGACCTGGCCGGGGTCTTCGGCCCGGACCGCCGGATCGCCCTCTGCCGGGAGCTGACGAAGCTCCATGAGGAGATTCGCCGCTGTACGCTGGCGGAGGCGGCGGAATACTATGAGACGAACGCCCCCCGGGGCGAGTACGTCCTGGTGGTGGCCGGGGCCCGTCCCGCCGCTTCCGCCTCCCTCACGCTGGAGGAGGGAGCGGCCCAGGTGCTGGCCCTGGTGGAGGCGGGGACCCGGCTGAAGGACGCGGCAAGGGAGGTGGCGGAGCACACGGGCCTTTCCAAGAACGACCTCTATGCCGCCGCGCTGGAGCGGCGGAAATAAAAGCGCCCATGGGGAGACGGAGCGGTATATTTTTCCCCTCCGCCGTCCATACTTCCCTCAGAACATTTTGAATGAGGGAGGAACTCAAGCATGGAACACAAATTGAAATCCGTCCTCAGCGGCGCGGGCTTTTACGTGCTGCTGGCGGTCTGCCTGGTAACCGCGGCAGTCAGCGGCTATTTCCTGCTCTTCTCCGGGGATGACGTCCCGGAGGAGGACGCGCCGCCTCCGGCGGCGGTCAGCGCTCCCGCCCGGGATTTGTACGTCCCGGAGCCCCGGGAGGAGGAAGAGGAGGAACCCCCGGTGGAGGCGTCCGCTCCCGCCCCGGTGGAAGTGGAGATCGTTCCCGTTATGCCCGAGGCGCCGGTGGACGATACGCCGGTGGCGGCGGAGGCGCCCCAGCTCATTGTCTCCCCCCTGCGGGGCGAGGTGCTGATGGCCTTCTCCGTGGACCAGCTGGTCTACAGCCCCACGCTGGCGGACTGGCGGACCCATGACGGCGTGGACATCTCGGCCAAGCCGGGCACCTCGGTTCTGGCGGCCACCGCCGGGACGGTGGCCTCGGTGGAGGACGACCCCCTGATGGGCACCACGGTGGTCATTGACCACCAGGGGGGCTACGCCACCACCTATGCCAACCTCCAGGCAAAGCCCACGGTGGAGCCCGGGGACCTGGTCACCGCCGGGCAGATTATCGGCGCGGTGGGGACCACCGCCGCGGCGGAGGCCGCGCAAAGCCCCCATCTCCATTTCTCCGTCACCCGGGACGGGGAGGCCGTGGACCCCGACGGCTTTTTAAACGGCTGACTCCGGATTTGAAGGCCGGACCGCCGGCGGGAAGGAAGCATGCGCAGAGAGGAACCCGAAAAGGGTTCCTCTCTGCTTTTGGCCATAGATGCCTGGAAGCGTTTAAAGACTTACCCGTCCTGTCCGAGCGGTTTTTTGACCATTGAAGCGGAGGAGCCTTTCGGGTTTTCTCGAAAAGCTCCTCCGCTTTGCCGTCTCAGCCCGCATCCCCGCTGTTGTACTTCGTTCGGATCAGGATATCCGTATAGAGCAGCTCCCGTTCCGGGACCTTCCCGCTCAGCAGGTACTCATACAGGATGTGCAGCGGCCGGGCGCCCTGCTCCCGGGCCTCCTGGTCCAGGACGAAGCTCAGGTCCCCGCTCTGCAGCAGCTTCCGGTTGGGGGCGTTCAGGTCATAGGCCACCACGCGCACCCGGCCCTTCCGCCGCTCGTCCTCAATGGCCCGGCAGACGCCCCGCTGGCCGTTGGACGTAATGTAGACGCAGGCAAGGGAGGGATTTTCACGGAGGATGTGCTGTGTGATCTCATGGGCGTAGTCGTCCCGGTCGAAGCAGGGCTGAAAGGGGAGGAGCCGGAGGTCGTCCACGCCGTTCAGCGTGTCCAGGAAACCCTGAAGGCGGCTGTAGTGGGCGCCGTTGTTGACGTGCCCGGCGATGGGCAGCACCAGTCCGCCCCCGGGCAGCATCTGCCGGATGAGCCCCGCCGCCGTCTGCCCGGCCCGGTAGTTGTCCATGCCCACAAAGCACAGCCTCCGGCTGTCCGGCGCGTCGGTGTTGAAGGTCACCACCGGGACGCCCTGCTCATGGAGCTGGTCGATGCGCCGGACCAGGTCGGCGGTGTTGTTGGAGGCGATGGCCAGGCCGCCGGCCCCCCAGGCCACCAGCTCGTCGATCTGCCGGAGGACCTGGAGGCTGTCCCGGCCCTGAACCTCCCGCAGCTCGACCTCCATGCCGGAGCCCCGCAGCTCCGCCGCGGCCTGGCGGGCCCCGGCGGCCACGTCCTGCATGGTCGGCGTTTCCGCGGACTGCAGGATGGCCCCCAGGCGGAAGTTCTGCTTTGCCCGGACCAGGGCCTGCCCGATGGCGTTGGGCCGGTAGCCCAGCTCCTCCGCGATCCTGCGGATGCGCTCCGCCACCTCCGGGCTGACCCGCCCCCGGTTGTGAAGGGCCCGGTCCACCGTCCCCCGAGAGACCCCTGCCAGCTCGGCAATCTGCTGCGAAGTAACTGCCATGACGCTGTTCCCCCTGTCCTTTGATAGGGCCAGTATAGCAGAGGGCAGGGGCCTTTGTCCAGCGGATTTGCAAAATCCGGCATAATTGAACGCAAAGCACGCGCAAAAACGGAAATCATGCGTACATTTGCACAAGGAGACGGCCCCCTCCTTTGCGCGACCCGACAAACTTTTGCGATTTAGAGCTTTTGACCGAATTTCCCCTTGCATACCCCCGGTTTATATGGTATTTTGATAATAGAAAAGCAAAGCCCTCACCGCGAATCTCCCGGCGTGTTGCCGCGCGCCGTTGGTGAGGCCCCACGTTCCCCTCCTGATGCGTGCGATTGCGTGCTTTTCCCGCCCTTCCCGAAAACAAACTGGGAGGCTGCTGCAATGACATTCTTCGGTTCACTCGCATGGACGCTGATTTCCTTCGTCCTGTTCACCGCCCTGGTGGCGGTTATCTCCGGCTGGAAGACCCGGGGAGACAACCTGGATTCCGCCGAGGGCTATTTTCTGGCCGGGCGGGGCCTGCCCGGCATCGTGATTGCCGGGTCGCTTCTGCTGACCAACCTCTCCGCCGAGCAGCTGGTGGGCCTGAACGGCCAGAGCTGGGCGTCCAACATGGGACCCATCGCCTGGGAGGTGGGCTCCATGTTCACCCTGCTGGTACTGGCCTATTACTTCCTGCCCCGGTATTTGAAGATGGGCGCCATGACCATTCCCTCCCTGATGGAGGTCCGCTACGGCAAGGGAACGAAGACCATGTTCTCCCTGGTCATTGTGGTGATGTACTCCATTTTGAACCTGCCGGTTATTCTCTACTCCGGCGCGGTGGTCTTTGAGCAGATCTTCGGGATTTCCGATATGCTGGGGGTTTCGAAGTTCCAGTCGGTGGCGATTCTCTGCCTGATCATCGGCATCGTTGGAGGCTGCTATGCCATCTTCGGCGGACTGAAGGCGGTGGCGGTGTCCGACACCATCAACGGCATCGGGTTGATTATCGGCGGGCTGATGGTGCCCTTCATCGGCTTCGCCGTGCTGGCCCAGCAGACCGGGGGGCACGGAATCATTGACGGAATGCTGTACATCGTCCGGGCGGACCCGGCGAAAATGAACGCCGTCAACGCCTGGAACGCCGCGGAACCGGAGGTTCCCTGGCCCCTGATCATCACCGGCATGTTCTTTAACAACCTCTACTGGTGGTGCACGAACCAGTCCTTTGTCCAGCGGGCCCTGGCGGCCAAGTCCCTGAAGGAGGGGCAGAAGGGCGCGATCTTCTGCGGCTTCCTCAAGTGCCTGGGCCCCCTGTACCTGGTGATCCCCGGCATTATCGCCTTCTACCTGCCCTCGATTCAGGAGGCGATTGCCGCCGCGGGGGATAAGGCCATCGACTTTGCCTATCCCGCGCTGATTGCCGCCATCATTCCCAAGCCGGTGATGGGCTTCTTCGCCGCCGTGATGTTCGGCGCCATTCTCTCCTCCTTTAACTCCGTGCTGAATTCCGCGTCCACCATGTTCACCCTGGACCTGTACCGCTCCGCCTTCCGGCCCAACGCCTCCGACGCCCACTGCGTCAAGGTGGGCAAGGTGTATGGAACGATTGCGGGCTGCGTGTCCATTGTGATCGCGCCCTTTGTGATGAACGCCTCGGGCATCACCACCTTCCTGAACTCCATGAGCCAGTTCGTGTCCCTGCCGGTGCTGTGCGCCGTTCTGGGCGTATTCCTGTTCAAGCGCCTGCCCGCCTACACGCCGAAGGTAATCACCATCTTCCATGTGGTCTGCTACGGCGCGTTCCTCCTCATCGCCCCCAGCTACCCCGGCACGGACAACCCCATTCACTACCTCTACGCCATGGCGGTGCTGTTCCCCGTGGAGCTGGCCATCATGTGGGCGCTGAACAAGTACCGTCCCGCGGAGGAGTACGTGCCCCAGGACGTGGGCGCGGTGGATCTGACGCCCTGGAAATACCGGCATGTGGTCTCCGTGGTGGGCCTGGTCCTGGCTGTGGCCATTTATATCGTGTTCTCCCCCCTCGGCATTGCGGCCTGAGGCACCGGAGAAGCGAACCTGCCGCCCCGCATGGCAAAATCACAGGCCGGGAGGCCCGGAGGAAGCTCCTCCGGGCCTCCCGCTTTTCCTGCGCGTGCTGAACGCACGGGCGGGGGAGAATCTTTGTACATATCCTGCAAAAGCGGGAGAGCGGTTATGGCGGGGACGGAGCATTTCACAATTTGCATCTCAAATTATTGTGGACTTTACGGGGGTTTTTTGGTTGCGTTCTCGTGAACGCTTTGCTATAATGAGGGCAAGGAAAGGGAAAGACGAAACGCAGGCAAACGCCGCGCATCAGGAACGCTCCCCCTGGCGGCTCCGGCAAGAGCCCGCCGAAGTTCAAACTTCTTTGCACAGAGGCAAGCCCCATCCGGAGGGGGGCGGGAACCGCCCCGACGGGGGAGGACCGCCCGCCGCTTCCCCGAGAGACTCCGGAGCTCCAAATGTTCAAACCATCAAATTCTTTTATAACAGGAGGCATTTTTTATGGAACTCAACATCTGCTTAGTTGGCTGCGGCATGATTGGCCGGGAGCACATCGAGCGCATCCAGAACCGCATCCGGAACGCCAGGGTCGTGGCCGTCTGCGACGTGTTCGAGGAAGGCGTAAAGAAGGGCGCGGAAATCGCCGGCCCCGGCACCAAGACCTATACGGACTTTAACGAAGCCATCAACGACCCGGACGTGAACGCCGTGGTGGTCACCACCCCCGGCCAGTTCCACAAGGACCCCGTCCTGGCCGCCATCAAGGCCGGGAAGCCCGTCTTCTGCGAGAAGCCCCTGGCCAACACCGCCGCGGACTGCAAGGCGGTTGTGGACGCGGAGATGGCCTCCGGCAAGCACCTGGTCCAGATCGGCTTCATGCGCCGCTATGACCGGGGCTATAACCAGGTGAAGGAGCTGCTGGACTCCGGCAAGTTCGGCGCCCCCCTGATTGTGAAGTGCACCCACCGGGCCGACGGCGTGGCCCCCAGCTACACCACCGCCATGGCCGTCACGGACACCGCCATCCATGAGATCGACTGCCTGCCCTGGCTGGTGAACGACGAGTGGGACGAGGTCCAGTGCATCCTCCCCAAGGTTTCTTCCAAGGCCCATGAAGGGCTCCGGGACCCCCAGGTGATGATTATGAAAACCAAGGGCGGCATTGTGGTCATGCTGGAAGTCAATGTGAACTGCGGCTTCGGCTACGATATCAACTGCGAGGTGGTCTGCGAAAACGGCGTGGTAAACCTGCCCTGCCCGTCCTTCCCCACGGTGCGCTATGCCAACAATGTCTCTACGAAAATTGAGGATAACTGGATTATGCGGTTCATCGACTCCTACGACGTGGAAATTCAGGACTGGGTGGACCACGCCCTGAAGGGCGAGACCGGCGGCTCCTCCGCCTGGGACGGCTACGTCGCCTCCATCACCGCCGACGCTCTGGTGAAGTCCCAGACCTCCGGGCAGGCGGAGAAGGTCGTCACCGGCGGCACCCCTGACTTCTACAAGAAATAACTTCCTTTTCTTGAAAGAAAAGGAAGCAAAAGAACTTTAGCACGCTCTGCTTGCCTGGCGCTTTACCAGGCTGGAGCGACGGCAACGAAGAATCATCTAATTCGGAAAGGAGCTCTCTATGAAGATTGCCTTTGACGTCGACGTTTTAGCCAAGCAGATGCCCATCCGGGACTATGTCCGCAAGGTGGCCGATTGGGGCTACAAGTACATCGAGCAGTCCCCCCATCCCCGCATTAACCCCTTCTACAAGCACCCCCTCTTTTCCAAGGAGTGCGAGGAGGAGTACCGCAAGGCCCTGAAAGAGACCGGCGTGGAAATCTCCAGCTTCATCGTGGTCTACCGCTGGTCCGGCCCCACCGAGGAGCAGCGCCAGCACGCCGTGGCCAACTGGAAGCGGATGATTCAGATCGCCGTGGACATGGGCGTCCCCGTCATCAACACGGAGTTTTCCGGCGACCCCAACCAGCAGGAGCTCTGCAACGGCATGTTCTTCCGCTCCATGGAAGAGCTGCTGCCTATCATCGAGCGGGAGGGCCTGCGCGTCGAGATTCAGTCCCACCCCTATGACTTCTGCGAGCTGAACGACGAGACCTGTGACATCGTGAAGTCCTTCCGGTCCAAGAACCTGGGCTATGTCTACTCCGCGTCCCACGGCTTCTTCTACGACCAGGGCAAGGGCGACGTGCGCCATATGCTGAAATACGCCGGCGACGAGCTGACCCATGTGCTTCTCGCCGACACCTGGAACCAGACGAAGGACTGCCGGTACATCCTGAATCCCCCCTGGCTGAACGCCAGAGGCCGGGCGGACGTGACCATCCACCAGCACACCGCCATGGGCGAGGGCGAAGTGGACTTCGACGGCATCTTCGAGACCCTGCGGGAGATGGACTTTGCCAACAAGCAGCTGAAACCCGACGCGCCGAAGGTGGGCGGGGACAACATCATCTGCGTCAGCTACTTCGGTTTCCCGGAGAAGATGGACAAACAGGCCCCCGAGGCCCTGGAGCGCATTCAGAGCGAGCTTTTGCGCAAGTAAGACGGGAGACCGCTTACATACTTCTTTTCCCGCGAAACGCCTGATTGGAAACGGTCGGGCGTTTCGCACACTTGAAAAATTCCGTCCTATGGAATACAATATCTAAATCTAACGACAAGGAGAACGAGCCATGAAAATCGGATTCAACGAAGGCTGCAACCGCTTCTGCGAGAACCACTCCGTGCTGGAGGACCTGGCCCTTTGCGAAAAGTACGGCTTTGACTACATCGACGTCCAGTCCGAGTGCCTGGACCGGGAGCTGGCCGCCGGGAAGTACACCCTGGAGCAGCTGGGGGACTTTTTCCGGAGCCACAAGCTGAAAATGCTGTCCTACAACGCACTTGTCTTCTTCAACATGAAGCAGACCCAGGCGGAGAAGGACGCCGTCATGGCCCAGCTGGACGAGATCATCCGCCGCTGTGAAATTCTGGACTGCAAAATGATCGTGGTGGTGCCCTCCATGGACCTGACGGTCCCCGCCACCGTGGACGAGATCAAGGCCGACGCCGTGGCCGTCCTCAAGGAGATGGTCAAAAAGGTGGAGCCCCACGGCATCAAGCTGTCCCTGGAGTTCTGCGGCGCGCCCACCATGTCCATCAACCGCTTCGAGTACGCTTACGACATTGTGAAGGCGGTGGATTCCCCCTTTGTGGGCGTGACCCTGGACCAGTTCCACTTCAACGCCATGGCCTCCGGCTGGGACGCCCTGGAGAAGGCCGACGGCAAGAAAATTTTCGTCTGGCACCTGAACGGCACGGAGAACATGCCCTGCGGCGCGTCCTACAACAACGACGAAAAGCGCCTCTGGCCCGGCGAGCCCGGAGACTGCCTGGACCACAAGCGCTTCGCGGACACCCTGAAAAAGATTGGCTTTGACGGAGACGTCTGCACCATCGAGGTCTTCCGGCCCGACTATTACAAGCTCTCCAGCGAGGAGAACATCAAAAAGGCCGCCCAGGTCACCCAGGCCCACGTGGAGAAGTACTGGTAAAAACCCGTCAGGAAGGCCCCGGCGCCGCCGGGGCCTTCGGTGCGGCTGGAAAGCAGGAAAAGGAGAGAGCGCATGAGCAAGGTATTTGGCTATCCCAGGTTTGACGAACAGGGCGAGATGGTCCTCACCACCTACGACGGCGACTATGCCGCCATGCGGATGGACGTGCGGGTCTATCAAATGAAGGCCGGGGAAACCCGGAAATTCTGCCGGGCCGGGGAGGAAATTGCGGTCCTGCTCCTCCGCGGCGCGGCGACGTTCCGCTTTGAGGGGCGGGAGCACAGCGCCGCCCGGAAGGACGTGTTCACCGAGGGCCCCTGGTGCGTCCACGCCTCCGGCGGCGTGGAGATTGCCGTCGCCGCTGGGACGGAAACGGAAATCCTGGTGCAGTGCACGAAAAATGACCGGGCTTTCCCCGCCAGGCTCTACCGCCCGGAGGACGCCCCCTGGAAGTACTCCTGCGTGGGCAAGTTCGGGGATGTGGCCAGGCGGCGGGTCAACACGATCTTTGACCACGACATCTGCCGGTCGTCCAACATGGTCCTGGGAGAAGTCCTCAACGACCGGGGCAACTGGTCCGGATATCTGCCCCACCGGCATCCCCAGCCGGAGACGTACTTCTTCCTCTTCGACCGGCCCGAGGGCTTCGGGGCCAGCTTCGTGGGGGACGAGGTCTTCAAGAGCGTGGACCACAGCTTTTCCGCCATCCCCGGCGGAGCCCTCCATCCCCAGGCCGTGGCCCCCGGCTTCCAGATGTACACCACCTGGATGATTCGGCACCTGGAGGGGAATCCCTGGCTCCAGACCGACCGCTGCGAGGACGAGCGCTATACCTGGCTCCACGACGCGGAGCTTTCGCGCGCAGACGGCCCGGCGGAGAACGGGGGAAGCCGCCCCTGATGAAAAGAACAGCGCCGCCCCGGAGCATCGTCCCCCGCCGATGCCCCGGGGCGGCCGTTCCGCCTTTGGAGAGGCCGGGGGGCGGTGCGAATACCCCTTGACTTTCCCCCGATTGGGTGTATCATTTCCTTAAACGGCCCCGCGTCTCCCCGGCGGAGGCGGGGCCTTGGGAAGAGATTCACCACATACACGGAACGAGGTGCGGATCACGAGACGGTATAGACGGTACGGGCGCTATTCAACCCGCAGAAGAACCCGGATACAGACCCGGCGGCTGATGAGGGCCTGGGCGGCCGGAGCGGCCGTTTTGCTGCTGGCGCTGCTGCTGGCGGCGGTTCTCCTTGCCCCGGGGGGCGGCCGGCCGGGGTTTGAGAGGGGGGACCTGCTGGTGTGCGTCAACGGCGGCGGGGACCTGGAGCTCTACTGGCCCGGGACCACTTCCCCCGGGGCGCTCTATCATCTGGAAGTTACCTGCGGCGGGCTCCATGAGGAGCGGTACTGCAGCCGCCCCGCCGCCCGGCTCTCCGGCCTCCCGGAGGGGGAGGAGCTGCAAGTCCGGGTTTGGGCCGCCGCCGACGGGAAGGACCTGTTCGGACGGCCCAGGGAGGTCCGGAGCTGGAAGACCTTCCGGGCTGGCGTCGTCCTGCCCGGGGACCTGGAGGCTCCGGAGGCCGCGGCTTCCCCGGAGGGAGGGGCCCTCCGCTGGACCGGAGAGGGGGAGCTGTACCAGGTCTTCCGGACCGACGGCGCCGCTTCCCCCGGAGGTGTCTCCGGCGTCCCGGTGGCGTCCACCGCCGAAAGCGGGCTGCCCCTCCCCCCGGAGGGGGAGGGGCTCGGGCAGTTCATCGTCCGGGCGGGCTGGAAGAAGCGGGGCTTCATCCTCTGCGGCCCGGCCTCCCTTCCGGTGGAGCCCGGCGGGCCGGATCTGCCCGGCGGCAGGCTGTCCCTCACCTGCCGGGAGACCGCCCCCTGTCTGTGCGTTCTGGAGTGGGAGGGAACCCGGTGCCACCACTTCGAGGTTCAGCGCTGGACGGGGGAGGCCTGGCGGACCGCCGCCCGCCTCACGCCGGAGGCGCACATGCGCTATGACCCCGGGCGGCTGGGCTCCGGGTCCTATAACCGCTTCCGCGTGGCCGCCGTGGGCGCGGACGGAGGCGAGGAACAGGCGGAGGAAACGGAGCTCTACGCCTCCGTCTCCCCCCTTTACAGCACCGTCTGGCCCATCCAGGACCTGACGCTCTATGAGGACCCCGGGAAGGGGGAGCGGCTGGCCTCCGTCCCCGGCGGGGCCGCCCTCTGCGTGCTGGCGGAGGAGGGGGACTGGTTCCGGGTCTGCTGGAGGTCGGACTACGGCTGGGTGGACAGCCGCTTCTGCATGATCAACCTGCCGGAGTACACCGGGGACCACTGCGCCTATGAAATTGCCAACGGTGAGCGCTCCCTGTTTGCCGCCCACAACGCCCCCATTCCCCAAATTACCGGCCAGGTGATCAAGGGCTTTGAACACGTTCGGACGGCGGAGGGGGAATTCCTGGCGCCCTATCTCTATCCCTGCGCCCAAAAGCTGCTCTCCGCCGCCCTGGCGGCCCAGGCCGACGGCTACCGCCTGAAGATTTATGAGGCCTTCCGCCCCCAGGAGGCGACCCGCTTCCTCTACGACACGGCGGAGGCGCGGAAAAATGACCCGGCGGCGACGGAGGACGGCAGGCAGACCACGCTCCTCAAGCTCATGACGGACAACGGCCGCTTCAGCCTGGGGAGCTTCCTGGCCAGGAGCATCTCGGCCCACAACCGGGGCATAGCCCTGGACCTGACGCTGGAGCGGGCCGACGGCGGCGGGGAGCTGGAGATGCAGAGCGCAATGCACGACCTGAGCTGGTACGCCGCCACGGACCGCAGCAACCTCAATGCCAAGCTGCTGGCGGGCTATATGACCGGCGTGGGAATGAAGGGCCTGTCCTCGGAGTGGTGGCACTTTCAGGATGACGAAACCCGGGCGGCCATCGGCCTGAACGCCAGCTTGTACGGCGGCGTCAGCGCCGAGGGCTGGACCCAGGACGACGCCGGCTGGCGCTATCGCGGCGCCGACGGCAGCTATGTCCGGGACGCCGTCAGGACCGTGGATGGCCGGACGTACATCTTCGACAAGGACGGCTATGCGGCGGCGTGACCGCCGGAGGGACCGCCCCGCGGGTTTTCCCGGGGACGCAGAACGAGAGGAACCCGTTTCGGGTTCCTCTCGCTTTGCATCGGACGCGCCGCGGGGAATTCAGAGCCCCAGGGCATCCGCTATGAAATCCGGAAGGTGGACCGGGGAAAGCCCTCCGCGGCGGCAGCGCTCCGCCAGGCCGGCGGCGAAGGCCCGGTCCGTGGAAACGTCGGACACATAGGCCAGCTGTTCGCTTCCCCGGGGGGAGCGGCGGAGGGCCGCGATCCCGAAGGTGCGGTATGAGCCAAGCTCCGGGGTGAAAAGCTGCTCTTCAACGAGAAGGTATTGAATGTTCTTTGTGTACAGTGTGATCACCTGGTTCCACATAAATGACATTGGCCTGCTGGTAGCGCCGCCAGTCCAGCCTCTGCCCGCAGCGGCTGCAGAAGGACATGTATTCCCGTTCCATGGTTTCCCTGCACCGGGGGCAGACGGGATAGGCCCCGCCCCGGCAGCGGGAGAAGGCGTGAATCTCCTCCACGGCCATGGGGAAACGGTAAAACAGCTGCTCCAGGAGAAGGAGCAGGCGGGGGCCCCGCCCCAAAGACCGCCCCGCCCGCGTCATTCCCGGTCCTCCTGCAGGACCACCAACTCGTCCATGGGCACCCGGAGCGCCGCGCTGATGCTGTATAGCAGCGACATGGAGACGTTCGTGTCCCTGGAGCGCAGGTTCCGCAGGTGCCGGTCGCTGATGCCGGCCCGTTCCGCCAGCGTTTCCTGTGTAAGCGCCTGTTCGCTCATTTCCTTGCAAAGCTTTTTGTGATCCAATAACGCGGGCATATGCTTTACCTCCTTATGAATATCATAGGAGGCAGGGGGCGCGATTTCCAGGAAGCCGGATTCCGCTTTTGGCGAATTTTGGCGAAACCTGTAAAAAAGAGGCGAGCCTGCTTTCACAGGCTCGCAGGAAGCGCGGGGGTTCGCGGGACGCAGCCGCCCCGCCGGCATCCGCCCCGGCCCACAGCCTGTTTGGGCGACGCGGATATGGCAGGGGAAGCTTCCGGGCAGCGGGAAGCGGGAAAGGCTGAAAACTCAGCCGGGAGCCACGCAGGTGTTGGTGGTGATGGTTCTGGAATCGGAGCCGCCGTCCTTTTCGGCATACACGGTCACCACGGCATAATAGGAAGTCCCGGGAGTGCCGTTGTAGAGATACGTATATGCGTGCGCTAAGGCGTTAGCCCTCAAAAGACCGTTTCTGGTTGAACCTGTAATGGCTGCAACACGAGAGCCGTTGGACTTGTAGATAATGAGCTCAGAGACCCCTACATAATCGGATCTTTGCGCTGCCACTACATCAAATTCGATGTTGAGCGTGCCAGTATAGCTTGAGCTTTCGGCTGATAAATAGGCCCCATAACTGCTTAAGTAGAGGCTTGCTCGGGCGGGGCTTTCCGCCGCAGAAGCTATCTGACAAAAGCACATAATGGATAAAATTAGACTGGTTAAGAGAAAGGTGAGTTTCTTTGCTCGGCGCATAATAGAAGCTAACCTCCTATAGAATCAATAATGTGCTTTAGGTTTTCCAATGAGAGACTTCCTTCAATTATCAGGGTTGTTCGACCATCATAACAAGTAGCAGTTTCTCTATTTAAATCTGACATTATGTAAAATAGTCGGCTTGCACTGCGATATTCTTCAACATTGGAAGCATCTTTCTCAAAAGAGCGGACATAGAGACGCTCATCTGTGGGATATTTTCGAGTGACAATGTTAAAAGTCTTGTCGTCGTATGTAAATTCGCAGGAAACCAAGGAAACTCCTTTAGTCTCAATTACATCAATATCCGAAACCAGCTCCGTCCCCTCCGGATACCAGCTTGGGGCAGGTATATCTCTAATGCCGCAGCTGTCCAGAGCGTCCTGGAACGAACGCCGAAGCGCCTCCGATGCGTCGTCCTCCATGCCCATGCCGGCGGCCTCCGGCCCCGCGATGAAGCGGAAAGTCTCGTCGGTCCACCGTGCCAGCGCGCCGAACACGTCCACGCCCAGCGCCTGCGCCGCCGCCATTCCGAAGAAGGCCACGGCCAGCACGGCCGCCAGGGGCAGAAGCCGCTTCAGCAGCCGGCCGGGCCGTCTGCCTCCGCGGAGTCCGGCAGTCTCTGCATTGGAATCTCCCGTTGGATAAAGCGGACGGTCCGTGCCGTCCGGGGTATTGAAATACGTCTGGAAATCCGCCCACGCCTGGTCGACGTCGGGCAGGAGTCCCGTGGGGTTTGCTTTTTCCCGCTCTTCGATCACCTCCAGAATCCGAAGGGTCAGATCGTCGTCCCCGGTTTCCGAGGCTTCGAAATCCGCCCGCACCAGATCGAGCAGCTGTTCCGTGCTCAGCTGATCCAGGAACCCATGTGTTTGAATGTTGCCATCCGTTGGCATCCCCGCACCTCCTTATTATCTAATGGCCGCAGACTCCAAGATCTGACATAAAATTTTCAAAAAACCCAAAATTTTTTTGGAGGAAGCGGCCCGCGGGCCGAAAGCCCACCCGGTAAGCGAAAAACCGGCGCGCCAGGGGAGACGGTCCGGTCCAAAGTCAAGCGATTCTGTTTTAATGATCCGGGAGGCACTCGTCCAGCTTGCTGCGGATGCGCTCCAAACGCTTTTGACTGGCCCAGACGCTGATACCAAGCTCCTTGGCAATTTCTATGTGGCTCGCCCCGCCCAGGATGGCCCGCTGGAACAGCAGCCATTCCTCCGGGGACAGCGCTTCCCGGGCGGTGGTCAGGATGCTGGACGTGCTGGTGGGAATGGGGTTGGAAGGCGCCTGGGGCTCCACCGGGACATCCTGTTCAAGGGAGAGAAAGCGGCTGAAATTCCGCTTCCGCGTCCGCAAGAATTCCCGGATTTTATTTCGCAGTATGCCGATGAGATAGGCGTCCGGCTTCTCCTGCCGGCGGAGGATTTCGGGCTTTTTCAGGGCGGTGTAGTAGGTGTCCTGCACCACCTCTTCCACCCAAAGCGGGTCCTTGAGCTGTGCGGAGGCAAAGGCCGTCAATTTTCCGCAGCTGCTCCGGTAAAGAGTTTCAAAAAACGAATCCTGCTCCGTCGGCATGGCCAATCCCTCCTCTGCTCTGCTGGCGTAAATCGGGGGGCGCGCCCGGGGCCCGGCGCCGCGCAGACCCCGCCCGGCGTCCCAACCGGGCCCGGATGGAGGGTCCTGCCCCCAAAAATAACGTCATTATATCAGAGAAGGGAGGGCGTCTCAAGATTTTTAGTTTGTAATATGGCCATAACTGTAACAAAGTGGAAAGCAAACGGAAGGGCTCCGCCTTCCGGTTCCGGACGGAGGCCCGGCGCCGGGAGGGGAAGCCCTTCCGTTTTCTCATATCTCAAACCAGCGGATTTCCCCCGCCGCCAGCTCCAGCGGGAAGGCGGACCCGTCTCCCCGGAAGACGGTGGTGCTCCGGGGGGCGCCGTCGTTGTTCACCACGCAGAAGCGCCCGCTGTCCACATAGGCGTGGACCTCCGTCCGGCAGTCGGAGGAGAACCAGGTTTCCAGGCGGTTCTCGCCGTGGGCGGCCCACAGGATGGCCCGGTGGAGCAGCCGGCAGTTTTCAAAGGAGTAGGGCAGTCCGGAGACATACACCCCCCGGCCGGAGCCGAAGGCGTTCACCGCCAGCTGGACCTCCTTCTCCCGCTGGACCAGCACCTGGGCCCCCTCCAGGGCGTAGATGCCCTTCTGGCCCTCGCCGAAGTCCACGGGACCCTCCGCGTCCGCCAGGAGGAAGTGGTCCGGGTGCTCCTCCCAGTTGTACTTGTCGTAGCCCAGTGTAAAGCCTGTCTCCTTTTCAACGCCCAGCACCGGGGCCATCTGGAAATACCGCCCCTGGTACTGGTGGCCGGAGGGCTCGCCCACGCCGATGAAGCCGCCGCCGTTCCAGACAAAGCGCTTCACCGCAGAGGAGACGTCCGGGTCCTCCCAAAGGGCCCCGCCGGTGTGGGCGGTGTCCCCGCCGCCGATGTTCAAAAGCACATCCACCCCGTCCAGGACGCGGGGGTCGGCCTTCAAATCGCCGAAGCTCAAAAAGCGCACGTCGAAGGGGGCGCCGGACAGGGCCTCGATCACCCCGGCGTAGGAGTAGTTCTGCTTTTGATACAGGGCGTGATGGACCATGTGGCAGCCCCAGGACCGGGCCCTTCCCCAGCAGTTCAGCACCGCCACGGTCTTGGCGTACCAGGGCTTCGCCCCGCCGATGCGGCCGCAGAGCTCCCGGAATTCACCGCAGACGGACTCCACATACTGGATAAACTCCGGGAAGGCGCAGGCCAGCTTCAGGTATCCCCCGTAGCCGATGCGGTCAATGGGCTTGCGCAGGATGGCCCGCCGGGCGGTGATCCAGTTCTCCCGGGCCTCTCCCACCGGGTCGCCTCCCTCGTGGAAGGTGTCCGGGAAGAAGTAGGGCAGGAAGCGCCCCTCGGTGTACTTGACCCCGGGGATGTCGGAGAGAAGGCGCAGGGTGGACCCGTTGCCGACGCTCCCCACCACCGCGTCCAGGCCGATGGACCGGAATTCCTCCAGATAGGGCTCGGTGCCGATCCAGTGGTCCCCCAGGAACATCATGGCCTCCTTCCCCAGCTCGTGGGTGAGGTCCACCATCTCCTTCGCCAGGGCGGCCACCTCCCGGCGCTGGAAGGCCATAAAATCCTGATACTCGTTTGAGGGGACCCGATACTGGTTGTTATAATACCCCTGGTCGATTACAAATTCCGGCCGGAATGGATAGCCCGCCTCCCGCTCAAACCGCTCCAGGATATAGGGGGACACGGAGGCGGAGTAGCCGTACCAGTCCACGTACTTCTCCCGTTTCAGCTCGTCGAAGATCAGGGTGAATTGGTGGAAAAAGGTGGTGTAGCGGATCACGTCCACATAGGGGTGGTCCAGAATGAACTTCCGCAGCCGCTCCATCGTGAACGCCCGGGTCTTGGGCTGGCGGACGTCGAAGGTGATCTGGTGCTCGAAGTCCTTCCAGCCGTTGGTGACGGCGTTGTACATGTGGACCGGGTCCCAGATGAGATAGGCCAGGAAGCTGACCGTGTAGTCATGGAACGCCTCCGGCGCGGGAATGACCACGGAGCCCTGTCCCGGGACGTAGTCCCACCTCTCCGGGGCCAGGGGCTGCCCCGTGGTCCGGTCCATGACCTCCCACCAGCGCTTGACGTCGTCCCGGTCGTTGACCTTCAAAAGCTCGCCGCTGATTCCCTTCAGAAGCGGGATGGACAGGGGGCCCCCCGCCGCCGTGTGGAAGGCCGTCATGATGTAGCACTGCTGGACCTCGTCGGGGTTGGCCTTCGCCCAGGCGTTGTCTTTCCGGGTGGTGTAGTAGGTGGCGTAGACCTTGGCCCCCACGGACTTCAATTCCTCCGGGTAGTCGGTGCCGTCGCAGTCCCGGATGGCGTCGGCCCCCCAGCGCTCCAGCAGGGCCAGAGTCTCGGGCACCACGTCCACGTCCGTGGGGATGGTCACCCGGCCCTTGTTCTGTAAATCTGTCATGCGTTCCACTCCTTAGAGTCCGGGGCCCTTGTCGCCCTCAAAGGGCTTGTTGTAGACCATCAGCGCCGCCAGCAGCAAAATGACCCCCAGGACCATCAGCCCCAGGCCCTTCATCTGCCCGGTCAGGGTCCAGCCGAGGATAACCAGGGCCAGCCCCGCGAAGAAAAAGCCCGCAATGAACAGCGCCCGGAGGCCGGTGTGCTCTTTCCAAAATTTCATGCCGTCACCTTATCCTTTCAAACCGCCCACGGTCATGCCCTGGGTCAGCTTCTTCTGCACGCACATGTAGAGGATCAGCGTGGGCAGCATCACCAGCACCAGGCCCGCGTACAAAATGCCGTACTGGGCGGAGGACTGCTGGGCCTGCATCAGGTTCAAGAGGCCCACTGGCAGGGTCTTCTGGCCCTGGGCATTGCTCATCAGCGTCATGGAGATGATGTACTCGTTCCAGAAGGAGAGGAAGTTAAACAGGATGATGGTGATGATGGAGGGCTGGGCCATGGGGAAGATGATGCGGATCATGGCCTGACCGTAGCCCGCGCCGTCGATATAGGCGGCCTCCTCAAAGTCGTGGGGCAGGGTGGCGAAGTAGCCGGAGAGCAGGTAAATGGTGAAGGGCAGGGCCGTGGAGGCGTACACCACCGCCAGCACCACCAGGTTGTTCAGAAGGAACCCGCTTCCCATGAGATTTTTCAGCCACGCATCCCCATCCCGGAGCATCAGGAAGATGGGCACCACGATGTAGTTCACGTTGATGAACAGCCCCGCCATGAAGCAGGTGTTCAAAAACCGGCTCCCCCGGAAGCGGAACCGGGCCAGACAGTAGGCCGCGGGCAGGGCGATCACCAGCAGCAGCACCAGGGACAGGGCCGTCACCAGGACGGAGTTGAGCATGTAGCTGCCCATGCTGGCGGCGTTCCACGCCTCCACGAAATTCTGCCAGTAAAAAGAGGCGGGCAGGGCCCAGGGGTTGCCGTAGAACTCGCTGTTCTGCTTGATGGAGGCCAGGAAGACCCAGGCCACGGGCACGATGATGACCACCGCCAGGGTAATCAGCACCACATAGATGAAGATTTTATACAGCGCCTCGCCGGACATGCCCTTCTTTTCGTTTGTCATACCCTCGCCCCCTTACATTTCCAGGACTTCCCGCTTCGTCACCAGGTTCACCAGGGCGGACAGCAGGAAGGAGAACAGGAAGATCACCACGCCCGCCGCCATGGAGTAGCCGTAGAGCCCGGCGTCCTTCTGGGCGTACATGAAGCTCAGGCCCACGTCGGCCATGCCCTTGGCCACCATGGCCTTGACGAAGAGGAAGGCCATGTTGATGGTGGAGATGATGAAAAAGGTCAGAGTGGTGCGGATGTTGGTCCAGATCAGGGGCAGGGTCAGCTGGAAGAACTGAGTCAGCCGCCCCGCGCCGTCCAGCCCCGCGCTTTCATAAAGGCTCTCCGGCACGGCGGACATGGAGGCCATGTACATCACCATGTAATAGCCGATGGCCTGCCAGACCATGGCGATGATCACGCTGACGATGACCATGGGCTGGTCCTTCCAGAGGATCATGACGGTCTCCCCCCTGAGAAGGGAGAGGATGCTGTTCAGCATGCCGTTTTCCGGCTTGTAGATGGCGGAGAAGATGCCGGCGATGACCACCACGGAGAGGATGTTGGGGATGTAGAAGACAATGCGGAAGAAGTTCTGTCCCTTGATCTTCTCCCGGGTCAGAATCGCCGCGAAGACGATGGCGAAGAAAAAGGTGATGATGGTCACCGTGACGATCAGCAGGATGGTGTTCTGCATGGCCGTGATGAATTTCACGTCGCCCATCAGGGCCTTGAAATTCGCCGTGCCCACGAAGGTCTCCGTGGGGGAGTAGGCTCCCCGCTCAAAGAGGGACATGCGGAAGACGTTCAGGGTGGGCAGGATCATGAAGACAAAATAGAGGATCGCCGCCGGGGCGACGCACAGGGCCAGGAAGCGCCCCCGGCTCTTGCTGCTGCGCATGGAATCACTCCTTTCGGGTCGTGTAGCGGGGATTGGAAAGCGGCGGCGGGACCTGCCCGCCGCCGCCACGTTGCGAACGATTTAAACTACTTTGCAGACGGATTCTGCGTTGCCGTGCGGCAAGCTCACGCAACCGCCAATGCCCGTAGCGCGTGAAAGTTCTTTTGGATACTTTTACCCTTCGGGTATACGGGGTCTCTAAGCGGCAGAGCCGCTAAGAATCCCCATATCTTTCAAGAAAAGTGTCATCCCATAATGTTGGCCCGCATCTGGTCGCTGGCGGCCTTCACGTCGGAGATCCACTGGTCCTTGGAGATGGAGCCGTTCACCAGGCCGTTGACGGGGTCCAGGAAGACCTCGCGGACGGTGCCCAGGCCCGCCACGGCGTTGTAGGCCGCGAAGTTGCCCATGGCCGCGTCGGCCCCGTTGTCATAGATGGAGTAGAACATCTTGTTGTCGCCCTCCAGGTTGTCCGTCAGGCCGGGGACGGGCTGCACCGCGCCGCCCTTGGCGAAGATGGCGCAGGCCGCGTCAGAGTACAGGAAGGCCACGAACTGCTTGGCCGCGTCCAGGTTGGGGGCGGCGGCGGGGATCCAGGCCTGCTCCAGCCAGCAGTAGCTGGCGCCGTTTCCGCCGGCCTTGGCGGCGGGCAGGGCGGTCATGCCCCACTTGAAGCCCTCGGCCCGGGGAGCCTCGGCCATCTCGCCCACGATCCAGGTGCCGTTGGGCATGAACAGGGCCTTGTTGTCCAGGACCAGCTGCTGGTTCTGGGTGAAGTCCTGGTCGTTGGCCTGGGCGGGGGTGACGGGGTTCGTGTAGCTGGCCAGCTTGGCGATGATGTCGAAGCACTGCTGGGCCTCGGGGGTGTCCCAGATGCCCTCGGCATAGGTGGTGGCCTTGTTGAAGAAGTCGGCGCCGCCCACGGAGTACATCAGCGCGTACAGGAAGGCGTCAAAGTAGCCGGTGGTGGGATAGGTGAAGAGGTAGCTGTCCTCGGCCTTGGCCTTCTCGGCCAGCTCCCACATCTCGTCCCAGGTGGCAGGGACGGTCCAGCCCTTCTCCTCGAAGAGGCCCGCGTTGTAGAACAGGCCGCAGGGGGAGTAGAACATGGGGGCCAGGTAGGTCACCCCGTCGCCGTAGGGGTTGGTCACGGAGGTGTCCGTGAAGCCGCCGACGATCTTGTCGGAGACTTTGGCGCTCTCGCCGGGGATGGTCATAGACAGCACGTCCGTCAGCTCGGCGATGTTCCGGTCCTTGATGAACTGCTCGGTCAGACCTTTCTCACGGCCGGTGGCCAGGTGGATTACGTCGGGGAAGTCGCCGCCCTGCATGGAGGGCCCAATGACGTCCTCCAGGTTTTTGTCGCAGATCAGGTTGACCTTCACGCCGGTTTCGGCGGTGAAGGCGTCGCAGACCTCCTGCCACATGCCGGGATAGGCTTCCTCATAGCCGGAGGCCAGGGCGGCCACGGTGATGGTCACGTCCTCGGCGGCGGTCGGCGGGGCCTGGGTGTCGCCGGAGCTGCCGGAGTCGGCGGGGGGCGGGGTGGTCCCGGCGTCGTTCCCGCCGCCGCAGGCGGCCAGGGACAGCACCAGAGCCAGGGTCAGCAAGAGACTGAGAAACTTCTTCATAAGTTTACCTCCCTATCGTTCTGAAAAGCTTCCGCAGGCTGATTTTCAGCCTTGTAAGCTCTAGTATAGCGGGTTCCACGCTGGCAAAACAATCCGTATCTTGCGGAACTTTTTATAGATCTTGCTCTTTTTGCGTTTTGGCGGAATTTTGAAGGAATACTCCCGTCTGTTTTGGGCAAAACTTATAGTTTTTTTGCGGCCCGCCGCCTGGATCTGCGCTCGAAAAACAAGGCGGCCTGTCGAAAGGGAGGGATTTCCGGGAAGTTGCACAACGGCGGAAAATGCGCTATAATTATTCCGCAGGCCGCACGCTGCCAATTTTCAAAAAATTGCGCAGACGCGCCCGGCGTGAACTGCGGGTCCCCGGCAAGACGGGGCGGAAGGAGGTCCGGCGGATGAGTCAGCAGCAATACGCGTTCCAAAGAGAGGAAGGGGCTCCGGAGGGCGTGCCCCGGCTGCTCTATGTCTCCCACGCGGAGTACAGCAGGGACTGGAACTCCAGCCTGCACACCCACGGCTGTGCGGAGCTGTTTTTCATCACCGGGGGCCACGGCCGCCTGCGCACCCGGCGGGAGGAGTTTCCCGTGGCCATTCATGACGCCGTCGTCGTCAACGCCAATGTGCCCCACACGGAGGTCAGCCAGCTGGACAGCCCCCTGGAGTATATTGTGCTGGGGGTGGAGAGTCTGGAGACGCTGGCCGGGGAGGGGGGCGTGGCCCTGCTTCACCTCCACACCGGCTGGGAAGAGCTGATGGCCTGTCTCCGCCTGATGCTCCAGGAGGCGTCCCAGGCTCTGCCGGGCTATAAGCGGGTGTGCGGGAGCCTTTTGGAGGTGGTCCTGGTCCGGCTGAACCGGCAGCGGGACGCGGCCCTCTCCGGCGAGCCCTCCGACGCCCGGTCCAGCCGGGAATGCGACCTGGTCCGGCGGTACATCGACAACCATTTCAAGGAGAACCTGAGCCTGGACCAGCTGGCGCAGCTGGCCCACCTGAACAAGTATTATCTGGCCCACGCCTTCCGCCGGGAGTTTGGGGTTTCGCCCATCAACTACCTGATCTCCCGCCGGATTGAGGAGAGCCGCTTTCTCCTTCGGGAGACGGACCATACCCTGTCCCTGATCGCCCATATTCTGGGCTTTTCCTCCCTCAGCTACTTTTCCCAGTGCTTCCGCCGGGTGGAGGGAATCAGCCCCATGGAGTACCGGAAGCGGAGCCGCTGATCCGCGCCGCCCGGCGGGAAGAGGCGCTCTGGGACGGCGTTTCGGCGGCTTCAAAACGGACTCTTGTGCCGCCGCGCAGGGATTGAAATTGCGCGGGAACCCCCTCCCGGGTTTCCCGCGCACACCCTTTCCTCCCGGCAGACCGGAGTTCCGCGTTTTTTGACAGTCGAAACCCGCCCCCTTTCCGAAGGGGGCGGGTTCTTATACGCGTGTTCATGGCGCTGCCCGGGGGAGGCTACACCGTTTCCAATACGCGGTGGAAGCTCTGCATCACGCGGTCCATGTTATAGCTGAGGACGTAGTCCGGCGGGTACTCCGGCAGCATGACGGATTTCAGCCGCCTGCCCTTCGGCTTCCGGCCGTAGGAAAATTTATAGCGGTTACCCGTGATGCACTGGGCGTAAAACAGCTTTTCCTGCAGCGTCATCTCCCGCAGGGGGAGGAGCACGGACACGTTGCTGTTGGGCACAAACTCGAAGGCCGACACATAGGAAAAGGTATGGCTGCCCTGTCCGTCCGTGGAGACGTACAGCGTCTGGGCGGGGAATATTTTTTCCCGGGGCACGGCGTTTTTGTTGACGTAGGCGTCAATGCTGGTCTCCTGCCGGTAGGACGGCCGGATATAGGGAATCCAGTTCTCGTTTGCCCGCTCCGCCCGCCGTATGACCTCGGAGGAGGAGAGGCCGCCCCGAACGGAAAACAGCGCCTCCAGGGGGACCAGCCCGCCGGCCCGCCGGCAGTCCGCCTTTACTTCGGGGAAGTCCATCCGGCGGAGAAGGCGTTTCCCGTACTCCTGGATGGAAAAGCGGTGGATATAGGCCGGGATGCTGTCCAGCGCCGGTATCTGCAGCTCGGCCAGGGTGGCGTTGGACTGCCGGCCGTAGGAAAATTTGTACTTGTTCCCCCGGAGGCAGAAGCAGTAAAACAGCTTCTGCTCGTTTGTCATGGGCACCCTGGCGGTCAGATAGTACAGATCCCGGCCGGAATAATAGGGGGAGATCTGGAGAAACGCCTCCATGACGGAGCCCCCGCCCGCGACCGTGATGGTCCCGGCGGGCAGGGGGGCGATGTGGGGCAGGGGCCGCACCTTTGCGGAGACGCCGTTGTTCTTGGACGTCCGGGAGACGAAGTTGACGCCGCAGGGATCCCGGATCAGGGCGTTCAGCTCCAGGTTTACCCCATAGCGGACCGAGAACAAATCCTTTACCTTACAGGTCCTCGTTCTCACCATCCCCCTCCGTATCTTCCGGCGTGTCCTCTTCCGTACTCCCCGGCATGTCCAGGAGATTGAACATCAGGTACTTCTTCACCGTGGTTTCATAGTCCTCAAAGCCGAACTTGTCGTAGTCCGTCTCCAGGTATGCCTCCACGCACCATTCGTCCGTCTCCCGGACCTCCCGCATGAGGCTGAAGCCGTCGATGACCTCCCGGTTCCGGTAGGCGGTGACCCACTGCTCCTTGATGCCCTCCCAGGTGTGCCGGGCGTCGATGCGCCCCCGGTTCTTCACCTTGATGAATCCGTCGTCCCGGCAGTAGGCGAACCAGGTCTTCTTGCCCTTGGGGTGGGGCTTTTTCGCCGTGACGATGACCGCGCAGGTGACGGTGTTCACCTTGGAATTGTGGAACAGCTCCTCCGGCATGGAGAGGACCGCCTCCAGGGTGTGCCCGTCCAGCAGGCGCCGTTTCAGGCTTTGGGCGGCGGAGGATTTCTCAATTACGCAGCTGATGGGGATGATGGCAATGCAGGTGCCCCCCGGCTCCAGCGCGTCCAGGTTGTTGAAGATGAACGCAAGCTCCTCCACGTCCGAGGCCCGGGTCTTATAGGGGGGGTTCAGCAGTCCCACCGTCGGCTTAAATTTCTGCTTGATCTCCCGGATGTCCTGGAAGCAGTCGCCCCAGTAAATATTGGCCCTTCCGCCGTGGTGTATGAGCATGTTGGAGACCAGCAGGGTATAGATATCGTCCTGAAATTCAATGCCGATCAGCTGCTCGCGCTTGATGCGCGCCTCAACGGCGGGGTCCCCGTTCGCGTCCAGAAGCATCCGCTTCATTGCGCTGACCAGGAAGCCCCCGGTGCCGCAGCAGTTGTCGAACACGACGCTGTTTTGGTCCACATCGGCCAGCTCCGCGAACAGCTCGGTAATATGGGGCGGCGTCAGGACGATGCCGAGTCCCTTGTCGTCGTTGGCATAGCGCAGGAACTCAATGTAAAACTGGCTGACGGTGTCGACGTACTGGTGGGTCACCATGAACCCGTTGACCTCCCGGTCGATTTCGTCAATCAGGTCCTCGAGGAACCGCTTGCCGTCCTTTTTGTTGGTCAGGGCGGAGTTTGTCCGGATGAACGCGAAGGAGTGGGCCAGGACGTCCACCTTTCTCTGGGGGATGTCCCCGGCGGACAGCTGGTCGTAAATGGCCGCGTACAGCGCCCGCACGAGCTGCATGACCTTTTCGTGCTTTTTGTAGCTGGCCTTAAAGGCCGCGTCCTTCAGCGCGATCAGGATGCCGCTGATCAGAAGCGCCCGCTGGGACTCCTTGATCTTCTTCGCGTGCAGAGTTTCGTTCAGCGTCTTCGTGTAGGCGATCAGCTTCCCATAGTCCTGGTCAAATTTATAGCTGCTCCCCTGGATGCCGGCGAAGTACTCGTCAAAGGTCAGCAGCCTGCCGCCGAAAATGGGGTGCGCCGTCTTTTCCTCCTTCAGCTGCAGGTAGTGGCTGATCCGGAGCTCCTCGTCGCTCTCCCCGCTGACGCCGATGGCCAGCACGTCAAATTCCTTGGCGAGAAAGGAGGCGTACAGCAGCGCGCCGTCCACGGCGTAGTCCGCGTAGTGGTCCAGGGTGGCGCTGGCGTGCCGCCGCACGTCCGCCTTCAGCTCAAGGACCAGGAGGAGCTCCGGATGCCGCTGGGACTGGAGGATAAAATCCGGATAGCCCTGTTTGTAGCCCCGCTTGGAGGCGTTTTTCAGCAGCTTGTCAATCTTCGCGCTGTCGCTTTTCTGCTCTTCGACCACGATGGCCTCGTCGTCATAGTAATTCGCAGCCCGGAGCCGTTCCCGCACGAGGCTGGGAGTTTTCGCTTCGTTCGCCATTGCAATACCTCATTTTATTCCGGCAGAGGAACCCTGCGTAAAGAATCGGATTGGATGGGCGGAACCCGGCGGCGCGCCGGACGGAGGCCGCCTTTTCCGCCCAACTGACAGAATACCATCTGGCGGCCGCAGTGTCAAGAAGGCCGGAAATCCCCCGAAACGGGAAGCGCCGCCTGAGCGGGGCGGAATGCCGAAGGGGAATGTCCGGGGCTTTCTCTTTTCGGGCAGAGGCGGGCCGCCCTCCCAAAGCACGAGACAAGCCGGAGCCGCTTTTCGGAAAAACCCGAAAAGCGGCTCCGGCGGTTGTTCTGACGGAAACCGGAATACCCGGGGACCGCTCCGCGGCCGGGAGGCTCCGGCCTTAAGCGGCGGACGCTTTTACGGCGCCCTTGGAGAGGCTGGCGGTAATATCGTACTGGTCGATCACGTCGAATTTGGACCAGTCCTCCGCCACGCCCCGCTGATAGGCGGTGACGTGGATGCCGCCCTCGTCCACGGTGACCATGCTGAAGATCTGCTGGGACTCCTCCGCGCCGTCCTTGTGGACCACGGCGAATTTGCCGCCGGCGGTGTCCTCCTCAAACTCGTCCAGCTTTTCGCCCAGGGAGGAGCAGGTCATGAAGGTGGTGCCCTTGCCGATGTCCACGACCTTGTCCCCCTTGGCGGTGGTGCGGATGTATTCGTGGTCGTGGCCGTTCAGGTACAGGTCCACCTGAAGCTCGTCGCACAGGTCGGGGATATAGGGGTAGTCGGCGGGGTCGCTGAAGTTCACGATATAGGTGCCCACATGGGCCGCCATGATCCGCCAGGTGCAGTCCGCCTCCTCATAGACCTTTTTGGCCCAGGCGGTCTGCTCGGCGAAGAACTTGGCCCGGTCGGCCTCGATGTCCGCGCCCTGTTTGCCGGAGTAGGGGTCGGCGTTGATGAAGACGAAGCAGGCGTCTCCGACGACGCACCAGCCCGTGCCCTCCAGGGGGCCGTACTCCGCCTCGCCCGGCAGACTGGTCCGGGCGCCGTACTGCTTATAGAGCAGGTCGCCGGCATTCTCATGGTTGCCGGGGAGGAGGACGTTCAGCCGGTCCGCCATATGGCCGCCCAGCTTGTCGAAGTAGTCCGTCCACTGGGAGCTCTTATAGCCCGCGTCCACCATGTCGCCGGTGTTCAGCAGGAAGTCCGGCTGGACCTCCAGCCCGCTCACAAACTGCTCCATGGTGTCCAGGAAGGGATCGTAGCCGGAGGGCTCCTCCGCCTGGAGGTCGCCGTACTGCATGAAGGTGAAGGCCCCGGACTCCGGCAGGGTGGTGAAGCTGTGGACCGCGCTGCGGGAATCCTTGCCCCGGTACGTGCCGCCCACCATGTACTCATAGGCGGTCTCCGCGCTCAGTCCGGTGAGGACGGCGGAGTGGCTCTGCGTCTCCTCCCAGCCCTTGGTCAGGTAGTGGAGGACGCTCTCGCCCTTGACGGTCTGCCAGGCGCTCTCGCCCTTGGCCCGGTACCAGACCTTGGAATCCGTGACGGCGGGATCGGTGAGCCAGTTGAGGTTCACCTCGGCGAAGGTTGCGCCCACCTGGCAGAGGATCTCCCGGGGGGCGGCGTCGATCACGCCGTCGTCCAGCTCCAGGGGCAGGGGGGCGGAGGGATCTGTGGGGACGGTGACGGTCTCGCCGTCCACCACGGCGGCGGCGTAGTAGTAATACTGGCCCGGGTCCTTCAAAGGCAGCTTCACCGCGCCGCCCTCCGGCACGTCCACGGAGTCGGCGAGCTTCTCCGGGTCCTTGCCGTAGAAGACCTTGATGCTCTCGGCCTTCTTCCCCTCGGGGAGGAGCAGCCGCACATTGACGGTGGGCTGGGCGCCCTTGGCGGCCCAGTTCACCAGCAGGTCGTCCAGCAGGAGGACGGGCTTCTCGAGAACGAGGTCCTTGGCCACCTTCAATTCCGGGGCGTTCCCGGCCTTGACGAAGCCGGAGAGCATGGGATAGCCCGCGCCGGGCTCGCCCACCCAGGCCCAGGTGTTCTTGAAGTCCCACTTGAGTTCTTTCTCATACTGGTCCCGGCTCTGCAGAACCTCGGCGGAGGCCGTTTGGAAGATCTCCCGGTTGGGGTGCTTTTCCGGCTGGTTGCCGGAGAGGACCGCCCCCTCCCACACGTAGTTGTGGGTGATATTGGCGCCGCTTTCGCTGTCCAGGGTGCCGACGAAGCGGTCGATGTTTTGGGCGCCCTCCTCGCCGGAAACCTCCTTGACTACGGAGACGGTGTTCTTCAGGAAGCCCGCCGCGGCGAAAGCGCCGCTGACGCCGCCGCCGGAGACGGGGCCCTCGCCGCTGGACACCGTGACGGAGCCGCCCACAAAGCAGTTTTCCACAGATCCGCCGGTTTCCAGGCTGCCGGTGAAGCCGCCCACCAGCTCCTTGGCCTTGACCTTCATGTAGGACAGGCAGTTGCGCACGGGGCCCTCGCATTTGCCGACCAACCCGCCGGTGGTCTCCTTGGCCTTGATGGAGCCGGTGGCAAAGCAGTTTTCAATGGTGCCGTAGCAGACGCCGGCGAAGGCGCCGCAGGTTTTTTTGCCCTCGATGGTCACGTCCACCAGGCCCAGGTTCCGGATGGCGGGGCTGGTGAAGGTTTCGTCGCCCAGGTAGCCCACCAGGGCGGCGTATTTCTCGTCCACCCGGCGGATGCGGAGGTTGGAGATGGTATGGAACTGTCCGTCGATCTGGCCCTGGAACCAGCCGTCGGTTTTGTCGGCGTTTTCATCCTTATTGCCGGAGAGGGGAGGCATCCAGCCCTCGGCCTCCTCGCCGGAGGCGGCGGCGACGGCCTTGCCGATGGACTCCATCAGCGGACCCATGTCGATGTCCGCCGTCAGGACATAGTGCCCGTTCCGGGGGGCGTCGGGCCGGCCGTCCTTGTTGGTATCGGCGGATTTCCACCCGCCGGAGAGGAACAGCAGCTCCTCCGGCGTGCTGATCTCATAGGTCTTGGCCGCCTGGTTGTAGACGGGGGGCTTGGCCCCTAAGGACACCAGGGTTTCCGTGTCCCAGACCTCTTCGGTCCACCAGCCCTCCGCCTCCTTGGCGGAGGCACCCGCGGCCAGCAGAGGCAGCAGCATCGCCAGCGCAAGCAGCAGAGACAGTAGTTTCACGGGGATGTTCCTCATCTTGAATTCCTCCTCTTGAGTTCCGCCGCCCCGCGCCGGCAGAGCGGCGGACAGATTACATACAGTATGCTACAACTTCTGGGGCCTGTCAATTAAAATTCGGCATTTTCTACATAAAAATCTTTACTCAAGCGTTTGCTTTCGTAAATTTTCGCAAAATATAGCATTTTTTTGCGTAACTTTTGGGGCGGGTCCGTTTGGACCCGCCCCGTTGGCGGCCCCCCCGGCCGCATGCTTTATACCGCCCGGAATTTCCCGTGAGCAGGCCCTGGAGGGTTTGAAGGCGCCCCTTAAAACAGGCTGAGCTGATCGGTTTCATGGCCCCGGCGGGAGGCGGCGACAATATGGCCCATGGAGTACAGCAGGCCCCGGCGGCGGCACTCCTCCTGAAAGAGCTCCCACAGGGCCCGGGCCCTGGGGCTGGGGCATCGGTAGCGCGTTCCAAACCGGCGCCGGTAGCGCTCCGCCAGCCCCTGGCCGGGAAAGCGCTCCTCCAGCTGCCGGTAAAAGTACTCCCGCTGTCCCGGCCGGCAGGTCATCCCAAGGGCGGGGTAAATAAAGCGGGCCCCCGCGTCCGCGGCCCGGTTCACAAGGGCGCGGATGTTCTCCGGGCTGTCCTCCAGAAAGGGGAGGACCGGCATCATCAAAATGCCCGTGAACAGCCCGGCCGCGCTCAGCCGCTCCACCGCCGCAAGGCGGCGGCTGGGGGAGGGGGCGCGGGGCTCCACCTTGGCGGCCAGCTCGTCGTCACAGGTGGTAAGCGTCACCTTGCAGATGGCCGGCATGGTCCGGTTGATGGAGGCGAGCACATCGGCGTCCCGGACGATCAGGTCGCTTTTGGTGGCGATGGCCGTGCCGAAGCCATAGGACTCCAGCAGCGTCAGCGCGTGCCGGGTGAGGAGCAGGTCCTTCTCAAAGGGGTTATAGGGATCGCTCATGGAGCCGGTGGCGACTACGCCGGTTTTGGCCTTGCTCTCCAGGTCGTCCCGGATGATCCGCAGGGCGTCCGCCTTTGCCCGGACCTGGTCGAAGGGGGCGGTGTGGTAGCAGTCGCTGCGGCTGTCGCAGTAGATGCAGCCGTGGCAGCACCCGCGGTAGATGTTCATGGTGTAGTCCGAGCCGAACCAGCTGGGGTCCTTCGTGCGGTTCACGATGGACTTGGCGGGAATGTATTCCATGGGGTTCCTCCTGTTCACGGGCCGGCCGGCGGACCGAAGTCAGCGGGGGTCCCGCCGGTTCCGGGGAAAAACAGGGGCGGAGCCGACGCTCCGCCCTATAGGTTGAAATTCGTTTCCAGGATTCAGATTTTTCCCGCCAGCATCAGCACCAGCACCGCGAAGGTAACCAGCAGGGCGAAGGAGAACAGCAGGAAGCCCGCGTCAAAGCGGCCGCCGCTCTGGGCGCTTTCCCGCTCGGGGGCCAGCCGGGCCTTCCGCAGGGCGGTGACCACAGGCTTGTAGAGGATCAGGATCAGGGCCGTGTTCAGCCCGCCCTTGACCAGATTGAAGGGGAGAAAGACCGTGGGCAGCATGGCGGCCACGACGGAGCGGTCCATGTGCATGTAGATGGGGGTGATCAGGTAGTTCCAGAGGAGCATAACCATCGTCAGGACCACGGTGCCCAGGAGCAGGCCCAGGACCGCGCCCTTCCGGGTGCGCAGCTTCTTGTAGACGAAGGAGGCGGTGCAGCAGAAGGCGCAGGTGGCCAGCACGTTCATGATGAGGCCAATGATTCCCGTGTCGCTGACGGTGAACATCTCCACCAGGGCCACCACAATGGAGATGATGGCGGCGGACAACGGCCCGAAGAGGAAGCCGCCGATGCAGACCACGGTGTCCTTCACATCCATCTGGAGGAAGCCGGAAACCTGGGGCAGCATCTTGCTGAGGATCATGGCCACATAGGTCAGGGCCGTCAGCATGGCGAGAGACGTGACGGTCTTGACGGTGCTCTGGGACTCTCTTTGCATCCGAAGCTCGGCGGCGGTTCCGGCGGCGTAATCGTCGGCGGGGGCGGTGGTGACGTTGGGCTCGTAGTTGGACATAAGAAAAACACTCCTTTACAAACTTGAAAACACCCTGGACGCTTTGACTTCTCCAAGGTGAACAAGCAGCAAAGAAGCGCGCCGGAAGGCGCGGCTCAAGCCGCACTCATCTTCTTCCATCCAGACTGTGACTGTTGGTCCCGGAGTTCCACCGGGTCGGCGGGGGCCGTGCGCTGAGGAAAACGGCCTCCGTTCGCGGACTGTACCGCCAGTGGGGAATTTCACCCCGCCCTGAAGACAAAGGATTCAGTTTTGTTTTCTGCGTTCAGTATACGCTAAGCGGCGGAGAAATGCAAGCCCTATTTTTCAGGGACTGTTTACATCAGCCCAAACGCACGTCTTTCCGGCAAATGTTGTCGTCTGCGGCGTTAAAACTGTTTGTCTTGCATCCGGCAAACAGTTGCTCGGAAATCCCCACATTTGGTTTATGGGAACAGACCCTGGAACCTGGCTTCAAGGCCGGTGAACGCCGCCGGCGGGGTCCTTTCCCCGCCGGGCCCCCGCCGTTTTCCCACACGGCCGCCGGGCTGCGGAAAGCCTTCCTGCCCAGCGGGAAAAATTTCCGGCCTTCCGGCATTCCCCGGTTATGAATGCAGGTTCTGGGGCTTCGGGGCTTGGCGCGGGCCCCGGGCTGTGCTAAAATTGTTCCATCCAACACCGGACAGGAGGTTTTTTAATGGATATTTGGGAGACGCTGTACGAGCGGGCAAAGCCCCTGTACCACCCGGAGGAGCCCACGCCGTTCCTCTTTACCCACCATGTGGTGTGCGCCCTGGAGAGCGAAAACGGGGAGATTTATACCGGCTTCTGCGTGGAGAGCTGCTGCGGCGTGATGGACCTCTGCGCGGAGCGGACCGCCGCCCTCAGCATGTACATGCGCAGCGGGCAGACGGTGGTAAAGCGCATCCTCACCTTCCGGGACCGGCCCCCCTATGGCGGGGGCAGCGGGATGCCCTGCGGGGCCTGCCGGGAATTTTTGATGCAGCTGTCCCCGAAGAACCGGGACGCGGAAATCCTGGTGGACTACGAAACCCGGGAAACCGTGACCCTGGAGGAGCTGACGCCGGGCTGGTGGGGAGCCGGGCGGTACGAGCAGGCGGGCGGGGAATAAGCCGCCCGGGAATCCCGGGGCGTTTCCGCCCTTGACAGGGGCCGGAAATAGGCATAATATAGATGTGTACGGAAAAACTTCATAGGGTCCGGTAGGTAAGGCTGCCACAAGGATATGGGTCGCTGCCGCGAAATGATGGAGACATCATAAGATGGTTTGAACAGGCGATATCGAACACCAAGGTATCATCTAATGCGATTTCACCGCCTTGTGAGGCTAAAGCTCGAACGGTAGGGCGAGAGGGGCGTCCCCTCTTGCCGGCAAGAGAGGGAGATTCTCCAGTCGTACCGGCACGGGACGATTGGAGTTTTTTTGCATCTGCCCCTGCTTGAGAAGCGGCGCTCCCCTCCGGGGCGGCCCCGCCTCGGACAGCGCGGCGCATCACCCGCAAAAAAGGGGAAAGGAGGACCCGACATGTTTGAACTGCAAAACGAACGGGCGGAGCTGCTGGAAAAAATCGAGGACCTGTTCAACCGAAAACGCTACGCGGAGCTCCGGGACCTGCTTCTCCCCATGGAGGCGGCGGACATCGCCTCCCTCTGCACCGACCTGGACGAGAAGGTCCCCCTGGTGTTCCGCCTTCTGCCCAAGGAGCTGGCCGCCGAGGTCTTCGTGGAGCTGGACAGCGACGATCAGGAGGTCCTGATTCACAGCTTCTCCAACACGGAGCTGAAGGAGGTCCTGGACGAGCTGTATCTGGACGACACCGTGGACATTGTGGAGGAGATGCCCGCCAACGTGGTCAAGCGCATTCTCCGCCACTGCGACCCGGAGATGCGCAAGAGCATCAACGAGGTGCTGAAATACCCCGAGGACTCCGCGGGCAGCATCATGACCACGGAGTTCGTGGACCTGAAGGAAACCATGACGGTGGAGGACGCCCTGAAGCGCATCCGCCGCACGGGCCCGGACAAGGAGACTATCAACATCTGCTATGTCATCGACGAGCGGCGGCACCTCATCGGCCTTCTGACCATCCGCACCCTCCTCCTGGCGGAGGAGGACGACGTCATCGGGGACATCATGGAGCGGAACCTCATCGCCGTCCAGACGCTGGACGACCAGGAGGCCGTGGCCCGGGCCCTGGGGAAGTACGACTTCCTGGCCCTGCCGGTGGTGGACAAGGAAAACCGCCTGGTGGGCATCGTCACCGTCGACGACGCCATCGACGTCCTTCAGGAAGAGGTCACGGAGGACATTGAAAAGATGGCCGCCATGCTCCCCGGCGACAAGCCCTATCTGAAAACCGGCATTTTTGAAACCTGGAAGGCCCGGACCCCCTGGCTGATGCTGCTGATGCTCTCCGCCACCTTTACCGGGATCATCCTGACCCATTTTGAGCGGTCCCTGATGGCCTGCGCCATCCTGACCTCGTTCATTCCCATGCTCTCCGGCACCGGCGGCAACAGCGGGACCCAGGCCTCCACCGCCGTCATCCGGGCGTTGTCCCTGGGCGAGGTCCGGTTTTCCGACCTGTTCCAGGTGCTGTGGAAGGAGCTCTGGGTTTCCCTGTGCTGCGGCCTCTGCCTGGCCGCCGCCAACTTCGTGAAGATGATGCTGGTGGACCGCTGGCTGCTGCAAAACCCCACGGTGACGCCCCAGGTGGCCCTGGTGGTCTGCGCCACCCTGGTGGGGACGGTGCTGTGCGCCAAGCTGGTGGGCTGCTCCCTGCCGCTGCTGGCCAAGCGCATAGGCTTTGACCCGGCGGTGATGGCCTCCCCCTTCATTACCACCATTGTGGACGCGCTGTCCCTGCTGATCTATTTCCGCTTCGCCTCCGTCATTTTGGGGCTGTGAGCCGGTTCGCGCAGGATATGACAGGACGCCGCACGTTAAAACCAGGCGGCGGGGCCCCCTTGAAACCGGGGGGCGGGGCCGTCCCGGTAGGGGTCGTAGCGGTTTTCGTTGCAGCCGAACTCCTGCAAAAAGCAGATGCGGCCCGCCGGGTCCCAGCGGATGAGGGACAGGCCGTCGAAGGGCTCCTCCCGGCCGTCGTCCATCCGGTTGCGGAAATGCCACTGGACGACGGTCTGGTCCCCCTTGTGGAAGAACTGCCGGATGTCCCATTGAAGGACGGTTCCCCGGCTGTTCCACTCGTCAAACCAGTGCTTGATTTTCCGGGAGCCGCAGTACTCCGGCCCCCAGCTCTCGATGTAAACGGCGTCCGGTGCAAAGAGCTCCAGAATGCCCAGGTCCGCCTTCTTCAGCCACATGTCGAACCAGAGGCGGACGGCGCGTTCCCGCTGTTCCATAGCGGCCCCTCCCTTACGCGGTCGATTTCCCCGGGGCGGCTTCCCCGGGAATCCGCCCGTCTCCTATTTCGCCGCAACGGCCCGGATCTCCAGCAGGTCCCGGATCACATAGTCCGCCGTCCCGGCCCCGGAGGGGGAATAGAGGACGCTGCGGACCCCGGCGTTTTTGGCGCAGTCCACGTCCAGGGTCCGGTCCCCCACATAGAAGACCCGGTTCCGGTCCAGGCCGTGCTTTTCCAGCAGGTAGAGCAGGGCGTCCGGGGCGGGCTTCCGGGGGAAGCCGTTCAGACTGGTGACCACCTCCCTGAAAAAGCGCCGGAGGCCCAGATTTTGCAGCACCGGGGCGGTGGTGTTCCCCCGGTGGGTGTAAACGAACTGCGAAGCGCCCAGGGCGGCGGCTTCCTCCAGGGCCTCCGCCGCGTGGCGGATGAGGCGGATGTCCAAGATCCGCCCGCCGCTGATCGCGGAGTACCGCTCCTTGATCCGCTGAACGGGGAGGCCGGTTTCCGCCGCCGCTTGGCGGATCAGCGCGCCGACGGACTCCTCCGTCACCCGGCGCAGGACGTCCTCCCGCTCCATATGAATCCCAAGCTCCGCCAGAGTTTCCTGAAGACTGGGCGCAATGACCCCATAAGAGTCCAGCAGCGTCCCGTCCAGATCCCAAATCAGGGCCATGCCCGCCATAGAGATTCCTCCAAATTCCGATTGCAGTCTTCCCGGGGCCGCCCGCGGCCCCGGGCGGCGTCAGCCCATGTCCCGGTGATCCAGCGCCGCCAGGCCGAAGCGGACCGCCCGGACCACGGCGTCCCGCGCCGCGTCGTCTTCCGCCGCGTCCCAGCGGGCCCGGAGCTCCCGCAGGAACAGGCCCCGGAGGGAATCCTCCCCGGCCCGGGCCCAGACGTCCGCCGCCACGCGGGTGCAGTCCCGAACCTCCAGGGCGTAGAACCGCCCGGCCAGGGCCGTTTCCAGGGCTCCGGGGTCCGCTCCCGCCTCTCCGGTTTCGCCGGTGAGGCGGATGCGGTACAGGTCGTCCGCCGTGTGGGCGGGGAGCGCCTCCTCCACGGCGCTCCGGGGGGATTTCCCCGTCACGTCCACGTCCAGGATTTCATACCGCCGCCGGGCGAAGGGCACGAAGCGCAGGGACACGCCGCCCTCGCCGGCGGCGCCCTCGTAAAAGCCCTTTTCCCCCAGCTCGTCAAAGCCCCGGCCCTCGGGGCAGCCGGGCCACGCGCAGAGGGTCCCGCCGAAGCGCTTCGGCTCCCCCCGCTTGTGGATGTGCCCCAGGGCCAGATAGTCCAGGCCGCTGGCGGCGATCTCCTCCCGCCGGAGGGGGCCGTACCGCTCCTCCGCCGGGTCCGCCTCCCCGTGGAGCAGGCCGATGTGGACCTTTCCGTCCCTGGGGGCGGAAAAGCCCGTCAGGGCGCCGGTCTTCCGCTCCGGCCCGGTGAAGGCCGCTCCGTGAATCACGGCCCCCAGCTCCGGCACCTCCACGGAGGACATGGCCTCTTCCCGGAAGACGTGGACGTTTTCCGGCCAGTCCACCGTCACCCAGGGGCTGCCGGGGCCATACCAGTCGTGGTTGCCCGGTGCGGCGAAGACCCGGGCCCGCATCCGGCCCAGGGCCTCCGCCAGGGCCTCGCCGGTCTCCCGGTAGGGGGCGGCGCTGTCAAACAGGTCCCCGGCCAGCAGCACCAGCGCCACGCCGCGGCGGTTTACATAGTCCGCCAGCCGGAAGGCCAGCTCCCGGCTCTCCCGCCGCCGCTCCACCGCCCGGCCGGCGGGCAGGGCGGCAAAGGCGCTGTCCAGATGAAAGTCCGCCGCGTGAATAAAGGTAAACATCCCCATGCCTCCAGGTTTCAAAAGCTCTCCTCCCCCGCGTTACGCGGAGCGGATGACGTCCTTGTTCTTCGCGAAGTACTCCACGCCGGAGTACAGGGTCGTCAGGGTGATGACCCAGCCGCAGACCGCGTCCACCCACGCAATGTATCGGTCCCAGGGCACGGCGGTGAGGTAAGCCCCGGCCCGGTAAGCGGCCAGGGAGGGCCCCGTCAGCAGCATTACCGCGATGCACACCATGGTGGCGGCCGTCTTCACCTTCCCGGACCACCCGGCGGCGATGACCCGCCCATTGTCCGAGGCGATCATCCTGAGGCCGCTGACGGCGAACTCCCGGGTAATGACGATCATCACCATCCACGCGGGCATCCGCCCGCACTCCACGAACCACAGCAGGGCCGCCACCACCAGGATCTTGTCCGCCAGGGGGTCGGCAAACTTGCCGAAGTCCGTCACCAGGTTGTACTTCCGGGCGATCTTCCCGTCCAGCAGGTCCGTCAGGCTGGCGATGATGAAGATGGCCAGGGCCGCGTAGTCCGCGCCGGGAAAGCCCCAGTACAGCACCGCCAGGAACACCGGCGCCAGAACGATGCGGAGCATGGTCAGTTTATTGGGCAGATTCATAGGTCCTCCTTCTCGGGGTACGGCTTGTCCTTCCAGTACCACCAGTTCAGCTTCTCCGGGTCCCGGTCCTCGTGGTCCGCGTAGTACACCGCCGCCCGCCAGACATACAGGGCGCAGCGGTCCTCCCGGCGGCCCTTCAGCAGGCACTCCCGGAGGTACAGCTCCTCCGGGTCCCGGCCCCGGAGGCTTGAGATCTCCCGGATGCCAAGGGCTTCCATGACGGCGGCGATGCGGTCCCCCACGCCGGGGATTTCGGTCAGGGGGCTCCTTCCCGCCCGCTTTCCGGCGGTGCTCATTCCACCCGCTCCCCGGTGAGCTCCCCGTCCATCACGCCGGTGAGGCGGACGGCGGTGAAGTCCCCGGGCTCCGGCGCCTCCTCGGCGGAAAACCAGATGCGGCCGTCAATCTCCGGGGATTCGGCATAGCTCCGGCCGTAGAAGAGCTGGGCCTGGCCGTCGAAGCCCTCGCACAGGACCTCCCGCTCCTCCCCCAGGATGGAGGCGTTGTACGCGTCGATGACGTCGGACTGCACGTCCACGGCAATTTCCGCCCGGCGGGCCGCCTCTTCCCCGTCCACGTGCTCCATCTTCGCCGCCCGGGTTCCCTCCTCCGGAGAGAAGGGGAAGACCCCGGCCCGCTCGATCCTCTGCTCCCGGAGGAATTCGCACAGCTCCTCAAACTCGGCCTCCCCCTCGCCGGGGAGGCCGGTGATGAGGCTGGTCCGCAGCACCAGGCCGGGAATCCGCTCCCGGAGCGTCCGGAAGAGGGCTTGGATGGACTGCTTGGTGTCCCGGCGGTTCATGGCCCTGAGGATGCCGTCGTTGCAGTGCTGGATGGGGATGTCCAGATAGGGCAGGATCTTGGGCTCGGAGGCGATCACCTCGATCAACTCCTCCGTGATTTCGTCGGGGTAGAGGTAGTGGAGGCGGATCCAGTGGAAGTCCAGCCCCGCAAGCTCCCGCAGCAGGGCGGCCAGCTGGTGCTCCCCGTTCAGATCCGTGCCGTAGCGGGTGATGTCCTGGGCAATGACCAGCAGCTCCTTCACCCCGGCGGAGCTGAGCTCCGCTGCCTCCTCCAGCAGCTCTCCCATGGGGCGGCTGCGGTATTTGCCCCGGAGGGAGGGAATGACGCAGTAGGCGCAGTGGTTGTCACAGCCCTCGGCAATCCGGAGATAGGCGTACCAGGGGGGGGTGGAGAGGATGCGGGGGCCGTTTTGGGGGGCGGTGTGGATGTTCCCCAGGCGGCAGGGGCGAAGGCCCTGCTCCATGACCTGGGCGACGGCGGCGGCAATCTCGCCATAGCTGCCGGTGCCCAAGACGCCGTCCACCTCCGGCAGCTCCTCCAGCACGTCGGCCTGATAGCGCTGGGCCATGCAGCCGGTGACCAGGATTTTTTTCAGCTTCCCGGCCCGCTTCAGCTCCGCCAGCTCCAGAATCGTGCCGATGGCCTCCTCGCAGGCGGAGGCCAGGAAGCCGCAGGTGTTGACCACAGCCACATCGGCTCCGGCCGGGTCCGCCTGAATCTCGTGCCCCGCCGCCTGAACCAGGGACATCATCTGTTCGCAGTTCACCTGGTTCTTGGCGCAGCCCAGAGAGAGGAAGGCAATCCGATAACTCAAAGTGATCCCTCCGTTGCATTCGTTTGTTCCTTGGCGCCGCGGATGGCGCCCAGAATTCTGGCGGCGTCGGAAATCTTCCGGCACACGGCGGAAAACTCCTGCTCCACCTCCCCGCTGGTGAAGCGCAGGACCGTAACGCCCAGCTCCTCCAGAGCTTCCGCCTGTTTCCCGTCCGCCGCCCACTCGTCTTCCCCGCGGCTCCGGCCGCCGGTGATTTCAACGGCCAGTCCGCACGCGGGACAGTAAAAATCCACGATACACCCGCCCAGGGGCTTTTGCCGCAGGAAGCGCGGGGACCGGCCCCGGAGAAACTCGTACCAGAGCTTTTTCTCCTGGGGGGTCATGGACTTGCGCAGGGCGCGGGCCGGTTTTTTCAGACAGGGGTCATAGGGCATAAACGCCATAAGCAGAACCTCCCTCGCCGCCTTGGAAGCGGCCGTTTCCCGCGCGCTCCGCCGCCGGGGGAAGGCCGCGCTTTTTTCAGCCGCCCTCCGCCCCGTCCGGCATGCCGTCCTCCGCTTCGCCCAGGCGCCCCCAGGCGGCCCGGACCTCTCCCCAGGAGAAGCCCCGGCGGAGCAGGGTGTTGGTCAGCCGCCGCTTCTCCTTTTCCTCCGGCGTCCGGCCCCGGAGCCTGCTTTGCAAAAACGCGTCGATCTGCCCGCCGTCCTCCGGCAGCTCCTCCAGCGCGTCCTCCCACAGCTCCCGGGGGACGCCCTTTTCATAGAGCTTCTCCCGCACCCGGGCCGGGCCGTAGCCCAGTCCGGCGCAGTGCCGGACCAGGGCGGCGGCATAGGCCGCGTCGTCGATGGCCCCGATGGCCTCCATCCACTCGGCGGCATAGCGGGCCTCCGCCTCGCCGGCGCCCTTCTCCCGGAGCTTCCGCTCCAGGTCCCGGCGGCTCATGGCCCGCCGGCCGATGAGCTCCGCGGCGGCGGCCCGGGTGTTGGAGGCTCCCGCCGCCGCCTTCAGGCGCTCCAGGGTTTCCCCGTTCAGGTCGTCCCCGGAGCGGAGGCCGAAGTCCAGCAGCTCCTGCTCCGTGATTTTCAGGCAGGCCCCGTCCTCCAGAAAGACCAGGACCCGGCCCTTTTTATGCTTCGACGCCTCGATCCGCTCAATCCGCATGGTCAGTCGCCGGAGTCGTCGAAGTCGTCGGCGCTGACGTCCACCGCCCGCCCGGCGGCCTTGGCGGCCGCCCGGGCCTGGTTGCTCATGAGCTTGTCAAAGTTCTTGCGGATGTCCGCCTCCAGCTGGTCCCGGATTTCCGGGTTCTCCTGGAGGTATTTCTTCGCCGCCTCCCGGCCCTGGCCGATGCGGGTTTCCCCCATGGAGAACCAGGAGCCCGCCTTCTGCACCAGGTCCAGCTTGACGCCCAGGTCGATAAGCTCACTCTCCCGGACGATGCCCTCGCCGTACATGATGTCAAACTCCGCCTCCCGGAAGGGGGGCGCCATCTTGTTTTTCACCACCTTGGCCCGGGTCCGGTTTCCGATGAGCTCGCTGCCGTTTTTAATGGCCTCGATGCGCCGCACGTCGATGCGGACGGAGGCGTAGAACTTCAGCGCCCGGCCGCCGGTGGTGACCTCGGGGTTGCCGTACATCACGCCCACCTTTTCCCGGAGCTGGTTGATGAAAATGACGATGGTGTTGGTCTTGCCGATGGCCCCGGTGAGCTTCCGCAGGGCCTGGCTCATGAGCCTGGCGTGGAGGCCCACATAGCTGTCCCCCATCTCCCCCTCAATCTCCGCCCGGGGCACCAGGGCGGCGACGCTGTCCACCACGATCACGTCGATGGCCCCGGAGCGCACCAGGGCCTCGGTGATCTCCAGGGCCTGCTCGCCGGTGTCCGGCTGGGAGATCAGCATGTCCTCCACCTTCACGCCCAGGGCGTGGGCATAGGTGGGGTCCAGGGCGTGCTCCGCATCCACGAAGGCCACCTCGCCCCCCTGCCTCTGGGCCTCGGCCACCACATGGAGGGCCAGGGTGGTCTTGCCGGAGGACTCCGGCCCGTAGATCTCAATGATGCGCCCCTTGGGGAGCCCGCCGATGCCGAGGGCCACGTCCAACGCCAGGGAGCCCGTGGGGATGACCTCCACATTCAGGGCCGTCCGGTCCCCCAGGCGCATGATGGACCCCTTGCCGTACATTTTCTCGATCTGGCTCATGGCGCTGTCAATGGCCTTCTTTTTGTCCGACGCCGGGGCCGCGGTGGGCAGCGGCGCTTTCTCCTTTGCCATGCTGATTTCCTCCCGATTAGTTATATAAATAGTTCATAAAATGCTTTTCCGGCACGATTACAGGTCAAATTCCTCCGGCTCCCGGGGGAAGATGGCGGCGCAGAGGATGTAGGCGACGATGCCGCTGCCGCCCATGGCGGTGAACACGATCCAGGCCAGCCGCACCAGGGTGGGGTCCAGGCCGAAGTACTGGGCGATGCCGCCGCAGACGCCGTCCACCATTTTGCCCTGGCCGATTTTATAGAGTCTCTTTTCCATGACGCTCCTCCTTACTCATATCTCCCGGCAGAGGGTGCCCAGCACCACTCTGGGAATCTTGTGATGGTCCTTGATAATCTGTAAATCCCCGAAGCCCTGGCTCCGCATCAGCCGGAGCACCGCGTCCGCCTGGCCGACGCCAACCTCGAAATACAACCGCCCGCCGGGGACCAGGGCCTCTTTCCACTGTTCGCTGATGACGCGGTAGAAGTCCAGGCCGTCCGCCCCGCCGTCCAGGGCCAGACGGGGCTCGTAGTCCCGGACGGAGACTTCCAGCCCGGCGATGTCGGCGGCGGGGATGTAGGGCGGGTTGCCGACGATGCAGTGGAATTCCCCCAGGGACCGGGCGGGCTTCTCCCGGGCGTCCATCTGGACGGGCATGACCCGGGCGGAGAGATTGTTCCGCCGGATGTTCTGGCGGCAGATTTTCAGGGCGTTGTCGTTGATCTCCCCCAGCACCACCCGGGCCTGGGGGCACCGGGAGGCGATGGCCAGCCCCAGACAGCCGCTGCCGGCGCAGAGGTCCAGCACCCGGCAGTCCCCCAGCGTCTGTATGTAGGCGATGGCCTGCTCCGCCAGCACCTCGGTGTCCGCCCTGGGGATCAGCACGTCCTGGGAGATGTCCAGGGGGAGGCCGTAAAACTCCCACTCGCCGATGAGGTAGGCCACCGGCTCCCCGGCCATGCGCCGCTCCACCAGCCGCCGGACCTGGGCCTCCCGCTCCGGGGAGGCGTACAGGCGGCTGTCCCGCTGGAGCTCCTCCCGGCTCTTGCCGGTGCCGAAGCACACCAGCTCCCGGGCCTCCAGGGTAGCGGCCTCCACGCCGCTCTCCCGGAGCCGCTGCCGGACGTCCAGGTATAGGTCGTTATAGGTTATGGCCATGGTGTATCACCTCGTCTGTTGTTGGAAGGCCGGCGGGGGACCGCCGCGGCGCCGGAAACCGGCCCGGTTACGGGCGGAAAATCATAGAGTAGCTGGTGAGGCCGGAGCCGGGGACCTCCGCCTGACCCGCCTGCACAAAGCCGCACGCCTCATAAAAGGGCAGGTTTTTAGCAGACTGCGTTTCCAAATAGCAGGGCTGCCCGGAAGCACCTGCCAGCTCCAGTCCGCGGCGGAGCAGGGCGGAGCCAAGGCCCTTGCCCTGTGCCTCCGGGGAGACGCAGATGGGGGAGACGTGCCAAAAGGGCTGCTGTACATAACGCTCGCACTGGGAATCGGCAAATGCGTTAAACCGCATGATGCGGTCCCTCTGGGCGGAAGTGCAGCCCAGCATGGCGGACAGTCCGCCGTAAAGAAGCAGGTGCTTCGGTGACATGACCTGGTTGGGCTTGATTAAAATCAGAACACCTTTACAGCCATCGGTAACCCAAACGGTTCCCGCCTTCAGCCCGTATTTCAGCCGGAAGCGCATAAACGCCCGCAGGAACCTTGCCCGGACGCCGGGGTCCTCTATGAAGTAGGCGTACAGACTGTCGTCTTGAAACGCGGCGCACATGACGGAAACTGCCGTTTCCATGTCCCGTTTTTGAAATTCCCGCAGGTTCATCACAGACTCCTTTACCACTCGTCCTTTCCCTTCTCAGAGGGCAATACCAATTCCAGGGACCGGATGGCGCACTCGATCATGCCGTCGTCCGGCTCGTTGGTGGTGAAGTTCTGCATCCAGAGGCCCGGGGCCGTCAGGATTTTGGCCACGCGGCTCTCCTGGACATGCCGCCCCACCCAGCGGTTGAACTCATAGGTCACCCCCACCACCAGGGGCAGCAGCAGCAGGTGCACCGCCGTCCGGAGCCAAGGGTTGGTCATGGGCCAGATGCCGAAAAAGATGCTGGAGAAAATGATGGACACGCAGATAACCACAAACAGGAAGCTGGTGCCGCACCGGGGATGGTGCCGGGGCTGAACCCGGACGTTTTCCACCGTCAGGGGCAGGCCCGCCTCATAGCAGAAGATGGTCTTGTGCTCCGCCCCGTGGTACTGGAAGACCCGGTAGATGTCCTTCTGCCGGGAGCAGGCTATGAGGTAGGCCATGAAGATGACTACCTTCAAAAGCCCCTCCACCAGGTTCCGCCCCCAAAGGGGAAAACCGGGAAAGAAGTGGAGAATCGCCCCGGTGAGCAGGGTGGGGAGAACCATGAAGAGAAAAACGGACATGCCCACCCCCAGCACCACCGCCAGGGCCACCACGGCGCTCTCCAGCTTTTTGCTGCTGAGGTGCTTTTCCAGCCACAGCTCGAATCTGGAGGGCTTCGCCGCCTCCTCCTCGGGGTAGAAGTCGGCGGAGTACATCAGGGCCTTGACTCCGTTGACCATGGAGTCCAGGAAGTTCACCGTTCCCCGGATCAGGGGGACCCCCAGGATGGGATAGCGGTCCTTGATGAAGCGGAGGGTTTCCACCTTCTCCACCAGCTTCCCCTCCTGGTCCCGGACCACGATGGCCTGCTTTTCCGGGCCCCGCATCAGGATGCCCTCGATGAGCGCCTGCCCGCCGATGCTGGTGCGGAAGGCGCAGGATTTCTTTTCTTCTGCCATGGAGTTTCCTTTCTATGCGTTGGTATAGTATAACACAGACTTGCACTAAAATCAAACGTTTGTTTTATTAAAATTATTTTTGCGACGACATGCGCGTCACAAAAATTCCAATACTCCAGCCGCCTTGGGCGGCGTCACCAGTCCGCAGACTGGTGGGGGGAATCTACTGCGCAGCCGTTGGCGGCTCTGCCGCCTTACGGATGCGGCGTCCCCCTTGCGGGGAAAAGGGGGGACGAAGTCCCCTCTTTAAATCCGGCTGGGGAGGCGGATGGTCACCACCGCCCCGCCGCCGTCGGCGTTCCCGATGGCGAAGGAGCCGCCGTGGAGGCCGACGATCTCGTCGCAGACCGCCAGGCCAATGCCGCTGCCCCGGGCCCGGGAGGTGCCCTTATAAAACTTCTGCTTCACGAAGGGCAGCTCCTCCTCCGGGATGCCGGGGCCGTAGTCCCGGATGCGGACTACCTGCTGGCCCCCCTCCTGCACGATGGAGGCGGTGATCCGCCTTCCCGCGCCGCCGTGCTTGGCGGCGTTGTCCAACACGTTGCAGAAGACCTGCTTCAGCCGCTCCGAGTCCCCCCGGATCAGGGGCAGGTCCCCGTCCCCGGGGTGGTACTCCAGGGCGATGCCGTCCTGGCGGAAGAGCTCCTGATAGGTGAAGATGGCGTCCTCCAGCTCCGCCTGAAGGTCCACGTCCTCCACCTGGAGGGTAAAGCGCCCGTCCTCCATCTTGGAGAAATCCAGCAGTTCCTCCACCATGTTGGAAAGACGCCGGGACTCGTTGACGATGACCCGGATGCCCCGGCGGAGCTGCTCGGGGTCGTCGGTGAGGTCGTCCTCCAGGATGGTTTCCCCCCAGCCGTTGATGGCGGTGAGGGGGGTGCGCAGCTCGTGGGAGACGGAGGAGATGAACTCGCTTTTCATTTTCTCGTTCTGGCTGATTTTCAGGGACATGTCGTTGATGTTGTCCACCAGCTCCCCCAGCTCGTCGGAGTACTTGTTCTCGATCCGGGTGCCGTAGCTCCCGGCGGAGATGCGCTTCGCCGCCTCGGTCACCACCGCCACCGGCTCCACCACGTTGTTGATAAAGAGCAGGTTGGAAATCACCACCAGCAGCATGCACAGCAGGGCGATGAGGAAAATGGCCAGCACCGCGATCATCACCTGCCGATCCACCTGCCGCAGGGAGGTCACCAGCCGCATGACGCCCACCACCCGGCCGTTCACCGTCAGGGGGCAGGACACCGCCAGAATCTCCTCTCCCGTCTCCAGGTCCCGGCCCTGGTAGGGCGTGGGCGTCAGCTTGTTTTCCTGAAGGGCCTGGAGGATGTCGTCCGTCCCCGGATAGCTCCCCGCCGTCAGGCCGGAGGTGGACACCTGGATCCGGCCGCTGGAGCCGATGAACTGGAGCTCGATGCGGTTCTTGTCCTCGAAGCTCTCGGCGGACTGGACGGCCTTTTGATAGTAGCTGGAAAAGCCGTTGTCCATGAAGTACTCGTTGAAGGAGTTGGCCAGGGCCTGGGCCCGGGTCTCCAGGCCCTTCTGCATGGTGCCGTAGTAATAGTTGGAGATGCCCGCGGAAAACAGGGTCACCACCAGCACCAGCAGCGTCCCGATGGGCAGGATGGAGTTGAAGATCCACCGCTGCCGCAGGCCCCGCAGGCGCAGGGACTTCCACCGCTGTTCCTTTTCCATAGCCTGAGCTTCCATTCCGTCACAGCCCCCACTTGTAGCCATAGCCCCAGACGGTGGTGATATACGCGGGGTTCTGGACGTTGTCCTCGATTTTCAGCCGGAGGCGGCGGATGTTCACATCCACGATCTTCAGCTCCCCAAAGTAATCCCGGCCCCAGACCATGTCCAGAATCTCCTCCCGGGAGAGGGCCTTGCCGGGGTTTTCCATGAAGACCCGCATGATGGAGTATTCCACCTGAGTCAGCTTGATCCGCTGGCCGTTCTTCTCCAGGGTGCGGTTCCGGGTGTTCAGCAGGAAGGGAGGCTGGCTCAGCTCTCCGGTGACCTGGACCGGCTCCTCGCCGCCGGAGCGGCGGACCAGAGCGTCCACCCGGGCGGTGAGCTCCGCCGGGGAAAAGGGCTTGGTCACATAGTCGTCCGCCCCGGTCATGAGGCCCGTCACCTTGTCCATCTCCTGGGAGCGGGCGGTGAGCATGATGATGCCGATCCGGCTGTTGGTGGCCCGGATGCGGCGGCAGACCTCGAACCCGTCGATGCCGGGAAGCATGATGTCCAGCAAAGCCACCCGGGCGTCCGGATTCTCCCGGAGGAGCTCCAGGGCCTGTTCGCCGTTTTCCGCCTCGATCACGTCGTAACCGGCCCGGCGCAGATTGATGACGATAAAGCCGCGGATGCTGGCCTCATCCTCTAAAACCAACACTTTTTTCATGGCGTCCATTCCTTTCCATTCTGCTCCATTCCGGGGAACTGTCCCGGCATGTGTCAAGCCCCGTGCTCCGGGGCACGGCCGGCCGCCCCGGCGGGAACGCGGGTCCGTCCTCAGTTGTCGCCGGGAATCCACTCCCTGGCAATCAGGCTGAAGGCCCCCCGGACCTCCTCCGCCGTCATGGCCTGGTCCCAGGGCGGGTTTTCCGGCAGCTCGGCGGTGTAGATGATATCGGATTGGCGGCTGAGGGGGAAGCGGTTCCCCCGGGTGGCCCGGACCTCCCGGCCCGTGCCGGTGAGGGCGGTGATGCGCAGGATGGCGGCCCCCCGGACGCCCGCCTCGTCCAAAACGTAGAAGGTGACGCCGGCGTCGCTTCCCGTGGCGCTGCGCTCCGCCTCCACCCGGTCGGTCCAGGACTCGGGGAGCTGGAGATACCAGCCGTCCTCCATATTGTGGTAGGTCCGCAGGACCACCTCCGCCTCGCCCGCGCCGTTGTAGCTCTTCCAGTCGACGCGCTGGTCGAACTCGCCGCCGCGGGGGGCCGCGGCGGGGCTGGGCACCTCGATGGCGCCGTCCCCGTTGATATCCATGGGATAGAGGCCCCTGAAGGCGTTGACCGCGCTGGTGACGCCGGTGGTGCTGGAAAGGGCGGCGTTGGCCAGTTCCCGCTCCGGGGCGACCAGAATGTCGGTGACGGCCGCCGCCGCCAATTCGGAGGATACCGGGGTGGTAACGCCGGTGACGAACACCGCCGGCAATCCGTTCCGCAGGGCCCCGGATACCACCCGCCCCTGGTTCAGCTCCGCCATGGTGACGGAGAGGCGGGCGGAGGACACGCTTTGGAGGGTTCCGCCCTCCTGCCAGTCGTAGTAATCCGCCACGCCGCCGCCTTCTTCGTCGGCGTGGAAGACCACCAGCTCCTGAAGCCCGTCCCGGTCCAGATCGACGTTGGCGTACCGGACGTAGCTGACGCTGCGCAGAAGCTCCTGGGGGCCGACGGGGTCCAGGGCGTAAACCGAAAGGGCCTGAAGCTCGGCGTTGACCCGCCAGCCCACAATGAGCTCCGTCCGGCCGTCCCCGTCCAGGTCGGCGTACACCACGCTGTACACCGAGGTGCCGCTGCCCTCGATGACGGCGGACTGCTCATAGCTGTCCCCCTTGGCGGAGAAAATATAGATTTTCAGGGGCCGCTCGTCCTCCGCCTTGCGGAAAAAGGCCACGGCCTCCTGCTGGCCGTCTCCGTCCAGGTCCGTCAGCTGGACGGGCTGGATGTTCGTGCCGGAGGCGGGGGCGGCATACTCCGCGCCGTCCTCCAAAAGCTCGTTAAGCCGGGCATTGAGCTCCGTGTATTTGGCGGGCAGCTCCGGCAGGGCGTAAAGCTCCTCCGGGTTGAACTCAACGGACAGGCCGCCGCAGCCGCTGAGGGCGGCGGACAGCAGCAGCGCCGCCGCCAAAGCTCCGATTCTCTTTCCCATTGCGCCGCCTCCTTGCCGCAGAGCGGATTTCGGCTCCCTTCCAGGCGCCTCAAAACCGGCCCTTAAACTCTAATGTCCTATCATACCACGTTTTTCCGCGTTTGGGTAGTGTTTCTTAACCGGATTTTTACCTCTGATTTTTGTCCCGGTGCGTTCCCCGCCGGGCCGTATCTTACAAAACTGTAAGACGCCGCCCCCAAACTGTAAGGTAACGCTATGGCGGCCCGGGTCCGCGCCTGCTATAATCAGCTCATGCAGCCGGCGGAAGCCGCCTGTGAGCTTCGGCGGGGAGCGGCCCCTTCCGGGGGCTTCCGCCGTATCTCACAACCCCTTTTTCCAATCACCCAAGAGGAGGACAGCGATATGTCGTTACTGGAAGTACAGCATCTTCAAAAAATCTACACCACCCGCTTCGGCGGAAGTCAGGTCACCGCCCTGGCGGACGTGAATTTCTCCGTGGAGCCCGGGGAGTACGTGGCCATTATGGGCGAGTCCGGCTCCGGCAAGACCACCTTATTAAATATCCTGGCGGCCCTGGACCGGCCCACCGCCGGAGAGGTCTTCCTGGGCGGCCGGGCCCTCTCGGACATCCGGGAGCGGGACCTGGCGGCCTTCCGCCGGTCCCACCTGGGCTTCGTGTTCCAGGACTTCAACCTGCTGGACACGTTTTCCCTTCAGGACAACATCTTTCTCCCCCTGGTCCTGGCGGGGAAGGACTACCGGGAGATGCGGCAGAAGCTCCAGCCCATCGCGGCCCAGCTGGGCATCTCCGAGCTCCTGGCCAAATACCCCTACGAGGTCTCCGGCGGGCAGAAGCAGCGGGCGGCGGTGGCCCGGGCCCTCATCACGGACCCCCAGATCGTCCTGGCCGACGAGCCCACCGGGGCTCTGGACTCCCGGGCCTCCGACAATCTGCTGGAGCTCTTCGGGGAGATCAACCGGAGCGGCCAGACCATCCTCATGGTCACCCACTCCGTGAAAGCCGCCAGCCACGCCGGGCGGGTCCTCTTCCTCCGGGACGGGCAGGTCTATCACCAGCTCTACCGGGGCGGCCAGAGCGCCGAGGCCCAGTTCGCCAAAATCTCCGACACCCTGACGGTGCTGACGCAAGGCGGTGAGCCCCGTGCGTAAGTCCGGCTTCTTCCCCCGCCTGGCCCTGGTGAACCTGGCCAGGAACGGGCGGTTTTACGGGCCCTACCTCCTCTCCTGCGTGGTGACGGCGGCCATGTACTACATCCTGCTGTTCCTGGCCTATAACCACGGCCTGGACAGCGTCCGGGGGGCCATGTACCTCAAGTCCCTGGCCGGGGTGGGCTGCCTGGTGGCGGCGGGGCTCTCGGCGGTGATCCTGCTCTACGCCAACAGCTTCGTCATGAAGCGCCGCCGGCGGGAGCTGGGCCTGTACAACATCCTGGGGCTTGAAAAGCGGCACATTGCCCGGATGTGCTTCTGGGAGACTCTATTCTGCGCCGCCGTCACCCTGGCGGGGGGCATCCTCCTGGGGATTCTCTTCTCCAAGGCCGTGGTCCTGCTCCTTTTAAAGCTGGCCCGCATCCCCGCCCAGTTCGGGATGGAGATTTCCTTCCTGGGCGTCTGGGAGACCGTCTCGCTCTTCGGCCTCCTGTTCCTGCTGACCCTGATCCGCAACCTCTGGCAGGTGGGCCGGGCCAGGCCGGTGGAGCTGCTCCACAGCGCCTCGGCGGGGGAGCGGGAGCCCCGGACGAAGTGGCTGCTGGTCATCCTGGGGGTGCTGACCCTGGGGGGCGGCTACTTCCTGGCCATCGCAACAAAAAATCCCATCGAGGCCATGCTGTGGTTCTTCGTCGCGGTGATCCTGGTCATCCTCGGCACCTATTGCCTGTTTACCGCCGGGTCCATCGCGATTCTGAAGCGCCTCCGGGCCGATCCGAAATTCTACTACCAGACCCGGCACTTCACCGCCGTCTCCGGCCTCCTGTACCGGATGAAGCAGAACGCCGTGGGCCTGGCCAGCATCTGCATCCTCTCCACCATGGTGCTGGTGACGGTGTCCACCACCCTGGCCATCTACATCGGCCTGGAGAACGCCCTGAATGAGATGTTTCCCTATGACATTGAGTTTGTCCAGGACCTGGAGAACATGCCCGGGGACCCCATGGACCACATGACGGAGGTCCACGCCGCCGCCGAAAGCTCCGGGGGCTTCATGGACTCCCGGTACTACACCCGTTACTGGGTCTACTGCGGCGTGCGGGACGGGGTAGTCTCCCTGAACCTGGTCGCCAACTGCCTCCGCACGGAGGTGGAGGTGGTGACGGCGGAGGACTACAACCGCCTCACCGGAAGCGACTATATCCTGGCCCCGGACGAGGTTCTGGCCTGCCCCCGGAATCTCCCGGACTTCCCGGAGGACTTCACCATAACCAGCTACTTTCCCGACTATCCGGAGGACGTCCCCAAGGAGACCGGCGCCGACAGCGTCGCTTACTCCTTCCACGTCCGGGAACAGATCACGGAGACCATCCACCACGCCACCACCTCCCTGCTGGGCAAGGAGGACTCGACCCTCTTCCTGGTGGTGGCGGACCGTGAGACGGCGGCCAGGATCATGGACCTGGACACCTCCCGCAGCGCCCGGCAGTTCCGGGTGCAGATGAACCTGGCCGGGGAGGACTACCAGGCGAAGCTGGCCCAGGCGGAGCGGCTGGTCCTGGACCTGAGCAAACGGGACGAGGGCGTTGGCTTCACCAGCAAGCAGGACCAGGCCCAGGAGTACTATGCCATGTACGGCGGCTTCCTGTTCCTGGGGGTCTTCCTGGGGATTCTCTTCCTGCTGGCCACGGTGCTCATCATCTATTATAAGCAGATCTCCGAGGGCTACGAGGACCAGAAGCGCTTCCTGATTCTCCGACAGGTGGGCATGAGCCGGCGGGAGGTCAACGCCTCCATCCACAGCCAGATTCTGTTGGTGTTCTTCCTGCCCCTGGGGGCGGCGGCCCTCCATATTCTCGTGGCGTTCCCCATGCTCTCCAAGATGATGGAGCTGTTCAACCTCCGCGACGTGAAGCTCTTCGCCCTCTGCACGGCGGGGACTCTGGCGGTCTTCTGCGTGATCTACGCCCTGGTCTTCGCCTGGACGGCCCGGGCCTACAGCCGCCTGGTGAGCGGGAACAGCTGAGTCCCTCTCTTTTCAGGCCCCGCCGGTCCGGGCAGTCCCTCCGGCGGGGCCTGGTTTTTCAATCTGTCAAAACCGTTAGATTTCGGAAAGAAGCTGGACAGATTCCCGTGTTATAGTCAACGCAGCTGAAAAGAAGTATACACTTCTTTTCAACCGGCGGGCCATAGGTCCGCCGGGGCGCAAAGCGCCTGTGCGTTTCCTATGAAGTCAAGCACCGTGAGCCGCTCACGCGGCTTACGGCGCTGTAAAACAGCGCCGTATGGAAAAGAATCCTTTGGACTCTTTTCAACTGTGCTGACTATACCATGGCATAAAGAAAGGGCCCCCAAGGGGCCCGGAATTTGACAAGATACGGCGTCGGTGGTATGATGGCATGAGGAAGGACGCCGCTGCATAAAAAGGCGGTTGGCCACTCCCTTGTGAAAGGGGGTGAGGCTTGTGTGGAAGAGACGGTTGTACGTTGTACTCCGGTTTCTGGTGTGTCTGGCCTTTTGGGCCTACATACTCACCATAAAAGCGTGTTGACCGTCCGGCTGCAACCCGAACGGTCAACTTCATGAGTTGATTGCATAGGGCTGACCGCCATACAGCGGAGTCCTTCTATCTTCATTATACACAAATCCGCCGCCTTGTCAATGGAGACAGGGCGTTTTTTCATCCTCCGGGAAACCGGAAAAAATTACGAGGGGTTACAAAACTGTACTTTTTTTGTAACGCTCTTTTCCAAGAGGCGGAGTATGCTTACGGGCAAGAGGCCGGGTCCCGTCCCGAAAAAAATTCCCCGGGGGCTTGACAAGCTGTATTAACTGTATTATTATTGCTAATACGATAGTACAATAACACAGGCGAAAATTTTGCTCCGGATTTTGAAGAATTCCGCCCGGCTGTTCCGTAATATACTTGAGACAAGAGAAGCGAGGTCTGCCATGAAAATTTTGATTACATCCGACTGGTACATCCCCGCGGTGAACGGCGTCGTCACCTCGGTGAAGAATCTCCGGCGGGAGCTGGAAGCCCGGGGGCATGAGGTCCGGGTGCTGACCCTCTCCCAGAACCGCCGGTCCTATGAGCGGGACGGCGTGACGTACCTGGGCTCCGTGGCGGCGGGCCTGGTTTACCCCGGCGCACGGCTGCGGACGGCCCTGGCCGGCCGGTGGGTCCGGAAGCTGGTGGAGTGGGGCCCGGATGTGGTCCACTCCCAGTGCGAGTTCTCCACCTTCTTCCTGGCCCGGCGCATTGCCGAGGAGCTGGATATTCCCCTGGTACACACCTATCACACGGTGTATGAGGATTACACCCACTACTTCTCCCCCAGCGTCCATTTCGGGAAAAAGGCCGCCGCCATCTTCACCCGCTGGGCCGCCTCTCACACGGACTGCCTGATCGCCCCCACGGGAAAGGTGCGCCTGCTCCTCCAGGGCTACGGCGTGCAGAAGCCGGTCTTCGTGGTTCCCTCCGGCATTGACCTCCGGCGGTTCCGGGGGGAGCCGGACCCCCTGCGGTGCGCCGTCCTCCGGGCCAGCCTGGACATCCCCCGGGACCGAACGGTCCTGGTCTATGTGGGGCGCCTGGCCGAGGAAAAGCGCATTGACGAGCTGATCCGCTTCCGGGCGAACCTGGGCCCCGGCGGCGTCACCCTTCTGGTAGTGGGCGGCGGACCGGACCGCCAGCGGCTGGAGGGCGTCGCCGCCGGCCTGGGGCTGGGGGTCCCGGACGTGGTCTTCGCCGGGATGGTCCCGGCGGATCAGGTGGCGGACTGGTATCAGCTGGGGGACCTCTTCGTCAGCGCCTCCACCAGCGAGACTCAGGGGCTGACCTACGCCGAGGCCCTGGCCGCCGGGGTGCCGGTGCTGTGCCGGGCGGACCCCTGCCTCGCCGGCGTGGTCCGGGACGGCGAAAACGGCTGGCAGTACCGCGGCGAGGCGGACTTCCGGGCGAAGCTGGACCTCTTCCTCTCCCGGCCCCACCGGAGGGAGGACCTGCGGCGCAGCGCCCGGGAGACGGGCGAGGAGTACTCCGCCCAGCGCTTTGCCCAGCGGGTGGAGGCCATTTACTTAGAGCAGATCGAGCGGAGCGAATTGCGGAGGATACCGGCATGAAGCAGCCCATTCCGATTGAAAAGCGGGCCCTGCAGATCGTGTCCCTGACGGGCTTCGCCGTCTGCCTGGCGGTGGCCGTCTGGGGCTGGCAGACGGGCGTGCTGACCTCCCAGGAAAAGCTTCAGGAGCTGGTGGGCAAATGGGGCCCCGCCGGGGCCCTGCTCTTCACCGTCTTTCAGGCGGTGCAGGTGGTGGTCCCCATCCTGCCCGGGGGCCTGGGCTGCCTGGTGGGGGTCATCCTCTTCGGCCCGGTCTGGGGCTTTACCTATAATTACGTGGGCATCTGCATCGGCTCCCTTCTGGCCTTCGCCGTGGCCCGGAGCTGCGGGCGGCCCCTGCTGTACCTGCTGTTCTCCGAGAAGACCATTGAGAAGTACGACCGCTGGACCGAAAAGCGGGACCGCTTTGCCAAGCTCTTTTTCTGGTCCATTTTCCTGCCCATCGCGCCGGACGACTTCCTCTGCTACCTGGCGGGCACCACCAGCATGACCTGGCGGCGCTACGCCGCCATTATCCTGCTGGGGAAGCCCTTCAACATCGCCCTCTACAGCATGGGGCTGGTGGCCCTCTGGAAGGTGCTGTTCCCTGGCTGACGAAAACATGAAACCGTCATAAAAAAGCGGTTTTTGCGGAACAATCTTAAGGAAGCACGGAACAGCTCCCCGCAGGCGTCCCCGCGCCGCAAGCTTCCCCGGACTGCGCCGGAAAGCCTTCGGCTGTCCAATCGCCAATCAGGGCCTGTTCCCATCAGCCCAAACGCGCGTCTTTCCGGCAAATTTTGTCGCCTGCGGCGCTAAAAATGTTTGCCGGTCGGCCGCCCGCCCGGCAAGAAGGCGTAACGCAGAGCAGGGGAAAAAGCTTCGCCGTTGGGATGCTTCGGCATGTTTCAAGCAAGGCCGAATCGGCGCTTCCTTAAAGAACGAAAAAAGCGGACGGGCCGTCCGCTTGGATCAGTGCGCCCAAAATGGGGCGGACACGGCAAAACAGGCGGGCCAAGAACCGCGGCGCTTTGCGGGAGGAAGCTTCGCTTACGCGGGGGCCGTGGGTTCCCGCGGGGCATTTTTCCCAAAACCAGACCATCCGAAAAGAGGGGTTCGATGCTATGAAAATTTATATCTACAGCGGCGGAGAGCGGATCGTCGGCCGGAGCGGCGTGGGACAGGCCATCTGCCACCAGCGGGAATGCCTGCGGCGCTCCGGCGTCGCCACAACGGACCGCTGGACCCGGGACACCGCCGCCGTCCATGTGAACACCGTCCTGCCGGATTCCGTTCTCGCGGCCCTGGGGGCCAGGCTCCGGGGGCGGAAGGTGGTCTGGTACGGGCACTCCACCATGGAGGATTTCCGCTCCTCCTTCAAGGGCTCCAACGCCCTGGCGCCCTTGTTCAAGCGGTGGATTACGTTTTGCTACGGCCTGGGGGACGTGGTGCTGACCCCCACGGAGTACTCGCGAAAGCTCCTGGAGGGCTACGGGCTGAAAAAGCCGGTTTACAGCATCTCCAACGGCGTGGACACGGCCTTTTTCAAGCCGGACCCCGCCGCCCGCTCCGCCCTCCGGGCCCGGTACGGCCTGGGGGAGAAGGAAAAGGTGGTGGTTTCCGTGGGCCACATGATCGCCCGGAAGGGCCTGCCCGAATTTCTGGAGCTGGCCGGGAGTATCCCGGAGGCAACGTTCCTCTGGTTCGGCTGGACCAACCCCAAGCTCATCCCCCAGGAGATTGCCCGGGCCATCCGGGAAGCGCCGGCCAACGTGCTCTTCCCCGGCTTCGTGGGCCGGGAGGAGCTGCGGGAGGCCTATCAGGGGGCGGACGTGTTCGCCTTTCTCAGCCACGAGGAAACCGAGGGCATCGTGGTCCTGGAGGCCCTGGCCTGCGGCGTGCCCGCGGTGCTGCGGGATATCCCCGTCTACAGCGGCTGGCTGAAGGATGGGGAAAATGTATACAAATCGTCGGATAATGACGGATTTCAACGAATCGTAAAGGGACTGTTGAATGGAACCCTGCCGGACCTCACCGCCGCCGGGCGGGCCGTGGCGGAGGAGCGGAGCCTGGAACAGGTGGGACGGCGGCTGAAGGAGATTTACCTGGAGGAGCGGGTCCTGCCGCCCCTGCCCCAGGCTCTGCCCCAAAAGCATGTCCAAGTCTGAACCTATGAATACAAAGAGGACAGCCCACTTGGGACAGTCCTTTTTGTATTTGCTTATTTCCCGACGGGGGCCTTCGCCGTTGTCCGCCGTTTGCGCTTCCCGGCCCGAATGACGGCCGGCAGGGCCAGCAGGACGGCGGCCGCCGCCAGGGCCAGCAGCAAGGGCCCGTTCCCCTGGGCGGGGGCGATGTTGAAGGTCCCATGGGTTCCCCCCATGGTGACGATCAGGTAACTGCCGTTGGCCTCGGCGTCCAGCCGAATCCACTGGCCGTCCTGATACTTCCGGACCTCCGCCCGGCCCCCCGTGGTGTTCAGCAGGCGGAGGGTTACTTCGTCGCCGCGCTCCAGGCCGGTCCCGGTGAGGGCGACGTCCCACAGCGTGCCCTCCGTGGGGGCTGTGGAGGACAGGGTGGGCTGAACGTGGAGGACGGCCTCCTCCGTAAAGCGGCCCTCCGCCAGGGCCAGGGCCAGCCTGCCCTCCTGCTCCTCGCTGGCAACCAGCGTCACCCAGGGGGTATAGATTGCCTCCAGAGTGATGTCGGAGTTCAGACCGGAGGTGTCGAAGTCCGGCCACGCGCCGTAGCAGTCCTCCCGCTCCGGCACCGGGGGAAGCTCCAGCCCGCTCAGATCCTGGCCGTAGGAAAAGGGAATTTCCTTCACGGTTTCTCCCTCCGCCTTCAGGGTCAGGGTGAAGGCGGCAAATTCCGCCGGGACGTTTGGCAGCGCCCGCAGGTCCTCAAAGCGCATCGGCTCGGCGGAGCCCGCATAGCTCACGCCGTCGATGCCGGCCAGGCCGGTATCGAGGAAGAAGTTGTTCCGGATATTCTCCGGCGTCCCGCTGCCGGCTATGGCCCCGATCCGCTCCGTGCCCTCCAGCACGGTGGCGATGGCACAGCAGTTCCGGAGGCGGTCCGCCCAGCCGGCGACGCCCCCCACGTCGTTCACGCCGGAGAGGGCGCACTTCGCGAAGCTGTCCCGGACCACTCCCTCGGCATAGCCCGCGACGCCCCCCACGAAGCTGCCGCTGTCGCTGGCCACGGGGCCGTAGTTCTGGCACTCCAGCGCGGTGCCCAGGTCCATCCGGCCCGCCAGGCCCCCCGCGCAGTCCTTCTTGGCCCGGACGGAACCGTGGTTGACGCCGCCCTGCAGGACGGCCCGCGTCTCATAGGTGCCCCCCAGGGACAGCTCCAGATCCCCCTCGGGGTCCAGCCCGTACTCGATGGACACGGCGCCCGCCAGGCCGCCTACGTTCCGGTCGCCTTCCACCGCCCCCTCGTTCCGGCAGTTTTCCACTTTGCCGAAGCGGGTGGCGGCAATGTTCTCGTCGGAGGCGTCCTCCAGAAAGTCCCTGGGCGCGCCCTCGCCGCCCTCCCGGAAATCGGTCAGCGCGTCCAGCAGGGCCCGGGAGACCGCTTGAAACTGGCGGTTGACGGCCCGGAGGTCGGAGGAGAGCTGGTCCCCCGCGTCGGAAACCGCGCCGTGAAGCCCCTCCAGCTCCCGGGACAAATCGCCGAGAGCGTCAAAGAGGTCCCGGCCCGCCTCCCGGGCGGCCTCCCCCAGGGGCGTCAGCTGGGGGGGGCCGTCTTCGGCCAGATCCCCGGTTACGGAGCGCAGGATGGAGAAGGCCCGCTCCAGCCCCCGGCCCACGGGCCCCGCCAGGGCGGCGGCGTCCGCCAGCTCCTTCACGGCGGAGCCCAGGCGGCCCGACAGTCCGCCCAGGCCGTCCAGAGCGTCCTGGAGGGCGGCGACGGCTTTGTTCAGCCGCTCCGAGGCGCCCCCCAGGCCCTGAAAGCCCGCTCCGGCCTCCTTCAGCGCGTCCCGAACCCGGGACCAGTCCAGGCTGGTTTCCCCGCAGAGGGTCCCCAGGGCCCCGCCCGCCCGGATCAGGGCGCCGCCCATGTCCTTGAGCGCGGGAATCATCTGCGTTTGCAGAAGCTCCCGGACGCCCTCCAGCTCCGGGAAATTCCCCAGGGCCTCCCGCAGGGCCTCCGCCGCCCGGCCCGCCTGTTCCAGGGCGGTTCCGAAGCGCTCCAGGGCCCGGGCCAGGTCCGCCAGAGCGGCGTCCGCCGCCGCCTGGTCGCGCACGATCACGGCGCTCTGCAGGGTTTCCGCGGCGGAGCGGAGGTCCCGAACCGCGGCGGTCAAGGCTTCTCCCGCCCGGCGGAAGAGCTCGGCGGCGCGGCCCGCGCTGCCGGACACGTCCGCGCCGGATTCCGCCGCCTCTCCCAGCGCGTCCAGGGCCTCCTCCAGGCGGCCCGCCAGCGTCTCCGTCCTGCCGGAGACTTCGGCCAGCGCGTCCAGGGCGGGGTCCAGGTCCGACAGGGCCTTGGTGGCGGCGGCGCTGAGGCTGTTGACGGACCCGATATTCGCATCCGTGAAGCCGGAAAGGTGATCCAGCAGCTCCTCGGTCCGGTCCCGGGCCGCGCCGGCGGTGAGCCCCATGCCGCTGAGGCGGCTGGAGACGCCCTCCCCGTTTTCCTCCGCCCGGTCCAAGGCGCCGTCGATGAGCGCCTCCAGGGCGTCCAGCTCCCGGCGGAGGCGGTCCAGGGCGCCGCCGCCGGGGGAGAGGGCGACCTCCGGCTCCGCCTGGCCCACGACGCCGCCCACGTCCTTCCGGCCGTAGACCCGGCCCCGGTTGGTGCAGCCGGAGAGCTCGCCGTCCTGCCGCCCGGCGACGCCGCCCACGTTGTAGCCCACATGGGGATAGCCCACGTTTCCGGTGTTCAGGCATCGGTAGACCACGCCGCTGGACCAGCCCACCACGCCGCCGGTGTCGGTGTGGCTTTTCAGGAAGCCGCCCTCCTCCCCGCCGTCCTGGAGGGTTCCGCCCTCCAGGGGCAGGGCCAGATCCTCCACGCGGACCGCCGCCTCCTCCGGGGTGGCGGTGTTGACGCTGGCCAGGTTTTCACACTGGAGCAGCGCGCCCAGGTTCCGGCCCGCCGCGCCGCCGGTGGAGCTCTCCCCGGCGACGGCGCCGGAGACGACGGCCCGGGCGATCTCGCCGGTTTCCCGGTTCAGTCCCACGATGCCCCCCACGGCGCTCTTGCCCTCTACGGAGCCGCGGAACGTGCAGTTCCGGACGGCCCCGGCGCTGCTGCCCGCGATGCCGCCCACATTGACCGCGCTGCCTCCGGGGCGCACCGCGCCGGTGACGTTCAGGTCCTGTACCACCGCGCCCTCCTGCAGATAGCGGAAGAGGCCCATGTTGGACCCGGCGGCGGTGATGTGAAGATTCGCAATCGTATGCCCCTCCCCCAGGAAGGTCCCGCCGAAGGTGGGAATGGGGGTGAAGTCCGATCCCGCCAGGTCCAGGTCCGCCGTGAGGCGGACGGTCTTCCCCCGTGACCAGGCGTCCAGGGCGCAGTGTTTGGCAAACGCCTCCAGCTGGCCGACGGTGGAGATGGAAACCGCGTCCTCCGCCTTGGGGACGGCGGCAAGCGCCGGGCCCGCCAGCAGGCAGAGGGCCAGCAGAAGGGAGGCAGCCCGTCTTGTGAACTTGTTCATCACCCTTCCTCCTTTCCCCCGCGGGGCAGGCCGGGGCCCTCCGGCGGCGCGTCCTCCAGGGCGCCGCCCTCGATGGCGGCGCTGATGGTTCCGTGGAGCAGGCCGGTGAAGTCCGCGTCCACCATGCCGGAGACGTAGCCCCGGACGTGGCCGTCCAGCCGCATGAGGCCGGTGCGGCTCTGGAGGGGGAGCCGGGCCTTGAGCGTAAAGGCCGTCTTTTCGATGATCACGTCCCCCAGCAGCAGAATCTGGGGCAGGATGCCCAGGACTAAGAAGATGGAAATCAGGGTCCCCCGGCCCAGGCACACGCCGATGGAGGAGATGGAGGGGTTGGTGGACAGCACGCCGATCAGCACCCCCGCCGAGGCCAGGATGGTGCCGGAGGTGACGATGGTGGGGAAGGCCTGGTTCAGCGACTCCACGACGGCGTCCTTCAGAGGCATTTCCTGCTTCAGATCCGTATAGCGGTTGGCAATGACGATGGCATAGTCGATGTTCGCCCCCATCTGGATGGAGCTGACCACCAGGTAGCTGAGGAAAAACAGGTTTTCCTTCATCAGATAGGGGAAGGAGAAGTTGATCCACACGCTGCCCTGGATGACCAGGATCAGCAGCACCGGCAGGCCGGAGGATTTGAAGGTGAACATCAGCACCAGAATGACAAAGACGATGGTCAGCACGCCGATGACGATGTTGTCCTTTTCAAAGGAGCTGGAGAGGTCGAAGTCGCTGGTGGAATTGCCCACCACCAGATAGTCGTCATAATACCGGCCCGCGGCGCTGTGCAGGGTCTTCAGGAAGGCGAAGGTCTCCGGGCTTTCCTCCGGCAGGCCCAGCTGGAGCACCAGGCGGCTGTAGTGCTCGCCCTTGAGCTGGAGCTGGGCATCGGTGAGCTGGGCGTGGAGGTCCTCCAGGGTTGTTGTCATGTCGTCGTCCAGGGTGAGGTATCCCTCCTCCATCTGGTCGTAGACAAAGAGGAACATGTCAAGCAGCGGCACGCTGTAGCTGTCCAGCCCCGCCACCACCCGGCCATAGGTCTCCTGGTTCACGGCGTAGGCGGTATAGAGAATTCGGGCGGCCTCTACGTCCAGGTCCGTCAGCTCGGCGAACTGCCGGGGGGTGAGGCGGTCGGTGAGGACGTACCCGTCCATGGCCTCGATGTTGGCCAGGCCCAGGACGCTCTCAATCTCCGGCATGGCCTCCAGATCCCGGAGGAGGAGCCCCTCCCGCTCATAGTCCCCCGCGGGGACCATGACGGCCACGGTGTTCACCCCGCCGAAGGTCCCGTCCACCTTCTGTTGGGCAAGCTGGGACTCGTTCTGCCGCATGGTGGTCAGGGTGGTCTGCCCGTACACATAGGGGCACCGGCCGGAGAAGAGGAAGCCGCCGATGAGCAGGACGAGGAAGATGGGCGGCATGATGTACCGGGTCTTCACCGCAAGGCGGCCCCAGGCGGTGATTTGGGGGACAAAGCTCCGGTGGTGGGTCCGGTCGATCCAGCGGCTGAAGCTCATCAGCAGGCCCGGCATCAGCGTGAAGACGCTGAGCAGGCTCAGCACGATGGCTTTCATCAGAATCACGCCCAGGTCCCGGCCGATGCCGAAGCGCATGAAGCACATGGCCCCCAGGCCGGAGAGGGTGGTCAGGGAGCTGCCCGCGATCTCCGGGATGGCCTTGCTCAGGGCGGCGACCACGGCCTCCCGGGCCTCCAGCTGCTCCCGCTCCTCGGTGTAACGGTGGCAGAGGATGATGGCGTAGTCGATGGCCAGGGCCAGCTGCAGCACCACCGCCACGGAGTTGGAGACAAAGGAGATCTCCCCGAAGAGAAAATTGGTGCCCTTGTTCAGCAGGGCGGCCATGCCGAAGGTGGCCAGCAGAACGGGAATCTCCATATAGGTGTGGGAGGTGAACAGCAGCACCAGCAGGATGATGACCACGGCGATCACCATGACCACCTGCATTTCCGCGTCCAGGCTCTCGGAGGCGGAGTTCCCGGTGTCCCCGGTGACATAGAGGTCGTAGCCCTCCAGAGTTTCCCGCACCCTTCCCAGGGCCTCCAGGCTGGCGGGATCCTCCGCCGTGCCGTCGTAGGTGACGGAGAACAGGGCGGAGCCGTTGGCATAGTGGTCCTCCTCCCCGCCGAATTCCACGGACTTCACGCCCTCCAGGCCCTCCAGCTCCTCCGCCAGGGCCTCCGCCTGGGCATAGGAGACGTTGTCCACCAGAATGCGGTTGGTCCCGAAGGTGACAAACTCCGCCTCCATGACGGTGAGCCCCCTCCGAGTCTCCGTCTCGGCGGGGAGGTAGCTGGTGAGATCGTCGTTGACGGACACCCAGCCGCTGGCAAAGACGCAGAAAATGGCCAAGCCGATGTACAGCAGGTAAAAGGCCTTCCGCTTGTCCACGATGAAGGCCGCCAGCCGCTGGATCGGACTTTGCTTTTGTTCGGTGTTCTGCTGGTTCAAGAATGCCGCTTCCTTTCCTGCCCCCGGACGCGGGGGATCGCTTTCCCGTTTATGATACACTGGGCACGGAGAAAAATCAACCGGAGTTTCCGGAAGTTCCCAATCGGAATTCCGGGAATTTTTCTCTTGCATTTCCGGAACCGCTGTGCTATAAATAGTAGTCGATATCACATCCGCAATGAACGGGAAAATAACGATCACGCTTCGCCAAGAGAGGACGGGCCGCCGGCTGAAAGCCTGTCCGCAAAGCGCCGTTTGGTTCGCCCGGGAGCCGCCGTGGAGACACGGCCGGTCCGCCCTCCGTTACCGGGGCCTCGAGCGCGCGCCCCTGGGGCGCGAATTTGGGTGGTAACGCGGAAGGGCCTGCCTTTCGTCCCAGAAGCCGGGACGGAGGGTTTTTTCTTTTTTCCGCCCCGGCGCCCCGGCAGGCGCCAGGTTCCCCATATCCAAGAAAAAGGAGTGCCATTGAACATGAAAGAACAGCTGGAAGCCATCCGCAGAGGGGCGCTGGAAGCCATCGGGGGCGCCCAGGAATCCGCCGGACTGGAGGCCCTCCGGGTCAAGTACCTGGGGAAGAAGGGCGAGCTCACCGCCGTCCTGAAGCAGATGGGCGGCCTCTCCGCCGAGCTTCGGCCCGTCATGGGCCAGCTGGCCAACGACGTCCGGGCCAGCCTGGAGAAGGCCATTGAGGCCCAGTCCGCCGTCCTCTCCCAAAAGGCCCTGGAGGCCCGCCTGGAGGCGGAGGCCGTGGACGTCACCATTCCCGGGGAACGGCCCCCCCTGGGCCACAAGCACCCCATGTATTCCGTGCTGGACGAGATGAAGGAGATCTTCCTCAACATGGGCTTTGAGATCATGGACGGCCCGGAGATCGAGCAGGCGGACTACAACTTCACCAAGCTCAACGCCCCGGAGAACCACCCCTCCCGGGACTGGACGGACACCTTCTATTTGACGGAGGACTCCTCCGTCCTCCTCCGCTCCCAGACCTCCCCCATGCAGATTCGGGCCATGGAGGGCTACGGCGTGCCCATCCGCATGATTTCCGCCGGGCGGGTGTACCGCAAGGACGAGGTGGACGCCACCCACTCCCCCATGTTCCACCAGATCGAGGGCTTGGTTGTGGACAAGGGCATCACCATGGCGGACCTGAAGGGAACGCTGAACGCCGTCATCCGGGAGATTTACGGTCCCGAGACCGTCACCCGCTTCCGGCCCCACCACTTCCCCTTCACGGAGCCCAGCTGCGAGGTGGACATCCAGTGCTACAAATGCGGCGGAAAGGGCTGCCCCACCTGCAAGGGCGAGGGCTGGATTGAAATCTTAGGCGCGGGCATGGTCCATCCCAAGGTGCTGCGGGGCTGCGGCGTCGACCCGGAGGAGTACTCCGGCTTCGCCTTCGGCATGGGTCTGGAGCGCCTGGCCCTGGGCCGGTACAAGATTTCCGACATGCGGCTGATTTTCGAGAACGACATCCGGTTCTTAGAACAATTCTGAATCAGACAGGAGGCGTCCATATGACGGATTATGTAACGACCTTCACCTATGAAAACGAAATGGGCCTTATCCTCCAAGCCAGCGACGAAAAGGTCATGGCCCTGGGAGAGAAATTGGAGTCCCTCTGCCCGGAGGCCTATATGAACGGCTATAACTGGGAAGCGCTTCTCCGGTACTACCTGGAGAAAAATGCCCCGGACATTTTGGAGGGCCTGGACCCGGACCCGGAGGCCGACATGTATGCGGCCCACTGGCCCTTGACCCCGGAGAACGAATCCAAAGCCAAGCGCTTCGAGGAAATCATCCGCTCTCTGATAGAGGACGACGCGGCCCTCTGCCGGCTCGTTCAGGAGCATGGCGAAGAAATCGAATGGGACTGACCGCCCGCTTATATGTAAAGAGGAGTAAACACTATGAAACTATCCCGTAAATGGTTACAAGAATTTGTGGACGTGGGCCCGGTCGGCGACCGGGACTTCGCCGAGGCCATGACCATCTCCGGCTCCAAGGTGGAGGTCACCGAGGACCTGGGGGCCGAGATTTCCAACGTGGTGGTGGGCCGCATTGAGAAGATGGAGCGCCATCCCGACAGCGACCACATGTGGGTCTGCCAAATTGACGTGGGCGCGGAGGAACCCGTCCAGATCGTCACCGGAGCCTGGAATATTCACGAGGGGGATCTGGTGCCCGCGGCCCTTCACAAGTCCACGCTCCCCGGCGGGAAAAAGATCGAGCGGGGCAAACTCCGGGGCGTTCTCTCCGACGGCATGCTCTGCTCCCTGAAGGAGCTGAACCTGGACGAGCGGGACTTCCCCTACGCCGTCATTGAAGCCGCCGCCCTGCTGAACGACTACAAGCCCATTGACCCTGAGAAGCCGTCGATTCCGGCGGACATCCAGCCCGGGCACAAGATCTTTGGCCGGGTGGTGTGCGCCAAGGTGGGCGGCGTCAACCCCGGTGCGGAGGGCCGGTGGCTGCTCAATTTGAGCTGGGCCAAGGAAGAGGGGCCCGACGCCATCATCATCCAGACCTCCTGCCAAAACATCCACGCGGGAGATCTCGTGGCCTATGACACCGTAAAGCAAACCGTCTGCACCCTGGCGGACCTCCACGCCGAGCAGCGGGAGTTTCCCCACTGCATCCCCGACGGCATCTTCGTCCTCCGGGAGGACTGCAGGCCCGGGGACGACATCCGCCCGGTCATCGGCGCGGACGACCATGTGGTGGAATTTGAAATTACCCCCAACCGGCCCGACTGCCTCAGCGTCATCGGCCTGGCCCGGGAGGCGGCGGCCACCTTTGGAAAGCCCCTCAAGCTCCATGACCCCCAGGTCAGGGGCGGGGCGGAGGGGGCCCTGCCGGAGCTTCTGGACGTGGAGACTCCGGACCCGGACCTCTGCCCCCGGTACACCGCCCGGATGGTGCGGAACGTGAAGATCGCTCCCTCCCCCAAGTGGATGCGGGAGCGCCTCCGGGCCAGCGGCGTCCGGCCCATTAACAACATCGTGGATATTACGAACTATGTCATGCTGGAATACGGCCAGCCCATGCACGCCTTTGACTACCGCTATGTCCAGGGCGGCAGGATCGTGGTCCGCCGGGCCCGGCCCGGCGAGGAGCTCACCACCCTGGACGGGAACGTCCGGAAGCTGACTCCGGACATGCTGGTCATCGCCGACGGCACCCGGGCCGTGGGCCTGGCGGGGGTCATGGGCGGACTGAACAGCGAGATTGTGGGGGACACGGCGGACGTGGTCTTCGAGTCCGCCAACTTCGAGGGAAGCTGCATCCGGAAGACCGCCCTGGCCCTGGGGATGCGGACGGAGGCCTCCGCCAAATTCGAGAAGGGTCTGGACATCCTCAACACCCTCCCCGCCGTGAACCGGGCCTGTGAGCTGGTGGAGCTTCTGGGGGCCGGGGAAGTCGTGGACGGCGTGATCGATATCCTGAACTACGTTCCCAACCCCGTCACGGTGAAGTTTGAACCCGAAAAAATGAACCGCTTCCTGGGCGTGGACATCCCCGAGGCGGACACCCGGAAAACCCTGGCCGCCCTGGGCTTCGGCCTGGAGGGCGATACCATCACCGTGCCCTCCTGGCGCTCCGACGTGGAGCACTGGTCCGACATTGCCGAGGAGGCCGCCCGGTTCTATGGGTACAACAACATCCCCAACACCCTCTCCGCCGGGCTGAACGAGCGCCGGGGCTGGACTCCCGTCCAGCAGGCGGAGAACGCCGCCGGGGCCCTCTGCCGGGCGGCGGGGTACAGCGAAATCATCACCTACTCCTTCATCAGCCCCGCATACTACGATAAAATCAATCTCCCGGCGGACTCCCCCCTCCGCAATTCCATGCGGATCCTGAACCCCCTGGGGGAGGATACCTCCATCATGCGCACCACCACCCTGCCCTCCATGCTGGAGATTCTGGCCCGGAACTGCCACTACCGGAACAAGGCCGTCCGGCTCTACGAGCTGGGCCGGACCTACTTCCCCAAGGACGACGGCTCCGGCATGGCCGACGAGCCCAAGGTGCTGTCCCTGGGGGCCTACGGCGGCGGGATGGACTTCTTCCGGCTTAAGGGAGCCGTGGAAGCCGTGCTGGAGGGGCTGCATATCGCGGACCTCCGCTTTGAAGCCGAGGGGGGCAATCCCTCCTATCACCCCGGGCGCTGCGCCAGGGTCTTCAGCGGGGAGCGCCTCCTGGGCGTGCTGGGGCAGATTCACCCCAGCGCCGCCGCCAACTATGATGTGGACTGTGAGCTCTACGCCGCCGAGCTGCGCTTCGACGCCCTTTATGCCGGCATGGGCGGGACGCCCGTCTATCAGCCCCTGCCCCGCTTCCCCGCCGTCACCCGGGACATCGCCCTGGTCTGCGACAAGTGTCTCCCGGTGGCCCGGCTGGAGGAGTGCATCTGCCGGGGCGCCAAGGGCCTTTTGAAGGAGGTGCGCCTCTTCGACGTGTACACCGGCGCCGGAATTCCCGAGGGGGAGAAGAGCGTGGCCTTCAATCTGACCCTCCGGGCCGACGACCGCAGCCTCACCGCCCAGGAGGCCGACGAGGACGTGAAGAGCATCCTGGAGCTGCTGAAACGGGAGCTGAACGCCGTCCTTCGGTGAGGGAACCGGCTCCTCAGTAAAAATCTTTCGTAAAAATCCGGCCGAAACCCTTTACAGTCCGGTAAAAATCGAGTATACTAGAGGGGAATCAGAAAGGAAGGTGGTGTACCTATGGACGATTTCACCAGAAAGTTTAACCTCGCCCTGGAAAAGGATGCGGAGATCCATCAGATCCTCTCCAGCGTTTACCGATCCCTGGAGGAGAAGGGCTATAACCCCATCAACCAGATCGTGGGCTATATCCTGTCCGAGGACCCCACCTATATCACCAACCACAACAACGCCCGGACCCTGATCCGCAAGATCGACCGGGACGAGCTGCTGCAGGTGCTGGTGCGGAAGTATCTGGGGCAGTAACAAAAAGAGTTACAAATTGTCACCAATTTCGACGCGCGTCCCGTGGAACACGGTCCGCCGCCCCTCAAGGCGGAGGCCGTACTCCACGGGATTTTTGCGTTTTTTGTCGATATTGCAAAAAGCTATTCCTGTTTTTTTGTCAAAACGCTTAAAACAGAATGTTGACAAAACGGGAAAAAGATGTTACAATTTGGTTACAAAATTTTTCAAGGAGGGTTTTCATGGCTGGGAACAAGAACAGCAAAACCGAGGGCCTTGTTTATAAGGGCCATCCGCTTCGCCGGGCAGGCAACCTGATCTATTACGGCACGATGGCTGAAAAATATATTATCATGATGCAGGTGCTGGAGACAAAGAAGGAACAGGATCTGGAGCTGGCCTCCAAGGTTTCCATCCAGCTCCAGCTGACGGACCCGGACCTGAAGTCCCGGGACCGGGTGCTTAAGAAGAGCGAGAAAGACAGCCTCTACGCGGCGATGGACATCGCCACCGTCTGGCTGAACCGGGCCCTGGCGGGCAAGGAGAAATAAGAACCGGCTCCCTGGCTGTAGATACAGGTTGTGCCGGGCGCTTACCCAACCGTTACACAAATGATACGAGAAAGGAAGCAACCACTTATGAATCGACTTGCAGGAAAGGCCGCCAAGGTTCTGGCGCTCACCCTGATTACCATGCTGTTCCTGGCCGTCACGGCCTTCGCCGCCGAGGGGGACCCCCTGGTGGTGGGCATCGGCAAGACCACCGGCTCTTCCCTCCGCCTCCGGTCCGCCCCCTCTCTGGACGCCTCCGTCCTCACCATGCTGAACAAGGACTGGACCATCGCCGTCCTGGGCGAGACCGACGGCTGGTATCATGTGGCCCATAACGGGGACGACGGCTATGTCTCCGCCGACTTCTTCACCATGAGCGAGGAAACCGAGTTTGAGTACTATGGCCGGGTCAACGCCCGGGGCGTCAACGTCCGGGCCGAGGCCAGCATCGAAAGCGAAATTGTGAACAACCTGGGCATCGGGAGCGGCGTCACGGTCACCGGAATTGAAAACGGGTGGTACAGCATCACCGGTACATATGGCGAAGGCTACATCCGCAGCGACTATGTCAGCCTGACCAACGAAACGCCCCTCACCCCCGGCGCCAGCGTGGGCGACAGCAGCATCGTGGACTTCGCCCGGCAGTTCCTGGGCACCCGGTATACTTACGGCGGCGCGGCCCCCGGCGGCTTCGACTGCTCCGGCTTCACCATGTATGTCTATAAGCAGTTCGGCGTCTCCCTGCCTCACACGGCCACCGGCCAGTGGCAGAGCGGCCTGGGCACCCGGGTTTACAGCCTGGGCGAGCTCCAGCCCGGCGATCTGGTCTTCTTCAACGATCCGGCTCGCAACGCCGGCAAGGCCTGCTCCCACGCGGGCATCTACATCGGCGGCGGCCAGATGATTCACTCCTCCTCCTCCCGGAGCGGCGGCGTGATCTACTCCGACCTGACCGACGGTTATTACAATACATACTTCGTGGGCGGCATCCATATCTAAAATCTGGACAAGCTCAAGGCGGCGCGGTGAAAACCGTGCCGCCTTTTTGCCTTCCGTTCAGGGGAATTTCCGCCCTGCCCCGGCGGGCGGCCGCCCGCAGGACATAGATCCGCCGGGAAATCGTCCCCACCGCCCTGGTGCGCCCAGACCATTCGGATTCCCCCCCCCGGAGAGCGGGCTGCCCGGAGCGTCGGAAGGACCGGGGGCGGGGGATGAGCGGATGGCCCGGGGCCTATCCTCGCCCGCGCTTTGCCTCCAGCGCGATCCGGATAAACTCGGAGATCATCTTCCATTGGTAGGACTCCTTGCGGTAGCCGAAGCGAATGTGGTGGAAGGCGTCCTTCCCCAGGTGGTAAACCTTGATCTGGCTGAGCTGGTCCCTGGTCAGCACCGCGCGGGCCAGGCTCTCCGAGCAGAAGCAGATGCCCACCCCCTTGACGCACAGGGCCAGCAGGGTTTCCATGTTGGAGGACTGCGCCTTGACAATCGGCTGGAAGCCGGCGCTGTGGATCACGTCCCGGCCAAACTGCCCCGTGATGTCGAAGGGACTGCCCAGCACAAAGGGGTAGGCCCGGAAGGGTTGCAGATCGCGGATGGACGCGTCCCCCCGGAGCAGCTCCTCCGACAGGAGCCGCTTGGGGGCCAGCATGATGACCTCATCCTGGTAAAAATCCCGGATTTCCATTCCGGGAAGCGACTCCGGAAACCGGGCGATGGCCAGGTCGATGTCTTTGCTGACCAGGCTTTTGTGGAGGGACTCGTTGGTCCCCTCCAGCAGCCGCACCTCAATATGGGGGTAGACCGCCTGGAAGGCGGCGATATTGTCCGGCATGATCGCGTGGCTCCTGGTGAAGTTGACGCCGATCAGAAGCTTTCCCCGCTGATTATTGGTCAGGTCGTTGAACTCATTCCACATGGCCTGATAGTTTCCGTAAATGCTGGAGGCATGCTGCAGAAATACCTCCCCGGCGTAGGTGAGCTGCAGCGGATTGCTCCGCACAATCAGCTGGCAGGCGAGCTCCTTTTCCACCGCCGCGATATGGGCGCTCAACGTCTGCTGGGTAATATGCAGCTCCTCCGCGGCCTTGGTGATGTTCCGCTTTGCCGCCACCGTCAAAAAATATTCCATCGTCAGGAAGTTCAATGCCGTGCCTCCTTCTCTGCATTACAGTATTTTTACTGTGATAATTACAAAAAACAACAGGGATATAACAGTATTTTTATTGTAATATACACCAAAAATAACAGTTTTACAAGTATAACTTCCTCTTTTATACTGCATTTATCTCAGGGTACTTTTTCAGACCTGAGGGAAAAATTTTGAAGAGAGGGAGATCTTTATGGACAAGAACACGGTTGATTACAGCGGGATGGAGTTCGCCACCCGGGCGATCAAGCTCGGCGAAGGCCCGGACCCTGTCACCCATGCGCTGAACACCCCGATTTATGAAACCACGACCTACGCCTATAACACCACGGACGAATACGACCAAATGATCGGCGACGCCATGAGCTGGAAGCCGGGCTGCTGCATCTACAGCCGCACCACCAACCCCACCACCATGGCCATGGAGCGCAAGGTCGCCTCTCTGGAAAACGCCGAGGACGCCTGCGTCATCTCCTGCGGCATGGCGGCGGTGAGCCTGGCCCTGCTGACCCAGCTGAACGCCGGCGACCACGTCATCTGCTCGGACGACACGTTTATCTGCACGGCCAGCCTGTTTGAGGACATTCTCCCCTCCAAGGGCATTGAAACGGACCGGGTGGAGGTGCTGGACCTGGAGGCCGTCAAGAAGGCGATCAAGCCCAACACGAAGGTGATTTACCTGGAGGCGCTGTCCAATCCCCTGCTGAAGCTGGCCGACCTCCCCGCGATTGCGGAGCTGGCCCACGCCCACGGCTGCAAGTTCATTGTGGACAACACCTTCCTCTCCCCGTTCATCATGCGGCCCCTGGACCTGGGCGCGGACATCGTCGTCCACTCCGGCACCAAGTACTATGTCGGCCACGGCGACGGCCTCTGCGGCATTGTGGCGGGCACGAAGGCGGACATGGACCGGATCCGGTATTACAACGACAACCTGGGCACCCACATCAGCCCCTTTGACTCCTGGCTGGCCCTGCGGGGCGTCCGCACGCTGCCCCTGCGCCTGGCCAAACAGTCCCAGAACGCCCTCGCCCTCGCCCGGTGGCTGGAGGCCCGGCCGGAGGTGGAATTCGTTATCTATCCCGGACTGGAGAGCCACAAGCAGCATGAGCTGGCCAAGAAGCTCTTCCACGGCGATAACTTCGGCGGCATGCTCTGCTTCCACCTGAAGGGCGGCTACGAGACGATGGCCAAGTTTGCCGATCAGGTTCAGATTCCCCCCATCGCCACCAGCCTCGGCGACGTGGTGACCCTGATCTATCCCAAGAAGCCCTATGACAACCTGATCCGCCTGTCCGTGGGCTGCGAGGACGTGAAGGACCTGATGGCGGACTTCGAGCAGGCGTTCGCCAAGCTGGCGGAGTAAGCAGGCAGGCTCCCGGCGGCCTTGAAGAGGCCGCCAAAGATAGGTAAAGGAACATGATCAGGTCCTGCTGAACCGCGGGGGCGCTCCGGCCCGAAGCATCTCTCCCTCCGGTTTTGGGGGCGCGGCGCCGGACGCCCTGCGGCCCATCCGGCAGGCGCAGCCTGCCGAATGAAAAACGCGTCCGTGTTTTTTCAAGTGTGCCGCCGCTGTCAGCGGAACCTGAAACCGGAAGGAGGCTTATTATGGCAAGTGTTATTTCTGATTTTCTGGACACCGCGGTAGGCTTTTTATGGGGTACCCCGTTAATTGTTCTCGTCCTTGGCTCCGGCGCACTGTTCACCATTGGAACAGGCTTTTTCCAGTTCAGGCACTTCGGCTATTTTATGAAGCGCACCTTCGGTTCTCTCTTTGACAAGGAAGAGCACGAAACCGGCTCCGGCCACGTCAGCGCCTTCAACGCCATCGCCACGGCGGTGGGGGGCGCGGTCGGCGTGGGAAACATCGGCGGCGTGGCCACGGCCATCGCCGTGGGCGGCCCCGGGGCGCTGTTCTGGCTGTGGGTTGCGGCGCTCCTGGGCATGGCCCTGAAAAGCGCCGAGGTTTCCCTGGCGTGCTACTACCGAAGCTATGACGAGGACGGCCAGCCCTATGGCGGCCCCACCTATTACATCCAGAAGGGCATCGGGGAGCTGCTTCCCAAGAACATCGCGAAGGTGGCCTCGGTTCTCGCCGTCATCTTCGGCGTGGGCTTCGCCAGCAACTTCTTTTCCGGCGTGCAGGGCTACACCATTGTGGAGGGCTTTACCTCCGCGTTCCCCATCCCCATCCTGGTCTTCGGCGTGATTTACAGCGTCGTTGTGTGGATCATCATCTGGGGCGGCGGCAAGCGGGTCGTGGAGTTTGCCGGCAAGATCGTTCCGTTCATGATCGTCCTGTTCGTTCTGGCGGGCCTGGGCGTGATCATTGTCAACATCTCCCAGCTGCCGGCGGCGTTCTCCCTGATCTTTAAGGGCGCCTTCACCGGCACGGCGGCGGTGGGCGGCTTTGCGGGAGCGGCGGCCTCCGCGGCCATCCAGACCGGCATAGCCCGCTCCGTCTTCAGCAACGAGGCCGGCCAGGGCTCCTCCACCATGGTCCACTCCCAGGCGAAGGTGGAGCATCCCGTCCGCCAGGGCATGTGGGGCATGTTTGAGGTGTTCGTGGACACCATGGTGGTCTGCACCATCATGTCCCTGACCATCATCATGAGCGGAGCCTGGAACTCCGGCGTTGAGGGGGCGGCCCTCTCCGTCTCCGCCTATGGCACGGTATACGGCAGCATCGGCGCCAAATTTGTGGCCATCGCCATTTTGCTGTTCGGCCTCACCACCCAGACCGGCTGGTTCATGTATTACGACGTTCTGCTGCGCCACGCCCTGAAGGACAACATTGCCCTGAAAAACAAGATCATCACGTTCTTCAAGGTGATCTATCCCCTCCCCGGCCTGATTACCATCTTCTACACCGTTCAGAACGGGCTGCCCACCGGCTTTGTGTGGAAGGTCACCGACTTCTTCTGCGCGGTGCCCACCACGCTGAACATCATCTGCGTCATTGCCATGAGCGGCGTCTATTTCAAGCTTGTGAAGGACTACAAGGCCCGCTATATGGGAATCGGCACGGTGGATCCCAATTTCAAGGTGTTTTACGAGAAAAACCCCAACGAGGAGGAATGAGGCGCATCTCCCGGCTCCCCTCCCGGGAGCGGGCCCTCAAACGCAGATCCGCCCTGTTGGCAAAAAAGGAAGGAGTGAGCCGCCGGCTCACTCCTTCTTTTTCAATTAACCGCAAATCGCGCACCTGCCGCGGCTGTGCGTTTCCAGGCGGGCCGCCTGTGCCCCGCGGCCGTGTTCGCGGCGCTCCCTTCGGACAGAATCCGTTACTCGCCCATGGGCGCGCCGCACTGGGGGCAGAACTTGCTGTCGGACTCCGCGCCGCAGATGGGGCACTTCTTTCCGGCGGAGGCCTCCTCCCCGGCGGGGGCGGGCTCTTCCTTCACGGGTTTGCTGGCCTCCAGCTCGGCGATCTTGGCCTTGGACGCGTTGACCGCCTCCACCGCCTCCCGCACCGCATCGGGGATCTCACCCTCGTACTCGCTGACAAACCACTCGCCGATGGCGCGGTAATTCTTGTCAATTTCCTTCTGCTCTCCGGCAATGGCAACGTTGATTTTTACCAGCTCGGCAGCGTCCTTGGTCCGGTCGGCGGCCTTGTTGGCCACGTCCTTTGCCTTACGGGTCAGTTCATCGATGGAAAACGCCATATTGATTATCCCCTTTCATATTTTGAACCTGCTTCCAGGCTCCGGCTTCCGTCACTTTATGGACCATGGCACCTAGTATAACGGATTTTCTTGGGAAACGCAACAGAATTTCCCAATGTTTACAGTTCATTTTCAATCCCGCCGGCGCCTACCGGTCCTGCTCCGCCTTTAAAATGCCCCCGTCTCCGGCGGCAATCTCGTATTCATACTCCACCCCGCCGGCGCGGAATTCAATCTCATAGACCCAGAGGCCGTCGTCCTCCTCCAGCTCCCATTTGACAAAGCCGGCCTCCGCCTCGCTGACGCCCGCGTGGGCAAGGGCCGCGGCCTTGGCGGCTTCCTCCCCGATGAAACCGCCGGGGGCCCCTGCGGCGCCCCGCTCCAGCTCCGCCTCAAGGACGGTTCCGGAGGACGCGTCGATCTTATACGCATATTCCGTGCCGCCGGAGCGGAATTCAATTTCGTAGATCCGGATTCCGTCGTCCCAGTCCGACTTGCAGCGGACCTGCTCCGCCTGGGCTTCGCTGATTCCGGCATGGGCATAGGCGGCGGCTTTGGCGGCCTCCTCCCCGGTGGGGGGCGGCGCATCGCTTTCCGCTCCGGCGGGGGAAGGCGCATCGCCGCCCGTTTCCCCGGCGGTACCGGAGCCGCCGGCGGCGCTTTCCTCCGGGGCGCCGGAGGAGGAGGGAACGTTTTGGAACACGCCCGCCCGGCCCTCCAGAATCTCTCCGGTGTAGGCGTCCACCTTGTAGTCAAACTCCCCCAGGGTGATGTGGCGGAGCTCCACATCGTAGTGGGCGGGGGAGTCGTCCAGCTCCGCCTCGGCGTCCCAGGTGACGGAGTCCATTTCCAGCGTCCCGGCGTAAGCCTCCGCCGCATGGGCGGCGGCGGACAGGCCGATGGGCAGGCCCGGCGCGCCGGCCTCGCAGAGCTGCTCCAGCTCCCCGGCGGACAGGGCGGACAGGGCCTCGGCGGACAGGGCGGGATTCAGGGCCCGGACGTCCTCCACCATGGCGGCCTTCCCGGGGGAGACGGCGGGGGCCGCGGGCTGGGAATCCCCGGAACCGGAGGCGTCCTGGGTCAGGGGCCGGGAATCGCCGCCGTGCCGCCCGCCCAGCGCCTGCCGGAGCTGCAGCGCCAGCACCAGCAGCAGGAGAACAATGGTGGCCGTCAGCAGCCAGCGAATAAGCCGCTTTTCGTTCTTTTCATGGGTTTGTGGATCCATGGGGTTCACCATCCTTTTGGAAGATTCGTCTCTATTATAATGAGGGCGGAGGAAAAAGTCCAGAGCCTTGGCGCTTCCCCGGGGAAAAACTCCTCTTTCCTTTTCGCCCGTGCTGTGATACAATTATATCACATAAAAGATCCGTCCCCCCTCCGGGGGAGAGGAGAAAGGAGCCCCGCCATGCCCATGCCCGCCCCCCCGCGGGAGGACCCGGTCTTCCCCCGCATCCGCGCCGCCGCCGCCAGGGGCGCCCTTTCTCACGCGCTGCTGTTCACCGGCCCCGGGGACCGGGGGGCCGCCGCCCGCTTTGCCGCCGCCGCCCTCCAGTGCACGGGGCCCGAGGGGAACCGCCCCTGCGGCGGCTGCCCCTCCTGCCGGAAGGTCCGGCAGGACATCCATCCCGACGTCATCACCGTCCGGGACGACCAGCACAAGTTTATCGCCGTGGAGATCCTCCGGGAGGTCCGGAGGGACGCCTACATCCGCCCCAACGAGGGCGCCCGGAAGGTCTATCTCTTCCCCGACTGCGCCCTTTTGACGGAGCAGGACCAAAACGTGCTGCTCAAGCTGGTGGAGGAGGGGCCCCCCTATGCCGCCTTCCTCTTCTGCGCGGAAAACCGGGCGGCTGTGCTCCAGACCCTGCGGTCCCGCTGCGTGGAGCTGAAGCTCCAGCCCGGAGCCCTTCCCGGGGGAGCGGAGGAAGGGGACGGCGAGGCCCTCTGCCGGACCCTGGCCCGCCGGAAGCGGGGAAGCGTGGCCGAGCTGGCGGTCCGGCTGGAGAAAAAGAAGCTCGGCCGGGAGGATCTGGCCGCCCTTCTGGAGCGGAGCGGCACGCTGTTCTCCGAGGCGCTGCTCCTTCTCTACGGGAGGCCGCCGGAGGCCGGGGACCGGGAGATTGCCGGACTGATCGGGAAAAGCTTGACAAAAGACCAGATTGTGCGCACAATAGAAATACTGCGGAACTACCGTCGAGAGTGCGGCTTTAATGTGGGCCCCGGCCATGTGCTGGGGGCCCTGGCCGCGGAATTGGAGGGAATCCTTTGACTGAAGTCATCAGCGTCCGCTTTCGGGGCGGAAGCAAAACGTACTTTTTTGACCCCAAGGACCTGCAGGTCCGCGTGGGGGACAACGTGATCGTCCAGACCGCCCAGGGGCTGGAGTTTGCCACCTGCACCCAGGGGAACCACGAGGTGGACGACGACGCCATTGTAAAGCCCCTCAGCGCCCTGGTCCGGAAGGCCACGGAAAACGACTTCCGGGTGGTGGAGTACAACCGGAAGCGGGAGAAGGAGGCCTTCGACATCTGTGAGGGCAAGATTGCCGACCACGGACTGGAAATGAAGCTGGTCAACGTCTCCGTGGGCTTTGACAGCAACAAGATTGTGTTCTACTTCACCGCCGACGGGCGGGTGGATTTCCGGGAGCTGGTCCGGGACCTGGCCTCGGTCTTCCGGGCCCGGATCGAGCTGCGGCAGATCGGCGTCCGGGACGAGGCCAAGATGATCGGCGGCCTGGGCATCTGCGGGCGGCCCTTCTGCTGCTCCCAGTTCCTGGACGGGTTCCTCCCCGTTTCCATCAAGATGGCCAAGACCCAGAATCTCAGCCTGAACCCCACGAAGATCTCCGGCACCTGCGGACGGCTGATGTGCTGCTTGAAATACGAGCAGAACGCCTATGAGGACGCCGCCCGGCGGATGCCGAAGGTGGAATCCTTTGTCCAGACCCCCGACGGCCCCGGCAACGTGAAGAGCGTGGAGCTGCTGCGGGAGCTGGTGAAGGTCAGCCTGGACAGCGCGCCGGAGAGCTTGAAGACCTATCACGCCTGCGAGATCCGGGTCCTGCGCAACGGCAAGGGCAGCCGGGAGGGGATCGAGATTCCGGAGCGCACGGCCCGCTTCGTGGAGGAGCGGGAGGAAGAGGAGCTGATGCAGCCCGTGTTCTCCACGCCCTACTATATGTCCAGCGGGCTGGAGGAGGCCCCCCGCCGGGAGAAGATGGGCACCGAGGGCGGCGACACGGGAAAGCCCCGCCACCGCCACCGGGGCGGCCGCCGGAAGAGCGGGCCCCGTCCGGAGGGACCGGCGGCACAGCAGCCGCCGGCGAAAAAGCAGGGCCAGCCTCCCCGCCCGCCCAGGCAGCAGCGCCAGGACCGCCCCGAGGGCCAGCGGGAGGACCGCCCCGCCGGGGAGAACAAGCGCCGCCGCCCGCCCTACCGCAACGGGGGAAGGCGCTGGAACAAGGGCGGCGACGCGTCCAAATAAGCCGGGCGCGGGCGGAAGCCCTTTTAAAGAAGGAAAGGAGCCGGACCATGGGAAAATTTGACGGCGTGCTGCTGGCCAGCGATTTTGACAACACGCTGCTGTACACCGAGGACGCTCTTCGCGCCGGCGCGCCGGTGCCCCCTCTGCCGGAGCGGAACCGGCAGGCGCTGGAATACTTCATGGCCCAGGGGGGGCGCTTCGCCATTGCCACGGGGCGGGCCCTGGCGGCGTTTATCAACTATGCGGAGATGGTTCCCATGAACGCCCCGGGGGTAGTCTGCAACGGCGCGGCTATTTACGACTTCGCGAAAGGCGAATACCTGGAGACCGCCATGCTGGACGCCGCCGCCCGGGAGCGGGGGCAGGCCGTCTTGGACCGCTTCCCAAGCGTGGCGGTGGAGGCATACCACATCGACAATGTGATCCACGCCGTCCACCCCAACGAAATCAGCCGCCAGCACGAGCGCATTACCAAGGCGGCCCTTACCGAGGCCCCCTCTCTGACGGAGGTGCCGCTGCCCCTGGGAAAGCTCCTCTTCGAGGCGGAACACGCAGTTTTGGAGGAGGTGCTGGCCTTTCTCACCGCCCGGGGCTGGGCGGAGGACTATGAGCTGATCTTCTCCGTCTCCCATTTGCTGGAGATGACCATCAAGGGCGCCAACAAGGGCGGCATGGTCCGCCGCCTGGCCGCCCGCCTGGGGATTTCCATGGAGCATGTCTACTGCGCCGGGGACGAGGCCAACGATCTTTCCATGCTGCGGGCCGCGGCCCAGGGCTTTGCCCCGGTGAACTGCGCCCCTGCCGTCCGGGACTCCGGGGCCGTGCTTGTGCGCCACGCCGCGGAAGGAGCTCTGGCAGACGTTGTGGAGTTTCTGGACAGGCGGTATTCCTGAAATATCCGGATTTTCAAAGCCCGGCGGAGGATTCCGCCGGGTTTTTGCGTTTTTTCCGGAAAAGGCTTCCCTTTTTGGAAATCTTATGCTACAATGCTTTAAAACAGCAAATGCAAAAACAGGCGGGCCTTGCCGGACTCGCCTGTTCTATAGTCGGCGCGGCTGAAAAGCGTTCCATGGGCCTTTTTCAGCGCGGCGCTGTTCTGTCTGCGGCGCCGGGGGCCGCTTCTGCCGGAGCGTGAGGCGGCCCGGCGCCGGAGGCGTGCCGCCGGGCTGCGGCCCGCCGGCAGAACGCCGCGGGGGCAGGGGCCTGCTTTGCCGGCGGGATTACAAAGGAGGAGCAGTTTCATGAGCGGAGACGGGAAGAAGCGGTTCAGCAGCCGGTGGGGGTTTGTGCTGTCGGCGGTGGGCTCGGCGGTGGGCATGGCCAACGTGTGGGGGTTTCCCGCCAAGATGGGCAGTTATGGCGGCGGGGCCTTTCTCATCGCCTATCTGGTGTTCATCGCCCTGTTCGGCACGGTGGGCCTGGCCGCGGAGTACGCCGTGGGCCGGCGGGCCCGGACGGGGACCCTGGGGGCCTATGAGATGGCCTGGGGCACCCGGAGGAAGAGCCTGGGGAAGGTCGGGGGCCTTCTGGGCTGGCTCCCCCTGGCGGGGTCCATGTGCATTGCCCTGGGCTACGCGGTGATCATTGCCTACGTGCTGAAGGCCTTTGCCGGCTCCCTCACCGGGGAGCTGATGACGGCGGACACCGCCGTTTGGTTTGAGTCCTTTTCCCTGGCGGATTACTCCGTCGTTCCCTTTCACGCCGTGGTGGTGGTGGGCACCTTGCTGACCCTGCTGCTGGGGGCCAGGAGCATCGAAAAGAGCAACAAGGTCATGATGCCCCTGTTTTTCCTGATCTTCTTGATTCTGGCGGTGCGGGTGGCCTTTCTCCCCGGTGCGGCGGAGGGCTACCGCTATATGTTCTCCCCCCGGTGGGAGGAGCTGCTGGACCCCATGGTGTGGATCTGGGCGATGGGACAGGCGTTCTTCTCCCTGTCCATCACCGGAAGCGGCATGATCGTCTACGGGGCTTATCTGGACACGGCGGAGGACGTGGCGAAGCTTGCCAAGCGGACGGCCCTGTTCGACACCATCGCCGCGCTGGTGGCCGCCCTGGTGATGATTCCCGCCTGTTTCGCCTACGGGCTGGACGTGGGGGCGGGGCCCTCCCTCCTCTTTGTCACCCTGCCCCGGATTCTGCAGGACATCCCCTTGGGGCGGCTCTTTGCCGTGATCCTGTACGTGGCCATGATCTTCGCCGGGGTCAGCTCCCTCCAGAATATGTTCGAGGCGGTGGGGGAGTCGCTGCTCCACAAGTTCCCCAGGCTGAGCCGGAAGATGATGCTGGTTTTGCTGTGTGTGGTGTGCCTTGGCATCGGCCTGCACATGGAGCCCATCTTCAAGTGGGGCCCCTGGATGGACATTGTGTCCATCTATATCATCCCCATCGGCGCCACTCTGGGGGCGGCCAGCTGGTTCTGGATCATGCGGCGGGAGGACCTGATGGACGAGGTGGACAAGGGGGCGGAAAAGGCCCCCGGAGCCTGGTGGTACAGCATTGGGCGGTATGTCTATGTACCCTGCGCCGTGATTTTGTGCCTGGTGGCGCTGATTGAGAAAGTGGCGTTTTGAGGCTGCGCGGACAAGGGGGCGGCGGGGGAATTCCCCGCCGCCCTCTCCGTCCTCCCGCCGCGGGAGCCTTCGGCATGGTTCCTGCGCTTTGCGGCGCTCCGCCCTCTCCGTGTCCCGGCGGGCGGTCCGGTTGGGCGCGCCTGGGCGGGGGCCGTTTCCGCCGGGCCTGCGGCTGTACAAAACTGTCCTGCGAAATTTTTTCAGAACCCCTTAATTTGCGGAGAATCATGCCGATAAAGGTATTGAACGGTTTCAGCGCCTGCTGAACCGACGCAGTCCCCCTGGATTTCACCCGGTCCGCGCGGCCGGCTGAAATACCGTACCGGCGGCGCAAGGCCCGGGCAGTCCGGCCGGTTGCCCGAACTCCAGGCCGCCTCCACCCCGCGGACGGACGCAAGGATCGCGTCCGACATATTGATAAGGAGATTAAGTTATGCGTATTCAGCACAATATTATGGCGATGAACGCCTACCGCAACTACAACAACAACACCTCCGCGCTGAGCAAGAACCTGGAAAAGCTGGCTTCCGGCTATAAGATCAACCGCGCCGGCGACGACGCCGCGGGTCTGGCTATTTCCGAGAAGATGCGGGCCCAGATCACCGGCCTGAACGCCGCCAGCAAGAACGTCAAGGACGGCATCTCCCTGGTGAAGACCGCCGAGGGCGCCATGCAGGAGATCCAGGACATGCTCAACCGCATGGACTACCTGGCCACCCAGTCCGCCAACGGCACCTATGACAACGAAGTGGACCGCGCCAACCTCCAGAAGGAAGTCGACGCCCTGAAGAGCGAAATCAACCGTATTGCCGATTCCGCCAACTTCAACGGCATCAAGCTGCTGGACGGCTCTCTGGACGCCAACCGCGCTTCCGCCGGTGCCAGCGCCATCTCTGAGATCACCACCAATGAGTATTCCGCTCAGGGTGCTTCCCCCGCTTTTAAGACCACCTTCATTCAGGACCGCCCCGGCGCGGCTATTTCCCAGACCAACGCGGCCTTCAGCGTCAACCTGGACGACGTGGCTCTGCAGGGCTTCACCGTGGGTGACACGATCACCCTGAACGTGGGCGACGCCCAGATCACCTATACCGTCACTGCGGGCGACAATATCTCCACCGCGGCGGATATCGTCGACAAGCTGATCACCGCCGGCAAGGCTGTGAATACCGCCAGCGCGGGCGAAAGCGCGAACGGCGCTACCTCTTCTCCCTCCACCGGCGTGAAGACGGACACCGCTTCCTGGGACGCCGCTATCTCCACCGGCGCCGGCGCCTATGTGAAGATCGACGGGCACTACTACAAGATGGCCGACGGCGGAGACAGCATCAACTTCACCCAGGTGGACTTCATGGGCAACGACGCCAAGATCGTGGACCCCAGCTTCACGGTTGGACTGAAGGTCAACGGCAACTCCCTTGCCAATAAGACCGGCGACACCAACTGGCAGGCCCAGATGACCACCGTCGGCGAAGGCGTCGGCTCCTCTCACCAGGCCCGTACGGAAGTGGCGATTGACTTCAGCCAGCTGAAGGACGGCGACAAGCTGGTGGTCGGCAACAAGACCTATGCCTTCAAGATGACCGCCAACGGCGCGGGCGCTACCGGCTCTGAGGTTGAGATCGACCTGTCCGAAATTCTCAAAGACCCCGAGGACTACTCCAACGCCGACAAGCTGGCGATGGCTCTGAGTAAGATCGACAACACCATCGGCAACGCCACCAGCGGCAGCGGCGCCCTTTGGACCGTCGGTAAGGAGCCCATCGAGGGCAGCGTGGGCACCCTGACCTTCCAGTCCCTGTCCACCTATAAGGACGAGACCGCCGGCAACACCATCGGCGGTGCGACCAACGGCGACCTGTGCAGCATGAAGGGCGAGGCCAACGTAATGGCCCAGTTCTCCGGCATCCGGGCCGAGCAGGCCGCCAGCGCTTCCTTCACCTTGGACGTCACCAAGCTGAAGGTCGGCGACACCATCACCGTGGACGGCGTGACCTTCGAGTTCACCGACGGAGAAGGCGTTGCCACCAAGGGCAACGTGGAAGTGGACCTGAAGAAGTACGGCATTGAGGGTCAGATTGCTTCCTATCAGACCGGCAACGTGCTGGAGGACCTGAAGACTGCCATCAATACCGAGCTGGCCAACCGCTTCGACTTCCAGATCGACGGCAACAAGATGACCCTGGTTTCCAAGGACATCGCCGCCACCACCGCGAAGGAAGACCGCGTGGCCGCCAAGATCGAGCTGGCCGGCAGCGCCGTCAACGGCAAGGGCCTGATGCTCCAGATCGGCGACACCAGCGACGACTTCAACCAGCTGGCCGTCGGCGTGAAGGATATGCACACCTCCGCTCTGGGCATTGCGGATCTGAAGATCTCCGATCCCGAGTCTGCCAAGGCTGCGATTCAGACCATTAAGGACGCCATCAACAGCGTGTCCTCCACCCGCGGCGACCTGGGCGCTGTCCAGAACCGCCTGGAGCACACTGCCAACAACCTGAGCGTCATGACCGAGAACATCCAGGACGCCGAGTCCACCATCCGCGACACCGATATTGCGGAAGAAATGATGAGCTACACCAAGAACAACATCCTGATCCAGTCCGCTCAGGCGATGCTGGCCCAGGCGAATGCTGTTCCTCAGGGCGTGCTGCAGCTGCTGGGCTAATCAGCCTGACGCTGAATTTTCGGCAAAACCGGATAGACCCAAGAACGGGGCGGGCTCCAGCCCGCCCCGTTTCCCTGTCTTTGGGAGAGCCGCCTGGCGGGAGGTTCCCCCAAGAACATGGAAAGAACTGGAAGGAGACGCATTATGAAAAAACCCCTGCTGACCATCGGCATGATTTTCCGCGACGACATCCGCTGTATTGAACGCTGCCTGAAGGCGCTCCAGCCCCTTCGGGACGCGGTGCCCTGTGAGCTGATTATGGCAGACACCGGCTCTGCCGACGGGAGCCGGGAAGTCGCCGAGCGGTATGCGGACGTGGTCTTTGATTTTCCCTGGATCAACGATTTCGCGGCCGCCCGGAACGCCGTTATGGAGCGGGCCTCCGGCGACTGGTATCTCTCCGTGGACACGGACGAATACCTGGAGCCGGATATTGTCCAAATCGAGCATTTTCTCCATAACCCCCAAAATGTTCACAAGGACATCTGCCTGGTGGTGATCCGCAACTACCAAACCTATGAGATGGATGGGCCCTGGTCGGACTTCCTGGCCATCCGGCTCCTCCGCATGGCCACCGGCAAGCGTTACTCCGGCGCAATTCATGAACAGTGGGATTTTCCGGAGGATCAGACGCCCCGTTCCACCGTGCTGAACCAGGTGGTTTTCAAGCACGACGGCTATGTGGGCATGAACGAGGAGGCCGGCAGGGAAAAGCGGGAACGCAACCTAAAGCTGATCCGCGAAGAGCTGGCGGAAACCCCGGACCGGCTGCTCCGCCTTCTGCAGTTCATCGAGAGCGGGCAGAAGGAAGCCGATTATATGGAATGGCTGTTCCGCGCGGTGGACCGGGTGCGGGAAAAGGCCCCCAACTGGGAGCGCATGGGCCCCCCGATTCTGCGCTATGCCGTGCGGACTGCCGCAACCAAGAAGCTTCCGGAGCTGGAGGAGTGGACCGCCCTGGCGGAGGAGATGTTCCCGGAGTCCTATTTCACCCGGATCGACGTGGCTTATTTTGCCTGCATAGAGGCCCTGGGGAGCAAGAACTACGCCCGCTGCATCAGCCTGGGCGGAAAGGCGCTCCAAGCCTATGAGGATCTCAGGGCCGGGCGGGGGGACATCATCGGCCAGATGTTCAGCTCCCTCCTCAACTCGGGGGAGGAATTTGAGCGGAACATCATCAACGCGGTAGCTGTCGCCTATCTGGAGGACGGAAAGCCCAGAAAAGCCCTGGACGGCGCCATGTCTCTGGATTTCAGCCAGCTGACGGTGGAGCAGACCCAAAACCTGACCAACCTGCTCCTTGACCTGCACCTCCGCAGCGACGTGGACACCAGCGGCCTGACGTCCGCCCTGTGGGAGGGAATCAACCGCCCTGTCCCCAACCAGAAGCGGGCGGATGAGCGCCGCGCCGCCTTCATCCTGCGGGGCGCGTCCACATTCCTGCCCGATTCCCGGGAACGGGAGCGGAAGCGCGAGGATTTCCACCGCCCCATGTACACGGTCTTCCTCCCGCTGGCGGACCAGATCCCCTTCGGCCTGGCCGCCGCCATGCTGGAAACCACGGACGCCGCCGAGCTGAACGCCCTGCTGAACCGGGTGCAGAAGTGGACGGAGCTGCCAATCTCCGCCCTCAGCCACGCGTTGAGCTGGGGCGCGGTGTTCCCGCCGGAGAAAAACCCCATGAATCTCGAGGATCTGGAGGACGTGGCCACCCGCCTGTCCAGGAACTGGGCCGTGCTCTGCAATACCCTGACGCAGACCGCCTCCGAGGACTTTGCCGGAAGCTGGCAGACCCTGACCTGGGCGCGGACCCTGGCGCTGCTGGCGGTGCAGCACTGTGACTGGAAGGACGCGGAACAGTCCATGACGCTGGCCCGGATCTTCACCAAGGTGGAGCGGGCGTTCATCTCCGGCTACTACGCGCCGGAGGTCCTGCGGGAGGGGAACCTCTATGTTCTGCCCTCCATGCACCGCTTCGGCTGGTACTGCGCCCAGGCGTTTGAGGCCCTGGAGGCGGGGGACCAGCTGGGGCATGTGCGCTTCCTCCGGGCGGGCCTTGCCGCCTGCCCGTCTATGAAGGACATGGTGGAATTCCTGATTGAGCACACCTCGGCGCTGCAGGCGCCCTCCCCCAGCTCCGAGCTTCAGGAGCTGGCGGAAAAGGTGCGGGCGCTGCTGTCCGCCTATTCGCCGGAGGACCCGGCGGTGGCAGCTCTGAAGGCCAGCCCGGTTTATCAGAAGGTTGCCCACCTCCTGGAGGAGGACCCCACATGAAAGTCGTGATTCTGGCGGGAGGCTTCGGAACCCGCATCAGCGAGGAAAGCCACCTGAAACCCAAGCCCATGGTCACCATCGGGGAACAGCCCATTCTCTGGCATATTATGAAGTATTACTCCAGCTTCGGCTTTCACGATTTCATCATATGCTGCGGCTACAAGGGGCATTTGATCAAGGAGTATTTTGCGGATTATTACCTGTACCGCTCGGACGTGACCTTTGATTTTTCGGCGGAAAACCGGATGACCGTCCACGAAAACGTGGCGGAGCCCTGGCGGGTGACCCTGGTGGACACCGGGCTGAACACGCAGACCGGGGGCCGGGTCAAGCGGGTGCAGAAATACATTGGGAACGAGCCCTTCATGCTGACCTACGGCGACGGGGTCGGCAGCGTGGACCTTGGAGCCCTGCTGGAGCAGCACCGCTCCTCCGGCAAGACCGTGACCTTGACGGGCATCCAGCCCGGGGGGCGCTTCGGCGTGCTGGACCTGGACGCCTCGGGACTGACGGTGGCCGGCTTCCGCGAGAAGGCCAAGGAGGACGGCGGCTGGATCAACGGCGGCTTTATGGTGATGGAACCGGAGGTCTTCCGGTATTTGAGCGAGGAAGAGTCCTGCATCCTGGAGCGGGCGCCCATGGAAACCTTGGCCCGGGAGGGCAGGCTGGGCATCTACAAGCACCACGGCTTCTGGCAGTGCATGGACACCCAGCGGGACCGGAGCGTGCTGGAGCATCTGTGGGAGAGCCGCCGGGCCCCCTGGAAGGTCTGGTAATTCCCCGGCATGGAGAGGAACGATGATGGATAACGCACAAACCGTTCAGGAAAAAATCCTGGCTTTGACGGAGGAGTACTACCGGGCGCGCTTCGGCGGCGGCTCCGCCTTTCACCCCGGGGACCGGATCGGCTACGCGGGCCGGGTCTTTGACCAGGAGGAGCTGAAGGCCCTTGTGTCCGCCTCCCTGGAATTCTGGCTCACCGGCGGGCACTTTACCCAGGAGTTTGAGGAGAAGCTCTCCTCCTGGCTGGGCGTCCGGCACTGTTCCCTGGTAAACTCCGGTTCTTCCGCCAATCTGCTGGCGTTCATGGCCCTGACCTCGCCCCTTCTGGGGGAGCGGCGGGTCCGCAAGGGGGACGAGGTGATCACCGTGGCGGCGGGGTTCCCCACCACGGTGGCTCCGATTGTGCAGTTCGGCGCGGTCCCGGTCTTTGTCGACGTCTCCATTCCGCAGTATAATATCGATACGTCCCGTTTGGAAAGCGCCCTGTCTCCCAGGACGAAGGCCGTCATGCTGGCCCACACCATGGGAAACCCCTTCCCGCTGGAGGAGGTCCGCCGCTTCTGCGACGAAAACGGGCTCTGGCTGGTGGAGGACAACTGCGACGCCCTGGGCTCCGAGTACTGCTTCCGGGGCGAGTGGCGGAAAACCGGGACCGTCGGCCACATCGGGACCTCCAGCTTTTATCCCCCCCACCATATCACCATGGGCGAGGGCGGCGCCGTTTATACGGACGATCCCCTGCTCCATCGGATTGTGAACTCCCTGCGGGACTGGGGCCGGGACTGCTGGTGCCCCCCGGGGCGGGACGGGACCTGCGGCTGCCGTTTTGACGGGCAGTTCGGGGAGCTGCCCAGGGGCTACGACCATAAATATGTGTATTCCCACCTGGGCTATAACCTGAAGGCCACGGACCTGCAGGCGGCCGTCGGCTGCGCCCAGCTGGATAAGCTGGACCGCTTCACCGCCGCCCGAAGGAACAACTGGGCCTTGCTGCGGGAGCTGCTGGAAGAGGCGTCGGAGGCGCTGATCCTTCCCGAGGCGGTTCCCGGCGGCCGGCCCAGCTGGTTCGGCTTTTTGATGACGGTCCGGGAGGACGCCGGATTTTCCAGGGATGCGCTGGTCCGGCACCTGGAGGGGAAAAACATTCAGACCCGGAACCTGTTTGCCGGGAACCTGCTGCGCCACCCCTGCTTTGACGAAATGCGGAGCGCCGGAACCGGATGGCGGACCGCCGGGCCCCTTACGAACACCGACGCCGTGATGGAGCGGACCTTCTGGATCGGCGTCTACCCCGGAATGACGGAGGAAATGCTCCGGTATATGGCGGAGGAGATTCTCCGCTTTGTGAAAACGGTCTGAGGACAGGAGGCTGCGCCCATGGAAAGGCGGAACGTCAATCGGGATTTTTGGAGAGGGAAGCGGGTCCTGGTCACCGGGCACACCGGCTTCAAGGGCGCGTGGCTCTCCCTGTGGCTTCTGGAAATGGGGGCGCAGGTGATCGGCTACGCGCTGCCGCCCTATACGGAGCGGGACCTTTTTGCCCTCTGCCGTCTGGAGGACTCCATGACGGACGTCCGGGGCGACGTTCTGGACGCGCCGCTTTTGGAGAGCACGCTTTCGCAGTACCGCCCCGAGGTGGTGTTTCACCTGGCGGCCCAGCCCCTGGTCCGGCTGTCCTACCGGGAGCCGAAGCGCACCTTTGAAACCAACGTGATCGGGACGCTGAACCTGCTGGAGGCGCTGCGGAGGACGGATTCCGTGGGCAGCGCGGTGATCGTCACCTCCGACAAATGCTATGAAAACCGGAATACGCCCCGGCCCTACCGGGAAAGCGAGCCCATGGGGGGCTATGACCCGTACAGCGCCAGCAAGGGCTGTGCGGAGCTGCTGACCGCCTCCTGGCGCCGGTCCTTTTTTGCCCCCGGCGGAAGCGGGGACTGCCGCACGGCCGTCGCCAGCGCCAGGGCCGGGAACGTCGTCGGCGGCGGGGACTGGTCGGCGGACCGGCTGGTCCCGGACTGCATCCGGGCCCTGGAAGCCGGGGAGCCCATCGGGCTTCGGAATCCGGGGGCCGTCCGCCCCTGGCAGTTTGTGCTGGAACCCCTGGCGGGCTATCTCATGCTGGCCGAGGATCTCTGGTCCGCGCCGGAGACCTGCTGCGAGGGCTGGAACTTCGGCCCGGACCCGGAACAGATGGCCACGGTGGGCATGGTGGCGGAGCGTCTTGCCGGCCTTTACGGCGGCGGGCGGGTCGTCTGCGCCGGCGAGGCCCAGGCTCCCCATGAGGCGGCCATTCTGCTGCTGGACAGCTCCAAGGCCAAGGAGCGCCTGGGCTGGTTCCCGCGGCTCTCGCTGGAGGAAACCCTCCGCTTTACGGCGGAGTGGTACCGGGATTACCGGAAGGGAGCCGGGGAAATCTGCCGCAGCCAGATCGCGGCCTTTGAACGAAGAACGCAAGTTGAGGGAGATCTATGACGGAACAGCAATATTTTGACCGCATTCACGCCATACGCCGGCACATTTCCGGCGGAAATCTGGAGCTGGCGGAACGGCTCCTGGATGAAATATACGCCTACAAGCCCACCCGGCTTTTGTGGTTCGTGGCAAAGGCGGAGCTTGTTTTAAAAAAGGAGCAGAATCCGGAGGCCGCTTTGGGCGTGCTGGAGGGCAAGTATTTCTTCGCGGAGGATTATCCCGGCCTGCGGGAGTGCATGAAGCTCCGGAGCAAGGCCTATAAGCAATGGGGCCGTCCGGACGACGCCGTCCGGGAGGACTATCTCTACCAAAAGGCCTGCGGCAGAAGCTGCGCCCGCCTGGAGGGGGAGGCCGTCGAGGCGCTGGAGGCGGTGGCGGAGGATGCGGAAGACGGAGAACGCCTCCGGGCGCTGGCCCGGGCGCTGTACCGCACCTCGGACATGGCCGCCTATTTCATCGTATACATGGAGCTGGTCCGCCGGGGCCTTGCCCGGCGGGAGGAGCATTGGGTTCATAAAATTGCGAATTACGGCTACCTGGAGGAGAAGCTCACCGCCCGGGACCCCGGCACCTTCGTCCTGGTTATGGACGACTGCCTGGACCGTTCCCTGGAAATTCTGGGCCACCTGCTCCACTGCCTGGGCCATCAGGTCTTTTTGCTGAGTCCGCCCCTGGCCTTTGAAACGGAAGGCCGGGTGGATCTGCGGGAAACCGTTCCCGTCAGCATGGAGCAGATGGAGCGCTATCCCGATATGTGCGTCATTCCCCCGGTGGTCCTGACGGAGGAGGGGGAGCCTTACGGCGACAACCGGGACTATATCATCGACCACATCTGCCGGGAGGAGAGTTCCCGGGACCAGGCGGTCATTCTCTGCAGCGGCTGCCTGCTGGAGGATCTCTATACCAGAGAGGGCCTCCGGGGCCGCATGGGAAGGCTGTCCCCCTATGAGGCCGACTTTACGGAGGAAAAGGTGCACTTCGCCTGGGCGGGCAGCTACCTCTCCTATATCAGCGACCTGTATGGATACGACGTCCGGGCGGATATCGACCGGGAGCCGGAGGTGGAGTTCTCCATTGTCATCCCGGCCAGGAACTCGGCGGCGACCCTGCGGTATACCCTCCAGACCTGCCTGGACCAGCGCTATCAGGGCAGCTATGAGATTGTCGTCAGCGACAACTCGGTGGACGAAAGCCACGAGGTTTACGACCTCTGCCGGGAGCTGGACGATCCCCGCATCCGGTACGTCAAAACGCCCCGCAGCCTGCAGCTGACGAAGAGCTTTGAGTTCGGCTATCTGCAGACCCGGGGGAGGTTTGTCTTCTCCCTGGGCTCGGACGACGGGCTTCTCCCCTGGGCCCTGGACGCGGTGAAGGTCACCCTGGACCACTGCCCGGACGAGGAGATCCTGCTGTGGGACCGGGGGTTCTACGCCTGGCCGGGCTTCAACGGCGGGCAGCAGAATATGTTCGCCATTCCCCGGGCCTACCAGCGGGGGCAGCTGAACGCCCGCATGGTGGATACGAAGGTGCTGCTCGACCAGGTGGCGCAGAACCCGTCCAATATCTATCTCCTGCCGCTGCTGTACATCAACTCCGGCTTCCGGCGGAGCTACCTGAAAACCCTGCTGCAAAAAACCGGAAAGCTGCTGGACGGAGGCAGCCAGGACATTCAGACGGGAATTATCAACTGCTGTATCCATAAGCAGATTCTAACCATTGCATATCCGGTTACCATTGCGGGGATGAGTACCTCCTCCATGGGATATTTGGTAAACCGGCCCTCCGAGGATGAGGAAAACAGAGAAGAGATTCAGGTCAGAAACCGGCTCTTTAAGCTGGACAATGCGGGACGCTATATCCCGGGAGCGAGAGAACGCCTTGTGTTTTTGGGCGTGGATGGTGGGATATTGTATTTTACGCTTGCAAGAGCGGTGGAAGAGGGCTTGCTTCAGGAAGAGGCCGCCGACCGTATATGCGATTGGAAGGCAGCCGTCAGGCAGACCGTTGAGTCCACCTCTCTTCGATTCGATACATTTGATTTGATCCTCCATACGTTCCGCTTCATGGCGCAAAAGCTCTCCTCCGGTCACTCCGCGTGGTTTGAAGAGCACCTTCGTCACATCCTGGAGCCGAAGTATCTCGTAAAACAGGAAGAGATTGTGAAAAGCTATCAGGAGGGCCGCAGCGTAACCGGAGGAGAGGTGTTGGATGCCTCGAAGTTCCATGTGGCTACCATTTCGGATGCGGTTGCACTGTTTGCGGAAAGGACCGCCTTATAACCTGCCGCCCTGTCAGCTTAAAGGAGTGAACGCTTATGTCGGAATCCCTGATCCCCCTTTCCACCCCCAACTTCCGTGGAAACGAAAAAAAATACGTAAACGAGGCCATTGATACCGAGTGGGTATCCACCGCGGGGGCCTTTATCGGCCGGTTTGAACAGCGGATGGCGGACAAACTGTCCGTCCGCCAGGCCTGCGCCTGCCAGTCCGGCACGGCGGGGCTGCACCTCTGCCTGCGCCACTTCGGCGTCTCGGCAGGGGACCTGGTGCTGGTTCCCACCCTGACGTTTATCGCCACCATCAACGCCGTGCTGTACCAGTCCGCGGAGCCGGTGTTCTTCGACTGCGACGAGCACCTGTGCATGGACCCGGAGCAGGTCGGGGCGTATCTGGAGCGGGAATGCCGCCTGGAGGGCGGAAGGACCGTGGAAACCGCCTCCGGCAAAACCGTGAAGGCCATCGTGCCCGTTCACGTCTTTGGCGACCACTGCGACATGGACCGCCTGATGGACCTGGCGGAGCGCTTTCATCTGGCGGTGATTGAGGACGCCACCGAATCCCTGGGCGGCGTCTTCACCCGGGGCCGGTACGCGGGCCGGGCCACCGGCTCCGTGGGCCACGCGGGGGTCCTGTCCTTCAACGGCAACAAGATCATCACCACCGGCGGCGGGGGAATGATCGTCTCCAACGACGCGCCGGCGGTGGAGCACATGCGCTATCTCTCCCAGCAGGCCAAGGACGACGCGGATTACTTTGTCCACGAGGAATGGGGCTATAACTACCGCATGACCAATCTCCAGGCCGCCCTCGGACTGGCGCAGCTGGAGGAGCTGGACGGCTTCCTGGAGATCAAGCGCCAAAATTACGCCCGCTACCGGGAGAAGCTGGCCGGCTGCAGCTATGGGGAGCTCCTGCCCTTCGGGAGCGGGGACGGCTCCAACCGCTGGTTTTACTCCTTCGCCCTCCGGGACCCCGACCCCGGAAAGCGGGACCGCCTGCTTCGCTATCTCGGCGGCCGGCATATTCAGGCCCGGCCCATCTGGAAGCTGAACCACACCCAGACGCCCTTCCGGCAATACCGGGCCATGGACTGCCCCCGGGCGCTGCGGTTTTATGACCGGGTGATCAACATCCCCTGCGGCACCAACCTGACGGCGGAGCAGCTGGACCGGGTCTGCGGGGCCCTTCTGGCCTTTGGCGGAGAGGACCGGGGATATAGTCAACGCAGTTGAAAAGAAGCATACCCTTCTTTTCAACCGGCGGGCCTATGGCCCGCCGGGGCGCAAAGCGCCTGCGCGTTTCCTATGAAGGCAAGCACCGTGAGCCGCTCGCGCGGCGTACGGCGCTGTAAAACAGCGCCGTATGGAAACGAATCCTTTGGACTCTTTTCAACTGTGCTGCCTATAACGAAAGGAGGAGGCGGAATGGACCTGGACAAGTATCTGGTTCCGGAGGACATTTCCGTTGCCGAGGCGGTGCGCCGCATCGACGAGGGGAAGAAGAAGGTCGTCTTCTGCCTTCGGGACGGCTGCCTGAGCGGCTGCTTCACGGACGGCGACATGCGCCGTTATATCCTGCGGGACGGGGACATGGGCAAGCCGGTCTCCCAGGCCATGAACCCCGCCCCCATTGCCTTTTCCATCCTGCAGGAGGACGAGGCCCTGGAGTTCATGGGGAACAGCCTGACGGTGGCGGTGCCCATCCTTGACCAGCGGCGGGAGGTCGTGCGGATCCTCTTCCGGGACGAGCTGAAGGTGGGGGAGGCATTCCGGCCCCTGCCGGAGGAGGTCCCCCTGGTGGTCATGGCCGGGGGAAAGGGGACGCGGCTGTATCCCTATACCCGCATCCTGCCAAAGCCCCTGATCCCCATCGGGGAAACGCCGATCATGGACCATATCATCGGCCGCTTCGGCCGCTTCGGCGTGCGGGAGGTTTACCTGATCCTCAACCATAAGCGGAATATGATCAAGGCCTATTACAACGAGGCGGGGCTTCCCTACCGCCTCCACTACGTGGATGAGGAGCAGTTCCTCGGCACCGGCGGCGGGCTGTCCCTCCTGCGGGGGAAAATTGACCGGACCTTCTTCCTCTCCAACTGCGACTGCCTGCTGGACGCGGATTATACCTGCATGTATGAGTATCATAAGGCCCACCAAAACGCCCTGACCTTTATTCTGGCGGCCAAGCGGGTGGGAATCCCGTACGGGGTGGTGGATTTGGACCAGGAGGGAGCCGTCGCGGCCATTCGCGAGAAGCCGGAGTATGACTTCCTGGTCAACACGGGGATCTACCTGGCGGAGCCCTGCGTCCTTGCCTCGATGAAAGACGGCGAGCACATCGACATGCCGGACGTCGCCAAGCGGCTGATGGCCCGGGGCTTCCGCGTGGGGGGCTACCCCATTACGGAGAAGAGCTGGCTGGACATGGGCCAGCTCAGCGAGATGCAGAACATGATGAAGGAACTGGGGCTTTGAGAAGCCGCCGGAAAGGACAGAGGTCTTCATGAAGAACGAACTGCTTGCGTTTGTACAGTCTGAAAAGAACATTGCCTTGGCGTTTGTGGAACAGGCCAAGGGCTTTTCGGGGGACATTTACCTATACGGAGCCGGGAAGTATCTTCCCTTCGCGGTGGGATTTATGCGGCGCTATGGGGTGCCCGTCAGGGCCATCCTGGACAGCAATAAGCCAAGCGGCCGCCGCAAGAGTCCTTATCAGGACTCTTGCGATGGGGATATCCCCATCATGAGCTTTGACGACTTTCTGCAGGAGAGAGATCCCGGGCGGGAGTGCCTTTTTGTGATCTCCGCCCCTTCCGCGGAAAAGAGCATCCGGGAAACCATTGCCCGCCGGTTCCCGCAGCAGTGCGTGGCTTCCTTTGAAATGGAGCTTTATTTGAAGTATGTCCTGGACGTAGAGGAGTACCGGAGCTACCTGCTGTCCCATTGGGCGGAGTTTTCCGAGTTTTACGATTCGCTGTCCGACGAAGCGTCCCGCCGGACCTTTGCGTCCGTTATCAAGGGGAGGATCACCGGGGACCTGACGTACTTCCGGCAGTGCTGTGCGCCGGACCAGTATTATCCCGCGGACATCATCCGCTTCTCGGCCGGCGAGGTCATGGTGGAGCTGGGGGGCTATGACGGCGCAACGCTGCTGCAGTTTATCCGGCTCTGCCCGGACTACCGGGCGGTTTACTGCTTTGAGCCGAATAAGGACCTCCTGCCCGCGCTGGAGGAAATTCGAGAGGCGCAGGCTGCGCACGGGGGATGCGTCCATATCGTTCCCAAGGGCGCATGGAGCAGCGCCACCGAGCTCCGGTTTTCCAGCACGGGAACCGAGACGGGGGACTCCCACATCTTGGGCCGGCGGGAGGAAACGGGCTGTACAATTGAAACCGCCATGGTGGACGAAGTTGTCACGGAGCCCATTTCCTATATGAAGATGGATATTGAGGGAGCGGAGCTCCAGGCGCTGCGCGGTGCTGAGAGGCAGATTGCAAAGAACCGTCCGGTCCTGGCCGTCTGCGTGTATCATAAGATAGAAGACATTTTGGAAATTTGGAACTATCTGCGCACACTGGTTCCGGACTACCGTTTTTATCTGCGCCACCATATGTGGTCCGGCTCCGAGACTGTGCTGTATGCCCTCCCCAGCGGCAGGACGGCGGAAGAAGGAGCGGTTTGACGCCTGCGGAACCGGGCGGGAAGGACGGGCCTTGCCGGCGCGTTTTTTCCCACCGCGCCGAAAGCCTCTTGGGTGGACCGTTCCGCTGTGGAGAAGAGCTGGCTGGACATGGGCGGCTCAGCGAGATGCAAAACATGATGAAGGAACTGGGGCTTTGAAAAGCCGCCGGAAAGGACGGGGATCGGATGAAGGAAGGACTTCCGGCCGGGTTTCAGCCCGGCAGGGACATTATTTGCGTACAGGGCCTCGGATTTGTGGGCTCCGCGATGGCGCTGGCCATTGCAAACGCGAGAGACAAAGCTGGAAACCCTAGATATAACGTAATCGGAATCGACGTTCCAAACGACACGGGCCGCGAAAGAACCGATGCCATCAATCGCGGACTATTTCCCTTTGAAAACAACGATAAAACCCTGCAGGAGGCCCGGCAGGCCGTTACGCAGCAGGGGAACCTGTGGGCTGTAACCGACCCCGCCTATTTCCAATGCGCAGATGTGGTCGTTGTCGACGTCAATCTGGATGTCGGTTATACGGAGGGCCACCGGCCTTCCTTGGATATGACGCCCTTCGAGCGTGCAATCCGAACGGTCGGAACGCATATAAAGCCGGGGACGCTGGTCATCGTCGAAACAACCGTTCCCCCAGGCACCTGTGAAAAGATTGTCTGCCCAATTTTGTCGGAGGAATTTCAGCGCCGGGGCCTGCAGGACGGGAAATTTTACGTTGCGCATTCTTATGAGCGGGTCATGCCGGGAGAGCACTACTTTGATTCCATTGTGAATTATTGGCGTGTGTACTCCGGAATAGACGAGGAGTCCGCGAACCGGTGCCAGGCATTTTTGGAAAATGTGATCAAGACCGATACGTATCCGTTAACCAGGTTGAAAAAAACGACTGCATCGGAAACCGCCAAAGTACTGGAAAACTCCTATCGCGCTGCAAATATTGCGTTTATCGAGGAGTGGGGCCGGTTTGCGGAAGCCGTTGGCGTCGACCTCTATGAGGTCATTGACGCTATCCGCATGCGTCCAACCCACTCTAATATGCGGCAGCCGGGATTTGGCGTCGGCGGATACTGCCTGACCAAGGATCCCTACTTTGCACCCTTGGCGGCAAGAGAACTGTTTGGATTGGAGAACATGGATTTTCCGTTCAGCACCCGGGCGGTGGCCGTCAACGATGCCATGCCGCTCGTGAGCCTGAATAAAATAGAAGCGCTGCTGGGGGGCAGCCTTAAAGACAAGCGGATTTTGGTCCTGGGCGTCAGCTATCGCCAGGACGTGGGGGATACACGCCATTCGCCCACCGAGCTGTTCGTTGCCGAGGGCAAGCGCCGCGGCGCCGAGATGGTATGCCAGGATCCGATGGTTTCGCACTGGAGAGAACTGGACATGACGGTGCTCCACGAAATTCCTTCCTTTACCGGCTTTGACGCTATCGTTTTTACCGTCCAGCATCGGCAGTATGGGGAAATCAAGTTCCGGGAGGCCCGGCTGGACCCGGGGACCGTGGTTTTTGACGCGAACCGTGTCTTAAGTGACGAACAGCGTGCCGACCTTGTACAATTCGATCATATAACCCTGGCCTGCATTGGCAGGTAACGGACAGAGGTGAGCATTATGAAAGTCCTGATTACAGGCGGAGCCGGCTTCATCGGCTATCATCTGACAAAAGAACTGCTTGCCCACGGATATGAAGTTGTCATTACGGATAACTTTTCCCGGGGCGTCGCAGACAGCTTCCTGGAGAGCTTGAAGGACCGCCCCGGCGTCTCCATTCTCTCCGCAGACCTGACCCGCATGGGCGACGTGTTGGAACTGGGCCGGGATTTTGACTATATTTTTCACCTGGCGGCAATTATCGGCGTGCAAAATGTGCTGAAGCATTCTTACCAGGTCCTGCAGCGAAATGTGGAACTGACGGTCAACGCCATTGCCTTAGCCCGGCGGCAGGAGCATTTGCGGCGCTTTGTGTTCACCTCCACCAGCGAGGTTTATGCGGGAACCCTGAAATATTACCAGCTGGAGACTCCTACGCCGGAAGCGACGCCCCTGACCGTCACGCCGCTGGAACATCCCCGCACATCCTACATGCTGTCGAAAATATACGGGGAAGCGCTGCTTCAGCAGAGCGGCCTGCCTTTCACCATCGTCCGTCCGCACAATTTTTACGGCCCTCGGATGGGGATGTCCCATGTGATTCCGGAGCTTTTGAAAAAGGCTTATTTCTTAGAGGAAAACCAGCCGCTGACGGTGTTTTCCCCCACGCACAAGCGGACCTTCTGCTATATTGGCGACGCGGTGGCGATCATTCGGAAACTGGCGGAATCCCCTGCGGCAGAAGGGCAGACGCTGAATGTGGGCAACGAAGGGCCGGAGGTTACGATTCGGGAAGTGGCCGAAACCATTCTCGCCACAGTAAAAAAGTCCTCCGCCATTTCGGAGGGACCGGATACTCCGGGTTCCCCCGTGAGAAGATGCCCCAGCATGGAGAAGACCCGGAGGATCATTGGAGCCGTGGAATGCGTTTCCCTGCAGGAGGGGATCCGGAGAACCTTCGACTGGTATCAGACGTACATATTTGATGGGAATGAGCTGTGTGAAAAATAGACGAAAGGTGTGACACGGAAGTGAAAGTATCCGACTACATCGTCCGCCGCCTGGAGGAGCACGGCGTTCAGGACGTCTTTCTCCTCAGCGGCGGGGGGATGATGCACCTTCTGGATTCCCTTTTCCAAAGCAGGACCATTCATCCCTGGTGCAGCCTGCATGAGCAGGCCGCCGCCATCGGCGCCGGCGCCTATGCCCAGGCCTCCGGCCGGCTGGGCGTGTGCATGGTGACCTCCGGCCCCGGCGCCACCAACGCCATTACCGGCGCGGTGGACGCCTGGATCGACTCCGAGCCCCTGCTGGTCATTTCCGGCCAGGCCAAGACCGCGGACCTGGTGGGGGACCGGGGCGTCCGGCAGTGCGGCTCCCAGGAGGTTAACATCACCGCCATGATGCGGCCCGTGACGAAATACGCGGTCAGCATCACGGATAAAACCATGGTAAAATACCACCTGGACAAGGCCGTCTACCTGGCCGCCCACGGGCGGAAGGGCACCGTCTGGGTGGAAGTGCCCCTGGACATCCAGGGCGCCCAGGTGGAGGAGGATGAGCTGGTGGAGTTCGACCCCGGGGCGGAGGGGCTGGTCCCCAATTTCTCCCTCCCGGATGCGGACGTGGACGAGATCCTGGGCATGCTGCGCTCCGCCAAGCGCCCTTTGGTTCTTGCGGGCAGGGGCGTCGTCTCCGGCGGCGCGGGAGAGGCGCTGCGGAAATTCTGCCACGATCTGCAAGTCCCGGCGCTGGCCACCTGGCGGGGAAAAATGGTGTTCCCCGACGACGACGAGCTGTATTTCGGGCATGCTGGAAACCTCGGCCCCCGGTATTCCAACTGGATTCTGCAGACCTGCGACTTCCTTCTGACCATCGGCTCCCGCCTGAACATCGGCATCACGGCCTTCAACGAGCCGCATTTTGCCTGCCGGGCCAAGCATGTGATGGTGGACATCGACCCCCATGAGATTCGCAAGCTCCATATGGACTTTGCCAAGACCGTGGTCTGCGACGCCGCCGATTTCGTTCCCCGCCTGTGTGAAAGGGCGGAGGGAATCGGCCCCCTGGACACCGGAGACTGGCTGCGGTTCTGCCGCGCGGCGAAGGACGCCTATCCGGTCTTCCGGGAAATTCAGCCCAAGCCCCAGACCCAGGCGAGCCCCTACCGCTTTGCCCATGAGCTGTCCGGCTTCACCCGGGCGGACGACGTGATTGTGCAAAGCCCCACAGGGCGGGCCTGCACGGCTATGGGCCTGCTGTATGAGCGGAAACAGGGCCAGGTGGAAATCGGCTCCATGGCCCTTGGAAGCATGGGCTTTGCCATACCCGGGGCCATCGGCGCGTGCATCGCCTGCGGGAAGCGCCGCACCATCACCCTGGACGGCGATGGCAGCCTGCAGCACAATCTGCAGGAGCTGGCCCTGATCCGGGGCTACGGCCTTCCCATTAAGCTGTTCATTTTGAACAACAACGGCTATTCCTCCATCTCCGTGATGCAGGACAATCACTTCCAAAGCCGCTACGCCGGCAGCGGTCCGGAGAGCGGCGTATTCCTCTGCAATATCCGGAAGCTGGCGGAGCTGTATGAGCTGAATTATTACGCCATCCACGGGGACGATGAAATCGCCCCGGTCCTCAGCCGCGTCATGGCGGACGACGAGCCCGTCCTGTGCGAAATTTTCGCGGACCGCACCTTCGATGAAATTCCAAAGGCGGCCTCCCGGGTGAATCCGGACGGGTCCATGAGCTCCTCGGTTCTGGAGGATTTGTATCCCTTCCTGCCCAGGGAGGAGACGGAGGCATGGCTGCGGGCGGCCCTGGGGGAGGACGCGTGATATGGGGCGGATTCTGCTGACCGGGGCGGGGCCCCGGGGCTTTGTGGGGCGGAACCTCGCGCCCGCCCTCCGGGAGCGGCACGAGGTGTTCACCCCCTCCAGCCGGGAGCTGGACCTCTGTGACTACGAGCTCCTGGCCCGGTATATGGACGAACACCGCATTGATACCGTCGTTCACAGCGCCCTGCAGAACGTTTTGCAGACCGGCCCGGAGGACGCCATGCTCCACGACCTGCAGATGTTCTATAACCTCGAAAAGCTCAGCGGGCGGCTGGACAAGGTGCTGTATTTCGGCTCCGGCGCGGAGTTTGACAAGCGGCTGCCCATGGAGGACATCCGGGAAGAGGACCTGGGGCGCTCCGTTCCGGCCTCCTATTACGGGCTGGAGAAATACATCATGGCCCTTCGCGCCCGGGAAAGCCGGAACATCTACAACCTGCGCCTGTTTGGGATCTTCGGAAAATACGAGCGCTGGCAGAGCAAGTTCATCTCCAACCTCTGTTGCAAGGCCCTGTATGACCTGCCCCTGAGCATCCGCCAGGACTGCATGTTCGACTATCTGTATGTGGAGGACCTGGGGCCCATTGTGCTCTGGTTTCTGGAGCACGAGCCGAAATTCCACGATTATAACGTCTGCACCGGCCGGCCCGTGTCCCTGGGGGAGATTGCCGCCGTGGTGCGGGAGATTTCCGGGAAGGCGCTGCCCGTCGAGGTGGCGAAGGAGGGCTGGAACCTGCCCTATACCGCCAGCTGCGGCCGCCTGACGGCGGAGATGGGGGCGCCCCGGCTCCATGAGCTGGGAAGCGCCGTCACAGAGCTTTACGCCTATTATCAAGCTCATAAGGGGGATATTCCCCTTTATGAGCTGAGAAAGACCCGTTAAGCGGTTTCGCAGCAGTCCAGTTGCATACGGTATGTTTAGAAGAAAGGTGTTTTATGAGTGCGGAAAAGAAGAACCTGATCAACCGGGGGCGGCACAGGCTGGAAGAAGTGCTGCCGCTGGAGACGCCCTATTGCCTGTTTATTGATCCCTGCAGTCTGTGCAACTTTAAATGCCGGTTCTGCGCCATGCAGGCGTCCGAGGAGCCGCTGCCTTTTAAAAAGCAGCTTATGCCCATGGAGCTGTATAAAAAGATCATTGACGACATTAGCGGGTTTCCCGATAAATTGAAAATGCTGCGGCTTGCCGCGCATGGCGAACCCCTGCTTCACCCCCAGCTGCCGGAGATGATTCGTTACGCAAAGGAGAAGGGCGTCACGGAATTTGTCGAAATCGTGACAAACGGAAGCCTGCTGAAGCCGGAGCTGAACCAAGCGCTGGTGGAGAGCGGACTGGACTGCATCCGCATCTCCATAGAAGCGCTCGACGCGGAAGGATACCGGGAAATCACCGGGGCAAGGGTGGATTTTGATGAGCTGCTTGCCAACATTGGGGATTTTTACCGCCGCAGCGTTTTGGCCGGAAATTCGTGCGAGGTCTATGTAAAGACGGTTGACGCCACCGCAAACACCAAGGAGCGGGAAGCGGCGTTTTACAGCCTCTTTGAAAATATTTCCCATAAAATGTGGATTGATCATATCATCCCCATTTGGGCCGGGTGGGACGACCTGTCAAACCGTTTTGAATTACAGCAGATCGGCGTTCATGGCCAGGCCCTGAGGGAAATAAAGGTCTGCCCCTTTCCGTTGTACAGCTTAGTAATTACCCCGGATGGGATTGCAACCGTATGCTGCTCGGACTGGAAACGCAAGCTGGTCATTGGGGACTTGAACCGTCAGAGCCTGAAGGAAGTGTGGGACGGGGATGTGCTGAAAAAGTTTTGGATCGACATGCTGTCGGGCAATCGGGCACGCTACGAGATGTGCGCGGCATGCACGTATCCCACCTATAATTCCACAGACAATATCGACGCATATGCGGAGGATATCTTAAAGCGCATGGAATGCGCCCAGGCGGTCCGCCCGTAAAGGCGGCGGAAAATTTCCTCGGAAATCCGCACATTTGGTTTGTGTGAACAGACCCTAATAGGCTGAAAGGAACTCACGGATCATATGGAATCAAACCAACCGGCAGACCTTTTGATTTTCGGAGCAGGCGGCCACGCGAAAGCGGCAAGCGACTGCGCCCGGAGCCTCTACCCCCGCCAGCTTATGCTTGGCGGCGGAGCCGGCGGACAGTGGCGGGATATCCCCATTCTCCCCCAGTCCGCCCAAACCCTTGCGGAGTGGAAGGCGCAGTGCCCCCTTGCCTTCGTGGCAATCGGGGACGGGGCCCTGCGGGAAGCGGTGCTGTCCTCCCTGGAGGCGGCGGGCTTCACCCTGGTCACGCTGGTCCATCCCTCGGCGGCCGTCAGCCCCAGCGCCCGTCTGGGGCCGGGCACGATGGTCGGCCCCCGGGCGGCGGTCAATGCGGACGCCCAAATCGGGAAGGGCTGCATCGTTAATACCGGCGCCATCGTGGAGCATGACTGCCGGGTGGGAGACTTTTCCCACATATCCCCCGGCGCGGTCCTCGGCGGCGGCGTCATACTGGGGGCCCGCTGCTGGGTGTGCCTGGGGGCGGCGGTTTCCGACCATGTGGAGATTGGGCCCCGCACCACCGTTGGCGCCGGCGCGGCGGTGCTGTCCTCCCTCCCGGGGGGCGTCCTGGCCGCCGGAGTCCCCGCCGTAATCCGGAAGCGTTTTTCATCCATATAAGAATAGGGGGAATCCCATGTCGATTCAAATCATCGCGGAAGCGGGCGTCAATCACAACGGAGACGTGGCCCTTGCCGTCAAAATGGCGGACGCGGCCAAGGCGGCGGGGGCCGATATCGTGAAATACCAGACCTTCCGGCCGGAGGCCCTGGTTTCCCGGTACGCCGAGAAGGCCGACTATCAAAAGGCGGCCACCGGAGGAGGGGAGAGCCAGCTGGACATGCTGAAGAAGCTGGCCCTCCGGCCGGAGGAATACCGCCGCCTGAAGGACCACTGCGGCCAAATCGGCATCACGTTCCTGTCCACGCCCTTCGACCTGGAGAGCGTGGCCCTTCTGGACGGCATCGGCATGCCCTTTTGGAAAATTCCCTCCGGGGAGGTGACAAACCTTCCCTATCTGCTGGCCGTCGCCCGGACGAAAAAGCCGGTGGTCCTGTCCACCGGCATGTGCGGCCCGGAGGAGATCCAGGCCGCTCTGGACGTCCTGCGGTCCGGCGGCGCGCCCAGGATCACCCTGCTGCACTGCAACACGGAGTATCCCACGCCTTACGAGGACGTAAACCTCCGGGCCATGACGGCCATGAGGGAGCGGTTCGGGGTGGACGTGGGCTATTCCGACCACACCCCGGGCATCGAGGTCCCCATTGCCGCCGCCGCCCTGGGGGCGGCCGTCATAGAAAAGCACTTCACCCTGGACCGCGGCATGGAGGGCCCCGACCACAAGGCCAGCCTGGAGCCGGAGGAGCTGGCCGCCATGGTAACGGCGGTCCGGCATATTGAGGCGGCGCTGGGCAGCGGGGAAAAGGCCATGAGCCCCTCGGAGGCAAAGAACCGGGAGATCGCCCGGAAGAGCATTGTCGCCCGCCGGGCCATCAAGCGGGGCGAGCGGTTCACGGAGGAGAATATCACCGCCAAGCGCCCCGGCGGCGGCGTCAGCCCCATGCGCTGGTTTGAGGTTCTGGGCGCGGAGGCCCAGCGGGACTTTGGGGAAGATGAGATGATTGAGCTGTGAAGGGCATTTTATACCGTCCCGCGGATTATGCGACTCCCGGCGATAAGGCGCGGGCCTGCCGCCGTACCGGGCTGCCTTCCGCAGGGGAATCTGTGTCCCCGCCGAACAGGCGGGAGCAAAGCGCCCGGCGTCCCGATGGGGGCGGGGGCCCTTGCATCCCTGTTTCCGTAAAGCCGGACGCGCGTCCTCTCGGATAATGTTTGTCTTGCGTTTGGCGGGAACCTGCCCGAAAATCCGCGTATTTATCCTATGTGAACAGGCCATAAGGAGATGATCTACTTGAAAATCCTATCCATCACCGGCAACCGGGCGGATTATGACCTGATGTCCTATCTGTACCGCTATTTCAACCGGGACCCGGAAATCGACTTTGGGCTTGTCGTAACCGGCGGGCACCTTACGGACGCCTACGGCAGCAGCCTGGGGGACATTCAAAAGGACGGAAACCGCATCGTGGCCGAAATCGAGGACATTCTGCACTCCGACCACAGAAGCTCCCGGGCAAAGGCCACGGGAATCCTCATTCAATCCCTCACGGACGCGGTCCGGAATTTCCGCCCGGACGTCCTGATTGCCGCCGGGGACCGGGAAGACGTGATGGCCATGGCGGTGGTTTCCCTGTACATGCAGATCCCCTTCCTCCACTTTTTTGCGGGGGATCAGGAGGACTCCGGCCATGTGGACAACCTGGTCCGCCACGCCGCGTCCAAAATCGCCACCGCCCATTTCGTGTCCTGCGAAGAGCATAAAAACCGGCTGCTTGCCATCGGGGAAGAGGATTGCCGGGTTTATAACATCGGCAGCGTGGCCCTGGACAAGTTCCGGGAGGAGCCGCTTCTTTCCTCCGGTGAGGTCCTGCAGGCCCTGGGCCTGCGCGGGTTTGAGAACTATGCCCTGCTGATCTACCATCCTCCGGCGGAAATCGCGGGAGAAAACGAGGAGATCGAAGCCATCCTGCGGGTTCTGGCCGAGAAGGGGATTCCAACCATTGTCAACTATCCCAACACGGATTTCAACAACCACGCCATCCTGGAAAAATACGCCCTGTACCAAAACCATCCCAACTTTTTCTTCTACCGGAACCTGGACCGGAACCTGTTTATCAACCTGTACCGCCATGCCCTGTTCCAGATCGGCAATTCCAGCGCCGGCGTGCTGGAGGCCGCGTCGATTCCGATTCCCGTGGTGAACGTGGGCTCGCGGCAGAAGGGCCGGGGGAATACGGAAAATGTGATCGTCGTGGAGGATTACCGCCGGGGCCTCTCCGAGGCGGTCGAACGGGCGGCGGGCGCGGAGTACCGGGCGTCCATAAAAGGTGTGAAAAATATCTTCGGGGATGGATTCAGTTCGAGGAAGGCCTATGAAATTATAAAAAGTACGGACTTTTCCAAACAGATTTTAAAGAAGCATGATCCCCTGGACAAATGAGCAAAGGATGCGTATGAGGATGCCTTGCTCATCTTCGTAAACGAAACGCCCTGCGGCTGTATCGGCCGCAGGGCTTTTTCTTCGATAAAGCCGTTCCAAAAAGAGCGCGCCATTCTCCGCCGCTCTTCCGGCTGCCTGGGGCGTCCGGGCACGTGTGGTTGACAAAGGCTGAAAACGCGGATAAAATGGAGAAAAATGGGGGGGTGGCTGAAATGGGATTCCCAAGGTCCAGCATCATTTCCGCAAGGCAGCTGTCGCATCTGATGAAGGAGGTTTCAGAAGGCGGCGAACGGTTCTGCTTTATCCTGGGCTCCGGCGCGTCGGTGGAATCCGGCATTCCCAGCGGCAGTTCCCTGGAGATGGACTGGATGGACTGCCTGATGGGCAAAATGGACGACCGCGGCATGCCTGCCATGGACGTTGACGACACCCGGAAAACCGCCGCCGCACTCTACGCCGAAAAGAAGATCGAGCACGAGTTCCGCGAAATTGAGGACGCCTGGCTCCGGGCAAAGAAGGAAGGCCGGTCCATTCCCAGCGAGTTTTACTTTGACATCTACAGGCTGCGCTTCCACGCGAATCCCCATCAGGGCTACAATTACCTGGAACGGATTATGGAGCGCTGCGACCCCAGCCTGGGGTATCATACGCTGGCAAAGCTGCTGACGGAAACCAGCCAGCACAATCTTGTGATCACCACAAATTTCGACAGCCTGGTGGAAGACGCGCTGTTTTTGTACACAAATAAGAAGCCTCTCGTCGTCAGCCATGAATCTCTGGCGGACTACATGAAGGCCAACATCCAGCGCCCCATTGTGGCAAAGGTGCACCGGGGCCTGATGTACTCGCCCTTCAACAACCCGGAAACCACCCGAAAGCTGAAAGAGGAATGGGAACCGGCGCTGCGGCATGCCTTTACCATTTACACGCCCGTTGTGATCGGCTATGCCGGCGGAGACCACAGCCTGATGTCCTTTTTGGAGGAGGCGAGCACGATCATGCCCAACGGAGTGTATTGGTGCTACCGTGGGAAATGCAGCCCGTCGGACCTGCCCGGGGCAAATATTCAGGAGTTTGTGGAAAAGCGCAAGGGCTATTTCGTGGCCATCGACGGGTTTGACGCGCTGATGGTGGAAATCGGGAAAACCTTGTACGACGACGCAATCCGCCCCGGCCGCACGGAGGAAAAGCTGAAGAAGACCCACGACGACCGCATGCGAATGTATCATGAGCAATGGGACAAGCTCAATGAAACGATGGGGGACGCCCTCCGCGAGATGAATGTAACCGAGCAGCAGGAAGAGGAGCGGCGGGAAAAAGAGGAATCCCTTACCGCCCGGGATCATTTCCTCCGAGGGCGTCGCGCCAGCAAAGAAGGCTGTAAGCAGGATGCTATTCAAGAATACACAAAAGCAATTGAAATGGATCCCAGTTATGCGTCTGCCTATAACAGTCGGGGGATTCTGTATAAGGAATTAGGGGATCATCAAAAGGCCCTTGAAGATTACAATAAAGCAATTGAACTGAATTCCGACTATGCGGCCGCTTATCTCAACCGGGGGAATTTATTTTATCATTTAGGAGACACCCAAAAAGCTCTTGAAGATTACAATAGAGCAATTGAGTTAAATTCCGAGTACGTACTTGCTTATAACAACCGAGGGAATTTGTACCGCAATTTAGGAAGCCGCCAAAAAGCCCTTGAGGACTACGATAAAGCAATAGAGCTGGCCCCTGATTACGCAAATGCTTACCTTGAGCGGGGAATTTTATACCACAATTTAGGCGAATTCCCAAAAGCCCTCAGGGATTACGATAAGAAAATTGAGTTAAACCCTAAATGCGAAAAATGCGAAATTGCCTACTTCAACAGGGGACTTCTATATGGGGAATTTAAGGAATTCGAAAAAGCCATTAAAGACTTTACAAGGGCGATTCAATTGGACACAAAATATAAAAATGCTTACCTAAATCGTGCGTATGCATACGAGGCCCTTGGGCAAAAAGCGCTTGCGGAGGCAGATCGGAAAGCTGCGGCGGAGTTGTGATCCTGTAACCGGGCGCTTCTTCGGGGCCGTTCCGGAATACCGGCAGGTTAGCATACAAGAAGGCGGAGGGCCGGACTCCTTCATAGCGCAGTTTTCGGCGGAGCCGGAAGCAGAGCGGTGAGGGGAGCTTTTTGAGCTGCAAGAAGCAGCCAAAATCGATTTACCCGAAAACCGGCCCCGCGTCCCCCGGCCCTATTCGGCCCCGCATCCAGCGAAGCGAATCGGGGCCGGGCGCGAAGAAATTCCCATCACAGCGCAGTTTTCGGCGAAGCCGGAAACGGAGCGGTGATGGGAATTTCTGAATTGGTGACCCATAGGGGAGTTTATACGAACCCTCCGGGGCACCATCAGGACACAGCCCATCTACCTCTTCAAAGGGTATTGTAACACCGTCCCGGTTCCTTGTAAAGTTGAAAGCTACCCTCAACTCGTGGTCATAGAGGTAAACCGCTTGGACGAAAGAGTCGATCAATTTCGCCTGGTACCGCTTGTCCTCTACGTCGCCCTCCCGGAACGATTCAAGCCAAAACTGTATCTTGTCCTTTGGTATGTCCACCAGCGCGGCTCTCTCGATGGCGACCGTTGCCTCCAGGCGGCGCCGCTCGTCCTCCAGCTCGACCAGCCGCTCCTTGGTGGTGGGGGTGATGATGCCCTGCTCGATAGCGGCCATCACATTCTTTATCGCCTTTTTTACCCCGTCCAGCTCCTCCTCCGCCGCCAGCAGCATGGAGTCCTTGCGGTGGAGCTTCAGGAAGTTGTCGTAGCCGTCCACCAGCCATTGGATAACCTCGTCCTGCATGATGTACTGCTTGGTGGCCTCGGCTATCTTCTGCTCGATCCAGTCCCGGCGCACCGCCTTTTTGCGGCAGGTCTTTTCCTTGCGCTTGGTCTGGCAGTCGTAGTAGTAGTGCTTGGCCGAGGTCTTGCTGGTACCCGACATTCCCACCATAAAGCCCCCACAGTGGCCGCAGAACAGTTTCCCCGTCAGGAGATAGTCGCCATTCTCCCGGTGCCGCCCCTGGGGGTTCTTTTTCGTTTTCAGCTTCTTTTGCACCGCATAGAACAACTCCTTTCTCACGATGGCCGGCACTCCGTCCTCCACCCGGTACCCGGCGTACTCATACACCCCGATATACCGCTCGTTGACGAGTATCCTGTGAAAGCTCCCTTTGTTCCAGAGGTTCCCGGCCCCGGTCTTTATCCCCCGGCCGTTGAGGTCATTGCCGATGTCAACCAGCAGATCCCCCGCATAGAACCGCTCGAAGATCTCCCGGACTACCTCAGCCTCTTTCGGCTCGATCTCATACCGCCCATCATCGCCCCGCCGGTACCCATACGGGAGGGGCCCGTTGACCATGCACTTCTTGGCATTGTCCATCATGCCCCGCATGACATCCTCGGCCATGTTCTCGGAGTAGAACTGGTTGACGTTCATCATATTGCGGAGGGCAAAGCGGCCGGCGGCGGTGTCGTCGAAATCCTCCTCGGTGTAGAGGCAGCGGACACCCATGTCTCGGAGCCGGGCGTCGTTCATCATAGCGTCCAGCATATTGCGCCCCATGCGGTTTGACTTCCAGGCAACGACGTACTGGAATTTGCTTTTTGCGGCGTCCCGCATCATCCTCTGGAAATTGGGGCGCCGGTCTGTTTTCCCGGTGATTGCCCGGTCTGCGTAGACCTCTGTGATAAGCAGATTATTTCGCTCGGCAAACTCCCGACAATTCTCCACCTGCTGCTCGATGCTGACGTCCCTCTGGTTATGGGAGCTGTACCGGGCATAAATGACGGCGATGCCGGAGTATCCGCCCTGCTGTTCTGACAGTTTTTTGCGTGGAGACATTTGGCACCCCCTTATTTAGACTCTGGAATCTGCCTTCCAGAACGGCATAAATCTCTCTCCCTTCTGTACTTTTGTATTGGGGCTAAGGCCGAAACAACGCAGTTACTCGTCTGTAAGCATATCAGTCAAAGTCTTTGAATTTGTAGGGATTGCAGGAAAGTATGTAGACACATCTTCGGCAAACGCAGTAACAGAAGTCGGGGCCTCGGTCACAGTTTCATATAGCCCCACATAGCTTTCGTACAAAGAAACGGTCTGATTAAAAATATCAATCATCTGGCTTTCGGGACTGGTGTCAGTGTTGTCGGAAATTTCTTTCATCAAAGAGGCAATCTCGGTGCAAGTATCTTTTACGCCTGTTTCTGTATAGTCGGATTCCGTTTCCAGCCACTCGAATGCTCGATCCACAATATCATCGCTTGACCTTCCCAGTGTTTTCATGAAATTTAGCTCCCACTGAGCCATATTCCCCAACGGGATACTTGCATTCAAAATCTTGTCATTCAACTCTGTTACCTGTTGCTTGTAATCCTCAATACTGATTACATTCTCTACTTTATCTGTGGTTGTTTCGCTTGAGGCACTTGGTTCACTTGAACACCCGGCCAGAAGAATAAACAGAGCAAGAGCGAGCGCAAGTCTTTTCATTGGATGGTTCCTCCTCGATCATAAATTTTTATGTTGCACAATGTGCGTTGTCATTGTCTGTCGAATGTGATTAAATATCTTTTTGTGCGAAATTCCGCAACGTCTGATATAATGACGGTGCTGCCGGCAGCTACTTTACGAAAGGAGCTGGGATAATGGTATCAAGCAAAGAACTGGGGGCCTTGTTGCGACTTCTTGCAAGTGTGCCGGCGGCTGACAAACTGCGGGCCCTTAATTATCTGCGCTCTCTGCAAGATAGCGGAGATAGTTTACGGCCTCACGTTTCTTCTCAGGCGAAAGCTGGAGAATGAGTGACGCAATTTCCATATCCAACGATCCGATTTGTCCGTCTCCGCTTGCGGGGGCGGACATTTTGTTGCCCGAATAATTTGCCAGCTCCTCCATGTCGAGCGGCATATCATCAACCAACTCAAAGATTTCCATTAGGCTCATACCCATACAATCGGCAAGCGCCTTTAGCTTTGGCAGAGTAGGTGTAACCGGTTGCCCCGTCTTTGGGTTCTTGCCCTTTTCCAGCATAGAGATATACCCATTAGAGAGTCCGCACATAGTAGCAAACTGCCGCTGGGACATATCGTGTTCTGCCCGGTACTTCTGAATAAGGTCCCCTATTTTCATTCCTGCGCCCCCTTTGGATTGTTCAATTTATTATACACGCTGTTTTTCCGGCTGTCAATCCGGCCTGTGAAATTTGTTGAACATTTTTTGTTAAATTTACTTGACAGGCGCTTTTCCATGGTGTACTATGGCTGTGTAATCGCTTGAACACCACCGTTCAACAGAAAGGAGGAACCTCATGGGCTACAAGATCAAAGAGGTGCGCGAGGCCCGGAAAATGACCCAGGAAGAACTGGCGGAGAAAAGCGGCGTAAGCCGTGGAACCATTTCCGCCCTTGAAAATGGGTTTGTTAGAACGACGACCACAAAGACGTTGTTCAAACTCGCCAAGGCTCTCGGCACCAGTGTGGACCAGATTTTTTTTGCCGAGAGTGTTTAACCGACTAAACGCCGCGAAAGGAGGTGCCATGAATGCCGGCACCAGGGCATTCCGCAATAGCCATCGACACCAGCCAGATCCCCGAGCACGTTCGGCTTGAACTGCTGTCCATCGTCTACGACGCGACAGCGGCCTACTTCCAGCAGCCCGGTGTCGAGGAGCGGTATCAACGCTGGAAAGCCGAGAAAGACAAAAAGGCGGCACAAGCCGCCGCAAAGTGAAAGGAGCTGCTACCCATGAGCAGGATCGCTGACAACATCCTCAGCATCCTTGGGGAGTGCCGCGTGGAGGGGGACACCCTCTTTCTCCCCGACCGCCAGCTTGACCGGCCCACCTATCAGGCCGTGAACAAGGTGCTGGTCAACATCGGCGGCAAGTGGAACCGCAAGGCCCAGGGCCATGTGTTCGCTGACGGCGACCCCGCCGAGCTGCTGAACAACGTCCTGATGACCGGCGAGACGGTTGACCTCAAAAAGCAGTACCAGTTCTTCCCCACGCCCCGCCCCGTTGCGGAGCAGATGTGCCAGATGGCCGAGCTGGACAGCACCTGCGTCGTCCTGGAGCCGTCGTGCGGGAAAGGCGATCTGGCCGACGTCGTGTCCGAGGCCGGCGTCAAGGTGCTGTATGGCCTGGAGCTCAACCGGGACATGGAACGCTACCTCAAAGGCAAGCCCTACACCACTATGGTCGGCATCGACTTCTTGGACTTCGCCAAGGATGATGGCATCGACCACGAGTGGAACCGGATCGTGATGAACCCGCCCTTTACCAAGCAGCAGGACATCGACCACATCCTCGCCGCCTATGACATCCTCGTCCCCGGCGGTATCCTCGTGTCGGTGGTGTCGGAGTCGCCGTTCTTCTGGTCGAACAAGAAAGCCATCGCGTTCCGGGAGTTCCTGGACAGCCACGGTGCCGAGATGGTCAGGCTGGACGAGGGGGCCTTTAAGAAGAGCGGCACGATGGTTCGCACCCGGCTTATCAAGCTGGAGAAACCCCGGGCGGAGTAGGGGGTGACAGGATGGCGGAATTTCACCGCACGTTGGCTGGTACTCCCTGGCTGAAAATCACCTGTCAGGAGCTGTCAGAGTATTCGGAGAACGAGCGCCCCATCTGCGACGAGTGCCTGAGAAGTTTGGTCGGCTGTGACGAGATCATCCTGCTCCCCATTCTCGACGAGGCGTACTGCCCCAAGTGCGGCGAGGAGCGTCTGGCCCGTGTCCACAGATACCCCGAGGACATTCCCATTGAGGAAAGCCGCGCACAGTTCTACAAAAGGTATTTCAAAATCAGAGAGGAGGATTAAGCTATGGCGCAATACAAGACCTGCCCCCACTGCGGAGCGCATCTGGATCCCGGCGAACGGTGCGACTGCCAGGACAAGACAAAGGACGCCCCCGATGCCCCGGGGACGCCCTCAGTGGAAAATGGTTCTGTCGCTGACACAAGGGTAACACATCGGGAGCCGGATGTCAACGACTGCCTGCGGCTCCGGGAAATCCGCATGGATACCGGGGCGATGGCAAAGGACGCCGCCCTGGTGGTGCGTGACGTGTTCCCCAAGTTCAACCGCCAGCTCCTGGCCCAATGCGAGGCCTGGGAGAAGTATGGCATCATCATCCACCCGGAGGCCCTTGGCGTTATCTGCGCCGCTTACGGCGTGAGCCTGCCGGACGGCCCCTCCGAGGCGGTTATAACCGCCCCCAGGCCCCGGAAGCAGGCCAACCGTAAACTCGCCCGGAAACTCACGTTCCGCATGAAAGACGAGGACTACACGCTGTTGGAGCAGCGTGTCAGGGAAAGCGGCTGTCAGTCCAGCCAGGAATGGCTTTGCGAGGTCGTGCTGAGGGCCTTGCGGGAGGGGACGCCGTGAACGGATACAACGACGTCCCGGACCATCCCATTATCCGCAATATGGAGCGCACCGGCTACCCGGACGGGAAAGAGCCCCGATACCCCCGCTGCCCTGTCTGCGGCGAGGAGTGCGAAACCATCTACAAAACCAAGGATTTAGATATTGTCGGCTGTGACCTCTGCGTCACCACCGCCGACGCCTGGGAAGTGGCCGACTGCTTCCCCAATTACGAAAGGAGCTATCCGAATGATTAGGAACCCCAACGACATCCACGACGGAGAGAAGAAAATCCGTATGCTGATTGCCGGCTACCCCGGCATCGGCAAGTCTACCTTGGCGCTGTCTGCGCCCAACCCCCTGCACATCGACGTGGACTTCGGCATCGACCGCATCGAGCCCCGGTACCGCAAGGCCTACATCCAGCCCAGCTCCTACGACGAGATCCTGGAGGACTTGACCCTGGAGAACATCAAGGACTTCGACACGCTGGTGTTCGACACCGGCGGCAAGCTGATTTCCCTCATGTCCCTCTGGGCCATCAAGAAAGACCTGAAGTACGGCCAGCGGGACGGCTCCCTCTCCCTCAAGGGCTACGGCTTTGTGGGCAAGGAGTTTGTCCGCCTGATGGACTACTGCTTCTACGAGCTCCAGAAGAACATCGTGATCGTGTTCCATGCCACCGAGGAAAAGGACGGCGACAACACCCGCCTCCGCATCAAGGTCGAGGGCCAGACCAAGAACAACGTGTGGGAGCCCATGGACCTGGGCGGCTTTGTGGAGATGTACGGCAACGACCGCACCATCGGCTTCAGCAACTGTGAGCGGTATTTCGCCAAGGGCACCCGCGGGATCTCCGGCGTTCGGAAAATCCCCGCCCTCACCCCCACCAGCCCCAACGATTTCCTGACCAAGCTGTTCGCCCAGTACAACGCCATTTCCGCCGAGGAGCTGGCAAAGAACGCCGCCGACCAGGAGGCTTATGAGGCGGCTATGGCCGAGGGCCGGACCATCGTGGAGGCCATCACCGACGCCGACACCGCCAACGCCGCCATGCCCAAGATCAAGGCCATCAAGCACTGCCTGACGTCGGAGAAAGAGGTCGGTGTGCTGTTCAACGCCAAGATCAAGGCCTTCGGCCTGTTCTACGACAAGGTGCTGAAGAAATACACCCCGGCGCCCCCGGAGGAGGAGAAAAAGGGCGCGAGAGGCAGGGCCTCCGCGAAAGGGGCAAAGGGGGCGGAGTAATTGGACCGCTACCTTATGACCCACTCGCTGCTGTCGTCCTGGCTCTACGCCATCAAGGAGAACCCCTTTGAGGATGCCGCCTCCGAGCGTGACCCCCTGGCTGAGTTCATGCAGACCCTGCGCCGGGAACCCACGCCGACCAACGAGGCCATGCAGAACGGCATCGACTTTGAGGATTTGGTGACGGCCATTGTGGCCGGAAAAGGCGACCCCAACCACCGCTGGTACGGCGCCGCCTCCAAGATCGCCGCCATCGTCGGCGGGGGCGTCCTGCAATACCGGGCCCGGAAAGAGGTTTGCGTGGGTGGCCTGACGCTTGTCCTCTATGGGCGGCTGGACGTGCTTTACGCTGGCGGCATCTATGACATCAAGTTCTCCAAGGGCTATGACCGCGGCAAATACTTTGACAGCACTCAGCATCCTACCTATCTGGAGCTGGTGCCAGAGGCGGGGCATTTCACCTATTTGGTGAGCAACGGAACCGATGTTTGGCAGGAGCGGTATCTGCGCGAGGAAACCCCCAGCATTTTCCCCGTCATTTCTGACTTCCTGGACTGGCTGACCGCCCGTGACCTCCTGGGACTCTACCAGGAGAAGTGGCTGGCAAAATGAAAGGCCGGTTGAAAGACCTGACCTTTGGCGCTCATGGAGAGCAGCATATCACCATCACCGTGACCAGCGACTTCCGGGAGAGCTACGACGCCCTCAAGGATACCGACATCAACGTGGAGATCAAGAAGTGGCGCAAGCCCCGGAGCAGGGACGCCAACGCATATTTCCACGTCCTCGTCAACAAGATCGCCGAGGCCCAGAGCCTCGGCGACGACGAGGTAAAGCGCAGTCTGGTGGTGGAGTACGGGGCCCTCGCCAAAGACGAGGACGGCAACACCCTGGGGGCCATGCTCCCGGTGACCGCCGATATGGACGATTTCTACCCGTACTATCGGCTCTACAAGACCATGACGCTGGAGGGGCGGGAGTATAACTGCTACCTGTTCTACAAGCGTACACACACCCTGGACACAAAGGAGATGGCCCGCCTGATTGACGGCGCTATCTATGTTGCAAAGGGCCTCGGTATCGATACCGACACCCCGGAGCAAATTGCCAGATACAAGGAGGAATGGCAACCGTGAAAGAAGTCTACTGCGACTACTGCGGCAGACGGGCCGAGTTCGTGGACAGCAAGGTTATCTATGGCAAAAGCTACGGCATGATTTACCTTTGCCGCTGTTGCCCTGGGTATGCCTATGTCGGCGTACACAAGGGCACCGACCGTCCCCTGGGACGGCTGGCTGATATGGAGTTGCGGGAACTGAAAAAGCAGGCCCACGCCGCCTTTGACCCTCTCTGGAAAGAGGGACGCTTCAAGGGGCACCGCAAGGCCGCCTATGCCTGGCTGTCCGAGCAGATGGGCTTGCCCCAGGAGAAAACCCACATCGGTATGTTTGACACGGCGCGGTGCGAACGGGTCGTTCAGATATGCCAAGAGGAAAGGAGCCGCCAATGCTGAACCGTGTTACCATCATGGGCCGTCTCACCCGTGATCCGGAGTTGCGGCGCACCCAATCCAACATCGCCGTTACGTCCTTCTCGCTGGCCGTGGAGCGCGACTTCAAGGGCCAGGACGGAGAGAAAGTCACGGACTTCATCGACGTTGTGGCGCGGCGGAACACTGCCGAGTTTGTCAGCCGCTACTTTACCAAGGGCCGGATGGTGGTTGTGGACGGCCGGCTCCAAAGCCGGAAGTGGGAGGATCGGGACGGCAACCGGCGGACCTCGATTGAGGTAGTTGCCGACAGCTGCTACTTCGGCGACAGCAAGAAAGAGCCCTCTGGCCCGCCGCCTGCTGAGCAGTATCCGCCCGCTGGCGGCTATGGCGACGCCGGATATGGCGGTTACACTCCCGGGGGATATAGCGCCGGGGGCTACGGCGACAGCCAGTTCCACGAGTTGGAAGAGGACGACGGGGAACTCCCGTTCTGAGGCAGTATCGCACCAGCCGTAAAAGGGGGTGACGTATGTGCTGGGGGCGGGCTACATCAAGCTCTGGCGCTCCTTGTTGAAATGGGAATGGTACTCCGATGTCAATGTGTCCCGCCTCTTTATCCATCTCCTCTTGACGGCAAATTACGAGGATACCACATGGCGCGGGGAGACCATTCATCGAGGGCAAAGGCTGACGTCGGTTGCAAAGCTGGCCGAGGAAACGGGGCTAACAACCAAAGAGGTCAGAACCGCCCTCGGCAAGCTAACTCGGACAAACGAGCTGACAATCAGAACGACAAACAAATATTCAGTTATAACCGTTGAAAAATACGACTTTTTCCAGTCCCCGACCGACGCCGCGGGCAAGCAAGAGGGCGAGCAACCGGGCACACAAGGGGCAAGCAAAAGGCAAACAAAGGGCGAACAACCGGGCAACAAAGGAAGAATAAATAAAGCAATAATACAAGAAAGTCAAGAAGAAAATATTTCTTTCTCTGGTGGTGGTGCGCACGCGCGCGAGGCGGCGGAGAGCGCCGTGGCCGAATACCTGGGCTACCGCAATCTGGATGCCAGCACCTACTTCGGCGTTTCCGAACAGGAGCTTGCCACTGTCGCCGCCTATACCGACGCCATCTTTGCCAGGTTTGCCAGACGTCCCCCTACCGACGCAGACCGGGCCAGCGTGTTCCAGGCCATCCACCTGAGCGAACACGACGAGCAGGCCGGGACGTGGACGGTAACTTTTCCCCAAGACCGAATCGACCTGCTGATGTACGCCTTTGAACAAGCGGCCTTTGCTGGAAAGCAAGGGGACTGGAAGTACATCAACGGCGTCCTCGGACGCCTCGCACAGCGCGGGATAACCTCTCTCCACCAAGCGGAGATGTACGATTTAGACCGCGACGAAAACAAAGGAGCTTTTTAACGATGAACAAAGCAGCATTCATTTTCGTTCTCGCTCTGCTCCTCGCCCTGGCGGTACCGTTGTGTATCGCCAGGGGCCCCCAGGGGCCGAGGACAGACGAGTTTATCGATGCCCCCTATACCACCATCCCCTCGGAGGAACCGGCGATAGAGGCCACGCCAGAGGCCATGGCGCCGGAGTGCCCGGGGAGGTACGGGGCGATCCACCTGACCGACGCAGAGACGGACACCCTTGCCAGGGTGATTTGGCTGGAGGCCCGGGGTGAGCCGTTCGAGGGACAGCAGGCCGTGGCCGAGGTAGTGTTCAACCGTATGCTGTCCCCGGCGTTTCCTGACACGCTGGATGAAGTGATTTACCAGGAGGGGCAGTTCTCCACCGCCGAGCGCGTCCAGTCCGCCGAGCCGACGGAGGCGCAGTACATAGCCATCAGCACCGCCCTGAGCGGGCCGAATATCCTGCCTGCGGAGGTCGTGTTCTTCAGCCAGAAGGGGGAGAACGACAACGTGTGGGGCACCATCGGAGGCCATGTGTTCTGCTACCCCTACTACTGGGAGGGGGCGTAATGGCCCGGAGTGTCACCCGGCAGCTGCGGAATGATCGGCAGAAAGAGTTCATCCGCATTTTCGACCAGGCGTGTAGGCGGCACAATCGCTGGACTGTCTGGGCAGACTTTGTGGTCATGGCTGCCGCCAGCATTTCCAACACCGTGGACAAGAGCAACGCCAAGGGCAGGGAAGAAACCTATATGTCCCTGGCCTCCAAGTACGACAAGCAGGAGTTGGAGTGCATCTGCAGGATGCTTGCTGAAACCGTCAGCGGCATCGACGAAAATCCAGACCAGGACTTCCTTGGGGAAATGTTCATGGCGCTGGATCTCGGAAACGACCACAACGGCCAGTTCTTCACACCGTACAACGTGTGCAAGATGATGGCAAAAATGACCTACGGCCAGGGCTTGGAGGAGAAAATCGAACAGCGTGGGTGGGTATCCGTCAACGACCCGGCCTGCGGAGCCGGGGCCCTCCTGGTGGCCTTTGCCAATGAATGCAAGCTCCAGAACGTGAACTATCAGACGTCGGTGCTGTTCGTGGCCCAGGACATCGACTACATCGTGGGGTGTATGTGCTATATCCAGTTGAGTCTGCTGGGGTGCCCTGGGTATGTGGTGATTGCCAATAGCCTCACCCACCCATGCGTCGGCGTGGACGAGAACCCCCTGATTCCCATTCACGGGGAGAACATTTGGTACACCCCCATGTACTTCCGGGACGTGTGGCACTACCGCCGACTGTGGTGGACGGTTGACCGGCTGGTCTGCTCCGACCCTCGGCCAGTCGAACCAATAGCCGAGGGAGAGGCGGCGGTCGAAGTGGAGCAACCAGCAGAGCAGCACCCGGAACCAGTGACCCAGCCCCTGAGCGAAACCCCTGCGGGACAACTGACACTATTTTGACAATCGAAAGGAGATTACCATGCCTGAATTGCAATATATCGACGTATCGAAAATCTTTCCGCACCCGGACAACCCCCGGAAGAACCTGGGGGACATTCAGGAGCTGTCCGACAGCATCAAGGCCAATGGCGTACTGCAAAACCTCACCGTCGTGCCCATGAGCAGTGGCCAGTACACCGTCGTGATCGGACACCGGCGTCTGGCAGCGGCCAAGAAAGCTGGCCTGTCGGTGGTTCCCTGTGTGGCAATGGAAATGACCCCGCAGGAGCAGGTCAGAACCATGCTGATGGAGAATATCCAGCGGAGCGACCTCACACTGTACGAGCAGGCCCAGGGGTTCCAGATGATGCTGGACATGGGCGAGACGGTGGAGAGCATCGCCAAGGACTGTGGTTTCTCGCAGACCACCGTCCGCCGCCGGGTAAAGCTCCTGGAGCTGGACAGCGACAAGGTGAAGAAAGCCGAGGCCCGGGGCGCTACCCTAAAGGACTACATGGAGTTGGACAAAATCGAGAACCCGGAGTTGAAGAACAAGGCCCTGGATGCCATCGGCACCGCCAATTTCAGGGACGTTCTGAAAAAGGCTGTTGAGGAGGAGAAGAATCTGCGCAGGATGGCTCAGTGGGAAACTGACCTGGAGGCGTTTGCCATCAAAATCGAAAAGCGGGACTGTGTTGGCTCTACTGCGGTTCCCATGGATTATGTCACCAACTTCGGCATCTGGTCGCCCAAAGACAAGATGGTGGAAAGGCCTGAGGACGCCGGCGAGGTCAAATACTATTACCTCGTTGGCACCAACGGAATCGACCTCTACAAAGACCGGCAGGAGCGGGTCGAAACCGAGGAGGATCGCCAGCGCAAGGAGCGGGAGAGAATCGCCAAGCAGATTGAGTCCGAGCTGAAAGAGATCACCGAACGGCACTACTCCCTGCGGTCTGAGTTCGTTTCCGATTTCTCCGCCGCAAAAAAGCATTTGGCCGGAATTTGCGAATATGCCGCCTGCGTTATCGTTGGGGATGGCACATGGAGCCAGGATGGCGTCAACGCTGAAATTGTGGGGGAACTTCTGGATCTGGACATTGACGATAACACAGATTACCCCACCTTTAAGGCCATGGCGGAACAGCACATCGCCGAGAGCCCGGAGTATGGGCTGCTGGTTTGTGCCTATGCCTCCGCTGATGGGGACGATAACGGGTATTGGCGCTGGGAATGGAACTCCGAAAAGAGATGCTACGAGTACCTGCACAAGCCCAACAACGACCTCGACCACCTCTACGACTTCCTGATCTCCCTGGGCTATGAGATGTCCGACGAGGAAAAGGCTATGCGGGACGGCACCCATCAACTGCTCAGCCGGAGGGATGTGTGATGCGGAACACACTGACCGACCTTAACAATTACCTCTTTGAGACGTTGGAGCGGCTGACAGACGACGAGTTGACCGAAGAACAACTCCAAAAAGAGATTACCAGGAGCGAGGCTGTAACATCGGTGGCTGAAACCATCATCCACAATGGCGAACTGTCGCTGAAAGCGTTGCGCCATGCGGAGGAGTACGGCGTCGGCCAGAGCGGAGAGCGGAAATTGCCGCCCATGCTGGAGGCCAAGTGATGGCTCGTCGGTATCCCCGGGAAGTCCATGAGTTTATTGCCGAAAATGTCGTGGGGCGCACGACGAGGGAGCTTGTCTCCCTCGTCAACGCCCGGTTCAATCTGGACTTCACCGAGAGCGCAATGAAATCCTACAAAACGAACCACCACCTAAAGAGCGGTACCCCTGGGGGCCTGCCTGCTGGCCATGCCTCCGACGTTTTCCCGCAAGCTATTGCTGACTACATCCGGGAAAATTACAAAGGCGTTGGAAACACAGAAATGGCTCGACGCTTGAATGAGATATTTGGAACATCATACTCCGTAAAGCAAATCAACTCGTTCTATAAAAACCATAAGCTTAACAGCGGCCTTGACGGGCGGTTTGAGAAAGGGCACATCCCCGCCAATAAAGGGAAAAAGGGCGTGTGCGCCCCGGGGTGCGAGAGGACCCAATTTCGGAAAGGCAACCTGCCAGCGACCACTAAGCCGGTCGGTTATGAGCGGATCAATAGAGACGGCTATGTGGAGGTAAAGGTCAAAATGAGGCCCAGCCGGCCGGATTGTAACGACAACTTTGTGGCAAAGCACCGGCTGATTTGGGAACAGGCATACGGCCCCATCCCTCCCGACTGCGTGGTTATCTTCAAAGATGGAAACAGGCGGAATTTCGATCTTTCCAACCTTGCCCTTGTCACCAAGGCTGAGCGGCTGGAAATGACGCGCCGAGGCCTGTTCAGTACGGATGCCGAGCTGACCGAGGCTGGCGTCATGGTTGCCCGTGTCAGAACCACCGTCTACAAGAAGAAAAAGGCCGCAAAAAAGCGAGGAAAAGGAGCCTGACCGTGTTTTACCTCGAAAAGCGAATCCTGCGTACACAAGGCGGATTGAGAGGGTATCGCTGGATGGCAATCTACTACTGCCCCGAGCGGTGGCCCCTGGAACTCCTACTGAAGCATTTGGACAAGCAGGCATATCGAATTATCCCGAAAAAGCCAAAGGAGGGATGTGGAAATGAACCAGGAAGAAATCATTAAACTTGCGGCTGAGGCCGGCGCCAAGGCTGCTATGGAGACACTGGATCGGGAGCGCCAGCGTGACCGTCAGGAGATGGCAGACCGCCGCCTCTGGAACACCAAATTGCTGCTGAAGAACTACCGCTCGTTCGAGGCCCACGTCGCCAACTCCGTTTTCGAGGTGGACGACTATATGCCCCTGGAGGAAATCTGGGCCGACCTGATGATACCGGGGCGCGACAGCACATTGTTTGTGGAGAGCATTAAGCAGTCCGTAGCCAGAACCGCCACCATCGTCAAGCACATGGAGGCCATGATGGATCTCTACAAGGTGTACTGCACCACCATCGGAACGGCCGAGGACGAGCGCCGCTGGCGTATTATCAATGGGCTGTATATCAGCGACGAGCGCAAGAGCGTCAAGGAGCTGGCCCAGGCCGAGGGCGTGGTTGAGCGCACGATCTACAAGGACATTGACATTGCCTGTGAGCGGATCGCCGCCCTGATGTTCGGGGTGGACGGCTTGAAAAGGCGGTGAGGGCTGATGGCAAAAAAGATGTGCAGTATCTTCAACTGCGACCGGCACCGGGAGAACCGCTGCTGTTTCACTTGCCCGGATTATAGCCGGTGCGTCAACCACTGCCTGAACAGCCCCAGGCGGTGCGGGCTGGCAAAAGACGCCAAGCCCAAAAAAGAGCGTCCGGCAAAGGACGCCCACAGAAAGGAGAATATGGCAACATGATTTGTTCCGAGGGATACAAAGCGTTCCGGGGCACCATGCGGATCGTCCCCAAGAACCCCAACATGAAGCCCTATGAGCTGACCGCCGACTGGCTGTATAAGCCGGAGTACCAGTGCTGGTACGGCAAGGGCAGCAGTTTCCCGGAGGAGATTTGCGAGGTCGTAACTGATTTAACCGAGGCCCTCTCCCCCGTCAATGCCAAGCAGCCCATTTTTGCCCGCTTTGGCGACGGCAGCACCGAGATTGTGAAACCGCCCGAGGGCAACGCTGATCTCCGCCTGCTGGAATGCCCCTTTTGTGGGAGCAAAGAGGTGGTTTACGAAAAGTACACCCACACCGCAGGAGAGCGGTGGCGCTGTTGGTGTACCGAATGTATCGCCTGCATAGACCCCGGATACGCACAGGCCCCGGCGACTGTCGGGAGAATGTGGAACCGCAGAACGCCGCCCAGCAAGGAGGGAGGCGGCGAGGAATGAATAACGTCCAATGCAATGAGTGCGGCAAATGGTTTGCTCTGGATGTCTCTCTCTACGGGGTAGCTGAGGCAGACGGCCTCACGGTGCAGTATTTCTCCTGCCCGGCCTGTGGCGAGAAGTACCACGTCCTCACCCTCAACGATGAAATGCGGAAACTGATCGAGGAGCGCAAAGTAGTACAGGCAAAAATCCAGGCGGCCCACGCCAAGAAGTTCCGGGAGAAGACCATCAAGGGGTACATCAAAGAGTTGGACGGTATCAAGGCCAAGCAGGAGAAGTTGTTCCAGGAGCTGAAACCGCTGGGCGAAAAGATCCTCCGAGGGGAGGGGCTGGCAGATGGATGAGCTGGTTACTATGCGTTGTTGTATGTGTCCCAACATCCAGTGCAATGCGAGAACCTGCCCTGGCATTCCGGGAACCATTCACCCGATACCGGGAGTATGTAGATTTGTGCGTAAGTACATTGATGCACGAGGGTGGAAGTACCAGGTAATGAGCGGAATCGGCGGAGACACATTCAAAGCCCGCTACCAAAAGCCCGAAAAAACTGGTAGCGACGGGTGGAAAGGGGTGGCCGCTGTTCCGTGGCGGAAAACCTTTGATGAAGCCCAGGAGGACTTGAACCGGCTGGCTTGCGCCCGGGGATGGGAGGTCTGGAATGACTGAACTGCGGAACGGTGTCTACGCCACCCCCACCGAGGAGTTGTCGGCCCTGGCGCTGGAGGCCCGGCGCCGCGGCATCAGCTATGGCTGCTTGGTAGCCAACACCACGTCCTACGAGCAGCAGGAAATCATCCGGGACTACTGCGAGGAGAAAGCCAGGAATCGGCGGCGGAAAGGCCCCGGGCGGTCGAGATGAACTGTGTGCTGAAGTACCCGGGGGCCAAGTGGGGCATTGCATCGTGGGTAATCAGCTTTTTCCCTCCACACCACAGCTACTTGGAGCCGTTCTTTGGTTCGGGCGGGGTGTTCTTCAACAAGAGTCGGTCGAACATCGAGACAATAAACGACCTCGACGGCGAAGTGATAAACCTGTTTGAGTGCATCAAGTCAGATCCGGAGAGGCTGGCCAGGGATATCTACTTCACACCCTATGCCCGAGCTTCCTACGACAAAGCGTTTTCCAAGGAGATACCAAAGGAGCCCTTTGACCGCGCCGCCCGTCTGCTGGTTCGTTGCAATATGGGCCATGGCTTTCGCACTACGGGGGAGCGTGTCGGCTGGAAGAACGATGTTGCCGGCCGGGAGAGAGCGTATGCGGCAAAGGCCTGGACAGAACTGCCGGACATTATCGTAACAGCCGCTGAGCGGTTGCGGGGCGTCCAGATTGAGTGTTCCCCTGCGGCGGAACTCATATCCCGATTCAATGCTCCGGGAGTCCTCGTCTACTGTGACCCGCCCTATGTCCTGTCAACCCGCCGAGGAAAACAATACCGATGTGAAATGACGGACGACGACCACCTGCACCTCCTGGACGTGCTAAAACACCACAAGGGGCCCGTCCTAATAAGTGGCTATAAAAGCCCTATGTACGACGCAGAACTCCGGGAATGGCACCGAGAGGCGGTTATAACCACAGACCAGTTATCTCAGCAAAAAGAAGAAATTCTTTGGATGAATTTCGAGCCAATGGGACAAATAACACTTTTTGACACGCCAAAAGGAGAATTTATATGACAGCTAAAGAATTTTCTGAAATGCTCTCCGACCGTGAGTACGGCATGGAGATTGCCAAGGACGAGGAGCGGCAGGCGGCCGATGCCGGCTTGGTGGTGGTCTACGGCTACTCCGACGATAATGTGGAGCTCCGGGGAGCTATCGACAGCGAGGTCGGAGCTTGGGACGGCACTACTATCCGGCTGACTAAAGCCGGGGTTCTCCAGGAGCCCGCTTGCGACTCCGCAGAGAACTGCAACTGCCCCTACTTTGCCGCCGCCAAAAATGCTGCCAAGACCATCGAGGCCGTGTGGGGCGCAGGCGGGGTAAGCTGGACGTTCAAGACCGACATCCCCCATGAGACGTTCAATATCTACGAGGGCGGGGAGCTGTTCTGTGTGGGGATCGTGTTCAGCGTGGAGGATCTGTAATGAGCGGATATGAGAGGTTAAAGGCCGCTGTCATAAAGGACTGCGCCGACCATGATGGTTGCGGCTGTTTCAACCCTGACGGCTGTAACGTCGAGGGCGCCAAAATCGGGAAATACGGTGAACCTGGATATAAGCATTGTGACCATCGCTACTGTGACACGTTCAAGTGGGCCGTTGACAGGGCCAAGCATTACGCCGAGAAGCTGGGTATCCCCTGGGAGGAAATTCTGAACTCCTGGGAGTCTGAGCGAGATTACTGGTACATGAACTATTACCAGGAGTGCAAGCAGCCCCGCATTGAGGGCGAGAGGGTGCGGGTATTCGACACCGTGGAAGATATGATTGCCTCTATCGGCAAGAGCGGCTTTCGGTGCCCATGCTGTAGCGGTATCAGCAGTTCTCCGTATGAGTGCGATACCGGCATTGTCAGAAGCGACGGAACAGTCTGCAACTGGAAAGTCTACGGACTGTTCGGCGGGCTGGGGAAAGATGTGTTCGTCTACTGCAAAGACAAGGTGCGCGGTGAGCGTATGTTTATGCCGGTCGCATGGGAGGAGCAGTAATGGATGTCAACCCCTGCGAAAGCTGCAATAGGCCGTGTCCCTACACCCTGTTCATCAACTGCCCGATCTGGCTGGCTTGGGCCGAGGAAAAGAATAGAGAAGAAACGGAGGATGATAACCAGTGAAACCGCTCTATGTTCCGAGAGGACGTGCCAAGGAGTACGGAGACTATGCCGTGAACATCTATACCGGATGCCCCCACCGCTGCTATTACTGCTTTGCGCCCCAGGTGCTCCACCGGGAGCGGGAGGCATTTCACTCCCGTGTTGAGCCCAGGGCCTGGATTGTGGAGGCTCTCAAAAAACAGATTGAGAGGGAGTCCATTACCGACAAGCTCGTTCACCTGTGCTTTACCTGCGACCCCTACCCAAGAGGGTGTGACGATTCCGCCACCAGGGAGATTATCCGGGTTCTCAAAGAGAGCGGAAACCACGTTCAGATACTCACAAAAGGCGATGGGAGCCGGGACTTTGACCTGCTGGACAGCGAGGATTGGTATGGTGTGACTGTAAGTGGAGCCGACCACGAAAGCCAGGAGCCGGGAGCAATACCGGAGGGGCAGCGACTTGGGATCATGCAGAATGCACCGTGTAGAAAGTGGATTTCTTTTGAGCCGGTCATACAGCAGGACTTTGTTTTGACCCTCCTCTCCCTGATTGGGGAGGACGTGCGAGTGAAAATCGGGAAGTTGAATTACCACCCGTCGAACATCGACTGGGCGCGGTTTGGACGGGATGCGGAGGCCATTTGCAAGGGCCGGGGCCTGGACTACTACATCAAGGACAGCCTGCGAAAAGAGATGGAGGGCACTGCCAATGAATAATGACGAGCGCGTCCTTATTCGGTATGTGTGCGATGGAGATATGCGACGGGCCCAGTTTCAGGCCAGGTGTATCTTGGGTGCAATCACATCCCAAAGGGATGCTGCTTTCCGGGATGATATGATCCGTCGGATAGAGGCGCGAAAAGGCTTTGTGAATTTGCCCGACACGCTTAAAGGCCTTTTGGTGGTCGATGATTCCTCTATTTTCCCGGAGGCAAAATTCCTGCTCCGCAAAACGGAGGCGGAGGCGGCGGAGAAAACCATATCACTCTATCGTGCATCCGAGCGCCTTGCGAGCATGGGCATTCCCTATCTGCCCGCTCTCATTCTGTACGGAGAGAGCGGGTGTGGGAAGACTGAACTGGCCCGGTACATAGCCCATAGAGCCGGGCTACCGTTCGCCTATGTCCGCTTTTCGAGCGTCGTAGATTCCCACTTGGGCGGTACACAGTCCAATCTTGCAAAAATTTTTGAGTACGTCCGCACCAACCCGTGTGTCCTGTGTTTCGATGAAATTGACGCCATAGGGACAGCTCGGGGGCAGGCCCATGAGATGGGGGAAATGAACCGCGTAGTAATTGCTATCATGCAAGAGCTTGACCAGACCCGCAACAATGCAATCATCATCGGCACCACCAATCGCTTTGACCAGCTCGACCCGGCCCTTGTGCGGAGGTTCCCTTTGCGGTATGAACTGATGCCGCTGTCCCCCGACGAGGTAAGAGCGTTCTCGCGCAGATTCTTTCGATACGCCGGTTTGCCCTCTGACGGCTGGGTAGACGAGTGGTGCGGCAAAACCTTTGAGGGAGCTGTGCCTGCCTCAACCGTTGTGAGGGAGTGTACGGATGTTGTAGTCAAACACATTTTGCAGGAGGAGGCAGAAACGTAGATGAACGCTATCGACTACGAGAGGAGAAAAGCTACCTACCAAGTGGCGCTTGAAGCATGGGGCCCCGAGGCGCAAACCATGATGGCGGTAGAGGAAATGAGTGAGCTGACAAAGGAAATCTGCAAGATATGGCGTGGGAAAATCGACCGGGAGGCCCTCGCCGACGAGATTGCCGACGTGACGATCATGCTGGAGCAGCTCAGGCTCATTTACAATGTCAACGATGCGGTGTGCGCCCACATGGACAAGAAGATCCGGCGTCTGAAAGGGCGGTTGGGTATCCAGGAGGATGATGCTGATGGCCTATAAGCAGAAACACCCGTATATCATGCAGCTGCTATATATCTTCCGGCACCTGACCACCAATCTCTTGAAAAGAGGGGTGGGGCGCCGTGATTGACCGCTACTATCGCCAGTTCACCCCTGTTTGCGACTGCTGCGGCACCAGGCTCCCGGGCGGTGAGAGCTTTGCTGAAGCAGTCCAGATAAAGCGAGACGCCGGTTGGATCAGCCGCAAGGTCGATGGCGAATGGGAGGACGTCTGCACCGACTGCCAGTTTGAGGAGAGGGGGTACAAATAACCATGCCCCCAGTACACCTGTTGAGAATCCATCCAGACGAAAACACATCGGGGCAAGAGACGGGACTTCCGCCCTGCCCAATCTGCGGAGCAAAAGCCTATATACACGGTGATACAGTAGATGGCTTTTGGTTCGGCTGGTCAGTTGGCTGTCCACGATTTCGCCTTAATGATGGAATACACGGGAAAGACGAGAACACGCCGCGAGGAGAATGGCTGTCAGAACATGGCTTTGAATCCAAACAGGCTGCAGAAAGCTGGTGGAGAAAGAGGGTAGAAAATGCGTGACGGCTACTGCTGGCTCTGCGGTCGCTGGGGACGCCTGGAGGAGCATCACATCTTCGGCGGCGCCTACCGCAAGAAGTCAACCAAGTATGGCCTGACCGTGTTCCTGTGTGGGGATCGTTGCCACCGCAACGGTCCCCAGGCAGCACACAACTGCCGGGAGACGGCTCAGCGCCTCCACGAATATGGGCAGAGGAAATTCATGCGGGAGCAGAACGCCACCGTTGAGGACTTCCGCCGTGAGTTTGGAAAGAACTATCTGCCAGAGGAGACAGACGAATGAACCGACTGACAATCGAACAGGAGCGGGACGCCCTGTATAATGCGGCCCGGAAGGTGGGGCTGGATGCCCACATCGCCTATATGGAGCGCAAGGGCGATGCCCACACCTATGCCGAAAAGCTCATGCTGAACAGCTATCGAAAGGGTATGCCCTACAAGAGCTCCTATCTCTACTGCGATACCCTGGATACCTGCTTTTTCTTCGACCACGACGGCCACGCCTGTGTGTCCGTGTCCGCCTCCTGGCGCAATGGGGCCAAAGACCTGGGCAGGCCCATCCGGGAGGCCCTGACAAACATTCAGAAAATGCTTAACGCCATGACGGAGGAGGCAGACCAATGGCTGCGGGGTGGCAGGGATGAAAGAGCTTAAGTTCACGATCCCGCTTGCCCCCGTCACCAAGAAGAACTCCCAGCGTATCGCCAACTGCGGCCAGTACAGCAAAATTCTCCCCAGCAAGGCCTACGTCCAATACGAAAAGGACGCCGGCTATTTTCTTCCCAATCGCGGGAAAAAGCATACCCAGCCCTGTGAGGTCGTCTGCCTGTTTTATATGCCTACAAAGCGCCGGGTGGATCTCACAAATCTGCTGGAGGCCATTGACGACGTGCTGGTGAAGTATGAAGTCCTAAAGGACGACAACAGCGAAATCATCACATCCCACGATGGGAGCCGGGTACTCTATGACAAGGACAACCCCCGGACGGAAGTGGTGATAAAATTCCTGGAAAGCTGAGGGCAAAAATCGTTCATTTACAAGGCAATTCCAAAATGCTATAATGCAAGCTGTAAAATCTTAATCAGCCGGGAACCGCCCTGCGCCTTTCTTTAGGTGCGGGGCGGTTCTACTTTTGCGGGAAAGGAGGGCCCGACGCCGCCCCTTTGTGATACCCTCGCCTCGCCAGCGGGGAGAACAAAGGAGGAATTGCAAATGTTAGGCATTGTTGTGCTTATCGCCTACGCCGCCTTGATGATTGGGGCCACGGTGGTATTCACAAAGCGGACGCATGATGCCGAGAGTTTCCATGTAGCTGACCGCCGCATCGGAACAGGGGTTGCTGCCATGAGCATAGCCGCAACATGGATTTGGGCACCCTCCCTCTTCGTATCTGCGGAAAAGGCATACACCAGCGGTATCCCGGGGCTGTTTTGGTTCCTGGTACCGAACGTGCTGTGCCTGATTCTTTTTATCCCGTTCGCAAAACGTATGAGGTCTGCGTACCCGGAAGGCGTCACCCTGACGGGCTACATGGCCACGGTCTACGGCTCCCGAAAAGTCAAGGGGGCGTACTCGTTCCAGCTGGGGGCGCTGGCCGTCCTGTCCACCGCCGTCCAGCTCCTGGCCGGAGGCAAAATGCTGTCCGCCATCACCGGAGCGCCGTTCTGGAGCATGACAATCATCCTTGCGGTGATTGCCTACTCCTATTCGTGCTTTTCCGGCCTCAAGGCGTCGGTTACAACCGACGTTATCCAGCTTGCCATTATTCTACTTGGCTGCGCCCTCCTCGTCCCCTGGGGCCTTTCCAGGGCCGGAGGGGTGGGCGCTGTCACGGCGGGCCTCGGCTCCATTACGGGCGACCATGCGTCCCTGTTCTCGGAGACGGGGCTTTCTGTATTCCTGGGCTTTGGCCTCCCCACGGCCGTCGGCCTGATTTCCGGGCCGTTTGGCGACCAGTGTTTTTGGCAGCGCACCTTTGCGATCCGCAAGGACCGCATCGGCAGATCGTTCTTTATCGGCGCCCTGATTTTTGCCGTCGTCCCCCTCTCTATGGGGACTATAGGATTTGCCGCAGCCGGTACCGGCTTTATCCCCGCAGACGTTGGCATGGTAAACGTGGAGTTTATCACGTCTCTGCTCCCGCCGTGGGTATTGGCTCCGCTCCTGATGATGGTGCTCTCCGGCTTGCTCTCCACGGTGGACAGCAACCTTTGCGCCGCGGCGTCGCTGACCACCGACTGGCGAATCTCCGCCACGATGGATTCCAAGGAACGGCTGAGGCTGTCCCGGCTGGCGATGGCCGGCCTCCTCCTGGTGGGTATCCTGGCGGCGAACATCCCGGGGCTGACCGTGACCCACCTGTTCTTGTTCTACGGCACCCTGCGGGCCTCCACGCTGTTACCTACGGCGCTGACCCTCCTGGGCAAGCGGCTGAGCCCCAACGGCGTGTTTGCCGGTATCGTTGCCTCCCTGTGCATCGGCCTCCCCGTGTTCGCTGTGGGGAACATCTGGAACATCGCCGCCTATAAGACGGCCGGCAGTCTTATCACGGTGCTGCTGAGCGGAGCCGTCTCCCTGGCGTTCTCCCGAAAGGGGGCGAGGGCATGAGCCTCGGCAGAAAGCAGAGCATCAGCAACGACGCCTGGCTGGAGGCCGTCGCCTCTATCGAGCAGGCCGTGTCCCGTGAGGAACTGGATGCCCTGACCGCCTCCACCGTGGAGGACATCAGGGCCACCACCGAGGGAGAGCACGCCGCCTATGCCTGGAGCGGCGGTAAGGACAGCGTTGTCCTCGCTAAAGTCTGCGAGATGGCCGGCGTGACCGACAGCATGATCGGCGTGTGCAATCTGGAATACCCCGCCTTTATGGCTTGGGTAGAGGCCAACAAGCCGGAGGGCTGCGAGATCATCAACACCGGGCAGGACTTGGAATGGCTGAGCCGTCACCCCGAAATGCTGTTCCCCCAGGACAGCAAGACTGCGGCTCAGTGGTTCTCCATCGTCCAGCACCGGGCGCAGCGCCTTTACTTCAAGACCCACAAGCTGGATTCCATCATCCTGGGCCGCCGACGTGCGGACGGCAACTATGTCGGCCGCAAATCCAATATCTACACGGACGGAAAGGGTATCACCCGGTTCAGCCCCCTTTCCGACTGGTCGCACGAGCATATCCTGGCGTTCATCCATTACCACCAACTGCCGCTGCCCCCTATCTACGGCTGGGCAAACGGTTATCTCTGCGGCACTCACCCCTGGCCTGCCCGTCAATGGACGGGCAGCGAGGAGAACGGCTGGCGGGAGGTCTATAACATCGACAAGAGCGTGGTTATAACCGCCGCTGACTATCTGCCGGGAGCGCGCGCATATCTGGAGGTGGCCGGAAAATGAACATCAGGAAGATGCCCCTGTCCAGCCTGCAAAGGCCGGAGCAGAATGTGCGGATGCACACCGAGAAGCAGCTGAAAGAGTTTGAGCGCAGCGTCTCCATGTTCGGACAGCTCCGCCCTATCGTGGCGGACGAGGTGGGCGTGATCCTGGCCGGGAACGGGCTGTTTGAAACCCTCCTCCGGCTGGGCTGGGAGGAGGCCGACGTCCTCCAGGTGGAGGGCCTGACTGAGAACCAGAAGAAAAAGCTCATGCTGGCCGACAACAAGATATTCGGCCTGGGTGTGGACGACCTGGAGACGTTCGACGCTTTCCTGGTTGACCTGAAGGACGACCTCGACATCCCCGGTTTTGACGAGGAGCTGCTGAAAAGCATGGTGGCCCAGGCCGGGGAAGTCTCCGAAAAGCTCCAGGAGTATGGGACGCTTGACGAGGAGGAAATTGAGGAAATCAAAGCGGCCCGGGAGCGGAAAGACCTCTACATGACCGCCGGCCTTGCGGACGAGGGCGGGGACGACGAGCCGGAGGAGGCCCCCGCACAAGAGGAGCCGAAAGAGCCTGTCCGTCAGTATGTGGTCTGCCCTCACTGTGGGGAAAAGATATGGCTGTAAAACGGATACAGTCCGACATGGACGTGGTGACGGCGGCTAAAATCCGAATCCGCAATGCGTTCCGCAACGGTGTCCCGGTCTATATGTCGTTCTCCGGGGGAAAGGACAGCCTGACCCTTGCCCAACTGACCCTCAGCCTGATCCAGAGCGGGGAGATTGACCCCTCCCTGCTGACCGTCCAGTTTGTGGACGAGGAGGCCATTTTCCCTTGCATCGAGAAGACGGTGATGGACTGGCGCCGCAAATTCATGTATGCCGGGGCCAAATTCGAGTGGTATTGCGTGGAGGTCAAACACTTCAACTGCTTTAACGAGCTGTCGGAGGAGGAGACGTTCATCTGCTGGGATAAGCGCAAGCGGGATGTGTGGGTGAGACAGCCCCCTCCTTTTGCCATTATGAGCCACCCCATGCTGAGGCCCAGGAAAGACAACTACCAGAGCTTTATGCCCCGGGTGTGCATGGACGGTATCACCATGACAGGGGTACGCTCGGCGGAGTCCGTTCAACGGCTCCAATACATGGCGCGGCTAAACCTTGGCGGCAAAGGTATGACCGGCCGCAGGCAGATTTTCCCCATCTATGACTGGACCACCAACGACGTGTGGCTCTACCTCCGCAACGAGGGCGTGGAGATCCCGCAGATTTACCTCTACCTCTGGCAGTCCGGCACGAACCGGAACCAACTCCGGGTGTCGCAGTTTTTCTCCATCGACACGGCCCGGACGCTGGTGCAGATGAACGAGTATTACCCCGATCTCATGGAGCGGGTGATCCGGCGGGAGCCAAACGCCTACCTCGCTGCCCTCTATTGGGACAGTGAGATGTTTGGCCGGCGCTCCCGGGCCCGCCGGAAAGCGGAGGGCGAGGAAATCACCAAGGACTACAAAGCCCTGCTCACGGAGATGTTCTCCGATATGCCCCGGTATTTCAACACCCCCAACAAGCTCCGGGTGGCAAAGACCTACCGCAACCTGTTCATCAAGATAGGCCTGTTCGCTACGCCCAAGGACTACCAGCGAATGTACGAGGCCCTCCAAAAAGGCGACCCCAAGCTGAGGTCATACCGGGCCCTCTACCAAATCATCTACAGCCAGTACATCGAGGATGCCAAGGCTGAACGGAGGGAGGTGGAGGCGCATGGGTGACAAAAAGCTGTTGGCCCCTCTGTCTACCCTGGAATGGGTGGACAGGCAACTGCTCAAACCGAACGACTACAACCCCAACAAGGTCAGCAAGGAGAATCTGAAGCTGCTGACCCAATCCATCCTCACCAATGGATGGACACTCCCTATTGTCGTGCGGCCAGACTATACCATCATCGACGGGTTCCATCGTTGGACTGTGGCAGGAGAGGAGCCGTTGCTGTCCATGCTGGATGGCAAAGTCCCCGTGGTGAGAGTGTTCCACGAGGACGCCAGCGAGGACATCTACGGCACCGTCACGCACAACCGGGCGAGAGGAACACACCTGTTAGAGCCCATGAAAGCAATCGTGAAACGACTGCTGGACGAGGGCAAGACCATTCAAGAGATAGGGCGTCAACTGGGTATGAGGCCTGAAGAAGTATTCCGCCTGTCTGACTTCTCCAGAGACGACTTCCTGGAGATGATGATAAAGGGCAAGACCTCATACAGCAAGGCCGAGATGTATACCACCATCTGAGGCCATGGAAAGCCGTGTGTCCGCATCCATCACCGAGGATAGGTTAGACCATGGACAACACGACAACTACCGACACACAGGCTGCTGTGGCCTGCCAGGAGCATAGGAGCGGCAACGCGGTCCCGCCACGACCATCAAGGTACTGTGACGGGGCCGCCCCTCTTATGCGGGCTCGACGACCCCGATTTTCGTTCAGTTACCAGAGAAAAATTTTGTCATTTCACTAAAATTTCTGGAAGGAGGCAGCCAAATGGCGGCGGCAAAACGTGAAAAGCTGGGTGCAGACACAGAGGTCAGCGTTGCGGAATTGGCTGCACTCCTCAGCCTGAGCGCCGACCGCATCTATCAGCTGATCCGGGGCGGGACGCTCCAGACCGTGAAGCGTGGACACCTGCTGCTGGCAGACTCCCTGCAACGGTACATCGCCACCATCAACAAGGAACCGGTATCCGACGAGGACATGAAGCTGGAACGGGCGAAGCAGGCGGCGGAGGTCACACTGAAGCACTCCAAGGCCAAAATTGCCAAGCTGGAGGCTGACGAGCTGGAGGGAAAGATGCATCGCTCCGAGGACGTGGCCGCTATGACGGAGGATCTGATTTACGCCATACGGGGGGCGCTCCTGGCCCTGCCTGGGCGCCTGGCCGTAGACGTCGCCAACATCACATCAGCGGCAGAGGCGTCCGAGCTTATCCGGGCCGAGATATTCAAGGTGATGCGGGAGCTGTCGCAATACAAGTACGACCCGCAGAAGTACGAGGAGCGGGTGCGGGAACGGCGTGACTGGGAGAGTTTTGCCGCGGAGGATGAAGAAAATGGCTGATATGCAGGCAGCGGTCAGGGCGACCCGGCTCAATATCGCCATTTCAAAGGCCCTCGCCGGAATGAAGCCCCCGCAGAATTACACTGTTACAGAGTGGGCGGAGAAGAAGCGCCGCCTGTCCTCCGAGAGCAGCGCGGAGACCGGCGCATACCGTGTCAGTCGGACGCCCTATCTACGGGAGATCATGGACGCATTCACCGACCCGAAGATACGGCGGCTGGTGCTAGTGTCATCCTCCCAGATCGGCAAATCGGAGCTAGAGAACAATATCATCGGCTACATCATCGACCAAGACCCCAGTTCCATCCTGTTTGTCCATCCTACCACCGTGGACGCCAAGGAGTATTCCAAGCTGAGAATCGCCCCGATGATACGGGACTGCCCAACGCTGCGCCGGAAGGTGGCCTCGCCCAAGAGCAGAGACAGCGGAAACACCATTCTGCAAAAGACATACCCCGGCGGCATCCTGACGCTCTGCGGCTCCACCGAGGCCCACGCTCTGGCATCCAAGCCCATCCGTTATGTGATTGGGGACGAGCGGGACCGTTGGGCGGTGTCGGCCGGCAAAGAGGGCGACCCCTGGAAACTGGCAATGGCCCGACAAATCACGTTCTACAACGCCAAGGCGGTGGAGGTCAGCACCCCCACAATCAAGGGGGCCAGCGCAATCGCGGACTCCTTCTATGAGGGGACGATGGAGCGGTGGTGCGTCCAGTGTCCTCACTGCGGGGAGTACCACGACATTAAATTTGAAAATATCCGTTTCGACATCAAAGAAACGGTTGTCCAGAAAAAGACCCAATACGAGGTCAGCAATATTCTGTACCTGTGCCCCGGCTGTGCCTGCGTCTCGGAGGAGGCGGAAATCAAGCGACAGCCAGCCAAATGGGTTGCGGAGAACCCGGACGCCTACAAGCGGGGCGTCCGTTCTTTTTGGCTGAATTCTTTTGTGAGCCCGTGGGCCTCCTGGGAATCCACCATCCTGGAATATCTGTATGCCAGGGGCAGTACCGAGAAAATGCAGGTGGTCTACAACACCCGTTTCGGCGAGCTGTGGGAAGATCGGGGCGACCTCGCCAGCGAGGACACGCTGATGTCCAGACGGGAAGTCGAGCCCTACGGTCTGCAAGAGGGCGGGACGCCCATTGAGCTGCCGGACGGCGTTCTGGTGCTGACCGCCGGTGTGGACACCCAGGACGACCGCATGGAGTATGAGGTCGTGGGCCATGGTCACTTCGGGCAGACTTGGGGCATTGAGAAGGGCATCGTCATGGGGAGACCGGACGACCCAGACACATGGAAGAAGCTGGACGAGGTATTGTTCGACCGCCAGTTTCACTTCGCGGACGGTATCACGCTGCGTCTGTCCCTGAGTTTTGTAGATCAGGGCGGTCACTTCTCCGGTGAAGTCCGGCAAGAGTGCCGCAACAGGATTAGCAAGAAGGTGTTCGCCATCATGGGCTCCACCAAGCACGACGCGCCCTACACCGACCGGCCCAAAAAGCAGAAAATCATGATAAAAGGCCGCTACATTGGCAGCTGTTGGATGTATGAAATCGGCGTAGACTCCGGCAAGCAGCGCATCATGGACGCCCTGCGGGTGGAGGAACCAGGCCCCCGATACTGCCATTTCCCCAAGCGGGACGATTATGGCGCCGGATATTTCGTCGGTCTGCTGTCGGAGCGGCTTGTCTACGACAAGGAAAAGCGCCAGCCCTGGCAGTGGAAAAAGATACCGGGGCATGAGCGCAACGAGGCCCTGGACTGCCGCAACTACGCTATGGCGGCGTTCCAGGCCATCCCCAAAGACCTGGACGCCATAGACCGCTGGCTCCAGGCATCCAGAGGAAAGGCGGTTACAACCGCCGCAGCACCCGCCCCAGCCCGGCGCTCCCGGGTCAAGCGGTCTGCCGGGGCGAAACAGTATGACGAATGGTGAGGTGGGCTATATGGCAAATCGAACGGAGATAAAGGCGCGGCTTGAGTTCTGGCGGGAGGCCCTGGCGAAGCTCCGCAAGGCGTATCTGGCCCTGCTGGACGGTGGGGTGAAGTCCTACTCCATCGACGACAGAAAGCTCACCCGCTTTGACCTGCCCGAACTTCAGGACAAGATCGAGGAGGCGGAGCGTAAGGTTGACGAGCTGGAAGCTCTGCTGAACGGCGGGAGGGTGCGAAAATCCTTCGCCATCCTGCCGCGCGACTGGTAGGGTATTCGCCCTACGGGGCTTTTACCATGGGCTGTCCCTGCGGATTTCCGCTCCTTTTCCGCAGGGCGGCCCGCTTATTTGACTGACGGGAGGTGGTCAGCATTTATCAGGATAAACGAACCGGTCTGCTCTTGCCGGATAGCGTCCGCCCACAGGCCAACGGTTACAGTGAGGCCGGGGCCAGTATCACCCGGAGATCCATGAAGGGCTTTCTGCCCCGCAGCGGGAGCCCCAACGAGGACATTAACTGGAACAACTACACGTTGCGGCAAAGGGCCAGAATGCTCTATATGGCCTCTCCTGTTGCAACGTCCGCCATCAACACCAATCGGACAAAGGTTGTCGGTGTGGGCCTGAGCCTGAAAAGCGCCGTTGACCGGGATATTTTGGGGCTCTCCCCTGATGCCGCCAAAGAGTGGCAGCGGAAGACGGAGCGGGAGTTCCGAATGTGGGCTGGGAGGAAAGAGCGGTGCGACGCCACCGGGATGAACGACTTTGACGGGATGCAGCAGTTGGCACTTCTCTCCTGGCTCATGTCCGGGGATGTGTTTGCGGTGGTGAAACGGGCCGAGCCCACCGCCACTAGCCCCTACACGCTGCGGCTCCATCTGGTGGAGGCAGACCGAGTGAGCACTCCTGCCGAGTACGGGGGAGCGGCGACCTCTCCCGGCTATACGGACGGGAAGAACACCAAGACCGGGAACTGCATCTACGACGGCGTGGAGGTGGGCGTGGACGGCATGGTGGAGGCCTACCACATCCGCAACACCTACCCCTGGCAGATTACCGCCGAGGAAACCAAATGGGAGCGGGTGGTAGCCTACGGCGAACAGACAGGCCTGCCGAACATCCTGCACATCATGTCCAGCGAACGCCCCGACCAATACCGCGGCGTCAGCTATCTGGCGCAGGTCATTGAACCGCTCTTGCAGCTGAGGCGATACACCGATTCGTCGCTCATGGCGGCGGTCATTCAGAGTTTCTTCACCGCCTGGATCGTCACCAAGGCCGACCCTGACGCAATCCCATTCAGCGAGGTGGGAGCGGGCGACCTTTACGGCGTCCCTGGAGTAAACCCCAGAGAAGAAAACGTATCCCGTAGCGAGAACGAGTTGGAGATGGGGCCTGGCACCATCAACGTCTTGCAGGAGGGCGAGGACATCCGATTTGGCAATCCGACCATGCCGGTGACTGGCTTTGACACCTTTGTCAAGATGTTTTGCAAGTTGATTGGCGCGGCGCTGGAGATTCCCTATGACGTTCTGATCAAGGAATACAACGCCTCTTACTCCGCGTCCCGCGCCGCCCTCCAGGACGCATGGGACGCCTTCAGAATGCGGCGGCAATGGTTTGTGAGCGACTTCTGCCAGCCTGCCTATGAGATTTGGCTGGCGGAGGCTGTGGCCCGGGGGCGTATCAACGCACCGGGCTTTTTCACTGACCCCCTGCTCAGGGCCGCGTGGTGTGGAGCGCGGTGGATCGGGCCGGTGCAGAGCTCTCTTGACCCGCTGAAGGAGGCCAAAGCGGATGTGCTACTGACCCAACACGCCGTCAAGACCCACGAGCAGATCACCAGAGAGCGCGGCGGCGGAGACTGGGAGGAGAACGCCGAGCAACTGAAGCGGGAAAACGAACTGCTGTCTGTGGCTGGCGGCGGCTCCGCCATGATAGACCCAAACAAAAATGACTACGAGGGGGAAGGAACGGAATGAGCAAACCTACGAAACCGGGCAAAGTTCCCGCTGTCAATATCAAGAAATCCGCCTATGCCATGGCGACTACGGACGGCCAGAGCGCCGAGGTCACCATGTATGGCGACATCTACGACCAGCAACCCACGGACTGGTGGGGCGACCCCGTTGAGGGGCAATTCATCCTCCTGGACGAGTTCATGAGCGACCTGGAACGGATTGCCGGGTGCAGCGAGATCACCATCCGTATGAACAGCTACGGCGGCGACGCTGGCGTGTCCAACACCATCCATAACCGGCTTCGGGAGTTGGCCCGGGCAGGGGTACACCTGACCTGCATTGTGGACGGCGTGGCTATGTCCGGGGGCTCTCTTATCATGTGCGCCTGCGATACCGTCAAGGTCAATCCGTCCAGCCTTGTGATGATCCACAAGTGCTGGACGTTCCTTTTTGGCGGTTATAACGCGGATGAACTGCGGGAGCAGGCCACCAACCAGGATGCTTGGGACAAGATGCAGGTGGAGATTTACAAGCGCAAGACCGGCCTGTCTGACACAGTGCTGTCGCACATGATGTCGGACACTACTTACATGACGGGCCGGGAGGCTGTCAGCAAGGGATTTGCCGACGAACTGTTGGAGGACGGCGAACCGGCCCAAATTGCGGCCAGCGCAGACGGGCGGCGGCTGTTCGTGAATGGCCGGACGCTCCACCTGGCTCCGGGGATGTTTGCCCCGGACGGTATCCCTACGGTCAAATCTGGGGACGAACCCCCGGCTGAGACACATAAAAAATCGCCGGATGAACCCGGCAGTAAAGAAGGAGGAGACCACCCTATGGCAAAAACCTTAGCAGAGTTTCGGGCAGAATTCCCGGAACTGACGGCCCAACTGGAGGCTGAGGCGAAAGCTGCCGCTGTCTCCGGCGCTGCCGGTGACATCGAGGCGGAGCGTAAGCGGCTCCAGGAGATTGATGCTGTGGCCGGCGTGATCGACCCTGCGCTGGTGCAGGAGGCCAAGTACGGCGAGAAAGCCTGCACGGCCCAGGAGCTGACCTATCGGGCGGCCCAGGCCGCCGCCGAAAAGGGCCAGACGTTCCTGACCCAGATGCAGGCCGACAACCAGGCCTCCGGCGCTCAGGGCGTGGGTGCCGCGCACGACCGTGGCGAGGCACTGCCCGCGGAAAAGCAGACGCCGGATCAGCGTATGGCCGACGCCCGCGCGTCAGTCAAGGCCCTATTCGGAAAGGAGGGCAAATAAGCCATGAGAGAACTCGGAAGAAAATTGGGCGATATGGAGTACGACGGTCTTATCACAGACCTCACCCCCAAACCCCAGGTGCGTGGCGGCACCATCGCCAAGCTGACCACCGCCACGCTCTACAAACGGGGGACTTTGCTGGCGAAGTCCAGCATTAGCGGCAAGCTGGTCATCTTGGGTACTGAGGCCGCCCCCGCCAAGGAAGCCGCCGAGGGGCAGCCGGCTGTTCCCGCCGAGACGCTGATCCCGGACTGCATCTTGTGCGACGATACCGAGGTGGGCACCACCGAGGACGTGAAAGTGGCCACCTACACCGCTGGATGTTTCGATCCAGGCAAGGTGACGACAGCCAAGGACTACACCATCACCGAGGGCGACAAAGACAATCTGCGTATGCGCAACATTGTCTTTAAGGCTGCCGCCCCCGCCACCTAAGGAGGGTAACACGATGCCTGCTACACTGAACTTTTTTGATACCTATGTCCTCAAGGCCATTACCGAGGAAATTGTGCCGGTTCCCTCTTTCTTTCGTGACCGGTATTTCGTCACTGGCGAGGATGATGTTTTCGACGCTGACAAGGTGCTCACCGAGTATATGCGGGGAGACCAGAAGATGGCGGCGTTCGTGGACCGGCGCGCTGGCGACATCCCCATGGGGCGTCAGGGCTACGAAATCCATGAGTTTGAGCCTGCTTATATCGCCCCTTCCCGCCTCCTTACCATGGATGAACTGAACAAGCGCGGTTTTGGCGAGGCCATCTACGCTAACTCCACCCCTGCTCAGCGTGCTGCGCGTCTGCAGCTCCGTGATCTGACTGACATGGACAGACGTATCCGCCGCCGTGAGGAGTGGATGGCCGTGCAGACGATGATCAACAACGCCTGCACCATGCAGACCTACATGGACGACAAGACCGAGGGCGAGGTGTTGCGCGTCAGATTCTTTGACGACACCAGCGATCACATCTTCACGGTTGCCAAGCAGTGGAGCGACCCGGATGGCGACTTCTTCGGTGATGTCGAGGCTATGAGTACGCTCTTGTCTGACCGGGGGCTGCCTGCCGTTGACCTGATCCTTGGCCCCAAGACAGCGGCTGTTATCGTAAAGAACAAGGATGTGCGCGATACGCTGAACAAGCAGAGCGGCATCATTGTCGGGGAGATCAAGCAGCAGCTCACAGGTTATCCCGGCGTAGTGTTCATGGGAGTGCTTAATTTTGGCGGATTCGATTTGAACCTGTTCAAAGTCAACGAGTCCTATGTGGACGTCTCCGGCGCAACGCAGAAATACTTTCCTGTGAACGGCGCCATGGTAACGGCCCCTGGATGCGGGCACCTGATGTATGGCCGCATTACTCAGATTGACTACGGCTCCACGGAACCCGCCACTCACGTAGGCCTCCGCATTCCCAAGTTCAGCATCGACCAGGACAAGGATCAGCGGAAACTCCGTTTGGCTACCCGGCCCCTGGCCGCACCGCTCAACTACTGCCCCTACATCTTTGCCGCCAACGTGGTAGCATGAGATATATCTGAAAGGAGCACACCATGAAAGTCAAAATAATTGCTGGCACCTACGGTTGGCGGCCTGACGATGGCTCTGTGGAACCTGTACCCAAGGGTGGCATCTGTGATGTGCCTGATACCGAGGCTGCACGGCTGGTTGGTCTGGGTGTCGCCGCCTATGTGGACGAGGAAAGGCCCAAGGAGGCGGTTGTAACCCAGCCTCCTGGCGATGGCGGCAATAATCCGGGTAGCACCATACCTGAAGGCGGAGGCGGCACACCGGGCCAAGAAATGGGCAGGAGCGACGAGCCCGTTTTGGATATCGTGGACGGCCACTACACAGTGGAGAGCTTACTCCAGTTGACGCGGAAGAAGCTGGATGAAATGGCAGATGCGCTGGGCGTGGATGTTGCCGCCATCAAGAAGTGCAACAACAAGGGCGATGTTGCGGCGCTGATTGCCGCCGTGGAGGTCACGGAGGGGGACGAGGAGCCGCCTGCGCCCTCCGCCGCGATTCCTGGGGCGTGAGCTTCAAGGACATGGTGGCCGCGGACATCCACAGCGTCTTTCTGAACCTGGGAGAGTTCGCCGAGAAGCGCACCGTGGAATATGACGGGGAACGCTATGAGGATATTCCCATCGTCCTCTCCGGCCTCAAGGAAAAGGACCGGCGCCAGCTGGTGAGCGATCATGTCCAAGGGCTCTTCCTGGTGTCCTCGGTGCTGCACTGCGCCTTGGATGACCTGGGCGGCAACCAGCCGGAAAAGGGCACCCGCATCAAGATCAATGACGAGGAGGGCGGCGGAGGATTCTTCCGGGAGTTCTATGTCGCATCCTCAGTCTGCGAGCTGGGGATGTTGCGGGTGGAATTGGAGGCGATTGACGAATGAGTGATATTACCAGCGCCGACAGCGGCCATGCTATGTACGCCGGTCTGGTGGTAGACATCGCCGAGGACAGTCTGGATAAGGCCACCCGGCTCCTGGCCGGTATCAACGGCGGCGTCTATAAGGCGGTGGGAAGTGCGCTCACTCGCGCTGCGGCCGCCGGCAAGACTGCTGCAAAGCAGCCGGTCACAAAAGAGTACACCATCAGCCAAAGCGAGTTTTTAGCCCGCACCAGGGACATAAACCATTTTGTCCGGGAAGATAGCGGCGGGCTCTCCGTGGTATTTGGCTTCCGGGGGAATGTGATCCCGCTGATGAAGTTCAGCACCCACGTCAACGGCAGTGGCCAAGTAGTCACGCAGGTCAAAAGGTCTGGTTCGGCGGCGACGCTGGACCGGGCCTTTTCTGCACAGATGGGCGGGCACCGGGGCGTATATGAACGCATCGGCCCCAGCCGGTTCCCGGTCAAGGAGCTGTACGGCCCGGCCACGCCGCAGATGATGTATTCCAACGAGGAAGTGACGGACGAGATCGAGCGCAAGGTGGCCGACACCTACGAGAAGCGCATCGACCATGAAATCCTGCGCTTACTCAACGGCTGGGGGAGGTAGGCCATGAGCAAGGTAATCCTGCTGAAAGAGCTGAAAGCGTTCACCTTGGATGTTACGCGGGATTTGATTTTCCCGGTGGCACAGCAGAAAGAGGACAAGGAGCCTCCTAAGCCCAGGGCAGCGGAAGTGTTCTGTACCCGTCTGCCCGACAGCAAATCGGCAAAGAAAAAGGCTCCCTACATTTTGCACCAGTTCATCAACGATAAAACCATCCAGCCCAAGGATCAGCGGTTAAACTCTACGGCCGTTGTGCGTTCGATTTTCTGCGTATATAACCCGGACGAACAGGAGGGCGGGCTTGCGCTGTTGACCCTCATGGATCAGCTGTACCTCTCCCTTTTGGAGCGTCCCATCGTAGGCGCACAATTCACGCTTGACCTGGAAGCCGGTATGGAATCTATGGCCTACCCGGAGGATTCCGCCCCCTACTTTGCTGGTGAGATGGTGACGGTCTGGCGTATGCCGCCGGTGAAGCGGCTTGACACAACGCGGGTCATTCACGGGATGCCGCCTTGGGATCCCCACCCGCAGCACCTGGAAGAAACTATAAGACTGAAAGGAAGCGAATGATATGGCGAAGAAAGAGCAGCCTGTGGCCACATCCAAGGCGGCCGAGGCCAACACGTCCGGCTTTTACATCTACATCGGCCCGAACATCAAGGGCCTGATCCAGACCGGGAGCATCTACCGGGGCGACCGGGAGCACGCGCACCAGATGGCGGCCGCTGCTATCGAGAAGCACCCCAAGGTCAAGACCCTGATCGTGGCCGGCGACGCGCTGCCGGAGGCGCGGTTGCGGGTCAAGACCCCTGGCAACGTCCTGTATGCCAATTACAACGAGCTGAAAAAGCCGGAGGGAAAGTGAGGGAATAGAGTATGGCAATTCTCGGCGTTCACGCATACGAACAGGCCACGTCGGTCAGTACGCCCAACGTGGCCAAGGTGGGCATCCCCTTTGTGGTGGGGACGGCGCCGGTGCAGTCGGCAACGAAGCCTGCCAAGTCCAATACCCCCGTTCTGGCCACCAGCTGGGACGAGGCGGTGGAGAAGCTGGGCTTCTCCTATGACTGGAAGAAGTACACGCTCTGCGAGTTCATGTACTCCCACTTCCAGCTGTTCGGCCAGCAGCCCGCAATCTTCTGCAACATCCTGGATCCCTCCAAGATGAAAGCGGCGGCACAGCCGAAAGACTATCCCGTGACCAATCATCAGGTGATCCTCCCCATCGACGCCATTGCCGGCTCGCTGCAGGTGACTACCCCGGGGAGCGGTGAGGGCGCGTCCCCGGTCACCTTGAAGCCGGACGAGGACTTCTCTGTGTTCTATGACCGGGACGATACCGATACCTATGTCTGCATCGTGGAGCTGCTGGACGGCGGCGCGGCGTATGACGCTGCCACCCTGAACATTGGCTATGATGCCGTCACCCCTGAGACGGCAACGGTGGCCGATGTGGTGGACGGCGTGGGCCAGGTGGACGCGGCCATGACGGTGGTGGGTACGGTTCCCGATTTGATTGCGGCCCCCGGCTGGTCCCACAATACGGTAGTGGCAGCGGTGATGGCTACCAAAGCTTCCGCTATCAGCGGTCTGTTCAAGGGCAAGGCCGTCATCGACGCGGACAGCAGCTCGGAGGGTGTCACGGAGTATTCCCAGCTGTCCGCATACAAGAACAAGAACAGCTTTGTGGATGTGGATCAGATCCTCTGCTGGCCCATGGTAAAGCTGGGGGACTATATGTTCCACCTGTCCACGCAGCTGTGCGGCCTGATGGCCAAGGTGGACACGGACAACCGGGGTGTCCCCTACGAGAGCCCGTCCAACAAGAATCTCAAGATGGACACCTGCTGCCTGGAGGACGGTACCGAGGTCAACCTGACGTGGCCCCAGGTGGAGATGGTGTCCGGCGACTGGGGCGTGGTCACCGCCGTCAACTTTATGGACAGCGGCTGGGTGGCCAAGGGCAACTACACCGCCTGCTTCCCCGGTAACACCGACGTCAAGGATCAGTTTATCCCCGTGTCCCGGATGTTCGACTTCATCGGAAATACCCTGATTCGGACGTTCTGGCCCAAGCAGGATAAGCCCCTGACCACGCCGCTGAAGGGTTCCATCATCCAGACCTGCAATATCTGGCTGGGCGGGCTGTGCGGCAGCGGGTACCTCTATGGGGCGCGGTGCGAGCTGCTGGCGAACGAGAATCCCCTGACCAATCTGCTGGCCGGACATATCACCCTGCACGTCTACAACGCCCCGCCCGTCCCGGCCCAGAGGATCGACTTCATCCTGGAGTACGATGTCTCCTATGTCGAGACGGCGCTGGTGGCATAAGGAGGTAACCGACTATGATCTATCCCAATGGCCATGTAGACTACCTGATGTATAAGAATGGTGGCCCGCTGATCGGCATTGCCAAGGTCACCATGCCCACGATCAAGTACAAGACTGTCACCGCTTCGGGCGCTGGCCTCATGGGTGACGTCACCATCCCCCTGGCGGCTATGATCGAGGCCATGACGTTCAACATTCAGTTTTCCAGCGTCACCGATGCCGCTGTTGAGCTCGGCACGAACGAGTGGCACGATGTCTCCCTGTATGCTGCGGATCAGTATTTTGATTCCGTGAGCCGCAAAGAGGAAATCGAGCAGAACAAGTTCGATCTCTCCATCCGGCCCACCGAGACCAGCGCGGGAACCATTGCGACGGCCTCTGCCGCCGATGCCTCCGGCGTATACAGCGTGTGTAAGTACACGGTGTATAAGAACGGTGCGAAGGTGATCGACATCGACCAGTTCAGCCAGCAGCATGAGGTCAACGGCGTGGACAACGCCGCGCCTGTGCGCAAAGCGATGGGCATGACCTAATCAGAAAAATATCGCCCGGTGCAGATCAACCTCTGCACCGGGCCAAATTTTTGTAGGAGGATCCCTATGAGCAGCGAGAACAAATTCAGTACGGAGAACATCCAGCCCGACGCGCAAGGCGCGGCCGCAGCTGAGGAGATGGAGCGGGAAGCGAAAGCGGGAAACGACATCACCACCTATACGCATCGTTTCAGCGGCCCGTTTACCTTCCACTCCATCACTAAGGACGCTATCAAAGACACCACAGTTGATACGCTGACATTCAACTGGGGTACGTTGACCGGCGCTGACTACTTGGAAATTGAGGATGAAGTGCTGATGCACGGTAAGACCCTGGTAGTGCCGGCATTTACCGGCCTTTTCCTGTGCGGTATGGCTGTTCGCGCCTGCACTCTGCGCAATGAGGACGGTACCCGTACTCTGGACGCGCGGGCTCTGAAGTCCATGCCTATCCGGGATTTCCAGACAGTCATCCAGAGCGCCCGGTCTTTTTTGCAGCGTGCGGGGTCACGGCCGGCGAGGACAGACAGTGGCTCCGCAAGCAGTACCTGATCCTGGCAAAAAATTATCGGAATGATATTTCATTCTGGTTGTCTCAACCGTTGATGTCACTGCGCCACTGGATCAAGGCCAATAACGCCATAGTCGAGGACGGGAAGGAGGGAGGCAATGGCCAGTAGAAAAGAATACGAGATGCTATTTGCCCTCAACGCCAAAATGAACGGGGGCTTTAGCGGCACCTTCAGCAAAGCCCAGCAGGAGTTTGCCCGGCTGGGCAGGGAGATCCACGACCTCCACCGGCTTCAGGGCGACGTGGTGTCCTACCAAAAGCAGCAGGCGGCAATCGAGGCCACCCGCGCCAAGCTGGAAAACCTGCAAAAGCAGCACGACCTACTCCAAAAGGAAATCGGGGAGACCAACGGCTCTACCGCCGGTCTGGAGCGGGAGAGCGTCAAGCTGGAGCAGCGCATCAAGGATACCGAGGCGGCGCTGAAACGGCAGGGACAGAAATTGGAGGCTACCGGCGCACGTCTGAAAGAGGCTGGGGTAGATACGGGCAACCTCGCCCAAAAGGATGCCGAGCTTACGTCCAGGATCAAGGAGCTCAGGGCCGAGCAGGACAAGGCGGCGGACAGTGCCGGGACATTCGGGGAGCGAACCGCCCAGGCGTTCGAGGCGGCTGGGCAGGCCATCACCGCCGCCGGCGTCGCTGCGGCAGTGAAAGAGATCGCTGGGGCGTTCATGGAGTGCGTCGGCGTGGCCGGTGACTTCGAGGAGGCTATGTCTACGATAGAGGCCTTATCCCAGGCCAACGCCCGGGACATGGCCGCACTGTCGGCTGAGGCCAAAGACCTGGGGGCAACCACCAAATTCACCGCCAAGGAAGCCGGCGACGCTATGGGCTACATGGCGATGGCCGGGTGGGATGCCACCGATATGCTCCAGGGCATGGACGGCGTTCTGCAACTGGCGGCGGCGTCGGGCGAGGATTTGGCTATGGTGTCCGACATTGTGACGGACAGCCTCAGCGCCTTTGGACTGACAGCCAAAGACACGGCCCATTTCTCCGATGTGCTGGCGGCAGCAGCTACCAACTCCAACACCAACGTAGCCATCATGGGCGAGACGTTCAAAATGTCTGCGTCCGTGGCCGGAGCCCTGGGGTACAGCATTGAGGACGTGGCTGTGGCTATGGGCCTCATGGCAAACAGCGGCGTCAAGGGCTCTATCGCCGGTACCGCCCTGCGGAACACGTTTAATGGCTTGCTGGAGGGCGTGACCCTCACCGGCGCGGCCTTTGGGGAGTACGAATACTCCGCAATCAAGGCCGACGGCACCATGAAAGGCTTTGGCTCCACCATTGATGAGCTGCGCGGCTACTTCGAGCAAATGACCGAGGCCGAACGGGTAGCAAACGCCCAGGCCATCGCCGGACAGCGCGGTTATAACGGCCTCCTGGCTATTCTGAACGCCACCGATGCCGACTATGCCTCCCTCACCAACAGCATCAACAACTGCACCGGAGCGGCCCAGCGCATGGCAAATGTCAAGCTGGACAATATGAACGGCCAACTTACCCTGATGAAATCCGCATGGGACGCTCTGAAAACCACCATCGGAGAGCAGTTTATCCCTGAAATGCGGGGACTGTATGAAATCGGAACGGACGTTTTCGGTGTCGTGGATGATTTTGTCAAAGAAAATCCCGCCCTTGTGCGGGCGGTGCTGACCTTTACCGGCGTCATGGGCGGCGCGGCCCTTGCCATTACTGGGGTGAATGCCGCTATGACGGTGTTTAAGGCGCTGAACGTGGCGGCTATGTTCACCAACCCGGTCTTTCTGGCGGCGGGGGCTATTGGTGCGCTGGCTGCTGGCGTGATGGCCCTGACCACCGCCGCTGATGATGGCGTGCCGTCCGTGAAAGAACTGTCCGCCGCCGCCCGGGAAATGGGCGAGGCGATGGACGAGGCCAGCGTCGCCTATGAGGAGGCGGCTACCCAAACCCTCGCCACAGCGGAGGTAGCCGGGGTCTACATCGACAAGCTGGAACAGATCGAGGCCGCCGAGGGCGAGAATGCGGCGCAGAACCAGGAGTATCAAAACACCCTGGCTCTCCTCCTGCGGACTATGCCGGAGCTGTCCGACAGCATCAGCCAGACCACCGACCAATACGGCCGGTCTACCTACGCCCTGGAGACCGACACGCAGACGCTGCGGGCGAACACCGAGGAGCTGAAAAAGAACGCCCAGGCCAGGGCCTACCAGGAGTATCTTAACTCTCTGTATGACGAGTACGGCGCCGTTCTGATGGAGGCGGCGGAGAACAGTATCAAGCTGACCCAGGCGCAGACCAAGCTGGAGACAGCCGAGAAAAACTGGGATGCTGCTCTGGTGCGGATGAACGAGCTCTCCGAGGAGGCCTGCGAAAACGGAACGGCCCTCACCGGCGAATACTACCAGCTGGAAGATTCTATCCGTGTGTACCGGGACGAGATGTACGAGGCCGAGCGCACCATCGAAAATCTCAACAAGGCCATGGACAAGGATGCCGAGGCAGTCGCCGCCGCCGAGGCCGAGTTTGAGAGCGCGAAAGAAGCCGTAGAACAGCTCACCGGCGTCACGGAGGAGCAGACGGCGGCGGAGGCCGAGGCTGCCCGCCAGTCCCAGGAGCTACAGGGCGCTATTGAGGATGTCATGGGCCAAGTGACCGCGCTCACGGAGGCCTATAACGAGGCGTACACCGCCGCGCTGGATTCCATTTCCGGGCAATATGCCCTGTGGGATGAAGCGGCCGCTGTGGTCGAAACCAGTGCGGGCAGTATCAATTCTGCGTTGGAGAGCCAGATCACCTACTGGCAGGACTACAACACCAATCTGCAATCCTTGACGGAGCGCAGCGCGGACATTGAGGGCCTGAGCGCGGTGATCGCCAGTTTTGCCGACGGCAGCGCGGACAGCGTGAACGCTATCGCCGGTCTTGCCAATGCCAGCGACGAAGACCTTCGGGCAATGGTCACCAACTGGCAGGAGCTCCAAAAGGAACAGGAGGCAGCCGCCGGAAGTGTAGCTGACCTCAAAACGGATTTTTCCTCCACCATGGACGAGTTGCAACAGGCGCTTGCAGAGGACATTGAAGCCATGGACCTGGGGGACGAGGCAGCAGCCAGCGGCCGGGCCACCATCCAGGGGTACATTAACGCGGCAAATGATATGCTGCCGGAAGTGCAGGCCGCATACAAGGCCCTTGCCAGGGCCGCTACCAACTCTCTGGGGACACCATCGTATGTGAACAGCGCATGGTATTCGAGCGGAAACCGGGGCTATGCTACCGGCACAGAAAGCGCGGAGCCGGGCTGGGCCATGGTCGGTGAGAACGGCCCCGAGCTGATGTTCTTCAACGGTGGGGAAAAGGTGCTGAACGCGGCGCAGACGTCCGCGCTGCAAGCCAAGTCCGAGCCGGCCGTTTCTGCGAAGCTGGCGCCGACCGGGGGATCCATGCCTCCCGTCCAGGTGACATTCCAGATTGACGGAAACGCCACCCAGGAAACCGTTCAAGACCTGCGGGCCTTTGCGGACGAGATTGTTGAGCGCGTCATGGACACCATGGAGGATGCACAGGCCGATGCAGCGAGGGGGGCGTTCAGATGAAAACCTACACCACCATCCAAGGCGATATGTGGGATAAGATCGCCTATACCCAGCTGGGGGACACGGCCCACACCGACAAGCTGATGAACGCCAACCTGCGGTATCGCGAGTATTACACGTTTCCCGCCGGTATCGTTCTGGTTCTGCCGGAGATCCCCAAAAGAACCAGTGACACGCTGCCCCCCTGGAAGCAGGTGAATCCGTGAGCAATCAAAGTCTGGCCCGCCGCGCTGCGGTGGAAATCGCGTTTGCCGGAGCAGACATCACAAAGTCCATCCGGCCTTATTTGGAAGCTCTGATTTACACCGACAATGAGGCGGACAAAGCCGATGATCTGCAAATCCAGCTCCAAGACCGGGATTCGATATGGATGGAGAAATGGCTGGTCGAAGCGATAGAGGCCGCGTCCGCCGCAAAGCTGA